>NYXK01000053.1:0-247769 GCA_002685535.1 Deltaproteobacteria bacterium
TACATCCAGTCTCCTCCTTGTCCAAACAAACAACAGTTCGACTTCTGGCCGCGATGGCAGTGGTCGCGGCAGTAGCGAGTACGGCGTTGAGGAGTTTGACCGCTCGAATTCGAATAATAAAATGGGTATTAGTATGCGCGGTGGTGATATGGCGGCGCAGAATCGCGATAAGAGGTGTGGGTGGAGAGGGAGTGTTGGCGCTTTTGGTGCGGAGGGAGGATTTCTATGATATATATTTTTGACTGACGCAGCGAGTGGCTTTACTACTGATTGGCAGCATTGATGATACCTGGTACCTGATACCTTAGATGATTGTAATGATGCTTGGATGGCGTTGGGCTTTGCATTGTTACGATACGACATAGTTTGGTTCGATTCGGCACGATATGATATGATAGGGTGGATTTGGGTGCGTGGGTGGAATATCTGTTTGCATTTATTGGCGTTATGATACCAGTCTACTTGCAGCTTTGTTGTTATATACTTTGGACCTGTTATGTGTGTTTAGAAGTCTGGTAGCATACCCACCCACCTGTTGATGGGGGCCGCGATGCATGCATACATTTATCTACCTACTTCCCCCTTATCTCCTCCCATATTTGTCCTTTAAATGCTTGTAAATGATGTCTTCTCCAGATTTAGCATATTGTGGTCATGCGCTTCACATAAACAATATGGTCTGCTCGCTTAGTGGGTTGTAGATGCCGGTGTGTTTGTAAACATGGGTGGGTATTGTCAACAACACTTGCTCTTTTCAATTCGCTAGATATGAGGTCTGAAGTTTGACCAGTCTACGCTAGTGTAGTCTCTGAGAGGAAGAGATCTGGGACCAATGAACCCCTCTAGGAGAATATAGCTTCTTGCGACAGCATACAAGAACAGTATCAGTCCATTACTTGCATACCTGGTCCACATTGGGGCAACACTGTTCAGCTCAAAAATGGTTTCTGCAGTCTTTCCAAACATTACTTTCGCAACTCCTCCGGGATACATTACAAATGTGCCGTTACAAATGAAGTAGAAAACTAGTAAACCAATGAGCATAGGGCTAGCGCTTCTCCACAAGGTAAGTTCGACAGGAGTTGGGAAGGTAAAATTCCATACTACGAGATGTAGACCAAAGTATGCAAGAATAAACACTAATCCGAAACAAACATCAGAGAACCGAAGTCCCTTCGGGGGGTTTGTTTTGCTCTCGCCGAATGCTCTGATAGGACTTGTCTCGAATTCCATGTCGAAATGCAAAAAAGGTTATCGAGTCCTATCCAGAAGAGACTGAGGAGATTTGTCCTGCTTCGAGGCTGCTTGATAAAGTCAAGCGGAGTGCGAGAGTATGGTTTGCTGGCCACATCACCTGCTTTCGTCAATATCTCCGCGATGGTGATCTCGCTTCTGAGGACGATATAAGTCTCTACATCGAGGGGCTTGTGATTCCAGAAGAAGAAGGTGCACGAGGTACAGAAGATGAATGTGAGAGTAGTGAGCTCTAATGTCGATAAATCCAGATGCTGAACCGCACGACCGATGCACCGAGCACAGAACCAACCCATCTGGACTAGAGTTATTGTTCGCGCGAAAGTATCCGCTTTGTTCTTGTCCCAAATTGCTTCTCTGCCACTGTGGGAAATGGCAGATACTTCTTCTGTAGGAGGTATTCAAGTTGTTGCCCATCGACAGGGAATTTAGGGAAGTCTGGTGTTTCTAGCATGAGTTCTCCCATGTTTGCGAAAAATGCGTGCCGGATAGTCCATTCCTTATAGCCCAACTTTTCCATATCTTCAACGCATTGTAGAGCCGAAGCCCATTGTTCAGCGCCGATTGCTGTTATGACTTCTGGAAAGAAGACTGCCAATGTCAACCACTGAAGCTTATTCTTTAAGTATGCCCATCGGCCGCTTGCCGTCCATTCGGGTATGTTCAGGCACAGGACGGACCAGCTGCAAAGGAAAATGGTGATGGCGCAAATCTGCATGATGTCAAGTGTACCTCGACCATTACACTGATGCGCCAACCCATTCGCGAGGCCTCCATCTTCTGTCGTTGTGTTGTGAACGATCGACGAGTTCTGCGCGAGCATTGCTCATTCAGGCTAGAGTATGAAGCGAGTGCCCGTTAGCAGCTACCAGGCCAAGACGATGCCGGAGACTCCAATATAACAGACAGCTCGGGAAAGACAGTAGATCGTGGGCTATTTCCAGTATTCTTACTCTGAAGCAAAGTATCGCAGACAGAATCAGGCTGCTTGTAGAAAGCGCTGCTCAGTTTCCCTAGGGTATAAACTAAGGCTGTAGATATCTTCTCCGTTGGCAGCAACACAAGCCGTCTGTGAGCAAGGTTGGAAATGAGGTAGACAGGAAAGTAAGATCATGAACATAGAGAGAAACAAATACATCTAACATGGTTGCCAGAAGGCTGTTTAATCAATCAGAAGCGTCTCCTATACGACCTGTTATCGTGCCTCGTCGCCCTCGGGACGAACAGCCTACCACTCACCAAGATTTCTGCCACTAGCAGTCATATGTGTATTACATAGCACGTCAAATTCTATATCTAACATCATTTCATGTGTAAATACCTAAGAAATCCGACTACTCCGCAATAACTCGAAGTGCATGCAGTTCAATACCATTGGCCTTGAAGCACCGAGCCTCACGAGTCTAATATTGGGTGACCAGTCACTGAAGAGGATCACCATAAATTCTAGCTTCACAGGCCGCGCGAAACTCGAGCTTGAAAGGATGGGAAATGAAAAGAAAAGAACTTGTGCTGCCGACCAGCCCTTCCCCTAGAAATGGTGCCGCAGCAAGCCGTAGAAGCTTCCTCAATCGATTCTGGAATGAATTCAAAGTTGGGAAAATGTTTTGACTTTTGAGATATTAAGCGAGCAAGTAAGTATACATAAGGTGTGAATATCACGTTCATCCCAGTCAAATTCAATACTACTGTCACAAATTGTGAGGCTACCTCTGTTCTCACATCCGCTGACCTTAAAGCCACGGCGATTACGAGAGACGGGAGCTTATGAGGCTGAGACCTCAGCCCACACTCTCTTTGCCCCCTGTCTGTACCACCTGAAAACAGCATCCCTCGATCTGAAAATTGCAGCATATCACGCACCACTCTATCTCCGCAACATCGCACGACCCATCATGGATACACAACAAGGCCGTTGCTAAGATAGCTGCAGATTTTCGTGGCTTTTACGATCGAAAGGAGCCGTTCCGTATATCTCACGGCTCTACCAACAGCACCCGGCCTATCTTGCTCGGCGAGGTAATGTGGTTAAGATCGGCCATCTTTACCATGTTCTGAACGTCTATACCAATGCCAGAACTGCACTGGTGGAGCCAAACGTACCGATGGATCGCCTGGTCGAAACCACTTAAATACGGTCTCGTCCCGCCAGTTGTTATGGAGTTTCCAGGCATCACTGTTGGCGGTGGTTATGCAGGAACATCTGGCGAAGGCAGCTTATTTAAGCACGGTTTCTTCAATCGGACGATCAACTACGTGCATGTGATCCTGGCGAATGGGGATTTGGTAAAGGCTTCCGAGGAAGAAAGGCCTGACCTATTTAAGGGTGCAGCTGGGGCGGTCGGAAGCTTAGGCATCGTCACGCTTGTGGAATTGCAACTGATAGAAGCAACTAAGTACGTCGAGACGACATATCATCCCATTTCCAGTGTGCCTGAAGCAGCACAAAAGTTAGGGCATCTTGCAACAAGTCCTGATCTGGACTGCTTGGACGGGATTCTCTTTTCACTTCACCGAGGTCTGGTCATCACGGGTCGTATGACGAACGACTCCGACCCAAATTTCCCTGTCCGCAGCTTCAGCAAAGCCAGTGACCCTTGGTTCTACCTTCGCGAGGAAGAGGTAGCATCTCAAGCAAAGGACAGCGGTCCTACTACTGAACTCATTCCTCTTGAAGAGTATCTATTCCGCTACGATAGAGGTGGATGTAAGTATAAGTTCGTTCTTTGTAGTAGCCCGGATATAGAAGGAAGAAATACTCAGGTTTTATTTATGTGTGCACAAGGCTGACTTCCAAAGTTTGGGTTGGCTATTCTGCCTTCAAATACTTCTACACGCCGTTCAACTGGATCACGCGTTGGTAACTTGACGACTATCTACATACTCGAACAATGCACACTGCTCTCCATGCTAGTGGCTTTTCGACTTCATACGTCGTTCAAGATCTTGCTGCTCTCCCATATTCGATCGTCGACTCCTTAATCGAATACACCCAGGCTTATTTCAATATCTTCCCTCTTTGGCTCTGGGGGTTTGGCCCGTCTAACCGGGAATCTTTCATCAAGCTCACCCAGGACCTCGAAGTCAAGCTGCAGGAGTTGGGAGGCATGAAGTGGCTTTATGCGAACACATACTACCCGGAAATAGGCTTTTGGAACATATATGACCGTAAGTTGTATGATGCCCTGCGAGCAAAGTATCACGCGACATCACTGCCGAGTGTCTGGCATAAAGTGCACACAGATGTTGATGCAGAGGCAGAAGCGGTCAAGTCGTCCTGGTGGCTGCGGTTTCTCACACTCTGACCAGTCAGTGGCCTTTGGGGTGTGTATTCGGCGCAAGCAAGTGGTCAGAAGTTGCTGGCACAGAGATCGACGTGGAAGTCAATTGAATCGAAGGACTGTGAGTATATCGATTGATGGCTTGAGCAGTAATGAGAGCAATTGGGGACTGGTGGTAGTCATGGGTACCGATCGTGGGCTCATAGCTGTCTGCGTGAGGTGATTTTGATCTGAGTGGTGCATGTGTATTTGACAGTCTCAACCCCCAGCAAGATCAGGAATCACATCTGCTTCATGAAACCTTGATCATCCGGCTTCTGAAATATCATTGTTTTCCAGGGCACCGTCCAGGTCTCCTGTTTACACCACCTGATACTCGGCACTCGAGAGAGTGGATTCACAGCACCGCAAATGACTTGCCAAAAGCGGTGTGTTTCCCAGAGAAATTTTTCGGTCGACATCAGATGTGGCTTACCTATGTCTGCATGAGTATCAGGTCACTGAAAGCCATTTACAGTTGTCTGGGGCTTAGCTAGCGGAGCATGTGCCTGATGTGCTTAATTAGCAGAACTGGGGAGTAGACCAATGCAATTTAGTGACCATGGCAGCTCTGTATTCTTGAAATGCCAAGATTATATCATGACTCGGATCGTACCCTGTTGTCAACACTGAATGCGAGATGGAAAGCGAGGCCAAGAAGTAGATCAGCTGCCAAAAGCATTCGTCTTACGCTCCATGATTTCTTGGGGATTGTACGACGTGCACTTCAACTCTGACGCCCAGCTAGCACAATGGCTCCGCCAAAAATAATATTGACTTTTATGCGGTTGTTTGATTGCGTCCCCAGTAGGGTCAATTTTGTCTGCTGTGGGTAGGCACAGTGGCTGCCAGGGACGCGAATGCTTACTTTGCTCCCGGAAAGTAATCTCACCTCGTCTATCAGACACGCTTCGCATAAGTATCAAGCAGTTTCCACAAGTCTGATTAAGAATTGTAAGTCTCATAACTTCCGGCCCTTGGATCTTCATCTCATCCATCGAAAAATGCACATCAAACTTCTCCACCTCGGAGGCTTCGTCGCTACAGCTCTGACAATGAAGTACCCTCCTCACTTCAAAGTGGGCCAGGAAGTCACCACTACAAGTGTTCGTGTTCGAGGGAAGGCTGCTTCGATCGAGAGAGAAGTGTCGGTATACCTTGGTATTCCCTACGCGCAATCTCCCGTAGGTGATCTTCGATTTGCGCCACCTCAAAAGTTCACTGGGTCTGGTAGAATCGATGGGACGAAATTGGTAAGTTTAAGATATTCCTTGAATTGAAATACATGTTACATGTCTACAAGGTGCTGAGCGTTGCAGGGTCCATCGTGTCCAATCATTATGGTATTCGGTAGTGGCGCACTGCCAAATATCATAGGTAAGAACTTTACAGTTGTAGGACTTGCTGTTTTGGAGTCACTGTCTCAGCCATGGGATACATTCAGTGAGGACTGTCTTAAGATCAATGTCTGGACAAAGCTACAGACTGGAGGGAAGACCAAGGCAGTGATGGTGTGGATTCACGGCGGCGGATACTCGCTTGGCAATTCATCAGATCCGACTTTTGACGGGCAGCACATTGTTGAAGAGGAAGATGATGTCTTTGTATCGTCCAAGTGAGTTCTTTTCGTGATTCTCTGCAGCATGTCAACATTACTTACCGAAGAGGAAGCTACCGCATGAACATCTTCGGCTTTCTAGGGAATCCTCACTCCCCGGCCAGCCTAGCGCTCATGGACCGACGTCTAGCAGTCGAATGGGTCCGCGACAATATTCACGCATTTGGTGGCGATCCTTCTCGCATAATCCTCTTCGGACAGTCGGCAGGCGGTGGATCTATCGACCTCTACAGTTACGCATACACATCCGACCCCATCATCTCTGGGATGATCCTCCAATCCGGAACAACTTCTCTCGGAGCATACACACAAGAAACAGCAGCAAAAGGCTGGTACAACGTAACATCAACCCTCAACTGCAGCCAAAATACCACCAATTCAATCTCACTAATGGCATGTATGCGCAACAAAACCACCTCAGACATTACCTCCGCAATGCCACAATTTAACGCCGCCACTGGAGCCGCCTACTTCTGGCCCACCATCGACGAAATCCTCGTATTCTCAGATGGCCATTCTCGCTCTACAGCAGGCAAGTTCATCAAAGTCCCAATATTGATCGGTAACACGGATTACGAAGCTGGGTATCTCAAGGCCATGAGCTCAGCATTTGATGCCTATCTCCCCGATGAACACTGGGACGTGTTCAACTTACAAGTATATACCTGTCCGTCTGCAGAAAGAGCGAAAGTGAGTGTATTTGCCGGGCTATCGACTTGGAGATATCGATATTCTGGAGACTTTGAGGAGCTGGCTTTGACGAGGAGCCCGAGGAGTAGGGCGTATCATGCGTCGGAGTTGGTGCCGTTGTTTGGCGCGGTGGACGCATTCGAGGAGATGAAGCCATCGGGAGATTTAATTGAGGTAGGACGGTATTTGAGAGGTGCATGGGCGGCGTTTGCAAAGGATCCGGAGAGAGGGGTAGAGAGATATGGATGGCCGAGGTATCGATCTGGTCGGAGGACTTTGATCGGCTGGATTATAATAACTCAGTCCGGGCAGCAATATTAGATGAAAAGCAGTACGATTTTTGTGAGTAAGTTTAAAGCTCCCTGATATCAGGATGCGGGTCATGTTTGGCACATCCGGTAGCTTTGATGTATGGTGTTGTTGATTTTCTGCAAGCGAGCTCGCTAAATCACAAGGAGGTGAGGTCTCGTTTTGTCAGGAGCTTTGATTTGATATATGTCGCAGCCTTTATGGATCATAGATTGCCACTATCATAAAGTTAAATATACCGTGACCTATTTCCTCCTCTTTACATAGATTATCCATAAGCAGATTCATCTCGAGGTACCCCTCCCCAGAGGACTGATCTCGCTTAGCGCACCACGGCAACTCCACATCATCAACGAGCGGACCCAAGGGAATAGCATCGAAGAACTTTTCGAGGACTTCTCACGAGTGAATTGTCGATCTTTTGTGTGTCAGTAGCTTTGATTTGTTTATTTGTGAATATGCCAAGGGGACTCACAAGTCCTGCGATAAAGTCGGCACGTTCCTCCTTGATGACGAGTGCCTGCTCCATGCCCCTGGTCGAGCCCGCTGCACTCGTAATAATCACCCACCTTGGCCTCTCAATCCTCTCCAGCAGCATCATTACAGCTTGAAATAGCGCCAGTTGTCCCAGTGTATTGATTGTGAAACTTCTTTGTTGTCTACCATCATAAAACGCTCTCGGGTGGCATGATGCTCCATCCTGCGTCATCATTGGTATCGAGAGATCGAGCTGACATACTTGAAAGTGATAATCAGACTACCTCCCTTTGTCCTCAATGTTTGGTTGGAAATGGTCTTCAGGCTCCTGGTCTATAATCAGCAGAGCGAAATTCCGGAAGATAAACATGACGGAATCCTCCTCCCTGTACCCGATCTCCACCGCTTCGACCGTCCATACCAGCTGACGCCAGGGCATTAAGATATTCCACAGTGTGATATGTAGACCTATCAGCCACGGGCAAGGCCATATTCCAGTAGCGTACTTCAGACTTTCCATCCCGCGCACCACTTTCCATGTGCCCCCGAGTACCAAGATCATACCCATAGAGGGCCAAGCACGAGAAAGGTTATTATAATCACAGGGATAAGTGCTACGACTTAAACCCTCTTCGACTTTCGCCACAGCCATGTGCACACTGCCATCACCAAGACACACATGAGCGCCGACGAGATCAGAAAGGTCCTGTACGGCGCGCCACTTCCTGTGATCTGTCGGATGTTTATTCCAAAGAAAGACATGGACTAAAGACAAGGGGAGGAAGATGAATCCGAGAAACTATATCATACCAATGGAATCGGCTTGCTAAATGGACTTCCTTGATTCTTGTAAGGACAAGTTACCGATGTTGACCTGAATGGCGTCTCGAATATGTTGCTCGAGATCTCTCCTTTTCTGCAAGAGTCGCTGTTGTTTCGACATGAAATGATCTAAGTATTTGCTACTCTGCGGGACTAAGATTTAGGACTCTGATCGAGAGGACATGGTGTCGCCGAAGTCAGCGATACGATGGTGTATCACTTGGATTGCTCTACTGTACCTCTTCCTTGCAACCGTTTTACAGCTAGGTCTTTGTCGTGAGTAGCCATTCCAGGGCTCTCTCTGCTGGAGGCAATTGATTGTTTGGCTTTCCATCCTTCGAATGTTCTATTGTAGTTCCATCATCTACTGGAGAAATTGGATCTCCATTACTCTTGTCAAAGGCAGTAGATATTCGACTGGAGACTTGTTTGCAGATTGACTATGCGCCTTACTTGGCCTTCCTATGGTATCCAATAGAGAGGCGAACACATAGGGCGCTGGTAGAGGGCTGTCTGGGTAGAACCCGTCTGGCCATGAGCAAGTGTTGCTATCTTGAGGATACCGAGAATGGTCAGGATGAAGGCCTATTCTCGCGAGGACTGCATGGCTTTTGTTAGATTTCACACCTGGGATTAAATTTGTACCTGCCGCCCCGAAAGCTGTGTCCCATTGTGCCATTCGAAATAAACGCCCAGACTCTTGGTGCTCGTATCGAAGAGTACATCTCGGCATCGAAACTCAACGAAAGAAAAGAGGGCTCGACTTGATCTATTGCAAAGTATTCCCGCTCAAATCTTGAAGCCTCTACATATCGACCGTATGAAAGTGAACAACGGAGTACGTTGACTGTTTGAGACAGTCGTGTACTATTCGATATGATTTGCTCAAAAAACAGAGGCGGAAAGCCATACAGGGTGCCAAATGTATCGATAATCGAGACGTCGCCATACCACTGGCTTTCCAATAAGGTTTGCATTATATTTATAATGAAGATGATTCGTACACTTCTTTTTCCCGGCAATTGCTGCAGAGCATGAAGGAACTTCAAGCCATCTACTGCTATGCAGAAACGTTGAATCGAAATCTTGTTGCTTGCTGAATCGACTATGGCGCAATCTGCTGTAGGTGGCCGTTCAGGCTGTTGAATATCGCTGCTTTTGGCTGGCTCTAGCGATCGCCGCCGTTCTGCTGCGACCTTGTTGTGTAAATTAGCAGCAAGAAGAAGATATCTAGAAATTGTTAGAGGGGCTTCGTCTAAAGAGGAAGAATTACCTATTATCTGTTTCACTGAGCTGCACGATCTTGTCGACGAAAGGATACTTTGCACTAAGACGAGTCGCCGGTCGATCGTGGTGCTTATTCAGGGACTTTATGTTAGGCGGCCCTGCCGCAGGTGCGACATTTTCCAGGTCAATGTTGATCTCCGTGTGAGTTTTTTGAAGGAGCAGGTGCCGAAGACCAAGCAGAAATAAGTGTCCAGCTGGCAGCTAGGCTGTGCATTTCTGTGGCTGCAGGAGCTGAATTGCATGTTGGGCAGAACCATGGAGGTGTGGGAATGCAGCCAGTGAGGAGACAGCAGGACAACCGAACCAAACGAGATATCCACCTAGGGCGTTTCGGAGACGATAGAACAGTAGAACGAAATCATATGATATGTAACAGAGAAGACTACCTGTTTGATAAACCAGACGATACAAAGTTTGGTGCGAACGCATTAAACTTGAGTTCTCTAGCCTGCAAATACGGTGCAGTTGTGTTTTGGGACTTTCAGCCACTGCTGGAATTTCGCGAGAGGGCCCTGGAACACGGCGGCGAAGGTACAAGACCATGGAAGTCGTGCCCCGAAAACAAACACTGGTTTGTGGCATTCCATATACCTTCGTATTTCTATCCTTCTATATTTTCAGCTTAGCAACTTCATGCACACTTGTCTCTCCAGACACGATGTCTTTTACAGTAGCCAGAATTTCCGAAAAGTCTTGAAATGTCGTGTACGGAACATTCTCCTTCTCGCAGTAGGTGACAAGATCTAGTCGACCGTCAGTATCCAATCAACCATAACTGTTGATCTGAACAAACCTTTACCAGCCTTGGCAAAAAGTAAATCAGTTTCCTTCGCAGCAGAAAGATCTGACACTCCATCTCCAGCATAGAACAAGACTGGTCTCTTTCCATCAGGAAGGGCTGCATATGGCCGGATGGCTAAGGACTTGTCGTGGCCAAACGAGCTGTCATCGCGGTATATGATTTTCCAACCGCCTTCATCCTCGAGAGTCTTTCCCAGCCGTGACCCAACATCGTTGCTTAGAATTGGCAACGTGCTTGCCTCCTCTTGACCCAAAAGATGACCCAATAAAGCACGGATGATGGGTTCCATACCACCACTCAACACAACAACAGGAATGTTGTTGGCATGAGCGAACGTATAGAATTCCCGGAAGCCCTCATCCAGAGTGATATTTTCTAGCAGGGCAGCAATACACTTCTCCCAAGGAAGCTTTACGCCATCCAATAATTCCTCAAACCCGTCACGGAAAGTACGCCGACCATGCAGTATGTCGTCGAATACCAGCTTTCGATGAGCCGGACCAACTCCGAATTCCTCTATCATGAAATCATTGCTGTCCTGTTGTGTGATGGTGCCGTCAAAGTCGGTGAAGAAGATGAAGCGAGGGTTAGTCTTGAGAATTGGGAGCTGTGAGCCTGCTGATTCTTGGTCGGTGACCATTTTCCAGACTTTGAATAGATCTAGATATAAAACAATTGGGTGATCGTCTCAATTCTTTTGACAATTAGCCTGGGCGTATCTTTGTTCCTGGCAGATCTCCTTCTGTCTTGCTGGATGAAGTCGTGAAAGCGAGGGTGGGGTAAAATGCAATAAGAGGCGATGGCCACTGTTTCGTTGACAATTGGAATGTAATACCGCACCGAATGCACCACTCAATACAGGATACGTGCTGTTATAATATGAATGGGGCCTCAAGCGCCGATTGGATGCAGACCTTGAAAATAAAATCTGCAAAGAAGCTTGAAGGCGACCCAATTTAGCCTGGCCCGTGCAGCTGGCTGGACCCAATTTTCCGAACCTCTTCTCAAGTCGTCCAGCTGTCATCCATCCTTCTTTTATAATTGCACATGGTTAATTGCACTTATATACAGACGACGGTAACATTTACGTCGTAATCTATGGTAGAATCATGTACGAAAGCCTCACATCCTGCTGAATGGCTTTGATCTGGTTGAGAAACATGATAGGACGGCACAAATCTAAAGTCTCGAAATGTGCCAATGATATAACGCAGGCAGTATACCTCGGCGCTCCGTGTTACGCTTTTTCTAGAGTGCCTTGATGAGAATAAGTTTGGCCAAAATATCATTACGAACCCAATGGCCGGATGGGCTGGCCGCCATCTAGAAGACTTGTAGACATCACCCCGCCATGTCTTGTGCCTGCTAGATCTGACACTTTGCAAGCTTGTCATAGATACCAGAGGAAGTTTAGTCTTCATTTCATGTCATGTCTTGGATAGATACAAAACGATCAAATTGTTAAGCACAGGCTCAAAACGATCCCGGAATTTATCTTCCTCGGCATCAAACACATCTCGAATCCAGATACAGTCCTTCACAGACCCAAATGTTTCCGACCAAGACCAGAATCCCATCTCATACGCAATCTCGGCCACTTTTATAATGTACCAGCTCTGATCCGCCTCCTCCTTGCTCTCTACCAAGCCCATGAGTAGCGCCCAGAGCAGGATCTTCTTCGCTGACACACCGAAGTTGGATACGTTCTTCCTAGACACTAAGCTCCTCAACTTGGCACTGAAACATCTCGTCGATACTCCCAGCTGACCACAATATCTTCGTATCTTCGACAAAAACAATAGAAGTCCAAGCCGAGTAGCTTCCTGCAATAGCTTTCCCTCCTCTAGAAATTCCTGCCCCACCAGAGAATGCACGATGGGATCGATCCAATACACGAAAAAGTTGATATCTGCCCAAGGCTCACCAAGCCTAGACTTTCGATTAATGTACTCGATGGCGATGCCTAGATCATGGAATGCGTTGACGAGCAGATGATCTTGTATATAGAGCCCAATGTAGGAAGCCAAGAAGGGGGATATGCCATAGGCTCCAATAGCAGGGGAGTGATTGGTATTGTGAGCTTCTTGGATGAGTGTGTCTGGTGGCGGAAATCGAGCTTTCGAATCTCTCCTGCATGCACCGGCAAGATCCACGCTGGAGAACTCAGTGGCCATTTACGAGTAAACTGGTAAGTCACTTACCCGAACAGTTGACAACGTAAAGTCTCGTTGTGATCGAAGGAATGCCATCCTCCCCTGAGCTGGACAATTCTCTCGAGTCCACTCAGATGCATATCAAGACTCATGAAATTCTCTGTGTACGCCTAATGCCAATCAGACCATTGCGTCAAAATTCCCCCATGGCTGAAAAAACACCTACACTATGGCACACAAAAGTCCCCACACTTCTCACGACATCGTCACCAATGCCCTTCACTGGATCAGCTATCACGCTATTGATATCTCTCAACGCACTAGAATGATGCCTCATCGAGATCACATTCGTCGAGTCTCGGCCTTGGATCGTGTATATATTTATCGCAATGTTTGCGAGGAGCTGGTGGAACATGGCTGAGTCATGGATAGCGGATGGGAGCCATGCTTTTTGAAAAGTTCGGAAGAGTGGATTGGGGTTGGTGTGGACTGCGAGGTGTGTTATTTTGACTGTTTCATGGCTTGGGAGGCGGATGTAAGGAGAAATTTGCGCCGTACCTTCGTCGAGAAGCCATTGTACAGTTTTAGTTATTCTGATCGGGTAATTACCAAATGGATCGACTCTTCCTGCTCCAAGTATTGTCACTGGACTTGTCGCGGGTAAAACCCACCAAAAGTCATCTCTATCAGAGACATCTTCAGAGATGCTGATGGTAGAGGCGGTGGTTGAAGTGTTGCCCTGTTCGGTGTATGCAGAGTGATCTGCGTCAGTAACCTCCTCCGAATTCACTGAACGCGCGGGAAACTCCCTGGATTGGGAGATATGGCCAATGTTGTCTGGTAAAAACAATTCAATCCGATTACGAATCACCGGACGTCTTCCCTTCGGTAGACCCTGCACCACCTGCCGACGGATGGCTTTCTCAGCATCTATCGTTGGCAGTGCTCCTGCAGGACGCAGTTGCAGAGTGATATTGCATGCTAGATTAGGCTTGGGTACTGGCTGTTGATTCTTGGGAGTGATTCGTGGGATGCTTGTTTTGCCTGCTCGAGGTTTCCGATGCGCCGGTACACCAGTACAATTGGAGGGACTCTGCATAGTTGACTATTGTCCTAGTACCTGAAATACCTTGTTTGTGCATTCTTCTCAAGCTTTTAGGTATCTCGTCTCTTCTGTTCAAACTGAACTTGGTGAGTTCATACCTAGATGCGATCTTGAGGACAACTCACGCTGCTTCAGCTCAGAGTTGGCACAGACCAGCTCTTTCATCATTTCCCTTCCTACCTTTATCTAAAGAATGAATGCCTAATGTTTATAAGACCTTAAGCAATGGCTTGTCTTAGATCCTCAACTCTCCTCACAAGCCTCGACAAAAAAGAGCAAACACCCAGCTCGCTTAATAATCCTCCTGCATAAGCCAAGCTTTCCTAACCGTTCATTCTTCAACTCGATACATGCTTATATCGGAGGCGAATCGTATAGCTCGGGCTTCTAATGGCAATCCCGTACGGACGTAGCGGGCTTGCGGCCGTTTGAAAGATGTGGTTTGAAAGTGTTGTGAGATGTGAGATCCTAACGCCGAGATCTGAAGTAGGGAGAAGCTTGGCTCTGCGTCGTGCGATTCTGAAGTCAGTGAAGACCTGCGCGCTATGTTGAAGCTGGAATTGCCTGGATTTAGCTTTCTGCACATCGGGGAAGGTTGGGTGGAGCTCCAGTCAATTGGATACTTTTCCATGTTGACTCGCTTAAGCCAAGGTAGAAGGACTCATTCTGTGCGAATCTTCTAAGTCCAAGAAAGAATGAAAGACAGCAGATCTCTCAACGATTAAAGAGATGAGATGGCTTTGGGATACGTTGACCCAGTTGATAAACGAGTGTTTTTAACAAAGCGATAGCAGAAAAAGAAGTCAGTGGAGTACCATGCACTCAGTGAAGAGACTTAAACAAAGCCAGTACCAGCGAGCATAGACAAACATACTTACCAGATAAATTCTCCAGCCTCTATTTGCTTGACATAACAAACGCATTCCCTATACCTATATCTACAATGTTTCCACAACCTCTAGTCCCCAAGTAAAGATCTAACCCTCTAGCTACTTCATTCATCTAGCACGTGAACCCTCTCACACCCGCCTTCCTCAGCTGATACCCCCACGCGAAGCGAAGCAGACACCACCCTCTGCCTCCGAAAAGCCACATCCCTCACCACAATCCCATTCCTCCTGACCTAATCACACCAAATCTCCATCTATACCCAAAAATCGCATCGCATCCCATGCCAAACGTGTAGGGTTGACTGTGACAGCGTGATGTGATGTAATGTGATGCGCGCACCAGTTCTTCGCCTAGGTTCGGGTTCTGCTGACATCATTTGCTGAAAGGGGTGTGGGTGTAAGCAAGACTTGTTCTGATGTGATGTGATGGAGCGCTTGACGAGTGCACGAATGGGGAGGTGAGAGTCAAGTGTCCTTGGTTCTTATCAAGTCAAATTAAGTCTATTGACTGCTTCGTGAGATGAAATTGAGATAGTGCACCTCATAAGATAGTTGAAAAAATTGCTAGTCAAGTCGGTTCGCAATGCAGTTTGGGGATTGAGATTCTCTGATGCTTTCGAACCGGAAATGGTTTTTGATAAAAGAATTTTGGTTTCTGTTGTGATTGTGGCGATTCGTTGCGAAGTCGAGGTAAGAGTGAAGCGAGGTGTGGTAAGGGGAAGGAAGGCACATGAGAGAGTGAGTGAGACAGATCAGGAAAAAGATCTACGTCAGATGCCGCTGCATTGAGACCAGTTTCTAGTCCTGGGAAGCGAACGCGACTATGGTACAGGATGGTAGGAGAAGGAAAAGATGGTGTGCGGCGTGGTCTGTCAGATGGCTTTGTCTATAACACGGAGGAGGTCGTCGCTTACTTGTTTGTTCTCATGGAGGATTCTTTTGTGATATTCTGAGGAGACAGTGGCTTTGTTGACTTTGGTACATGAATTGAATAGAGGGTCTTCGCTCTTTCTGAATATTATACGGTATCCTCTTGGAAGTACTCATACGCAAGTAAATACACAAAGAGACAACCATGGCCACCTCACCCCAAGAGTCAACATCAACACTACTTCCGCATCATCACCCTCCCCCGCTGAAACCATTACCACTCTCTTCCGAGCCACACAATTCCAACGTCACCCTTTTAAACCCACGATCACAACCATGGCCACACTTCCCCTCCGACTGCACAATCTGCCACTCCCCCTTCAACACCCCCCGTCCGGACGGCACCATCGAATCTCCCTCCCTCCTCCCCTGCTCCCACATCTTCGGATCCATCTGCATACAGCGCTGGCTTGAATCCTCACAGAATCAGAATTGTCCGAATTGTCGCCGCGAGATGCGATATTCTGGGTGTGGCCATGCCGTTATACCTAAGCCCACAGCTAAACCATTTCCAGGAGCTATGGAGCTGGGAGTGGATGAAGTTGTGGATAAGGTTGTAGATATTGGTGGGGAGGGTGGAAGTGCGTTGAGTTTGAGGGCTATGAAGGCGGAGGATATGCCTTGTCTATGTCCGCTTTGTAGGGAGAGCAGGGAGATGGTGGAGGTTGTTAGGAGGGTGGAGAGAAGGCTGGCAGCTGAGGAAAAGGCGTTGGAAGGGTTGAGGGTCCTGCCAGGGTTGTTTGGGGGATTGTATAAGGGAAGTGGAAGTGGGATTGCGAGTGCGGAGAGAAAAGAGGAGGCGAGGGAAAGGTGGAAGAATGAGATGGAGATTTTGAGGCAGGGGCTGAGGGAAAGAATGGAGGGGAGGGAGGAGTGGTGAGGTGGATTTCCGCTCGGACGCTACAGTAGAGGCGGTTTGAGTCGTTTGTTGGACTGACTATCCACTGGATTGAAATGCAGAACTGGCGCCTGGGTGTTGGAGCTGGAATCATACTCTTGAATATGGCGTTTGGAGGATACTTGGATGCTCAGGAACTGTAGAAAAGATGGAACTGGAAACTGGTATTTTCGCTAGGGTATTCTGAATCGCTTGGTCTAGTGGTGGCCGCTTGTTTGGTTTGATGTTATGACTCTTTCTGGTTTTGGGCGTATTCGTTTGGAAGGGCAATGGACGGTCGAAGAAACATGTCCCCATCTCATCCCGACACCATCATGGCGTGACTTGGGGCAGCTCTACGGCCTTGTTCATTTCATCTTGACGACGTCCTGCCCTGCCTCTCTTCATCCTCCTCATCACTGTCGTCTTTGAATCCTTCTTCCAAGTCCCGACTCAGCCGTCTGCCATCATCGTCTCTCCCTCTCCGGGCATCCAGGGACAAAGCTTCCCTCCGATTGTCGTCCACTTCATATAACTCTTCTCCTTCCTCCTCATCAAAATCACTGCCAGACCCATCCTGTGCACTGACTGTATATTGGTCCCTGTTAAACTGTGACCTCCATGCTGACGGCAATACCCATCTCGCGATCGCGTCTAGTATCCTCTGCCGTATCGAGGAGGTCTGTGTAGATATTGTGTCTAATGGGAGATACTGGCTGTACCTCCCTCTATATCGTTTCCATATTGGAACCACTACATAGGATACCACCAGGTATAGAATTAAAGAAATAATGGCCGGAATAACCAGAGTCTTTAAGACTGACAAGAACCCCATATTCACTGTATCCTCGTCGTCGTCCGCTAGCATGGAAGTTGGGGCTGGATGGGGTATATAGACGTCGTCTCCAGCTCTTTTGGAAATGCCCAAGGCTCGTGGCTGCCACGCGGCGTTCATCCAGGTCAGATCAGGCCGGGCTGGGTAGGATTGGCGCAATGATGTCTCTGGCGGTTGATGGTGTTGGATTATCGCAGATTAGGATCACTGAAAGAAGCGCAGCGTAGCAACAATCAGGAGCGCTAGAAATGCCCGAAAGGATATATCTTCGATTTCTTAACTGGGAGTCGGCGTCGTGGAGGCGGGCAGATGAGCGTACTGTACAGTAGTTGCGCGCGGTTGGTTGGGCTGAATGCTTCTTGTTGGTTGTGGTTGGTTGGTTGGTTGGTTGGTTGGCTGGTTGGTTGGCTGGTTGGCTGGTTGGTGGTTCTGTGGTCGGCGACGGAGACTTGTCTCCCCATTCGAGTCCCTTGATCAGGCCCTGCATGCTATTTCTGGTCTGGGCACCCACCACCAGTCCAGCAGTTCAGTTCAGTTCAGTTCGCGTCGAATTCGCTTCAGGGGTTCTCGGAGCTGCAGTTGGCGGGTGCGGGTGCTTGCTGGGCTAGTCCGCTCGGGGCTTTGGGTGGGAGGACGGTCAGTGAGGCTACAAGTTTAGGGGAATGGAAGGACAGCCTCGAATGGAAAGGGGGGTTTTGATTGACGAACAGCAACAACACGTCTACAGTACAGTACAGTCAACTTCACGACTCTTTCATCAAAACACTCGCTTTTCTGCCTGTCTGCACCTACCTATCTTTCTGTCTTGTCTTTCAAGAAACATTCTTTGCCCCTCTGCCCTCTCACCAGTCACGACTTCTGTCACATTCCGCTGCGTTTCTTGTGTGCACGGTCTCAGTCCGTGTTTGATGCCACTGCAGCCCTGGGGATTTGTTTCAGCCCCCCTTTACCGAATTAAACATCGTCCACCGTCAGGGAAGGGGACTTGCAGTTGTCCATAGTAGGACCGTTATTTATCTTACATCCAAGTCGTTGCTTTCGCAGCAGACGACTAGACGGATCGGTACGTACATTGTGACAACTCGAATAGCGGCTGTTGTTGAAGCATCAAATCTTGGGTAAGAACGTCCTCTTATCAAGAAAGAGCCACCACCCCCCTTCACCTTCCCACCTTTGATTCTCTGCACGTCGCAGACTTCAAGAACCTCATGCTAACCGATCTTTCCATGCAGCACCTCCCTGACGACGCCGGCTGTCCTATCACCGCCTCTCGAAAAGACCCGACGACCCTCCCGCTCAACGTTGAGGAGGCATAATGCAAAGCACCAGGACGTGAGACATTGGACAACTCTACATCACTCAGGCGCATCACAGCTGGACGATCAAGGGAAGGCAAGGCAAGGCAAGGCCAGGCCGGCAAGGACTAGGGCCCCATAAGTTTTTGCATAGCAGGCAAGCAACTGATCGAAACATACCATCGAACGGTTCCCTCCCACCAACATGTCAGCCGCCGACAGCAAATCCCGTCAGTCCTCTGGCGGTAAATCGTTCTTCTCCAGAAGCAGCAAGAAGGACAGGAGAAATGCGAGCGACGAGGGCAAATTGGGCGCAGATCTGGACAAGACAAGCACTACAGGATCCCGATCATCACGACACGCGAGAGGCTCCTCTATTGCATCTATAGAACGGCCCAATTCGCCTGGCGCGGACTTGGGAGGTCTGAATATGATGGCAGGAGTCATAACATCCATTCCCTACGACAGCGTAATGGCAGATGGAAAGTCGCCTATACCGGTGGAATACTTACCTAGACCCGATCAGATGCCAGTTCGAAGGGAACCTCTGCCACATCATCTCAACAAACCGGGGACCGATTATCATCAATACCCGTCCTTTGATCCTGCAACCCTTCCAAATGGCAGTTCGCATCCATCAGGGCCGCGCCCACCGCCAGGTGTAGGAAATGTTACTATGGCTTCTACAGGGGATCGGAGGACGCAATTACAACAGTGGGGACCAGGAAGGGCAAGTAATGCGAGCACTCTGAACGGGCATAATTCACGTTACGATTCATATTCTACAGCCCAAACCTCTGCCTATGGGAGAAATTCATTCGACCATTCAAGCGCCGACTCTAGCACTGACCGCTCCAGCGTATTCTCTTCCGGGAGCTCCTCCAGAACAGCTATGCCAGCTTCACAGTCTACTAGCTCCTTTAATAGCAACTTGTCGCCCTCCCACGCATCAAGTCGCGAAACTCACCGCCTCACCAAGTTTCCTGCGCATTACATGTCCGGATCTCCGTCCGGTTCGTTTGGCGGGGAGGGCTTCAACCTCAGCAAGCCGACGGATGACAGGGTGATAGAGGAGCTATTTCTGGCGTTGATGCAAAAGCGAGGATGGCACAATCTGCCCGATCAAGCAAGGCGACAAATGATGGCATATCCTGCGGCAAAGAAATGGACGTTGGTACACCAGGATCGGCTGACTGAATGGCAAGGAGAACAGAAGAGGCGGACGAATGTCAGGAACACGGGGCAATATGGAAGGGAAATGGAAATGCTCGCAAACGCGGAGGAGGAAGGCACGCCAGAGTGGTTCGTACGGAAAGTTATGGACAACAGCATATCCGCGAAACAGTTACAAAGCTTGGCTGTTAGCTTGCGTACCCAGCCAATTGGATGGGTCAAAACCTTCGTGGAGTGCCAAGGTCAGGTAGCTCTCACGAACGTACTGGGAAAAATCAACAGACGACAAGCACAAGGACCTGCGCCAGCAGATGGCTCAACAAGCGACAGGGATCTGGATCGCGAATATGATATCGTCAAGTGCTTAAAGGCTCTTATGAACAACAAGTTCGGAGCCGACGATGCATTGGCTCACCAGCAAGTCATTGTGGCATTGGCAACGTCGCTTATTTCGCCCCGATTAACAACAAGAAAGCTGGTCAGCGAAGTGTTGACTTTCTTATGTCACTGGGCTGATGGCCAAGGCCATCTCAAAGTCATCCAGGCTATGGATTATGTCAAGAATCAGCAAGGAGAAAATGGCCGATTCGATGCATGGATGCGGGTGGTGGAAGTGACGGTTGATGGACGAGGAAAGATGGGCAGTCTGGTAGGAGCCAGTGAAGAAGTACGAAGTGGTGGTATCGGGATGGAGAACCTCTTGATGGAATACGCAGTGGCAACACTATTTCTCATCAACATGGTTGTGGATGCGCCTGAGAGGGATTTGCAGCTTCGGGTTCATATCCGGGCACAATTTACAGCATGCGGCATTAAGCGAATCTTGACCAAGATGGAGGGCTTCCAGTACGATGTGATAGACAAGCAGATTGAGCGGTTCCGGACAAACGAGGCCATCGATTATGAGGATCTCTTGGAACGTGAAAATAGCAGCATCAAAGACAGCATCGAGGGCGAAGTTAAAGATCTGAGCGATCCAACTCAAATCGTTGATGCTATTATGCAGAAGGTTCAAGGGAGCAGGACTCAGGATTACTTCGTGTCTGCTCTGCAACATTTGCTACTCATCCGGGATAATGACGGAGAGGAGCGGTTACGGATGTTCCAATTGGTGGACTCTATGCTCAGTTATGTCGCTATGGACAGGAGGTTACCTGACATGGACCTGAAGCAGAGTCTCAATTTCACTGTTCAAAGTCTGCTTGACAAGCTTCACACAGACTCGGAGGCTCGACAAGCTCTAGATGAGGCCCTGGAATCGCGCCAAATAGCCGATTCGGCAATGGCCGAGCGGGATGAAATGAAATCCCAAATCGAGCTTGGAGCTGACGGAATGGTCGCGAAATTACAGAAGCAGCTTGAAGAGCAAGCTCAGGTTATCGAGATCCAGAGACGGCAAGCAGATGCGCTGAAGAGCGATTTGGAGAGTGTTCAGGCACTTCGTGCTAAGGAAGCCCAGAGGAATGAGCTCGAAACGAGAGAATTGTATCTCATGCTGCGTGATGCACAAGACATTGCCGCATCGAATGCCGCCAAGGGTACGGCTGGGGGAGCTGGACTGGGAGGGAGGGACCCTGCCCAAATGAAAGGCATACTTGATCGCGAAAAGCTCATGGACAGACTCGAGATGCAAATCGAGCGTCAAAAGACTCAGTATAAACTCGAGGGTCGTGTCTGGGGTGACGCTGCGGGTCCATCCGATCGCCTACGTGCACTTCGCGAGGAGATGGATGGTGACAGCCGAGCGGGTGGTGGTGCAACTCCACCCAGGGACTTCACCAACAGCATGCTCGGAAGCGTGTCTCGCCAAACAAAAATACCTCGGAAGCCTGTCAATTCTCAAGAAATTGTGTTTGAGGATGATGATGACGACGAAGAGGGTATTGTCTTTGAGAAACCTCGTGTGGTGGAAATGAGACGACCCAAGCAAGCGCCTGGCTACCTGGCTGAGATGAACTCAAAGGTCAAGCGATACGATGCCAGTGATGATGAGGACGGTGATGGAGTTACCACAGGACCTTCACATCCTAGTCTCGAATCTGACTCGCCCAGAACACCCAGTGATGAGACGTTACCGAAAGCCGAAGGGTTCAATGGGCCTCCACCTCCACCTCCGCCGCCGCCTCCGATGCCAGGGCAAACTCCTGGTTTCGCTGGACCACCTCCCCCTCCACCACCTCCTCCACCACCTCCAGGAGCTCTTGGTGGACCACCGCCCCCCCCACCACCACCTCCTCCAATGCCTAATGGAATGATGCCGCCACCACCTCCGCCGATGCCCGGAAAGAAATCTGGTGGCTTCTTAAATCAGCCCTCTTACAACGCTGCGCCCACGCTTGGTATGCCTGTTGCTAGACCGAAGAAGAAGCTAAAGGCACTTCATTGGGAGAAGGTCGATACTCCTATGACAACTCATTGGGCAGCGCATGCACCTACTGCGGCCGAAAAGGAAGAGAAATATGCCGAGCTTTCAAGAAAGGGTGTTTTGGACGAGGTTGAAAAGCTTTTCTTGGCAAAGGAGATCAAACAGATCGGCAAAGGCTCTGGCAAGAAGACGGACAAGAAGCAGATCATTTCTAGTGATCTGATGAGGACGTTCCGTAAGTATTGGAATCCATGGCTTCGAGTACAATGCTAATAATTTGCAGAAATTTCTCTCGCCAAGTTTTCGAACTACTCTGTGGAGAAGATCGTTCAAATGGTTATTCATTGTGACAAAGAAGTCCTGGATAACGCTGTCGTCATGGATTTCTTGCAGAAAGAAGACATGTGCAATGTGCCTGAGAATACCGCCAAGTTGATGGCACCCTACAGTAAAGACTGGACCGGACCCGATGCCAACAAAGACAGCCGTGAAATGGATCCAACGGAGCTTACCCGAGAAGATCAGATCTACCTTCAAACAGCTTATGAGCTTCACCATTACTGGAAGTCAAGGATGCGTGCTCTGGCTCTGACTCGAACCTTCGAGGCGGAATACGACGAAGTCTCAGACAAGTTGAAACAAGTTGTGGCTGTATCGGAATCGCTGCGAGATTCGGTATCTTTGATGAACGTCCTTGGACTCATTCTCGATATTGGGAATTACATGAACGACTCAAACAAGCAAGCCAGCGGCTTCAAGCTGAGCTCTCTCGCACGACTCGGTATGGTGAAGGATGATAAGAACGAGTCCACTTTCGCCGATCTGGTGGAGCGTATCGTCCGAACGCAATATCCAGAGTGGGAAGGCTTCACAGACGACATTGGAGGAGTCGTCATATCGCAGAAGTTGAATGTCGAGCAACTTCAACTTGACGCAAAGCGTTACATTGACAACATCAAGAATGTCCAAATGTCACTGGACTCTGGTAACTTGAGTGACCCGAAGAAGTTCCATCCTCAAGATCGCGTTAGCCAAATCGTACAACGGTCCATGAAGGATGCAAGAAGGAAGGCCGAGCAGATGCAACTCTACCTTGAGGATATGATCCGAACCTACGACGACATCATGGTCTTTTATGGTGAAGACCCTGCTGATGAAAATGCACGACGCGACTTCTTCTCCAAACTTGCCATATTCGTCACAGAGTGGAAGAAGTCAAGAGAGAAGAACATTGTTCTTGAAGCCACCCGCAAAAGGAATGAAGCATCAATGAAGCGCAAGCATGCTCAACTCAAGGTCACTGGATCATCAGATGGAAGCGCACCGCCATCGCCTGTCTCCACTGGTGCCATGGACTCTTTACTGGAGAAGTTGCGTGCTGCAGCTCCACAAGCACGGGACCAAAGGGATCGGAGAAGGAGGGCTCGCCTGCAAAACAGGTATCAAGTGCGTGTCGCGTCCGGACAGAAAATTCCCGATCCAGACGAGATTCCAGAGGTGGAGGATGCTTTGAAAAGTCCCGAGTCTATCAGTACCGAAGGGCTCGTAAGTCCCGAGTTGATTGCTCCGAAAGAAGGCTCCGAAGATGATATTGCTGAGCGTGCCGCTCTGCTACTGCAAGGAATGAGGGGCACGGATGGTGCCAATGATGCTGAGGAGACCGAGCGAAGAGATAGCATGAGACGAGCACGCCGGCGTGACAACGCCGAGGAAGAACGAAAAGCTCGACGAAGACGCCGAGAGAAGGCCTCCAGCGTCTCTGAACCTCTGGATGGCGATACAGTCCTGGAAGAGGAGCCAGACACGCCACAAACGGCAGAAGCACCCGCTTCTGAAGATGGCGATAAAGAGAAGGTGCCCACGCCCACCACGGTGGTGAGCCCACCCAGCCCCGACGGCTCGAAAACCAAACCTATAGAATTGGAAGAATGAGTGAGTGAAGAATGATGCGGCACGAGATTTGACAGGTATGGCTTTTTAATGTCTAGTTTTGTTTCTCTCTCGAACAAGAGAGAGAATAGGAGTGGAGTGTAGACGGGGATGTCTCTTTCTCTCGTTTGATGCAGTTCCCTTTCTCCTTCTGAATGAGCTTGCTTAAGCGTGTATGGTACGCAATGCTCGAATTTTGTATCTAGGTTCGGCTTGAGGTTGTTCTATAGGGTTTTTGGGCTCGGCTTGACTTGGCTGGGGAAGGAGATGAGAGATGGAAAGCTCGAGGAGCGAAGCGATTGGGACTTGTAGTATATGGTGTGGTGTGGCCTCGATCGCTTGAGAGCAGGGAGATGTACCAGAAGAGGAGAGTTGTACGATGAAGAGGCGAGAAGTCACAAGTCTTGGGTTGAACTGAGATAGCATGGGAAGGAAATACCAAGCTGGAGGAGTGTACTTCATACCATGCCGTGCCTTATTGTTGCTTTTTTCTCTCTCTGCATAGCGTGCGGCGAGGGCTTTGGTTGTTTGATACTTTGTAAGTGGAGGAAGGGAAAGGGCGCATACCTTGAGTGCAATGGAATGAGATGTCGTTGGAACATGTTTATATTTTCTTTTGGCATTGTGATATGATGTGACGTGTGATGAATCTTATGGGAAGTCTCCCTCTCATTCACCTGAATCCCTTGGGCATTTCGTAGTGAGTGCAACTCGATGTTGATATTGACTTCTAAGCGAGTATTGCTTATCCCTGCGAGAATCTGAGCTCAATCTTCGTTCTCACCTCCATACTTGACACGCGCGCCATTGATCTGTGTGAGGACACTTACTATTCATCTCTATCCCGTGTTTGATTTCTCTCCAAAGAAGTGCTAAGCAAAGAGGGCATTCACCCGGAAAAAGAGCGCGAGGAAGTAGCTAGGGTGGACTGGCTGCGAGGAGGTGGAAAGCGAGTCTCATTTTCCTCGAGATGCTTCTTTCTTGGAAGAACAACAGAGCAACGAAGCACCCACACAACGGGGTCGAAATATTTTGCAACGTGCCATACGCAACTCAACCTCAGGGGCATACTTGCTACCCAAGGAGGAGAGTCAAGAGATTTCGGTGAGTCATTGAGGTATTTCGATTCTTTCTGGTGGGGAATGTGAGAGGCTAGATGTTTTTACCCAGTGATGGTGTTGGCTGTCTGCGTCTTGGGAGATTTGAGCAGGTGTTGTTCTCTGGCTGACTATTCCATAGAAGAGAGCCCTCGGCTCATCAAGAACGTATCGATAATCACAATGGCGATCTTGACTGAACACCGGGACAAGTACGAGGTCCGAATCAAGAGATACCCAGATGGCACGTACTTCGATGAATATGAGGCTACCAAGCCTCGAGGGGTCAATAAAGATCGCATCGTCAATCGGCGCAACCGATACATCGTGGGAGAAGAGGGAACGACTTATACTATCGAAGTGACGTTACACGAGGGCTTCGATTTTGGAACTTACTCAGACGCCCACGTGCAATTATTTGTGCCTGAAGCTGATGGGTGCGTTTGCTATATGAACATCAAAAAGCCAAATTCTCAGAGAGAATCGTCACCAGACTTGACGTCATCGGAAGAAGACAACTCAAATAATAGCAAGTACATAATCGCCAAAGACATTGTTGAGGAACTACAGTTTGCAGATGTCAAGGTGGATGGGCGTACGATTTTGAAGTCAAGGTTTACCTTCCGGGGCCTTGCCACAGGTTGGTCCGTCTAAACTCCATAAAGCGCAACTGTATTGATTTCAGCTATAGACGAGAAGCTGGAGAAAGAAACAGATGTTGCTGGCATTGAGCCAGAGAGTCTGGGTCATTTCTATGTCAGAGTCTGTAAAGTCAAATGGACGAGGACAAAGCTCTCGGATAACGAGTACATGGAAGCCAAGAGAGCAGCGCGTGATAAACGATCACGCTTACAAGATGCGTTGTCGGCAAAGTCGGAAAGTAAGACTGTCTGGGATGCTACAAAGGTGGACGAAGATAGCTTCGAGAAGGATGGGATTGCTTTTGGCCTCGGGTATGTTTAATCTAGGTGCTTTCGTTCCGACATCGTGCAGCGCTTACCATTTACCGTAGCTTCACTGGTGGGAGACCGCAACCCAGCAGGCCAGACTTTATGCGAGAGCCTATTTCCCGCTACAAAAGCGTGGTCGAGCAGCATCTTGACAAGGATTTCTACTTCTATTACCGAACTGCTGGTAACTATACCAAGACGGGCACCGAAAATGTAAGTCTGCTAACTAGTTACAGAGTTCCTCGAGTTCAAGAATATCCTGAAGTGCCCAGTGCCTCTGTACTGCTTTGCGTGGAAGCAACTAACAGATTGGGAGCGCAAATCAGCTCTGTCTGAGCTCCAGAAAGTCAACAAGGAATATGTCCATCAGGCGCGTGAAGCTGAACATGGCGAGATCCATGCGCGGCCAAGTAACAATGGCCATAGGGAAGATGACCTTCCCGAGTGGCGAAGCTGGGCCCGGATGTATGCTAGAGAGAGACAAGCAGCATTTGAAACTCTGAAGGTTGGTCCCCGCCACTTCATTGTCCTTTAAAGATCTAATGCTGCGCCCAGAAAGCCAACAAGGTGTACGAAAGAGGAGAAGTCCCCGGTGAGCCAGACGAAATCAACGACAAGGCCAATCCCGTCATCATTGATGATGAGTCTGAACCGGAAGATCAGAAGCCGGCCGTCAAGCGGGAGCGCTCCCCGGTAAATATCATGGATGCTACTTCCGATGAGGAACATAAGTCTAAGTTGAAGATTAAGAAAGTCAAAGTTAAGAACGAGCCCATAGACGTTGACGCTCGAGCTGCCAAGAAGTCCAGGCTTGCACAGGATTCCGGACAACAAGGTTCACCTGGCGTCGATGACTCCGATGATGAATTGGAGAGAAAGATGGAGAAAGCGAGAAAACTGGCTGAGGATATCGAAATTGAGGAGCGCTTGGCAAATATGAAGCGCGAGCAGAGAGCTCTGGAGGCGGAGATTGAGGCGGCTAAGAAGAAGAAGAGCAGCAGGAAGTAGGGGAGAACAATTCACAAATCGCTGGTGGATATTTCATGGGAGCTCATGGGTGGTTGTACTATTTCTTTAAGGGAGTTACGGGAGCGTTGCTGGGTGTTTACGTCTCGTTTGAACGGGACGAGACTCGAACAGCTCTGTGCTCTTCCCCGACTCTGGGAAGCATTCAAAATGACTTCCACGTTGCTACGGGTCCATAATACATCAAAAATTCATAGAGAAATAGCATAGAACGAATCACACTGGAATGGAAGACTTTGAAGTAGCGGGAATGTCCTCTCCACGTGATGTTCTCCACTTGTGTTGACCTTCGCTTCCATCCTCCACCCCGAAAACAAACAAATCTTGAAAGATTTCGCGAGGCCGCACCATAGTTCCATACCTTCACAAGACGTCAGTCATCACCTGTGACGCATTGCTGAGTGCTACCCGTAAGGTGAGTCGTCCCTTCTTTGTTCCGCGAAGCTAAGCGCTTGCTTACCTTCTACCTGTCTGTGGGCCTTCACTTCCTGGCTTGAATCAGAGGCGAACAGAGGAAAGGTAAATACGATCTCGCTGACATCACTTTCTCCGGGCACGAAGACCTCCTCTTGACTTTTGGCACATTGCTGAATCCGAAACCACCATCTTACAACATCGTCGCCACAAGCCCAGCTCATCAACAGCATGGCAGTTCTCTGGGAAGGACCCAATCAATATACAGTTCGTATTCTGAGACGACCACAAAATAAAATTTTCGCCGAATACGTCAAGATCGGAGAGCGGGAGAAGCTCGATGCTAGGGAGTGCGATCGCTACATTGTGGGTAAGCCTGGTCAAGCATGTGAAGGTCACGATAGCGACAGGCTTCGAATGGGGAGACTACGAAACACTTCAAGCTCCATTGTACTTCCTAAGTCAGCAACCAGCTATCCCAGTTGCCGCGATTACATTCGGTAAATCTGAGAATGGAAAGAGCATATCCCATGATGGGCTCACGCACATCTTGGATCGTATCAACGTGGATTGCTACAGGGACAGTATCTTGAATGCTCCATTCACGATCAAATCACTGCAAATAGGCAAGTATACAGATTGAGACAAGGTACATCGCTAATCATTTCACAGATGAGGGCCTTTCGGATGAAGCAGACATACTTGGCGTCGATCCCCGTACGATAGGCTCGTTCACTATCCAAATATGGCGAGTTAGAACCTCAGCAGATACCAGACTTTGCAAGAAGGGCTTTCTAGAGGACGGGATAAAATCTTTTAACACAGCCAAAATTGATCCCAAAAACTTCAAGAAGCATGGCATCGCCTACTCTACCGGGTAAGTAGTGGCACACGGCATTTCTGTTTGCCAATACTCAGACAATACAGGTCAGATGGCCCGCGAGTGAAAACACCAACCGTCCGCATTGTTCTCCCCGCATCGTACGACGCAAGTCCAGTGATGACATTTCGATTCCAATACCATGCCAAAATTTGGTATAATCCTAGCTGAGAGACATTATACGGAGCATTGACTTGACGTAGAATACCTTTCGCAGCTTAGCATTGTTCCGTACCCTCCACCTCTTTACCATTACGGATGGCACTTGCTCAACGGCGCAGAGCGGAGAGCTGCCTTCGACGATGTCCAAAGAATCAACAAGAGCGAATTCAGAGCGCGTTCAGGCTTGTCGCCAGCAGATGAATATGATCGTAGGGAATGGCGCTCTTGGTGTGCGCTGGCTGTTGGCCAGAGAAAGTACACATACGAGAAATTGCAGGTCGTGAAAGCACGACTAAGTCAGGGGAACTATTGCTGACGCTTATTGCAGAAAGAATACAAGAGTATGAGAGGGGAGAAGTCCAGACCCAGATGTCAATGGTTCCATCACACAGGTTCATCATCATAGATGATGATCGCCCCGAGATTGGACACACCATCTCCTCGAAGGCCCGCAACGTAAAGGTCATGCTTCCAACAGCAGTGGCCCAAGATAACACTGTAAAGGTGAAGCAAGAGCCGGTTGACAGCGATACAGAGGATGTGGATGATCATTCAAGAAAGCCACATCGTCACGTTGCGATCACGCAAGAGCGGATCGACGTTGATGAGCTTGAGGACCAGTAGCCCATTTTGTTACCAGCACCAACTATAAAGCATGAGCTACCAAAGAAGAAGCCACGATGAGTAAAGCGCGTCAAGGTGGAGGACGAGTATGACATGGTGGATTTGACTTCGGCCGAGACGGAAAGCCAACCAGCGAAGCGAATCAAGGTTGAGCGGGAAGTGGAAATCGTTGACTTGTTGGAAACTCAAGAGCTCAAGTCAGAATCGAAGGGATAGGTCGAAGTTAGCAGTGGCTTCGAAACATTATGGGATTTGTTGGGCGGGGTATGCTGCGATATTCATGGATCGAGTGGCGGGTCTTAAGCTTTATGCTTTGGCATTACGAAGATGCCGTATTATGGGTACGATTTCCAAAGTAGGGTCTTACTTTGTCTTAAGAAGACAGGAGAATTTAGACCCCAGAAATAAATGCAAGATTCCAATCACATGCTTCCCAAATCACGAGATGTGAAACCCCTCGCCAAGTCAACAAGAAGGTGCGAATCTATCAAGCTCGCATTTAGCCGCCATCCATCACGCCGGCACTTTCTCCTCCTCATTCAACCCCGCCATCAGCTATCTAACCAAACAATGGAAGGCATGACGACTCGGCGAGCACTTGCGAGCCGTGGCATACATCCGTAGTCGACCCACTCTTGGGTTTAGGTTCGTATATATCCAGAACCCGGGGTATTATTGTCCGTAAACCTCTCCGTCATACAATTCCTTGAATCTCATTCATTCTTCATTACGATCATATCTTTCTGTCCTAGCAAGAATTAATCCGGACAAGCAAAATGGCTCAATCCAAACAATTGGTCTTGGGCTACGATAGTGTCCATCCCTTCTCTAAAGTCAAGATTAGTGATCGAGAGTCTGTTCAGGAATTGTTGAAGACATTACTTGATCCTTTGAAGGCACATTTCTCTCCTCTGAAAGCGAGAATCAGAGTCCCGGGTGGAACGGCTGTGAGATTCGATCAGACTGCTGCTGAAGTTGAGGGGATTTGGAGACCGGCGTGGGGATTAGCTGCGTTGCTGGCTGGAGGTGGCACGTATGATGGGACAGACTTGTGGATTGAAGCTGTGAAGCAGGGTGGGTTTCTCGTCAACATCTCGAAGTTCAGAGAAATGAAGACCAGAATTAATGATGTAATGAATAGGAACAAATCCCGAGAGTGCCGAGTATTGGGGTGACCCAAGAGACAATGACCAGAGAATGGTGGAGATGTGTCCGATGGGATTCACTCTTGCTGTTGCTCCCGTGTTTTGGGAATCTCTGAGTGAGAAGGAGAGAATCAATGTGGAGAGGTGGTTGGGAAACAGTATCAACGAGAAGAAGTAGGCTCCACATTACAATTGCGAGATGAAGCTAATGACGAGCAGCATGCCAAATACCAATTGTTCGTATTTCATCTCTTTGTGATGATACTGGATCGTGCTCTGGCTCGAGAAAAATCCACTGACCGCGCATCCAGGGCTATGGTTTCGAGTCTTTGCAAATCTCGGTCTGAAGAAGAATGGTGGCAAGTATTCGCAAGAAAAGATCGAACAAGATATCATCCATTTAAACTCATTCTTCAGAGGTGAAGGCTGGTCCAATGATGGACCTGTAGGTGTCTGGCAACAGGATTATTACAGCGGAAGTTTCGCCATCCAATTCCTGCAACTCCTGTACGCCAAACTTGCCGGAGACGATGATCCAGCAAAAGCTACTGAGTTCAGGAAGAGAGCTCAGGACTATGCCTCAGACTTCGTACACTACTTTGATGAAGAGGGTAGAGCTACACCATTTGGCCGAAGTGTCGGATATCGATTTGCCATGGCTGCCTTCTGGGGAGCATGTGCATACGCCGATATTGAGCTTCCTGCTCCTTTGACCTGGGGAATTGTAAAGGGTCTCTTGCTGAGAAACCTGCGCTGGTGGCAAACACAACCGGATATCTGGAGTCCGACAGGAACTTTGACTGTTGGATATTGTTTCCCAAATATGTATATGGCGGAGAACTACAACTCTCCCCAAAGTCCTATGTGGGCCTGTCTCGCATTCATATGTTTGGCAGTTCCGAAGGACCATCCATTTTGGACATCAGAGGAAGAGCCATATCCAACGCAACTGGTCCCGAAAGTCAAGGCTCTGAAGCACCCAGGTCACATTATCAGCTATCTCGGTGGCCATCGCCTGATTCTCTCGTCTGGACAAGCTTGTAGCTACCCGATGAAAGGCACTCATGCAAAATATGGAGCTTTCGCTTACAGCAGTGCTTACGGATACTCGGTGCCTACTGGATGCTACACACTGGAGCAATTTGCTCTCGCTTCACAGCTCGGACTGTCAGATGATGGAGGCGATATCTGGAAGACTCGTCGCATCTGTGAAGAGGCCGTGATCGAGACGCATGAGGACCAGCCAGTCTTGAAGTCCATTTGGAAGCCATTCCCAGACGTCAAAATCAAGACATACCTCCTTCCACCTGTAGAGGCAACTCCGAACTGGCATCTACGAGTCCATAAGATCGAGGCTGGGCGTGAAGTCATGACTGCAGATGGAGCCTTTGCGATCTATAACGAGACGAAGCCGAATGGTCGATACCTCGATCTCTACAGCTCCAAGACTTTCGAAGGGACCTTGCCAAAAATAATCGGAAATTACGATCTCAACACCCCAGAAGGGAGTTCGCCAGGAGCAGTCGGCGCTTTTGCCGTGTCCAAGGGAGCTGTTGGCATTGTTGCGCGTGAAGCTGATACGCAAAGAGTTGCGATGCATGTGAATGCTGATCCAAATTCGAACATTGTCGAGAGCAGGACTATCATTCCAACTCTTCAGCATACCATTAAGAAGGGTGAAACTGTCTGGTATGTGACGGCAATTTACGCGAAGCCGTCAGGAGAAAAGGTGAAGCCGTCAGCATATCTCGATGGCTGGGACAGCAAACCTGCCGTTCCACAATGGCTGGCAGNTGAGATCTCGGGATAGGTCTAACTTACAAGGTGTCTGTCAAAGTATGGAGAATTCCCTTTTGGCTTACGGCACTTTTGGATCAGTCATTGCGTGGTCTACGGATGTCACGCTACTTTGGTCATGATTATTGGCTTAATGTGAAGGTCTCTCTGTATTACTCTCTCCTCGAATTTCTTTGAAGAATAGATTGGTGGAGTCTACGCCAAGATACCAAGAATCGCCCAGGCTCGATTAACAACTACTACTCGATCAAGCATCAGCCTCAACTTGATATNTCCGACGACAGATGGGGCCAAAGTGGGACGATATACATGTCAAGCTAGTGATATTGTATCGATTTATCCAAGTTCTGGACCAAATTTTTGGATTACTGGGACGATACCACCCACATTGAATCCAGTCACGAGTAAGGTATCTGTGCCGCTTTCCGACCCTTCATTCCTATCATTTGTTGATTTCCAGCTGGGTGTTCGTTGGATTGTGCATGAGCTGGTGACCCCACGTTGCAGCGAAGCATGTGAATCCGTTGTACTGGCATCAGTGGCTGGTTGGTTCAACGTCCTTGAAAGTGTCCAGTTCAACATCCGAACTTCCAGCAATTGGTATTCAACCTCTCAGTCAGCCTGCACGTCGTTTTCTTGCCCCTACCATTCTTATCGTTCATGTCACATCGCGGCTTGCAGTCTTCCTCGATTGAGGAGCAGCTCTGAGCTGGGTAATTCAAGATTGACGACCCGCGTGCGGGGCCCCAGTTCCCTCGTACGAAGCTCCAGGATGAGCTTTGTTGGAGATAGCCCAGTGGCTGGTTGTTTTCTCGGTTACCGGTTGCCAAAGATTATATCCAGTTTATCCATTGACCATTGGGTGGGTAATAGCTCGACTGACAAACTTTACCCTTCTTGGCCGAAATAGGGTTACACTGGCTAGGATAATATGCATGCTGGGTGCGTGAGGCCCTTGCTATTCGCACCTTCTCGCCTTTGGTCCACGAATAAAAGAATATATGAACAATTGACTTCCACCTTGCTGCAAATAAATTTGTTCTTAGCAAACCGAAATTGCTGTCTGTCTGTTTGGATTTTCTCGCCAGAAGTCGCTGTTCAGTTCCTGATTGACAAAGGCACTTACTAAAGTCGGGGCTACGAAATCGCAAAGATGGGGTTGCTGCAAAGAGTCGTGAAGAATGAGGCGATGAGGACGTGAGCGCGCTTAACACCAGGGAGTTGAATCAGTACTGAAATCATTTGACAGAGATCCTCCCGAGATCTATGGATGGCGCATCTTCGTCTTGGGTACGTTTTTACTCTTTTCATCTATCTTACGCGGCATATGAAGCTCTTCTCAAACTCCCATATTCGATGTTTCCAATATCTTTCGCTAACTTTTTACAGCATGCTCAGGTAAGATCCGACCATTTCAATAGTTGTGCACAAGCTTCGCGGCCGGGTCATGTCCGCGAAGATGGGGACATGTGGATGCGGCTGACGATTGAAAGCTTGCTTCGGAGGCATGTTGTTTGGGTGGGACATTGGATCCATTGGCGGTATCATAGTCATGGAGGCATTCAAGAAGTATGCATGTTGAAGAATATGTGAGGCGCCAGCTAACCCGTTCTAGGGAGTACAAAATCACCCCAAAGGTTGCCGCTACTCTAAACAGCAACAGTAAGCCTATGGACCTGAACTCAATAGAAGCCCACTAATAATAGTGCAGTCGTCAGCACTCTTCAGGGAGGATGTTTCTTCGGATCTTTGATCGCCTACTATATTGCCGATAGGTGGGGAAGAAGACCATCTCTCCTCCTGGCAGCTGCAGTGACTTGCGTTGGCGTCACTCTTCAGTGTGCGACAAAAGGTTACCTGTAAGTTGAGATACTATTGACATGCAAATCTAGCTACTGATCATGAATAGCGATGGACTCTACGTTGGACGGCTCGTTGCTGGTTTCGGAGTCGGTGCCGCCAGTATGCTTACGCCTCTTTACGTTAGCGAAAACGCACCCCGCGCTATTCGTGGTGGTTTGACTGGTCTCTACCAACTGTTTATCGCAACTGGTGTAATGCTCAGTTTCTGGGTCAACTATGTAAGCAGTTTCTTTCAGGAAATCCATGCATATCGATAAGTTCTGACACTCCTCAAAGGGAAGCTACAGAAACTTCAAGCCCCAGAAGACGAACAATGCTACCTGGCTTCTCCCATTGGCACTCCAAGCCATTCCTGCCATATTCCTGTTCCTAGGCGTATTTTTCTGCAACGAGTCTCCAAGATGGCTTGCTAGAAACGACGATTGGGAGCAAGCTGCTGCTGTTATCTCTCGGCTCACGAAGTCAGTCTTTCCCACCGTTCTGCTGTATGATTGCTGATGATCTTGAAGCCTTCCTCGAGACCACCCATACGTCCAGATGGAACTCGAAGAGATGAGAGAACAGCTCGAGAATGAGGTAAGCGGTCCAAACTAGACCTGCCAAAGACGAAGCTGACGGACATGTTCAGCGTCGCCTGATCGGTGGTGCATCCTTCTGGGACTTGCAACGAGAGATGTGGACAATCAAGGGAAACCGAAAGCGAGCCTTGATTTCCATTGGACTTATGATCTGCCAGCAGATGACTGGAACGTATGACTCTGTCCCGTCTTCCTCCATTCCCAAGTAGGGTTACTGACATAGTTCTAGCAACGCTATCAATTACTATGCGCCCCTCATCTTCAAGAACTTGGGTATCACCGTAAGTATTTGCCACAAATTCTCTTGCCTCGCACACTAAAAGCTAATGCTATCATAGGGGACTGACACTGGTCTCTTCGCTACTGGCATCTACGGCGTCACCAAGATGGTAACCTGCGCGGCCTTCCTATTGTTCGCCGCCGACTCCCTCGGCCGTCGTCGCTCCCTCCTCTGGACCTCCATCGCCCAAGGCTGTGCCATGTTCGTCATTGGCTTCTACGTTCGCTTCAAGCCCCCAGTGGCAGGCGAGCCCATCCCCGGCGTCGGCTACTTCGCACTCGCCTGTATCTTCCTCTTCGCAGCTTTCTTCCAATTTGGATGGGGTCCATGCTGCTGGATCATCGTATCTGAGATCCCTACTGCGAGACTGCGAGCGATGAATGTCGCACTCGCGGCTGCGACGCAATGGTTGTTCAATTTTGTGGTTGCTCAGGCGGTACCACATATGATGGAGGATGTTGGGGCACATGGCTATGGAACGTACTTCATTTTTGGCAGCTTTTGCTTTAGTATGTTCTTCTATGTGTGGTTCTTGATTCCTGAGACGAAGGGGTTGAGTTTGGAGAGAATGGATGATATGTGAGTTTTCTCCTAGTGCTTGTGAGGTAGTTTGCGACACGTGCTGATGTGATTTTAGCTTCGGTATTACTGAGTTGGCTAAGGCTATTGGCGATGAGGAGCATGCTCACTCTCCTGTTGAGAAGACCGCTCATACTGAAGTCATCGAGAACACGGCCAGTCCAAGACTCCAGGAGCAGGCGAGGGACAGAGAAGTGCAGATCTGAGCTTCCATAGGAATTTGAGACTGCGGGGTTAAGATGAAAGTTGAGGAAGCGAGTCAATGACTGGAGGAAGAACGCTTTTATTTATTTTGTGTATGAAGTCTATTTATGGTGCAATAAAGCAATGGCTTCTCCCCTGCCATAATATGCAATGTGTGCGTAAGCTCACACTAAGACTTTCTCCATGATGCGTCCATGTTCTGTCTATGGCAGATGAATAAGTGGGAATGTAGTAAGTGGATTATTGAGCGAGAACCATGTCTGAGTTGTAGAAATGAAATCAATACCGTATAATGATGAATGTAGCCATACCAGAGTATGCAATGACGGGGCTCGCTTAAGCGTAAATATATCAGCGCTTCCGAGCCTTCAACGCCGCGATTTTACGCTTCTTCTCATTGCGTTCGCGCATCAGATCTGCAACTCGCTGGGCAGCAAACAGTTCTTGCTCGATCCGCTCATCCTCTTCCTTCAGTTTTGCGAGCTACAAGTCGTCATCGCCTTCGTCTTTGATTGCTTCGCCAGGCTTGGCTTCTCTGTCAGCACCTTCCTCAAACTCGACCTTCATTCGCTTTGCTGGTGGGGTGTCGTCGATATCAATGGTCTCATGCTTGATTGCAGCCTGGCTGGCATTAATTGGAGCTCTAGTCGCTGTGTGGGTGCGGGGAGGGGGGCTGTCATCCAAAATGATGATCTCGGACTGAGTCTTTGGGGCCTTGGGCGTTGAAGGGGCTTCCCGGGGCTCGATCTTGATCGTCGGGGCGGAGGCTGGTTGCGGAGTGGGGTTTGGTGATGGCAGTGACAGTGGCAAGGCAAGCTGTTGCTGACTACTGTAATGGGTTTGGCATCTGTAGCTACTCCTGCTTGGGAGGGATATTCTCCTTTCTCGAAAAACTGGCGACGAGCCTTTGTATTGTCGTCAGAAAAATACAGACATTGAGAAAAGGACTCTGACCTGAAGCTCTTGGAACAGCGCCGGTTTCTCTCGTTTCAATAAACTTCCCCCACGATCTCCATCGATTTGGGACGTCGCCAAGCTCAAGAACTTCTCTGCGGATGAGCGAGGCATCTGCACCAGGCCCAGACTCATTGACTTTTTGCAGTACTGTATATTCCTTGTCGTACACCTTTCAAGCAGATCAGCAGCGTGAAATTAGATTGAGAATCGAGGTTAGGGTTAAACCGACTTGGAGTGTCTTGAAGCATACTGGCCGGTCGTCCCTGCTGAGACAAGCCCATGGCTGCCACTCTAGTGGGATCGGGCTCTTTATCATGCCAGCTCGCTCCAAACACGCTGACGAGTCAATCAGGTTTCCTCGGTTAGACAGAGGCCTTTGACTTACGCTGGCTACGACAATCATAGTTGAAGAAAACCTCTTTGGATCCAGTGTGATTCTTCCTTGTTCGAGAAGGAAAATAATCCTTAGCTTTGATTCTACCCCCTTCGATCCTATGTTTGAGTAAGTATGGGAAACAGTGACGGATGAAGATCGCTTACCCAGCTCTGTGCGTTATACCTGACTTGTGAAAACTTTCGTGATCGACTTTTTCAGCCTTGGCAGAAAGTTGTGCTTGATGTTGCTGAAGCCGCATGCTCCAATCCTTATCACTGGATATTGACAGTTTACTTTCTGCACACTTGTAGAGCTCAATCTGAATACCTCCCAGTGTAGTAGGACTCATTCCCATCTCATCAGTCTCTTCAACAAGGCTATCATCTAACACATTTAGTAAGAGCCTTGCACAGCGACGAGCATACCGTACCAGTTTTCAGACCCGAAAGCGTTAAAGATACGCCAGATACCGCAGCCTCATGGGCAATAGCATGGTTGAAAGTTTTCAGGAGGTAAGTTTGGTCTTTTAACAGAATGTTGGGAAGCTTCGCATTCTTGATACCTCTGACCCCCAGTTTGGATTTGGAGGCCTTGTCATGTACCCTGATGTAGACGCCTACGTAGGTTCCGAACGCAAAACCTTGCTTGAGAGTGACCTCGATAGCGTAGGTCGTGTCCTATGGAATAATAATACGAGTACATTCGTAACTAGGCTCTGGCGGGTACGGGTTGCCAGGCTTTTCGTACTCGTCAAAGTAAACGCGAGGGACAGCATCGAACGGTGGCTTCACGAGTCGGACTTCGAACATGCCATCGTTTGGACCAAGGATAGTCATGATGCACGCGACGAGGTACGACGCTCACTTGGATGATTGGTTCCTAGTTTTGAATCAGCATGGAAAGACTTAAGCACGCAAGTGCTGCGATCAGAATCTCATATCGGGCATGCCCAAATATCAAGGTGATCTGACCTCTAATCTTTCTGACGAGGTACAAAAAGCAGCAAGATCTCGAGGATGAGATTCTGTTTGGTTGAAATTGGTGATATGATAGCCAGCATCTATCTGTGCCGTGCTGAACTTGCGAAGCTGAACGTACAGCTGAGATTGTCGCTGAATACCAAAGATTCGCAATGAAGATAGCTCTGAAAAGGCTTCAAGTGCTACAAAGCATCGTTGAGATCAATTATTAGTCTTTGCGATTAGTTGAAAGGTGTGCGCTTGGGGGAGAGAAGTAGATCTTGCTCGAGTAGCGTAGTGTAAATGAGATGGAAGCTGAAGAAGTGTTGGTGAGGGGTTGTTGTGCTGTTGTAATACGATGGAGGAGCATAAGGACGGGATTTATATAGAAATGGAGTGCTTCGAGCTCTGCGAGATAGTTGATTGTATTGTGAATGCTAGGACTGCACGGCGACAGTAAAGAGTCTCATTCATTCTGGCTGGTGCTCTACCTCTGCAATATTCACTCACAGCTTCCCCTCCGACTTCAACTTCTGCACTTCTCCAACTATACTGAAGACCTCACTTCCATCCAGATATACATTAAAGTGTTCAATCAAGGCTTTCCCAGACTTGAAGTCAGCACCAGGCACGAGATGGAACACACTCATTGCTGGAATCTTGATGGTGCGGCCCTGGGGATCATCTTTGATAATGTATGTGATAGTGCATGTCTGATAGATTTTGTTGCCGATTGTGTCTGACGAGCATTAGTAAATGGGAGAAGATATCCGTCGGGCATGACGATCGTGGAGCGACTGGATAGACTGACGTCATACCTAGGTTGACAATGTCGTGCTTCATGCTTACGAGAAGAGGAAATGTATTACCGAAGAACTGTATCTCGATATTATTTAGACACGTTCTAGCATGTTGAGATAGATAGAGTAGTTGAGAGGAAGAAGTACGGCGGTGATGGCGTCTAGTCCATCGAGCAAGTCATTGTTAGCAAACTTCAAAGACCCATTCTTGGTGTAGAATTGGCCCAGGTCGGTCGTTGTCAACGAATCTGAAGCTCTATGGAACTAAAAGCTTATCAGTAGGCGTCCGGCATGAGCGAGAATCCAAAGGCAGGAATCAGGATTGACTTACTGCTTTCACCCACTCCGTGATAGCTTCCTCGGATGCATTCTGCAGAGACATGACTGAATGTTGTTGGGAGAAGAAGTGTGTGAGAAGAAACGTGGTAAGGTTCTTGATATGATTAATTGAGGTAAGATGTCTAGTTTTATACCTGAATCAAACCAAGACCTGAGGTCAGAGGCTAGGGTCAGATATTATTTTTACACGTGATCGGATACTTTCCGGAGACAAATTCGAATTATGCTTTGAAATCAATAGACATCGTAAAGTGGGAGATGAACTTTCAAAGAATCTTGTGATACGAGTACGAATTGTTCTTGGTTTTGTCGAGGATTCAAAACAAGATAGGCTCTTCTCCGTGGTGCATGGCCTGTCTCTCTTTTCGAGCTGGCCAAACCATCATGGTCTCTGGATAGCTTTGAATACAAATGACTAAGCTCTCGGTCGCATACATGTCATTCATTGATCGTTTCGACAGATGAGGGCGGGGAGTGGAGAAGTAAACAAAGTGAGAAGCGAGATAGAGTAGGCAAAAACTTCAGCAACAGCGGGAGGAAAATAGCTGCACACCACAGCATGTCGTGTATAACTTCAGCAGTCCATTATTGCAAAGCTATCAGTATTTGACTGAGTCGCAGTCAAGAAATGTAGACAATACTCCGTCTGATCCTTAAAAATCTGCAGGACAGTGGTTGATGTTGAGAGAGACTCTCTGATGGGGCTAGGGGGCGTTCAAAAAGGGGGCAAGTTTCGGCAATGCTCAACTGCCGAAGCCGTTCCTCAGCCTTGCATTTGCCGAGCGTCACCAACCAAACACCCCTCGTCAGCCTCGCAACACAATCCTCGCTGTCGCTCTTCCGTTGCTATATAAGGATTGCTAGCTGGCAAAGATGCCTCAAGGAGTTGATTGATGTGCGAATCGAGGTGTGCAAGTCGCCATGGCCGAACGCAAGCTGTCCGAGCCTGGACCTTCGAAGGTCCAAATTCCTCCTGCTTCATTCCGTGAGTAGACCCCACCAGATACCAGGACCTCCTCTGACAGCTCATAGCTACGCATAATTCTCCTCGAATATGGTTTCTTACATCTGCGTTGTCACCATTAGCTGTCCGCCTAACGAGGTTGCTGCTCGCGCATGGCGACTATGTTGCAGCTGGACTACCACCTGCGGAAATCGAGGACGAGGATCGAAGCGCGGAGTTTAAGGAGCTGATAAATGAGTGTAAGAGCGGGAGGAAAGATAGAGAAGGCTGGAAGGACAGGATACGTGGTATACGCTGTGATGGGAGGGTGATGGGACAATGTGGTGCAGCTGTTGCAGAAGCTGTGGAGGTATTTGGACGAATCGATATTCTGCTGTGTTGTACTTCAGAAGGTAAATATACTCCGCCCAATAATTGCATGTTTCATATCTGACAGGATTATAGCTGTCGTAGGCACCGTCGAAGAACTCTCCACCTCCTCCGCAACCCAGAACCTCGTCCGCGACCAATTCGAAATAATCTTCTTCTCTCAAGTAAACTTCATCAAAGCGACCCTCCCACTCCTCCGCAAACGCCACAACGGCCACATCATAATTCTCACTGGAATCACAGGACACATCGGCACTCCTGGGATGCCCATGTACAGCGCTGCTACATGGGCAATAGAAGGCTATTGCGATTCTCTGGCCTACGAAGTTGCGCCTTTCAATATCAAGCTCACCATTGTGCAGCCTAATAAGGAGATTCCTGTTTTGACGAACAAAATCACATTTGCGCCTCAACTGCCCCAGTATGATAGCGCGAATAATCCTGCTCCGGGACTGAGAGATATCCTTACGAATGTGTTGAATAGCCATCCCGAAACGCGGATCGAAGCCAGTGACCAGAAAGGAAAGGACAGTAAAGAAACTATTGTATCTCGCTATCCTCGTCTGACGGCCGAGGCGAAGGATCGGCTGGTATTGGAATCTGTACATGCTCTGACGGCGATTGGAGGGCATGAGAACCCTCCTGCTAGGCATATTGTTGGGTATGAAGGTGTGGCGAGTGTTAAGGAAAAGCTAAAGACTGTTAGTGAGGAGTTGGAGGATTTTGTGGAGGTTAGCTGTGCGGTGGATATCTTTAAAAGTGATGTTGGGAGGGCGGCACTTAGTGGACCGAAGGTTGATATGGTGGGCAATCCTGTTAGTGGTGTACAGTTAGGTCAGCCGAGTTTGAGTTGAATACATCGTTATCAATGTCACCAAAAAGAGCAGCGACATTCGCGGTGCTATCATTTTGGTCGAATATCCTACCCGGATTCAATCCCTACCAGACCACTACCCTTACTATCTAATGTTGCAAGAGAAGCTGAGGACATTCCATGCATTCATAATCCGCGTTCGTCCATCACCCGCCGAAATACCTTCCAGAATCCCACCAGGTATGGTGGGCTGATCAGAGTCCTATGGGTACCCTTCACCTCGTGATAGCTGACATGATCCACAAACTCATCCCAATGGCCGATGAAGTCCCGTCGCCTAAATATAGTCAGTTTCAATGTCCTCAAAATATCATAGAACATTCAAAATAGCTGGACTCACCACTCCTCCATGGTCCTAGCCTTCCCCAAACCAATCAATGGACCAGTATAAAAGACATCCATATGCTTCACCATACCCTCTGGATCATAATCGTGAGCAATGATCTTGAGCTGCAAAGCCAGTTGAGCCCAATTATCTAGCTTCTCTCTCGTCATGCACAACTCATCCAGTTCCCGCAGGAGCCAACCCAAAGATATAATCCAAGACCTGCTCCTTAGTGAGCTTTCTCATCGCCGGCAAATTGTCATACGCATGACCCTCGCCCATGAGTCCCAGAAAGAACGCAGCAGTCATAGCACATTCATACCAATCGTAAGTACGAGCTCTCTCCTTGAAGCGAGGTGGTTGGTCGAGAGTTCCCAGAAACTTGACTTCAGAGCCTTCGGATTCGAGAATCTTGGTGATCTCGAATGTGAGGATGGAGCCGAATGAGTAGCCGCAGAATGCATAGGGACCTTGAGGTTGGACGCGCTTGATGCCTGAGCGATAGTTGTAGATCATCTCTGTCATGGAAGTGTAGTAGCCGCCGTCTGAGGAGTCGAAACCACGGGCACGCAAAGCATAGACGCGTCGGTCGGTGATGTATCGCGCGAGGTTCATGAAGATAAGAATCTCGTCCATACCGGGGTGGATGAACCAGATTGGTGTCTTGATACTGCCAGGATTTGCATTTAGGATGACGATGGGGTCGTAGGCCGATGCATCTCCTAGCTGAGATGCTGGTTCTGAAATCTTGGGGAGGAGGTCTGTGATTGAAGAGGCGAGGTCCCGAATGATGGGGTGTGAGAAGAAGTGGGTGATTGGAATTGCATCTATGCCTAGTCGCTTTTGCAGACGCATCTTCAAAGTCAAGAGATCGATTGAGCTCGCTCCCAGAGTAAGCAAATCATTTTTGATACCAATCTGAGCCGTGCTTGATCCAAAGAGCTCATGACACAGCTCTACTAGAACAATCTCGACTTCTGTTTTTGGAGACAGGAAGAGCTGCTCGTGATAACTATCCATGCTTTCCTTGTCAACGCGGATATGTTCATCATACTGGCCCTCCTCGAATGCCTTGCGGATCTTTGGACGGGACAGTTTGCCGAGTGTAGACTTCTGCAAGAGAGCTGCTTCGAGTGGAATGACCTTGTATGGACGAACTCCGCAGTAGGTGACGACAGCCTTAGAAATGGCTGTAGCGGTCTCTCCTCGTGCTACGAGGTCGGTTGTGTTATATGTGGGCAGGTATACAACCATGATGACTTCTGTGTGGGAGTCTTTGGGACGATAGCCGAAGACGACTGTGTATGTTGGAGTCACACCGGGAATGTTCGCCTTTTGAATGGCCGACTCGATACCTTGCGGCTGAAGGTTCAGCCTGATACACGTTAGCTATAATTCTTTGACTTCAGACTAAGGTCGAATCAACTTGCCCATTGACGATAACCAAATCCTTCTCTCGGCCAGTCAGACACAATCGACCATTGGTATCAATTGTCCCCTTGTCCCCAGTTCTAAACCATCCATCTGCTGTATACGACTTCTTAGTCTCCTCCTGATTGTTGAAATCCAGTAAATAGAACAGGTCCAGACACTTGTAGTTCTCCAATCTCGCCCTGGTGAGCTGTGGAGCCGTCCTTCCGGACCATTCGCATTTGCATACCATGGATAGGGTGACCGAGATTAGCGAATTCGGAGGACTGCTCTATATCATACGATGGGCAATCAGCAGCATTATATATCGAACCAGCGCAGGTTTCCGTCATACCAAATCCTGGGCAAATGAAGCTTTGTGGTGCGTTATATGGTTGGAGCAATGTTGTTAGATCCGCGCAAGTCTGTACCACGTTGTTTCTCCGCCCGAGATCAACGCGCCAAGACAAGACAAGTCCAAACTGTTGATTGATCGGAAATTTTCTGGACTGGTGGCAGTTAAGTTGCTGCTCTCTGGCGCGGACATAAGAGACAAGCTTTTAAGACTTGTTGTCAGAGGTAGCTCATTTGTTGCGGTGGACACCAGACCTGGTCGCTTGAGAAAGGAGTTTCGATTGGGCTTAGGCAACTTGGTGACCAGTGTTCCGAGGAAGAAGTTCGGCGCAAAGGTATAAGATACTCGGTGCTGATGGATCTTCTCGAGGAAGCTCAAGGGATTGTGCAAGACCTCTGGTCCAGGCAAGTGTACTTGGTTCGCACCTAAAGAGAGTGCATGCAGATGAATCTCAACAAGGTTTGCAACATGATCCAGCCCGGTCCAGTTCAAGAATGTGTCAGTATTGGAGGTGCCGTGAAACTTGCTCTTGCCTTTGACAGAAGCCAAAATCTGGTCATGGCTCAGTTAAACAGCCTTTGCATTGCCCGTCCTGCCGGATGTCAACATGAGGACTGCGGTGTCGCTTCCTTTGATGCTTGAGGTGGGACAAGGAGGTGCAGTTCCAGCATGAGCAAGAAGTGTGTCTCTGCTCTTATCGATTTTCTCGAACGGCCAAAGTCGTAGATTGTCGACACCCTCGAATTCATCGTTAAGCTTGTCGCTAGTGAATACCGTGGGATCATTGAGGAGCTCCTGCAGCATCTTGTTGTGTTTCACCCGGTGCTTTTCGTCTTTGCTGAAAGGAGATGACCTGTAAGGTTGAAGCGTTAGCGCTGGCCTCTCAATGAAGTAGTAATAAATTTCCTGATCCCTGGAGCTCAAAACAGTGGGCTTGAAGGGGCCAGAGGTTTTTCTTGTCGTACTTACAGGTATGGGATACCTCCAGCGGCCACAATTGCCCAAAACCAGTGGATACCTTCCAAGTGTGAGTCCACATGCAGCAAGACGATCTTGTTAGCATTCATCTGCAAAAGACCCTGAACTGTAATGGACTCCTGCAAGGCGTTCTGCTGAAGCTCAAAGTACGTGATCTTGGTGGTGTTGCCAGACTTTTTATACGTCGAGAGAGGTATTGTGTATCCATCTCCACAGTCTGGGTTATAGATGACAATTCCGTTGGAAGAGAATTCCTTCGCAGCACGATCGAGTAGCTGTAGAAGTGACTGTGTTGGCGACATTGTTTGCTGTGTAGCTTCATACCTTGATCGAGAGGGAGCTTTGGAGGACTCCGCAGATCGAATCTTGCTATAAGGACCAGTTGACAGAATTGAACGCGTCTCGAGCTCTTTAGACGTCATATCAAGATCATTATGCCTCTCCGAGCCTGAAAAGTGGGTCTGGTTGCTTTGTTTACTTCCGTATCGGCTGCCGGTGTTTCTCTTCACAGGCGAGGCACCAACGCCAAGGAAAAAATTGTGATCGTGGAACCCCAACATGACGAATTGAATTTTATGTGGGGGGCAGAGACTTCTCCAGTGTACACTTGTACTCTTCTATAGCGCCACCATCTGGTGAGTCGCTGTGATGCCATTTTGAAATAACGCATCAGGGGCGAACGGAGGGATTCTTCCACGCGTGTCTTGAAACCATCCAGAATACCAAAAGTGCGGTTACCAATTGGAAGTCCCCAGAATTTCCGGAAGGGAAAATAACGCAAATGATATTGAAGCCATGGTAAATCATCATCTTTGGTACCTGGGCCAGAATAAATGAGGAGGAGCTGGCCTGTAGGAATCGGCATGCCATTGCTTTGACAGTGTTTGAGCCGGCTTGTAGCGACTTGGTGGAGAGAAATAGCATCATCTTAGAAGACACGACTAGCATCATCTTGAGGAGAGGCTATATATATCCAGGCAATGATGATATTCCGTTGGAGGGAGTCTCTGGTTTCGGCGGAAAAGTGAGAGTATGCTTAATCTGTCGCCTTGAATCCTTGAATCGTTGATTGCGCTGATGCTAACAGTGCTGAGTGATGCACAACAGTTTCTGCTGATCTAGAAAGATGTGATCTTTTCGGTCGCTGCACATCATGACCAGAAAGAAAATGCCCCGATGTCAAAACACACCTGTGCACATCATCAGGTTGCTCGCTGACTGGCGAGGATCAATAGATTCTTGGGGACACCTTCCCTGATACGCAGTCCAGTTTATCTAGCCTCTACTCGATCAACACAGAGAAATGCCCAAGCTGGAGGCAAGACGAGAGTGGACTCCTGAATGTTCCATATGGTACGAAGGAAGAATTGATTGGATGCAGGAGCAGCTTCTGAGAATAAGCCTTCGATGATATGTTCCCGACATGATTTGAAGCAAAAATTCTCTGACTCTGCATGCTGAAGCATAATCAAAAAATTTGTTGACCGCAAGCATGTTCGTCAGATGTCTACAAAAGCGGTATAAAACATCGAAACACGATCGAGAGAAAGGCGGAAGGATCACGAGCAAACGGAATTGTATGTAAAGATTGCTTCAAGTTCCCGGTACACGATGCGATCTTGGAAGAAAAGCAGATGTTGGCATATAATGTAGACTAATCGGAACTCCCGGCTAGTGGTACGTGATTGGGAGAGTTGTGAACTTCTCAGATATATCACAATAAGGTCCACGCAGCGCGACAAAGCATTGTGTAGAAGAGGCCGGTTAAATGGACACTGCATTTGTAGGTGGCAAGAGGTGCTGCAGTGCTAGGGTACTTTATATATCGGCTTTACCAAGGAAGTGCGACTCTGGTAGGTTCTGGCCTGATCATTTGAGCGTTTGATATCCTCTGTCACCTTGCGAACTTTCATATGATCGATCTACTTCCAGTGAACAGTCAGATGCGAGGGTTTGCGTTAGCGCCTTGATCCGATTTCGTGACGTTGAACTTCCATGGTTGTAGAAAGCTGCGTGCCTGCGCGGGGATTTTCTCGGTCTCGAGCTCGAGATATCAGGGGCAGGACTTCGGCTCTCGGGGTGCGGCGTTACTTTTAGCCGGATAGGTATGAACAGTCAAGGCGACAGACGACGGTGAAGTTTCTCTGCAACAGAAATTCGCAGTGCTTCGCTGGATACTTTAGAGGGAGCTTCAGTTGGATTTCGCATATGATGGGCCGGTTATAAAGCCAAGGACACCATCTCGCGCCACGAAGTCGAAGCTCTACATCGTCAGGCGCATTCCAATGTCCCCAGCATGCTCGACCAGCTCTCGCCCGTTGCTTCAGCAAGAGTGCGAGCTACTCTCCTGCCAATTGGTCAAATCAAACGTGCCAGATTTCTCAGTTTCGTCGAGAGGTTACAGCCGGAAAATGTTGTGCGACTGGGCGACATCAGTCCAGATGGACGACCGAACAGAAGTGAGAGATGCCTCTCGAGTTGCGGGTCAAATAACGCTCGTAGAAATGCTGACCACACTAGATATGTTCTCCCCTCTAGCATTTGCAATGGGAATGATCGTATACGATCTCACAACCTTTTACCCACCTCCCTCGCATGTGGCGCTCTCTCCATTCGAACTATACCGCGAACCTCTGGTCATTATTGCTCTGGCAGATGGCGCGGAACTGGATCATGTCTCATATCGAGGAAACAGGAGGAGTCTGAATGGAAATGGAGTACCTCGGCCGGAGCATAATATGAGAGACTTATATCAGGACTTGGAAGACCTGAGAGACAGGTACCCCAAAGCACTCGTTCACCAGATATTGTTGTTCGATCATGTCCAAGGGAAAAGTGCTGTTACCCTTCCAGAAGGGCTTGTAGCAGTACCTCCGCCGGAAGAATGCAAGAGAACTACAATGAAGACGGTTATGTGCGACATATCATCTCTGCTGCTAGCAGAGATGACGACTCTGGCAAAGTCACTTCAAGCCCTACCAATCGAGTCTCCCAGTCAATCGCAAATCAGTCGACAGCAAAACGGAACCTGGCAGCAGGGACAACCAGACGCAATATCGCGCCGCAATTCACAATTCTCGCTGCCTGCAGATTCCCGGTCTGCTTCCCCAGGAGGAAGCCTGGATAGAAGTCATGTTCGAATGTCTATGCCAGCACAGCTACAAAGGGCCAATTCCACTTCCTCATCACCTGCTGGCAGATCAGGAAGTCCTGCGAATGGAGTTGCTGGGGCTCGGGGAACTACTTTCGATGATATAGTAGGTCCAGGCGCGAAGGATCTCAAGACCGCGCAGAAGAATGTCCCATCTCGCTTTGCGGGAGGCGATCCGATCCGAGATACCAGCCAGGACCGAGTATCTGTTCAGGGATTCGGCTCCAACAGTGTCAGCGAAAGGTCGCGAAACAAGAACAAGGGCCGAATTGGTATTGTAATTGGTTCACTTTATATGACGGCAGGCAGGTGGCCGGATGCCCTGAAAGAACTGGTTGAAGGTGCTTCCATTGCGAAAAACAACCTTGACCATTTGTGGCATGCCAAAGCTCTTGACAATATTCTGGTCAGCATGCTCATGCTTGCCTGGGCCGGATTGGACTTTCAGATCCCTCAAGTTTGCTACGTCTCTGCAGACAAAGCTCCTTCGACTCCAAGCTCGAGTGACCAAAAGGGTCCAGCGAGCAATCGCCTAGTGTCTTTGCACAATCTGACGGTACTTTTACCGGAACTACTTGACCGAATTATCAATTTGTATGCCAGAGCAGCTAATAATACTGGAGAAGCCTTGCCGCAGTTTCCCTTCTCCGAATCAGTCATTCGGTTTGCAAAACTTCTGACAGCCGTTCATCTGGCTGGAGGTACAGTAAATGATGATGTATTGCAACTCTTAGTCATGGGAACGCCATACAAAACGCCAGCAAACATAAAAACGCCACGGCTGAACATACATCCAACGCGAACTGAAATTGTTACAACTTTGATGCGCGCATTTCCGACTTCATCGTCACCAGAGAGTCTTCCTCTTGTTGACAGAACAATTATTCTAAGCGGAATCGCATCAGTACTTGGGTCCCTAGGTTATCAGAGGAAGAAAGCCATGGTACTCCGGGAGCTCGTGGCTGTTATAATACCGGGTCTGGTGCAGGCTCGCATCAAAGGTGCTGCGGATATGGGAGTTCATCCTGCTGCGGGATTAGCTGCCCTCAGTTCTGTTAACGGAAATGCAAATGGGGCGGGAGCTCTGGACCTCGGCGAGGGAGACGTTGAGGCAGGCGTCGACACTTTCCTCGGGCTACTTGGCCAGATTTATGGCGTGGTGACTACAAAAACAAACAAAGGCGACAATGGTTTGATTGACGATTCTGACGAAGCCGCAATTGAAAGAATATTGCACAATGCGAATGTCCGGTCTTTTGGTGGACAGAGTCTGAAAATGGATGTCCTTCGCTCTTGTATCAACATATCAGAGGCGTTACCAGACTTCCACGGCGTTTTGAGGTTCACAACAGACTTGTTGAGAACAGCTGGCAGCGGTGTTGCTCCAGGGCCTCGTAGCGAAGATGCATCGCCCTCGATGAGCCGCGAAGAGCAGGTCAGACTTGCAACGAACATATCAAGAACTCTAAGCGCAGCCAGAAACCTTGGAGTGAAAGACCTCCAAGCTGAATACTGGGACGAGTTCTTGGTACGTGGAGTGGAACTCGAGCCTTTACAACCTGCTCGAACACCAATCCCACATACGAAAAACGAACTTCCCGGCGCCACGGCCGTCTCCGAAGCTCGTGAGGTTAATCCCTTCATTTACAATCCTTTCCTGCGAACACCAGAGGCCTCAGCCGTAGATCATCTCTTGGTAGCTGGAGAAGGCGCAGTATTTCGGGTCACTCTACAGAACCCATATGAGTTTGATATTGAAATAGAAAGCATCAAACTCGAATCCGACGGGGCAGAATTTGAGTCGGCAATACAAAAAACTGTTATTGGGCCATATCGAACACAGATTCTCACTATCTTTGGGACACCGAAGGCATCGGGCCAATTCAGGATAATGGGTTGCATAATTCGCGTTCGTGGATGCAGGGAAAGACGATTCCCAATATTTGACTCACCGTGGTCGCCGCAACGAGAATTGAAAATCAAGACCATTGGAGTTGCCAGTCTCTTCAAGCCAAAGGATCGTCCAGTCAGTGTCAGCTCCGGACCTGTCACAACCACGCCTGCCATTGTACCGCCGAAGCCATTTTCTCTAAGTCTCAGCGCTATTGACAGGCAACCAGTCGTGGTTGTGAAGTCGACCAGCCTTTCCCAGTCCGCATTGATGGTTCTAGAAGGCGAGCGCCAGGTCTTTTCAGTGACGTTGCAAAACCTGTCTAAGGAAACACCCGTAGATCTTGTGCTGTTCTCATTCAAAGACTCAACGCAAACGCCACTTCAAACCGCAATGAGTAATCGAGACGCCTCACCTGCCGAGCTTTACGAGTGCGAGCTGATATTCGCTCGCAAACAAGCATTACGCTGGAAGAAAACGGATAACGAGCAACTTTACATTGAAGCTGGTGGCACGGCTACTTTTGAGGTCGAGGTTCTTGGTCGTCCAGGATTGACAAGTGCTGTTGTCCAAATCGACTATGCTCATCTTGGTGTTCCGGCCACGGAGATACAGGAGAAGTTCCATACTCGACAAGTCAGTCTGCCACTAACGGTGACCGTCAATGCGAGCGTTGAATTGGCTAGGATCGATATTCTTTCACTCACCGGAAGCGTTCCACGCTCTCTCTGGTCAACACTTGAAATAAAGCCTACTTCAAGCGAGGACTTTAAGCCCGAAGACTACTGCCTGATACTTCTGGATTTAAGAAATGCATGGCCATCGCATCTTCATATCCATTTGGATATCGCGAATGGAGGATCAATTGACGAGGAGATTCTTCCTGGCAATACGTCGAGAATCATGTTTCCTATGCGTCGGATATTTCTCGAAGATCCATCAGCATCAATTCCTGCCCTCGACCCCTCTCGAGCTCGACAATTTGTTGTCAGCGCTGGGCGAGTGTCGGCAGATTCCGAAAGAGCCAGTAGAGAAGCATTTTGGTATCGAGAAGAGGTGCTTAAGATGTTGCAAGGGACTTGGGCCACGAAGTCTGGGCCGCATCGTCATGGGGACATCGAATTACGCGGCATCAGGTTGAGTCAGCGCATGATCGAGGCAGTCAAGATTGACGATATCGGTATCGACCTCTCAATTAATGGCAACACGGCCTCCAAGCACGAAATGACCACCAACGCATTTTCGGAACTCAAAGTCCGAATCACCAATCGGACGAACGAATCGATCAATCCGTTGCTAAGACTCCAACCATCTCTTCGCAACCAACCTCATAACATTTCACTTGACTTGTCTAAGAAACTCGTCTGGAATGGGATACTTCAGCAGACTTTACCACCATTAGCAGGCAAAGACTCCATCGAGATCACTTTTGGCGTCACGGCTCTCGCAAGAGGCGAGTTCGATATCGGCGCTTCGGTGGAAGAGACCGTGCTCAAAGAAGAACCCAAGAAAGAAGAAAAGAGCGAGGGCGGTGGTAGACCAAGAGCCAACACTCGCACAATGATGGATGCAGTGCTTGGCGCTAGGGAAAGGCGGATTTGGCATTCTAGGGAACAATGTCGCGTGGTGGTTAGGGACGAAGACAGCGATGATGAAGCTGATGATGATCGTGATGAGTAATGTACAGTATAGTATCAATTGCATAGCGGTTGGGTGTTTTGGAATATGTGTAGATGAAGTTGACGTTGATGTGGATGCATGGGTTGGTGATTATACCATTAGCGGGGATAAGACTGGTGAGAATGGAATATATTCTTTTGGTGCTGATAATTAACTAATTCTTCTGACGATGCTGGTGTTAACACGAGTTCTACTCAGTCCTTCTCGCTCGCTGTACAATTGTAGCTAAACTATTCTTCGATTATGCTGCATTTCCTAGGTACGTAGGCCTTCTCCACGGAACTACCTCTTTCAGCACGTTCCTGTGTTTTGCATTTTTGATATCCTTACCTAACTCATCCCGCACACCGGTTTCCGGCGGTGCAACATCGGCACGATAACACGATAAACTTTCCCAATCTAAATGAGTTTGTTGGGCTTCTTCCAAGAGGTTGGATTTTTCTTGGCCGCGGCAGCTAAACCCTCATCAGCCAGACCAGCGTTTTAGTGTCACGAAAAAAGAAGCCATGGCGGGGTCTCAATGACGTTTTCCCTTCCCCACGCTTATTCCGACGTCTCTCATCTCTTATCTAGCTTAGTCTGCCCCTCCAACCATTCTGACTCAAAATCTCATCTCTGAATCCCCTCACTTTTCTTTTCCTCCTCCTTTTTCTTTCCCTCTCAACTCATCTCACCTAACCTAACCTCAACCAATGCCCCTCTCCATCCATCGACCCATACTCAAACCCTCATCTGTGAATCCTCTCACCAAACAACTCTATCGCACCCCAACTAGAACCCGACTTCTCAACATCAACATCAACTCCAGCCTTCCCAATCCCAATTCCAATCGCCAACTAAGCAGCAAAACCCCACCATCATCAACTTGCTGTAATCACGACCAACCAAGCACCAGCACAATGGCATCAGAAGAGAACGGCAAGGACCATGGCCCCAGCATGGACAAAGTTTCGCAATTCCTGAAAGAGAGCCAGGATCGCATCTTTGTGAATAACAAGGCCTGGGTGGACTCGAAGATCTCGGGGGATTCGGATTTCTTCGCTAAGTTGTCGAGTGGGCAGAAGCCGGATTATTTGTATAGTGACCTTTTTCTTTGCCTTTCTTTCTTTCCCTTCCCCCCTTTTATCTGGGTCTTGTCAGGTGTATTGGATCGAGCGGAGATTTTAGCGGAGTAATTCATGTTCGTGATATTTGAGGATACGACGCTGATGGTGTGCAATGCAGGTATATCGGATGCAGCGATAGTCGTGTGCCCGCCAATGAGATCATGGGACTTGATGCCGGCGAAGTGTTCGTGCACCGAAACATTGCCAATTTGGTCCCGAACACGGACTTGAATGTCATGTCAGTTATTGAATATGGTAAGTTGGCTCTTTTATCCTCAATTCTCTGCTCCACTTCAGAGCAGTCTGGTTTGGAAACTTGTGAGACCAGGAGGTTGTGCTCATGTGACATTCTCGGACTTTTTGAATTTTAAATACTTGAGACGTTTGTGAAAGATATCGATACTAACAAACCCCACAGCCGTCGCCCACCTCCACGTAAAGCACATCGTAGTCTGCGGCCACTACATATGCGGTGGCGTCCAAGCCGCCCTCTCCAACACCGACATGGGCCTCCTGAACCCCTGGCTCCGAGGCATCCGCGACGTCTACCGCCTTCACGAAAAAGAGCTCGACACCTACGCCGATCCCGAAGCAAAGTACCGCCGCCTGATCGAGCTCAATGTCCTCGAGCAGTGCCGCAATGTCATCAAGACTGCTGTGGTTCAGCAGAGCTATACGCATAATGGCTATCCGATTGTGCATGCTTGGGTTTTTGATCTGAAGGATGGGCTGTTGAAGGATTTGAAGTTGGATTTTGAGGGGACGTTGAAGGAGATTAAGAAGATTTATGATCTGGATGCCGGGCCGAAGAAGGCGTAGTGTGAAAGAGGCATGTTAAGGGGATGAGCGTGGAGTTGTGGTGGCTCGGGCTTTAGATTAGGATTGGGGTGGCATCGGAAGGGAGTTTGCAGTGGTTTTGGTGTTTGAATGAGCGTGGAGGGAGTTGAAAGGCTAACCTGTATGGTTTGGAGAGAAGCAGGTTACGTAGAATTAATTTCAAGACTTTTTTCTTTCATCGAACATTGTGTCGAGATTCTCAAGGTGTATTCCGTGCCTTTGAGAACTGCTTCGAATCGTCAAGTCGGGTACTCCTTGACATGGGTCAAGCAAAGCTCCCCAGCTAAGTTTGCTTTTGATGCTGAAGCGAGCTCAGAGAGTGTTTCAAGGATGTGAAAATCTTCAAAAGCTCAATGATAGAGTAACAGCTACGAGTTTTCTGACTGCTGTCAATGAATGACCGTTTGGGCTTCACCTCTTGAAAAAGGTCGAATGGCTGTCGATTCCACATTCAAGTTTCCAATTGTGTGTAAAGTACTTGAGGCCATTCCTGGCCTCTTCTGAAACCCTTCTTGGCATCTACACAAAGTTGTCCCAGTTGTTCCAGGCATGGTCACCCATCTTTTCCATCACTTCCCCTCTCTTAATTAAATCTCCCTTACTCGCCCTGAATCAATTCTTCCTCCTTTTCCCCTTCAATACTCTTTCGCTGTACGGCAAACTAATATTTCAGAAATGGCCTTGTTTCCTGTGTTGTTATATTTTGCTCCATCGTCCTTTACACTCTCTCTGACCTTTGCTTCTGAGTTTTTGGTCATTTTTGATAATCTTAATGTATCTACTCTCTAACCAACATCTATCTGCCTCTATTACTTCTGTTGTGGCCCCGAATGAACGGCAACATTGGACATCTCTCGCTTCATCTCATGTATACATTTGTCCTTTGAGTCATGGAAGCTTACACAACCTCGTTGNCTGATGCCCGCGGCCGAGCTCTGCCTTCTCTACGTCTTGTCATCCTTAGTGGATCCCTTCCAGAAAGCCAGAATGTTTTGGCCATTCGACCCTGGTCAAATTACTCATCGTAATTCTTTATCTAGTCATACAAAAAACAGGAGCGATGTTAAAATGGGCAGTTATTTTACTGTACGTACCAAATCTGGGATGTCTTTATTGAGCTTCATAGTCCATTGATTGAAGTGTCCTGAAGAGCAAATTCTCTGACTTCATTACTCTAGGGAGGTGGCAGTAGATAATCGACCGTAGCAAATAGCTTTGCAAGTCTCCATCCCTGCGGACTCTTGATTCGTGTTGCAACGCCTTCCTTNGCATTTTTTNCATTAAGATGAAGAAACAGATATACAGAAATATTTGAAAATGAACTGATTTCGGCAAGTGTATTGCTTCATTGAAGAAGAATGTCATATGAACCCCTGACAATGGCTTTCCGAGACCTGCCCCTGATTCTCGCTTGACAACTTCAGTATCAACAGAGCTCGACAATCAGGCATACACGATAGGTCTTTGAATCGGCTAATAAACGACTCATTTGATGAAATATTGATTCTTCTTATGTACAATGTTAGAGTTTCTAAGACCTAAGAATGGTTCACGATTCAGCCAGGAGCTGTGAGTCAGTGCGAGCCAGCTCCTAGAACCGGACTTGGCCAAGTTATTTCAACACAAATAAAGGAGCTTGAATGGAGTGATATAGATTATTAGCCGCTTTAATCAGCAATCTCATTCCACAACACTTGTAAGAAAAAATTAATTCATCCGAGAAAATGTAAAGTTTGTCCAGCTTCCAGTATAATGATGCGATGAGATCCCCATCACTACTCGGCTACTTAAGCAGTCTCTAAGATACCTCTCTCCATTTTCTAATGCATTTTGTTTCCTATAAGAGCCCAGAGAAAAGGCAGAGCATACCCGCAAAACTGATCCTCGGACTCTTGGAGCTCTAGGAAGGTTGTATGAGGGTTCACTATTTCATATAACAAGATAACACCTATCGTAGACCTATCTAGAAAATGTCTAGAGAGCTTTTCATCACCATAGTACTCCGACTTCATCTCTCTAAAGATCAGTGCGGCTAGATCCGTTGGACCGGCCAACTAAAGTCTAATCAAAAAAGTCGTCCAGGCCCCGTGGCTTTTCAACGTTGCATTAAGACTTGACATAGGCTTGTTCAGGACCCGAGTCTCTATCCCATATGCTTTTGACATTGAAAGTCACNGTGCCAGAACCCAACAACGTTTACCGGCAATCAACAGCGTCAGCTCCTTGAGCAACGTACTGGAGACTAGATGGGAGCATGTAGCTCAAATATTCAGTATACGTACAAGTTTACGCAAGATATTCCAATGGAAAATAAAAATCTAAGCAGCCAAGATCCCGCGCCTTATCATGGCTGTCCAACACACAGCTCTACAGGAAGGCTTTAGGAGACTTCTTCCCATCTGCATCTCCATTAAACACTCCAAGTTATGTACCTACAAGAAATGGGCACCGTCGGCCTCTATGAACACGACCCGCCTAGAGGCCATTCCAAAGAATGAATCACATTCAAAGCTCTCATTAACATGTCACTTCACTCAAGGAATAAGATAATCCCGCAAGACACGGTTATCTTGAGGCGGTGAATTGTCAACTAGTGCGGAAGTCTATATAAGAGGCACTTCTTCCGGGGTTCTCCTCTACCTTTGTCCAACAAATTTGCAACAACACCTAGCATAGTCACACCAGCAACCGCCACCACCACAATCGGTTCAACAGCCCACCTAGATCTATAGCCGTTGACCGTTGGGCTTCATGTTTCTCGTAACATGATACAATTGGAGCACTTGTTGCTACTATGTCTGATTCCCGGCAGGACGAGGCTTTCCCGAATTCAGATATCTTGAGGTAAAGAACCATGAGGAAACATATGCGTGCGCAACTGACTACTTTTACCTACTCCTAAACCCCGTCCTACAGCTTCCCTCGGCGCAGACTATCAACCAGGAAAGACCAGATCAGATGCAATCGATCAGCTCACAGCCACTCGGTGTTCAACAGCTCAGCCGACAGTACAAGAAAGTCAGTCGTTGATGACATGTACTTTGCACAAAGTCAAGCTCCAAGGTGAGCCCAGTCTCACGAGGCTGGAGTATCACAGAGTAGCGAACGATTGACTAGTGCCGGCACCAGCTTCAGAGTCATATGAGGGACGCCTGGGACTTATTGGTCCTCACGGACTTCTCATCCGGATTCTGTCAATAACAAAAGACCTTAAGCGAGGATCTTCGCCCAAACGAGTTTGAACCACCTCCGTCCTAACTCATAACTATGGTATATTTAGCCAAGAATACAACACAGTCAACACTAATTGATGACACACTTGTTTGAATCAGCTGCTCAGCAACCAGAAGGATTCAGCACACTCACCGCTGTCCTACAACGATGGACAGCCGACGATTGTCAAAAGCTGCTTCTCACAAGACCTACGGAGCCACTCTCTCGTTCTCAAGACTTCCCGCATTTTCCGCCAACTATCTCGAAGAACAGATCCCAAAAAAAGCTAAAGTCAAACACTAACCACCCCACTCGCCACTTGGCCCATAGCTACGAATGCAGCTTAACTAATACACTTATTGACTGACAGCCTACTTGCTTCACTCAAGCCTTACAAGCCACTGCAACTCTGGCTGCGTGAATCGGAGTCTTGTGACAGTGGTCCGTGAGTTCCTAGGCGACACGTCTATATAAGGACCCCTCCGGACTTCTTTCGGACTTTCTCTCTATCTTCTTTTCACAAAAAATGGCAGAGACCACCAACCCTTCCACGGGCCAGGCAAGCCACTCATGTCCATGACTTCCCAGCCGACACGTTTTTATCAGGATCGCTCCGGACTTCTTTCAGACTCCCTTTCCATCTTTCTCCAACAAGAACCAAGAACGATACCAACGCCACCAAGAGCCAGGCAAGCAACTTGTGACCATAATCTTCCAACCGACACGTCTATATAAGACCCTTCTTGGAACTTCTTTCAGACTTCTTCTCCAACTTCCTTCCACAAGAAAACAAGAACGCCACCAGGGACACCAACGCCACCAAGCGCCAGGCGAGCCAGTTGTGACCGTGAATCCCCTGCCAGAGTCGGCATGTCTATATAAGACCGCTCTCGGAACTTCTTGCAGACTTCCTCTCCATCTTCCTTCATGAGAAACCACGAACGACACCAACGCCACCAAGCGCCATGTAAGCCACTTGATCCACCGCACAGCCCTCGACAAAGGACACAAAGGTATTGATCAAATGCACAAGTATGTCCTCACTAATGATCCTTTCAAAGGCTTGGTATATTCGCAGACACTCAAACCTTATTTGCCTGTATAAGAGACTTGTGGTTAGAAAGACGCCTCGCCAATACATCGATAAGGATTTCAAGATTTGGTATGATGTCGTCTCGAGTCTTCGGCTATCTCGCTACCCCTTTTCGTACTCGAGTGGCTTTTGTCGTGAAGGTACCACTTTACTTTCGTTGTAGCCGGGCAGGCATAGAAGATATGAAGGAGGATCGGAAGGTTGGAGCTTTGTGCAAGGTAAGTCAGCGGGTGGTTTCTTTATAGTTGTCTGATCTTAACCTTTGATACAACTTTATAAGCCCAGACCCAAACGTCTCAGCATTAACGGCTCTCCCATTCTGCACGTGCTGTCAACACGAAGCCAGGGTATTATCAGATGGAGAGCCACCTTGTTCACTGAGGGGTATTTCTGTTGAAGCGTCATTATATTAGACCCTTCTAGCTCTCGCTTGAAATGTTCAAGGGACATGCCTTCTCGAGCGTCATTATAAAAACTCAAGATCTCGCTTGTGTGTTGTTGTTGACTTTCGTTCCTCGAGGACCGAGTTTCAGCTTGGCACGAAGCTGGCAGATGGCAGAGCACGGTCCTTTTGCGCCAAAGGACTAACCTCTGCCGTCTCGTCTTGGCTGCTGGGGGTTCGCGAGGAGGATGAAAGGTCAAGACTGGAGGCTCTGAGGTTTATGCATCTGGTAATGTCGGGGTTGAGAATCCAGGCCGCGCCGCAGCTCAAGAGCTGAAGCTGTACTGCCTTGGAAGAGCTTCTAGTTTCTGGACAGGTCTGAAGCGACTTTGAGGATCCATAAGTTGCGGATGCTGCGCGAGAGTGTTAGTACCCCTTTCATCAAGCTGAAGCTGCTTTGACTGACCTACCCAGCCCAGAGCCTCTTCAAAGCTACAACTCAAGGAGTTACAAACACCACGAAGGCTTTGAGAAGGCCTGGATATCTGCAGATTGTCGACGCTGTCACGACATTCGCAGATGCTGAGATGTCAAAGAGAGACGCTGTCGCTGATCTGGCGTTTATATAGCCTCTTCGTCGTTTGGAAGAAGCCTGTCGAGGAGAGTCACAAGCCAAGCAGACAGGCCGAATCTGCAATGGTTTATGCGAGTGGGAAGCTGTTGATGCCTCCGTGGAATTCGGTACGTATCGAGAAAGCAAAATCGGTCATTAGCTGCTGACCTGTAGCTTCTAGAGCTCTACCAATATCAACGAAGCTTCCTAGGAGAGTTTCGTGCGCTGGAAAGACTCTGCAGCTCTGCAGAGAAGTTTTGTCACTTGCGAGCTGTTTGTGCTTTCTTGGAGATAGGTACGTATTGAGTTGCGAGTTGTAGTTGTGCATTGCTGATCTGGAAATCCTGCAGCTTCCTCAATGTCAACAAAGACCTGAAGGGTAACAAACGTAGAACTGGCTTTAACACTTGCAAGCTCTTGATGCTATTGAAGCAAGGGAATCTGGGAACGGCGCTCAAGGATTGCGATAGGTATGTCATTGTTCCAAAGCAGCACTATCAATATCGGAGGACGGGTATCCCAAGATAGCAGAGGAGGACCCCTGTCTCGGCTGTCCTCCACCCACAGAAATTTCTAATCCAACTAATCCTAACTTGGCAGAACACAAACACTGAACACAACCAAATCACTCCTGACTCTATTCACGATTCCAAGAAGCAAGAAAACAGTTACTCGAGTGTCAATTGGTCGTATAATTGCCAAGTTCCTCTCTAGGTAGGTCGTCTCGAGATACCTCTCTTTCCCTCCTGCCCCCTTTCTTCCTAGCACAAAAGAGCAACTGTACACGATCGTGCAAGGCAGAGACTTCTCCTTCTGGCCTTTCTGTCGCAATTGACAGCCTACCGTCCGCTCATCGGAGGTCAAAGACTGTGTCGACTGACGTCGAGCTCGAGAGCATTATCGAACGCGTCAACAACGCCTACAAATTCTGAAGCAACCTTTCCTACAGTCCGACAACTTGAGAACACATCACCAGAGATTCATACTTGAACGTTGCTGCTTCTGAACGTCTTTGTCTTCTAACGACCGTCGACTTCTCTGCTTCAAGTCCTCTCTTCTAGATATCTAAATATCGTCCCAGCGAGCTTCCGCATTCCACCCACTCACACGCACGCACAACAAACAAACTCTCGTACCAGCTTCAACGAAAGGAAGAAGACTTCAACATGTGGCGAGGCAACAGTCATCATAACAATGGCAATAACCACCGTGCCCGGAGACCTAATGCCGGAGGTAGTAAACGTCTGGAATCGACAGCACCCGCCCGGCCATCCAGCAATGCTCAGCGCTCCAGTCTACCTTCTGCTACTGGTACGAACCTCAATGCACGCCACTCGGCGACTGGCCAAGTTCATAATGGCCTGCCTTCCCATGTCAACACTCATGCTCGCCAATCATTGACCACACCAGGCCATAACGGTTTGAGCGGCAACAGCAGAGAAGATTGGGGACTGATGGGAGACTCGCGACCACCAACCCCGTCTGAAGGACGTGCCCAGGTAAGAACACACGCGATACTACACAGCGGAGAGCAAGAATACTGACAAGAACAAAGTACTACCATCGCCCAGGCCCGCCGGAACAGCAACGAACTCGCACTTATGATAATGGCACCGCACTTACGTTTGGACCCGAGGTAAGTCAAAGCAAAAGGTGTCTGTCAAACACAACTAAGAAAAGACAACAGGATCCCGTTCCAGAGGCTTTGCCGGGTGCTGCCTTTGATGACCAATTTCGCCAAGTGGATGCCGCAGTACGCGATCTCCAAGTGACCAATCTTCAACTTCCAAGAGCCGGGATTAGCAGTAATGCTCCATACCAGAATTTCCGTACAACGACATTGGATCTCAGGCTAGCACCGGTGGCTCACTATCCTGATGGATATGTTTATCGCGTGGTGCCAAGTCGCCACCTACCTGTCGAGGTTCTGCCGCATGTGCGAAGTTTGGTTCGTCACCTATCAGAACTACCTGGGTCTGCCCACCCAGGTGATTCCACCGACACCCGTTTCGGTGAAAATCGACCAATATCAATGTTGCAAAATGATCCTGCGACATCTGAGGGATCACAAGGAACTATCCGGGATACTACCACCCAAGATACCGTTACCGAGCTGGAAAATGCCCAGGGCAATCCGAATGTACTCAGAATTTCTGAGCACATTGAGGAAGGTCCTGTTCACGTATCGCAAGGTACCTTCAACACCATCCGTCCCGTGCCCGGGTACCCCCCTCCTCTACCGGGTCCAGGCCCCTCCAATGTCACCAGACTGGTTCCCGACATTAACGGCCAGGTATTTGAGGTAGCTGGATATGAATCTGGATCAACGCAGGCCCGCCCCGCACCAAATGTCACAAACAATTGGTACGATATTGGAGGGTACCAGTCTGCTGCGCCTGGGTACGCTCCATCTGGATACCATCTCAGCCATCAAACCAATGTCCCCAGTACTTCTTACGACATTGGAAATAACCAGTATCCTGGATTCGGTTCCGCCCCTCCTCCTCCCACCCAACAGACCAATTCAAATGTCGCCACGCGCACTCAGGACATTGAAGAGCCCCCCAGAGGACGTACGATCGAGCGTGATCCCGGATACCTGCGCCACCACCGAAGAACCGCCCAGAGGGGTAATGTCCTCTGGGCCCAGGAACTTGACGACCGTAACAATGCGGATAGAGCTCGTGGAGAGCCATTCTTTGGCGGCGATGTCGATAGCGGCGAACAACTCATCTTCCTTCAATTTCAGGTCCCACGAGAACAGCGTGGTGCCCCAGAGGAAGGCCTCAGAACCCCCCGTGACCTGAACCCACCCCGCGTTGAGATCACAGGACCCTCCCCAGTTGCAAAGTCCAGGATTGCTTCAGGACATACGAGACCAGAGCCAGTACAGCAAACCGGTCGTACTTCGGCACCTCCAACTGCCCCGGCGCCGCGCGAGCCTAGCCCAAGCGGATACTTCTTCACACCCCTCTATCAAGCCCTCAATGCCCAAGATAACCTTCGACGTTCGTCGCTACCAGCCATTCAAGGCAGATCTAGTAGCACGGACAGCAATGACGAGAACCGTATCTTTGGAGAATTGGCCGGGTACTGTTCGAGCTCCCAGCCAGGAGGGCCAAGGCCGGAAGTTGTGGAAGAAGAAGGACGCGGAGGATGAGGACAAGGATCAAGAGAACAAGCCAAGGGACCGACGATTTTGAATGTCCTAGGGACATCTGAGGACATTGGATTTGCATGGATGGCGTTTAGATATGGCTCCTGGTTATTGTTTGAGTATATGATGGATTAGCATGTTGGACGGATTATACCATGAGAGCACTACACACAGTGGCTTGCTCATATGTCCTCATACCATTATGGACAATGGGAGTAGCAGTATAAGTGCCATTGGCATATACATTTCGCCGCTCTGAACCAATAATGATTCAAAATATTCTTCTGAGATTTCGTGATTCAACAGAGGTAAGAGAATTGAGGATGAAGTGACGTTGAAATTTGCCGCTAGTGGTGGGATGGTCACCTTACAGCGCGCGTCAAACGCGTCTTCTAGCCAAGCTCTCCATCTCCAACTACCTACAACACCATGAGATTCAAAACCTCCGTGCGGAATATCCAGACTTTCACGAGTGTGTACAAATGACTGAAGGTGAATCTTAGCTAATATTAAACAGAGCTCACGGCTTCACTCTCCTCCCTGGGAAAGGTAGCTTGGGTCCGTCTGGACGATGATGCCGTACGCTTCACAATCATCCCAGAGACAGGCACGCAAGTCTGGGCGTATGTTCCCCTCTTCCAAAGCTAGACCACACGGTGACTAATATGTAACAGCTCCCTCTCAATCGACTCCATCTTCGAAGACTACACCATCCAATCCGCCGCCCCCAGCAACACAATCAACCTCGAACTACCCCTCCCACCCCTCCACCGTGCCCTCAAATCCGCCATAAACGCCACCTCCGCCTCCATCCGCCTCACAAAGAAAGATGGCGTGCCAGTCCTCTCCCTCACAATCATCACCAACACTATCAGCAGCGGCCACAGCGGACACGGCTTCCTGAACGAATCTGCGGCCCCAGACCCATTCGGCGACAATGCGTTTCGAGAAGAGAGTCTGGATGCTGGTATGGGACGAGACAGAGAGACGATCGTAACGCAGGACATCCCCATCCGAGTCCTCACAGCCGACAGCGTAGAAGGGATCCACGAGCCTCGGGTCCGAGAATCCGACGCGCATATCATCCTCCCTTCTCTCATCCAAATCAAAGCCATATCCGACCGGTTCACCAAACTCGCAATGGCTACGACGAATGGACGGAGTAGTTCGACGGCTGCACCGAAATTGGAGTTGGCTGCTAACATGCATGGGAGTTTGAAGTTGAGTATTGCGACCGATGCGTTGAATATCTCGAGTGTGTGGACGGGATTGAATAATCCTGAACTGGATCCGAGACAGGTGGAGGATGGGGCGGATTTGGAGGAGCACCCGAGTATGAAGTTGAAGGCTGCGGGGCCGGATGCTTGGTCGACGGTTAGGATTGATGGGAGGGATTGGGGGAAGGTGCTTAGTGTTGGGAGACTTGGTGGGCGGGTGATTGCTTGTGAGTTTATCTTGGATTGGGTACATAAGAGTATGATGCTGACTTGATCTAGGTTTTTCTGATGAGCATGCTCTGATCCTCTACGTTTACTTGTCCAATTACGATGGAGCTGATGAGTCTGTTCTGACGGTAAGTACCCCGTGAACCGCCGCGGGAAGTTGCTGATTGTCTTAGTACTATATCTCGTCGTTCAGTGTATGAGCTCATGAATATCACTTGCGAATTTAGCGACGGTGTTTGGTGTTTTGCTCCTTTCTGTGACTGCTCTGGATTGGCCGGGCAGCAGTATGGAAGACTCGTAACTGGATATGGAAGTCTGCATTTGTCATGGCGATGTACTCTCTACCTGCGTAATGTGCCTTCTCTGTGCGTGTACGGAGTATTTTTCCTTTCTCATTGAAGCCGCTCATGGACCTCTACCACCCAGCCTTTTTACACACTGTTTTCATGTACTTTTCCGTTCCCGTGTCCACCATATTCATGACAGATGTGCTAGGAGCGACAAGATACACATTGTCACGAAATATGCACAGCTTAGCCGCTCGCCGCCGGAAGCACATAGCCTGACGAGCGTTGATGAGTCTTAACACTGTAAGAGAGAGCATCCCAACACTAGTTCGCATACTGTGTTCATGTCTGTGTAGCATATCGACCATGCCATTCCTCAGATTCATAAAGTCTTGTCCGGCATCCTACTCACCAGGCATCTCAACCATAAAGAACGTCGCCAGTATACTAAAACACAGAGCCACGCCCGACAATCCTGAAATCTCAGTGTCAGCATTGAGAAGTCCCCACTAGCTACTGTATATGAGCTCACCAAAGACTTTCTCGATAGAGGTAATAAATGCATCTGCCACCACAGCACTCTGCACAACCGGTAAGGATCTCACATAGTCGAGGCTATCGAGGCTTTTGCGGACGAGCTAGCACAAACGGTTTCAGCATTACTTGAAATCCCTGATCCTTTATCCGGTGCCCTGCCCCAACTCCTACAGGTGACAGCAAGACTCACCTCGAGGGTACTCTCCGAATCTCCGAAAACAGAGCTTAGTTTCCATTTAATGAAAGCTCTAGTCAGCGCAAGCGAAACTGCGATACCGAGATCGCCTGCCAGCGCGATGGCCAAGCTGAAAAATGCGTAGAGTTGCGACTGATCTATAACATGTCGATGTCAGAAACTTCATCGACCTATTGATACTAGTGAATGACTGAGCTCGCTTACCAGCTTTGTCAACAATGGAGAGCAGAGAGACTAATAGACAACCTTCAGAAACACCGAGATTGAAGCCGATCATGACGAGGAAAGGTACAAAAGCAGGATTTTCGGCGTCTAACTTTTGTCAGCAGTCAGCTCAGCTGAGCCATTACTCAGGACGCGACGAATGGCCTGTTCAGAGTTGGAGCTGGATTGTCAAACTTACGAACACATCCCATAGCAATCAAGAAGTAGATTCCCACTGACACCACCATATTGACCTGCAAGAGCGGCTTGAATTTCATATACCTGCGAATAAGAAGCCCGGCAATGACAGCGCCAACCGGGCGACCCACGTATACACATGAGAGAGCCCAGTCGTTGAACTGTGTCGGAGTGTGGAGGGAACGGGTCTCGACGTAGAGGGCGAAATTGTAGATCAGCTGGCCATCAACAGTCAACAATTGTACGTTTTCTAAGTTGGAAGCGACCATTTCAACTCGCGATCCGATCAAGAACCAAACACTGAAGGTAGGAGTCTAAGGAAGGGGGACGCATTACCTGATTGAAAGCAAATACCACCGGAAACGCACAGCAAATAACTGCTACCACTGACCCCATACGAATGAACCTCGTCGGTATAATCGGGAAACTTGCATGTATCGACTCCACATAGTAGAACAACCCGATACCGAGAGGCGTCAGGCAGAGAAGCAAGATCTCCAATGGGTGCGTCCAAGGAAGGATGTTACCGCCGATGCTGATGGCGAATAATGGTGTGGCGACTGCGATGAAAAGGGATATGGAGCCGAGGAGGTCAATCTTGGTCGATGTCAGAGACGTGTTGATCGGCGAAGGCGGTAAGAGTGTATTTTGGTGTTTGACATCTGGGAGTGGTGGGTGAAGTGTGAGGTAGACTAGGGCGTATGAGAGGAGCATGAAGAGGGATTCCAGAGCGAACGTTCTACATGGCAACGATCATGACCAGTCAATCTAACACAATCACAATTGTGGATTTTTGTCTGTCCTGACAGGAGTTGACTCACGAACGCCAACCAAGCCAATCTGCTAGGATAGAGCTTACTGGCCCTCCTAGCATCAACGCAAAAGTCTCTGTAGCGACCACGGTACTCTTCCAAAGGGGAAGATCTTGGAGTTTGACTAGATCTTATCACGTTCATCTGTCAGCCAAGCTCGATTTAATGGAAAAGTTTCTACCATTGATGATAACCACGACCAAGAGTTGGAGACCAGAGGATCCCGTGCCGACAGCTACTCTTGCAAGACTTAGCTGCCAAAGTCGATGGCTTAGCGAGCTGAACCGTTGTCAACAAATGACAGTCTTTTATCACAGAGCTTGCCTACCAGAGGAGAAGACCAAATGCCATAGCAGCAGACGCAATCAAGGTTGCAAACCTTCGGCCATAGAGCTGAGATATGTGACCATGCTGTAATCTGAATTAGTCATGTTTAGAGTCTCAACAACATCAACTATCAGAAATCCCATCAACGTACTATTGGTTGACACGCCGATTCACTAATCGATCCGGCAAGAATAATCCACCCTGCATTATTAAGATCATGGAGGCCGGTTGCTGCTCATAACCTCACGTCAGAAACAAACAGGAGAACTACTGCCGCGGACTTGGGTACCTATTCGTCGACTGTAGTTCGTACTGAGAAAAGAGATATCAAAGCCGACGACAAAGGTACTTTAAAAATAGTAAGCCTGCTTGTAAATGTCAAGATACACGAAGAAAACTTACCAAAGGAGTAATGCCGGACCAGCATAGAGTAGCAACCTTTCTTGACTCAAAGTATTTTCCCGTATTACATGATGTGGCAAAGTGTTATCCAGATTATTAGGCAGGCTGTCTAGAAGTGGCTCACTGGCAGGCTGAACATCATCACCTTCTCCGGTCTCTTCTGCATCGTCCAAAACTCGAATTCGAGGCTCCATGGCGTGGTTGGTCTACTACTTTTGCAGCACCGAAGTAAAGTCAAGAATCTGCTTCGCAGGCCCAACAGAGCCTCGGCCGATGCTGAAGATTTGCGGCTCAAAAAGCCCAGCTCACTATGAGAATGAGTGGGTGTCTCGAGGTGGTAGGCTTTCGAGCAAGGAATTCATTGGACCGCCAAGACCTCACCTGAAAGTCTCGGCTAAAGACAGGGAAAACAAATCAAGCTGCGCTGGACAGATCAGCACAACACAGCCTGCTCCAATCGTTCCGTGCAGCGGTTGGAGCTCTCGAATTGGACGCCTCAGTATGCACAGTGCTATCAGCAGCGGGGAAAGTGATGCACAGCCAACAAATCATGAAGCGAGTCTTCCACCCTATCGTGGGGGCTACAAGGTTCATAGCTGCAGTATAACTCCCTGGAACCTGGCCACCAGGTATTCGCAGACCGAGATATCTCGTAATGGTTGCAGTCATATCACAGAGATGGGGTGATGCGAGGTGTTGAGCCTCATTCCTGTATATTTCCCCCACATCTGCTAATCTATTATTTTGAATGATATACGCAACATGATAAGCTTACTGCCAGCGCCATTGGTGCCCGCACCAAGTGCTTGAAGCAGCACTCCTTTTGGATGTTCTTGCATACGTGCAGCCAGTAAGAGCCAGTCTTGTTGGGTCGCTGTGTCGCGTGCCTGTGTTTTCTTCAACAGGAGCCGAACAGATGAGCCTCACATTCAAAGTCCCCTGCTTGTACAGGGCTGATCGGAACAGGCTCGAGCATAAATGCCTCAAGTGTAGCCTGGTTTCCACAGAAATGTGACAAGTTCATAAAGTGGGTTTCAACAATCTAGCTATTGAGCTTCCTACCAAATATGGCTGCAATAGCATACTACCCCTCTCAGCAGCATGCTTCGGTTTTCAACGACAAGCAACACAGCACCGAGAAGCTTGAACACGAAGCTAAAGTCCCTGATGGCTTTCCAGGAAAGTTACAATCTCCGCTAGCATGGACTCGAGATGAAATTGAGAACAAGCGTAACGCATGGATTGTGGAACTTGGAGTTAAAGATATTGAAGCACTTGAGCAGGCTCTTTCCGGGTTCGAAGGTAAGCATTGGTCCCTGTTAGCTCTCATCTCTGCCGTGGGGATTCTGAAGTTTTCTCGTAGCTCTGTCGGTCGACTTATCTCAAGTGTCCGCCGAGACATTCATCCTCCCCACCGAACTCGTACGTCGGTTGAGAAACATCTCAAACGAGGTTTATAACGGCGTCGGATTCACCATCGTTCATGGTATCGATCCGTCCCGATACTCACCCGAGCAGAATGTGGCGTTGTACGCGGGTATAGCAGCACATGTTGCTCCACGCCGTGGATTCTTGGATCGTGGTGCGAAGAAGGTGCTTTGTCAGTAGCCTCTCTCCTCACCTAGCTGATAATTCATGCCCCTTTGTGAGTCTAACTCCATAGGCCATGTCGTCAATGCTCTAGGCGAGAGCTCTGGGGAACAAGACAAGACTCCTGGCTTTACGAATGGACCTTTAGTACGCCAAACCACCCCTCCCGAGGGCCTCTGCTAACACAGACAAGTCCTTCCACTCAGATATGTGCGAAGTCCTCTCACTGTACGCCCTTGACGTCGTTCCTGAAGGAGGCAGAACCCTGGTCTCAAGTGCCTGGCAAGTGTATAACGACCTCGCTGCTCGACGGCCCGACATTCTGCAAACGCTTGCAGACGATTGGGTCCTAGACACGTGAGTGATACCTGTACCAAGAAAGACAGCTGGACGACCAGACTATGGCTTACACTCATCTTCGCACAGGTTTGCCGACTACTCGAAGTTCCCACCCATCTCAACACCCTTCATACACAAGGTCGCAGACAACAAGGTCATCTGGCGTTTCTCGCGCTACCCGATCACCGGCTTCTCTGCACGCAAGCGTAATCCTTCCCTTCCAGCTCCAACACCAGCTCAGATCGAGGCTATCGATGCCGTGCACTTCATGGCAGAAGCGAACTCCATACCGCTGCCCATGGGCAAAGGCGACATGGTCTTCATCAACGACATGGCTATACTGCATGCTCGCGAGCCTTTCAATGAAGGAGGGGTATTTCTTCAGCGCCATCTACTGAAGTTCTACCTCAGTGATCCGGATGAGACTTGGCCTGTCCCACCTACGGTTGCGGATGCTTGGAAAAAGATATATGGCCCTAACTCAGAAGCAGGTGTCCGCAATGAGACCTGGTCTGTGAGATGGAGTGCTGGTCAGGAGGATGGCTGGGCCAGTAATGGATAAGTCGCCCTCATGTTGTCATTCGATCTTCAGTCTCTGGTTCTGTATACGATGAGAAGTGGGGCAAAATATATTGCGACAAATTTCCTTTTCTTTTGATTTTCAATTATCTGCGTGCCATCGCTGTCAATGCATCCACAGAAACGCTTAGATGCACTTAACTTGTACCCAGTGAAGAAAAATCCATGCTTTCGTGCAATGATTGAGTCATTTTGATTTCGAAAAAGATATAATGCGAGAGAAACTTTTGTCTCTAATCTCGGTCAAACGGTTCAGATGCGCAAAGAATTAGGAAGTGAGAAAATCCTCCTCGGTAAAAGCATCGATCGGCCCGGCGTGTGGGATGTTACCACGCCAATTTTTCGTAAACAGCTGGTAGCACCAATACATCTCTGTATTGTACATTGATTTAGTTTGCCAGCCCTTGAGATCGTCCTCTAATGTCGAGAAGAGTTGTCAATTCATTCGTCCAAGTCATGGCGTCAATTGATCTGAATTGTTACGTACCTTGACGAGCGAGCTCATTGCGAATAGACCGTGTGTATTCGATTTCCTCGGGATTCATGCCGTGGAAATCCACGTTCGATTCATCGAGAGAGATGGAGAGGGGAAGAGACCCATGACATGCGTTATGAAAGTATGCTAACATTGTTTTGCATGCATGGATGTACCCCTGACTCAGAGAAGCCCCTCCTTGTGAGCCAGTCTGCAACTATAGATTAGTCATAGAGCATAGACTCGAGAGTGGAAAGTAGAAAATTCAGAGCTAAAACGTACAACCATGCTGTGGCGAGTAGTATACTCAACAACATCCTTCAAGATCCACTCGACATTACACATCATGATGAACATGGACAGATAGATCTCGAGCCAATTCTCCCTCTTACGCTCATCTATCTTCTGCTTCAATTCTGTCAAGAACAATTGTCGAAGAGGAAGGAGTTGGCCGCGAATGACGATGTCGTCGAGCTCAGTGTCCATGATTGGAGTCACTGGAATTATGCCATTCCATGGATTGTCGGGCTGGTCACGAGGGAGGAGTCCTAAAGTTTGCTCACCACAAATTCGCCAAGGCTTTTCTGTGAGGCGAGTGGCCACCCAGAAACTGAGAGCATTTGAAACAAGTGTGCTCTTGGAGATCGGTTAGTCATTTTCTCATGCTGAGATTGAAATGGAGAGTAGCATACCTTGGAGACCGAAATATACTCAAAAGCAACATGAAACGTCTTCCAAATGATTGGATTTGCACCACTCAGAAGAGACTCGATATACTGTGACCGAGACCTGATGCCATACTCGTGAATGTCGGCGATAGCCTTGTTCATGTCGCAGATATGGTAAGGCGGCATTTCCATTACTCGTGGATTTCCCTTCGAATCTGACCATTTGTATCCCGTAGTGTCTCCTGGCTCGGGGTGGAAGCGCGAGACTGTGACAGCTAATGTGGCGCCGGCATCCTGTGTGAGCAAGATCGTCTGTGGCGGTTCATACTCTTCCAAGTACCCAATGACTCGCATTGTCTGCAGCTGTTCTTTATGGAAGGTCCATTGACGAAGGTCATCATTCAATGTAGATCCTGTAGATGATTCTGGTCAGCTAGGTGCAATTCATCTGTCGAGATTTCCATGGGACCTACCAAGCCGATTCAGATTCAGATCCAGAATTTCGAAGTGGACACAAGGCTGCAAGAGAAGGTCAACCGCCGTTGCCGCACATTTTGCACAGGGCTGATATGGATCTTCAGAGCGATCGCACTGTTACATCATCAGCAAAAACCCAAACTGTTTACCTCACTTGACTATACTGACTCTCCAACGCCTGATACGGCATGTTTGACAAGCAGTCATCTTTCGAGTCAGTGCAGTCGCTTGTCGCTTTCCAGGTTCCATCAGAGCTCGAACACGCTGATTGAGCCCATGCACGCGAAAGACCCCTTGAAGGTTGCCTTTCGCATCCTTTCTCTCAGTCGATTTTGGTGACTAGGTGATATTAGCTATACATGCTTCAGAAGGTCTTTACAAAACAACTCACAAGATCATTGTGCATCACATCCTTTCTCGCAGTATGGCCTCGTTGCCTCTTGTCCTTCGTCGTATGTAGCTGTTCGCCTGGCCGCTTCCTTTTGATTGGCCTCTCGGGAGTGACTTGGATGAATACATTGATCTGTGCCTTTGAATCTCGCTCTTCCGGAGTGACTGGTGTTCTTGGTGTCCATATTGGGCTAGTAATTCCAGTCCATCCGGTACTGTCAGTTCCTGGAGTGAGATTGTCAGGAAATAAAGGATCTCCGTAAATCGGCGGGCTCTCAAGCGTGACATTGAGTGCTTGAGACTCCTCGACATCAAAGGAATTTGAGACTGTTCCTGTACTCGGACCTTGATCCACCCGATGCATGGGAAGGAAAGTGTCGGTCTCAACATTTTCCATCTCCTCGATGAAACCTTGCGGGGGGAGGAGCGGTGAGTTCCACCATGCGGCTTGACCAAGCGGTGGAAATGGGGCCTGATAATCTCCATCGTTTTGGAGAGAGAAAAGGTCAAGATTGTTGGGGTCAAAGTTTATGGGGTCATTTGCGTCCCACATCCGTCGGCCTCCTGGCGGTGTGGAAGGGAAAAGCATGGTTGATGTCGCTCAAAGGCGAACAAGAAGGCACCTAATGGTAGACAGAAGGACAAAACGTGGGCATATGACGGGATATCGCAGAACCGGGTGTTGGTGCTCCTGATAGAGGCGCTGTGATCCGTCTTTAGTCTATCTGGTACTGCAACCCCAAGACCAGGGGCACTAGGATATAATAAGTACTCGGGACGTCGAGGTGCGGCCTTCTGCAGGGAAGGGGGAGGCTGACGATGCAGCCATCAGGTGTTGCGCCCGCTGTTCCTGAGTCTTTATCCCGATAGGCTCGGATACAGGAGAGGTGCAGCACACCAGACCACAAGTAGAAATCGGGAGAGTAGAATCCTCATTTGGCAATCGGGAAGACGACGCAAGGCTGCATATTCTGAGAACTTTCACATTTTGTCTCGAGACCTCTTGCTGCAGCGTGGGGCACTTGCCCGATGTCCAGAAAGAGATATCGGCAGCTAATAAGTACCCAAGGCAGCCTCAAGGTCAATAGTGAGGCACTCTCACCGGTGCCAATTGAGGCCCAAACAACGATATACGTTTCAGTGACACATCATCCTTCTTGCTTTCAAGTCCAATTCCTAAGAGCCAGCCTCACAATGGGAAGTCAGGCCACGAAGATAGAGAACAAGTCCACAACTCGTCAGAGCAAGCATGCTCCTGAGCCAGATGGCAAGTTTACTCTTCGCAAGGCTGACAAGAGCGACCTCGAAGACATTACCACAGTCGCTCAGGCTGGATTTCCTGACGATCCTGAATTTGATTACCGCTTCCCGAAACGTGACAAGTACCCCGAAGACAACCGGAAATGGATCAAACGCGAGTATCAAGCCTATCTAGAGCAGCCTGAGAAGTTCACGGTCATGATTATTACAACCCCGGTCGAGAGAGATGGTCAGGTGGCCTCTCGGGCAATTGCCCTGGCTGTGTGGGATATGGCGGTTCTCACGGAGGCCACTGGTGGAGGTGAGACATCCAGTGGGATTGGTGTGCTGCAGAAATATGCACGACACCCGTTTCGATCCTGCACTTCCAGCTAATCATCAACGACCAGACGAAGGCCTAGAAGAGCGCCGGGATGCGAACAAGACACATTTCGTCGAATTCGGCAAGGCTATGGCAAGAGGGTTCGATGACTACTTTGCGTGCTATGGAAAGGAGCAAATCCATTTGTGGCTCTTGGCTACGCATCCGGATTTCCGTCGGCGTGGTGCTGGCACCATGCTATGTAACTGGGGAACTGAGAAAGCGATAGAAAAAGGATGGGTGTTGACTGTTCTGGCTAGTCCCATGGGGAACAAGCTGTACCAAGAACTGGGATATAAACTTGTGGGTCAGTTCACCATTCGTGCTGACCATGAGGATGAGTCGCTGGAAATATACTGCCTCGTGAAGAAGACAAAGGAGTCAGAACAAGGCAATGTAATAGTAGATACTCCCACGCTCTAAGCAGTCCGAAGATATGCCACGCGAACAACAGAAATATTACAAATTCTTATGAGCCTGCGTGGTGTCTTCGAACAAGGATGCCTTCAACACGTCAAATCAGCAGATATTTGCGGAGCACCCCGGGTCCCCCAGAATGTTGGCAGTCCAAATACGGTAACTGGTGAACATCCCTCTGGGAAAAGGAGGCATGCCCCTCATGAGGCTGATAATTTAAGGTTTGTCCGTACACATTCTGCAAGCTGACCGAGTAGCTAACCGTTTTTGGAAATCGGGAGGATGTTTACAACGAAGCTGGAAAATAACATATAATGAGCGCAAACCAGGCAGAACGGAAGAAGTGTAGACATCCAAACAAGCAGGAGAATCAAGAAATCATGCCATCTTCCATCATCTACACACCAACCACCTCCACGATGTCTTTTCCAGAAGACCGTTACGCGGCGGATCCGTAAGTCGATCGAATCTGCGTGTTGCAAGCACTAACATTCGAACAGTAGCCAATACGGCGAAGTCGTACAACTCAGCACGATCAAGTGCCACTCCCTTGATCTCATCGAAATCGGGTCCTGGACACCACCAAATGTCACTTCGGGCGACCCCGAGAATTGGGGTTGCGCCTCGGACCTGCGACCCATTTCACCTATGCCCTCAACCGAACCGCCGAAACGATCAGGTCGCAAGAGCACCAGCAGACACGCAATCAAATACATCGACCGAGAATACGGTCCGCTCACAGCAGAAGCCCTCCACCATCCGCAGCGCGATGAGGTGAAGCAACACAAAGTTCGACTGCTGGATCGATATATGGATGAGGATACGCTTGCGCCTGTCCAGGAGAAATTATTTGTGGACTCGATGAAGTCGTGTGGAAACGGGACTATGAAGTGGAGGAAGGTGTCCCGATCCAGGTATGTGCGACTGCAGCTGTAGAAAGTCGTCACTGCAAACTATGCCCAATACTGACTGCTTGGTATTTAGTGGGTCTCGATCAGAAAGTCGTAAGCATGACCATCGTCGCTAGGTCTCGCGTACATAAGACAACGTCTATTGAGAATGAACAGACTAGCGAAGTCTGCTACTTGGATGCATCGGGCCGTCGCTTGACGTCTCCCCTGAGAAGCTGAGCGACTTGCTGCTACACCGCGACTCGAGTTTCCTCTTTAGAGCTAGCCTCGGCTCAGGAAGCGAATACAAACAACTGCAAGTTGGAAGAGAGAACGGTCAAGCCCCTTAGGATCCACATGTTGGTACTGAAGACGGACCGGGACCTTGGTATAGCCAAGATATACAAGACCAGCTTCGCAAATGAAATTTATCGAGGGACAAGACACCTAAGTAAGAATATGTAGATAGAAAAAAACAGCAGGTATCAGGGCTTTCCTGATTACCAGACAGAGAAGAGCAATGAAGTATATAAAACAAGTTCGCATTCAATCGAGGACGAGCAAAGTTGTCAGAACACTTGTGTCAACAATCTATCTGACACCTCTTCATCTCATGGCTAATGCCGTGGTAATCAGACGGATCTTGTTGACGAGCAGAATATCAATGCCCGCGTCTGCTTGTACCTGCAAGATACGTCAGACATCTCACCCATACAATGACTCAATTTTGCGTAGCGATATCAAGGCACTTTGAGGGATCATGCCCCGCTTACCTTAGCATTCTCTGGCACATCGTTGAGATCACCGTAACTCAAACAAATAAGCCCATGTTCCTGGACGACGCGGATCAAGTGTGGAGCTGCGATGAGGGGTTCCGAGGCCAGCGCCAAGCCATCAAGATGCCAACGTTTGGCGAAGCGAATCGCCTCTTGTACGTTGCTAGCACGTATATCACCCGTTGGATAGTTCCCAGAGTCGTTGCCGAATATGATGGGATATCTTGCTTGTTTCAGCGCAAGAAGAATGCAGATTTCCGGACTGAACGAGCACAGCACAATAGGTCGGTCCGAAGCAAGTTTGAAAATACACGTGAGGATTGTGTCGACGAAGAGGTTGGCCTCGACGGCGTACAAATCAATCTTGTACCAGTCTGTTGCTTCCCAAAGCATGGGGTATTCTATGAGGTTCTTTGTCAGAAGATATATCGTAGGATGACGGTGAGAGACATGCTGAGTTCAATGTCCAATGGCATGGAGGGAGGGAGCTTCTCTAGAACCTCAGCGAGAGTGGTGAAAGGTTGATGAATGTAATCCCCTCTCGTATTTCCTTTATAGCCTGTGTTCTGGAAATCCCAGGTGTGCTTTATCCTTTCTCGGAAAGCTGCTGTGATGTGAGAATCGTCGGATTTGCTGCATGAACTAGCCCGCCCGCGGTTGTGTGATGAAGCTCGAGAATCTTGGCTCGAGTCATCTGACGACGGCAGATTTAAGTACGCGCTGTAAGACTGGGAGTGACTGATGTGCATGAACTACACACTATGAATCAATCGTTCTGAAAAGCAGCCATGTGGTCTGAACAAACCTGGGCCAACGTAAGAGTATGCATAGGAGAATCGGTTCCTGTCTCGCTAACAAGAAAGTCATGATATATGACTGGAACGTGATCCTTCGTCAACTGGACATCTAGAAATTTCAGGATTATCAGACTTTGGTTATCATACTAGACCAAGGAGCCAGACCAAGCTGTGGTTCATGGATCAGAATCTGGTTTGAGAAATTACGATGCGCAACTTACTTCAGTATACGCAGCACCTAAATTCACTGCAGTCAAGTAAGACTTTACCATGTCAACATTGACTCCATGATTATACGCTTGCGTGACTGTGGTACCTGCAATGTGTTCTCTCCAATTTGAGGACACTTGGGAAGAATTGTATTCTGACCCATTCCTATCCACCACGTTATCAACGATGATCGGATGGAGAAGGATTGACGTAGTCACCTCGATGGCCGATAACTTTCGTCGGCCCGCTCTTGTTCCACAGATCTCGCGTCGAAATTGGGGTGCTTGCAAGATGGTGAGAGAATGGTGTTACGAGGAGAAAGCTGAAAGTAACAGTTGCGATGTATCGGAGGTCTTCTTTGCTTAGAATGGGGACAGTGTAATCCCGAACGAGACTCTCCCGATCCGGCCCAAACCCCTGCTTGAGGCTAGCTGGAAGAGCAATACCACTTCCAAGCAGGACTTCCTGTAGTGTACCGCCAATAATGTCAGAACGGAAGAGTTTGAACCCAACCTTAAACCCAGTAGGACTTTTTGTGGAGAAAGTGATAGGAGAATTCGACGTATTGTCGAGAATTGGTAGTGGAACCATGACGGTAGGCCCAGTGCCGTCGATGATGGAAACGCCTATCGAGAATCCCGAGACTGGATTAGAGATAGAAAAAGCAGCTGAAGACAATTCGGTGCCCAAAGTGAGCACATGTGCTTCTTTGTACAGATCCCAGGATCCCATATGTACGAGGACTTTACAATGGTCTTGTAGAACTGAGAATCCCCGAGCGTGGAAACCGACTTGCTCTTCTGCATCCAAAAGTTCAGGCGAATATAAATCAAGTTCCTTTGTGAGAACTGACTGATTTATAAGGTCATGAGATCGAAGCAATTGTGCCACATCCAAGTGCCCACGGACCCCAGCATGATCTGCTGCCGACCAGTTCAAAATATCCAGTATGCTGGTATCGGCTCCAGACTGGAGTAGGAGCTTAATAGTACCCAAGTGACCCTCAAAGGCAGCAGCAATCAAAGGAGTCCTCCTTTGGCTCATCTCCTGTTGGTTCAAATGGGATTGCCGCTCGAGAAGTAAGGTAGTGACGGCTTCATTCCCAGAACGTGCCGCAAGAAATAGAGGAGCCTCTTCAGAAGATGCTACGTCATCCACGGCGGCACCACTGTAAATAAGTAAGCAAGGAATTTCATGCTGTTCAAGCTGCAGAGATAGTAACAAGAGCCGACCCAAATCAGGGCTCCGGTCCCGCCAGGAAAGACCCGGAGTCTGAAGAATTCTCTGCATTATGTCGGCGTGCCCGCCCAACACCGAGAGATATAAAAGCTCGCTGATCTCACCCTCCGTCAAAGCGGAAGATTTCAACTCTGATTGTAGTTCCTGGGAGAGTCCTGTGGATATCATGATAACCCATATTTGGCCAAACACTTCGGTGAGACCATACTCGACGGCGTAATGTATTGCCATTTTTTCATGTTGATCCTTCAACCACAATGCACATATCTTGCTAACTGGAAACTTGGTGAGGAGATCGCATAGTGTTTTGAAGCGGCTGTCCTGATCATGGTCCTCGATGATTTGAAACTTTCTCATAGATGATGAGGCGGTGAGCTTTAGCCTGCCTAGGTCAATGATCGCTTCACGAATGTAGAGTCCGAGGCCCATAGTATCGAGGGATTCGATTTCAGATTGAAGAATCTCCACACTGCTCGCAAGGTTCGAAGTTCCCGCTTGGACCATCGATTCTTTCAATCGCCCAGCAACAAGATCGATGATACAATTTAGAGTTTCTAACTCCTTCTGGCACTCAATCTGTACAGACATCGTTGCACTCCTAAGCCTTGAAATTGCCTGGTCGAAGATCTCTCCGTCAGGCTTAGATTGCACATAACGAATGACCATGCGGAGGACAGTATCGTTCAGCACCCCATACCAATGAAGTTTTTCCAGGTCGGTCCGTAATTCCATGAAAGCGAAGTACATGTGTTGCAAATTGACCAGGTCAAGGCCATCGAAGGCCTGGTTTTGGGCGGCACCTAGTTGGAACGTCGTGCTGAAGATTCGATAAGGTACGCAGCCTCGCACTTGCGACTTGCGATGAATGGCGGTGTATTTGTTTGTGTAATAAGCATCTATGCTATCAATTGCGTTGAAGATGAAACTCAAAACATCTGTGTGACATCAGCAGGCTATTACGTAGATTGTGCTTGAACTCACGCACCTGCCGGCGACGCTTTCGTTACGAGGAGCCTTTGTAGCTGTTTGTAATGCACACAAGTCTCTGGCCATTCAGGAATCCGGTTCTGATAGAAGATCTGCTCACAGTCCATGATTGATGGAAAATCAGGGCGGAGAGTCGACGTCAAGTCTCCCAAGCCCCGTTTGACAGAGGAGCACCGAAACTGGGCGTGCGTGCTGGCGACTACCGTTGACACAGGTCCGCAGATAGCAGCAATTCATTCTTGTTAATTGGCTTTGTGATTCGTATCATCGCAGTAAATGAAATCAAGTGGGATACCTCGCGCTCGAGTATGTGCATCCAGATATCGCGCCTGAAAATCTAAGGACTTTGCATGTACCGCAAAGGTTCACAACACAGATCTTTTCTCAAGCTCAAGCCGGCATCTTTGGGCCATCATGTACACTATGGCGTACAGCAATCCCCTGGCCATGGCATGATTGTGACAGGCTGTGCTGCAGGCGCCTCATCCCCAGCGACGCGCTGTGAGTGGCCCGTCCAGCCCATACCGGCAGCCTCACAGATTACTCCTGAGATGGTGTGTGGCAAGACGAGAGATAGAAACATAGACTTTAGTAGCAGCGTGATCGAGTCCTTGCTGGCGAAATGAAAGCTCTGCAGAATGAGACAAGTTCATCGACATAGACACGGATGTTTGATCGCAACGACGCGATGAAAGAGTACTGTCTACCTGACATCACATGACTTGTACCAAGTCTGATTTGTAGCCAACTGTCATGGAGTGAATCATCACTTTTCAAGTTGAAAGGGTCTTTAAGACATGGATATTCTGTCGAGTCAAATTCTAATGTCACAGGAAGATATCCTTAGGCGTGCGACCAAGGTAATCACATCGAGGCGAAAAGCGAGCGTTTAAGATATGCGCATCCAAAACTATCACAATATTTTGAGAGCCCTTTCATATCTATACGGGTATATATTCCTCTCATTCCATTACGCACACGCCACTCATTCCACCTATTGATTCCCCACCACCCCACACATCCTCTCAACCACCAAAATCCATCCTCAGCGCAATCGTCGGCTCCCTACCCCCATCCTCATCCACCACCTTAGCCCCACCTTGACTCTGCCTCCCCTTCAGAATAACACTCTCCATAAATCCCTTCTGCTCACCACTCATACCCCCAACCACACCCCTAAAAGCACCCTGATCACTCCCCGCTAGATCTAAAAGTCTCGCACTAGTCTCCTTATACACATCTTCGCCCTCACTGTTCGCTCTAGCGAGGAGCGTTGGCACAATTACGGACATGGCGATGGCCTTTTGAGGGCTGGGGAGAGTGGTGGTGTAGATAGTCAGGGCATGTGTGACCAGAGCTCGGGCGTTCTCGGGGTCTTCGTTGGTGGTGTTTGTGGTGAAGGATATTAGGCGGGGCAGGAGATAGCGGGATATGCTTTGGTCTGGAGGTGTTTTGGGGTTCTGGAGGAGGAGCGTGCGTATGCAGCCTGCGGCTACTTTGGCAGTCTGTCTTGTGTTAGTTGTTACTGAGTAACAGTGATGGAACGAGAAGACTTACCATGCGATCACTTAGACAGTCAATAAGCTCGTCTAAGTATCGTGTGACCAGTGGCTCGCTAGCTGACATGTAGTTCACACCACTGGTGAGCAGGACCGTAGATGCTAGAAGCGTGTTCTTCACACACGGAAGAGACGATTCGGACTCACGCTTCTGAGCGTGGAGGTAGATGGAAAGGAAGCGTTTGAGACAACCCTGTACCTGGACGACATTGGTATCTGGCTTACCATTCTTTGTCGCTGGGGAGATGCTCGACATGAAGCGCTTAAGGATCGGAAGCGATTGTGGCACGACTACAGCTTGGCAGCTTGCTGTTCCAAGGATGGTGGCGAAGATGTGGATAATGCAGGCGTGCAGATCAGTCTTGATGATTGATGGGAACACCTCCGCTGCATCGACTAAAGCGTTCAGAGATGTACGGACGAGGCTGACAGCTTCGTCCGTCAACTGATGTCGAGCCGCTTGCTTTGCCTCGGTAAGATTTGGCAGGAGACCAGCTAGGACGAGTACAATAATGCGAGTCAACTCGAAGAGCTGCTCAATATCTTCAGACAAGTCATCACTCTCCTGAGCATCTGCTTTTGTTGCCGATGGGTGCGCTATGCATAGCCCTCTGGCGATTTGTACAATCACTCCCTGAACATCCAAGCCTTCAGTGAGAACCAGTCTATCAAGTAAATCCATTGTCTCGGAGAAAATGGCTTCACGATAGATCGCATGGCCCGAGACGCTCGGGTGAAGAATCTTCTTAAGAGCTTGCAGAATTTCCAATGTCTGTTCCTTCGTGGCCAGCGCCTCGCTTCCAGGCCGTGCCACAAGAGCCTCGAAGGCGATTCCGAATAGGACGAAGAAGAATGCGACAGGCTCGTCCCTGTAGTTGATATCGCTTCCCTTCGAGTGACCATTGGTAGTCGGTGCATCGGTCTCTTTGCCATCCAGAGCATCGAAGACGAACTCGCTATCTTGCTCAATAAGACTTGCGATGGCGTCCACCAATTTGAGCCAGGACTCTTGGTAGAATTTGAGCAGTGTTTCGCGATTCAGCGCAGAGTAAATAGTGTCCAAACTGCCGGATAAAGATGGCGGGCCGAGGCTCATGCTGATATCTGGCTCGAATCTGAGGCGAGCAAATTCTCTCAGAGAAGCAAGCCAGAGAGGCGTCAAGGTACCAATGTATGGCTTTAACACATCGACCAAGTATCGCTGCTCTGTGCTGGCGACTTGAAGTTCAGCCCAACCAGAGAAGACTGCCATCTTCACCATGACCTGTGCGTTGGAGCTGAGACCCTTCAGGTCTCCAATAGACTGGACCTCGGATTCGCTAGAGAAATTTTCAAGAGCTGTGACCAAGGTCTTAAGTATACGGCCCATTCGGTCGACATCTGTGACGATACCCGTAGCAATGAAAGCAGCGCAGACATTGACTGCCTCCGAAGCTAGTTCAGGTGAAGAGTCTGCAGCAAAAGCAGGCGTGAGGGCTGAGCTGATTTGAGCTTGATACTGCTCCAGCAGCGGCGCTTCAGCGAAGTCTGGATCAGGTGTTTTGCCAAACATCTTGAGCACGGCATCGATGATCTTCAGTCCCCAGACTCGCAGTTCGACCACATTCGAAGTAGACGCTGAGAACGCCATACGAATCACGTCGGCAATCTTCCGTTGCAGTGCCATTTCGGCGACGGTAGGTTCTTCCGCATCAGGAGGAGTGGCTTTGCTGACGATGGCGAACATTTCCGCCAGACAGCTCATGGCGAAGGTACGGACCTGCCATCTTAACGGCTCTTGCCCGGATGCTGCAGAATTGGCACCGTCGTCCTTCGCACCGCCACCAGAGGCAGCGAATCCCGCTACTTCTTCATCTTGAAGATCGGGCATACCGCTAGCCTTGGCTGAAGGTGCAGCTGTTTCCGCAGCTTTCGGACGTGTCATCGTAAGGACTGTCTGGCATCTTTGGAGCCATCTTGCAGTTTCAGTGAGGCATGACTGCCTCAACCAGTTCCTGATCACATTCCTGATCCCGTCATGATTTGGAGCTGAATCCAGAGCCAACCAGAGCTGATCTTCAAACCCGGTTTCTGCAGCCTTCACGACGTCTTCGGAGTTTCGCTTCATCAGATTATAGAGACCGTCGACTGCAATGTCTCTGAGATCCGGATATTGAGAGCTAAGATCTTTCTGTAGGAGGACCACATAGTCTATGAACACCATGTGACCAGGCGCATACAGAGCCAGATGCTCAAGGCATCGAAGACTGCCACCTTGAACCAGAGGATTGTCCTCTTCTTGAAATTGGCCCACGAGGGTCAATATCAGTTCCCTAGGCTTACTCATGTCCTGAAGATCTGGCCCTAATACATTGACCAATGAGTCTACACATCGTGCAATGACAACAGTTGTCGACAGCTCCAGTTCCAGATTCGACGTGACAGCCGATGCAACCTCCTGATTATGGGTATCTGCAACATAAAGTTGGCCAACCATCCCGAGAGTACTTGTCACATAACCCGAGAAGTTTAGCCCTGCAGAGTCCGCAACTCCAGACAACGCTGCAAGTGCCCAAAAATGTACAGTGGGGTGGGGATCGTTGCAAAGAGACATGAGAATGCCAAGAATGGTCTTGAGATGGAAACCAGCAGCCATGCTGCCAACCTGGGCATGAATCGCTCCCAACGCCATCGCACATCCAGCCCTCGCACTGGGCTCGCGATTTCCAACAATAGTGTCAACGAGGTACTTGATCTCGCCATTTGTGAAGGAGTTTCCGGAGCTGTTGCAAAGTCTGGCTAGGGCTTCGTATCCAATACTGCGAATATACTGATCTGGATGGATGACGAACGAGTGCAGGATCTCTTGCAGGAGCTTTTCCACAGCTGGGTTTGTGAGATCACCTGCTGGTGATTGCGTCTCTTTTACAGCGACTTTGAGGGTGCTGAAAAGTGCAGTTGCTATGTTGACATTCATCGCCGCTTTCCGGCCAGGATCTCGTTGCAAGGAGCCGGCAGAGAGAAAGGTTGCTACTTGTTCTAGTATACTCTCCTGGATCTTGGGTGGCGTGAGTGGAAATGCGATGGCGAATAGTTTGATGGCTATATTGACAACTTCTGTAGCTGGAGGGTCCGGCATAGCATCTGCCTTTCCTAAGTCACCCAAATACAGAGCGAGCGAGTCGTGTTCGAGTGAACTGCAGATCGGCGAGAGCAAGACTTTAGCAATGGCACTTTCGGAACCACTTTCCTTCATCCAGTCATCCTGGGTATCGCTCTCATGCTGGCCAGCCAAACTTTGAACCTTGAAGCCGCTTACTAGTCCTGTGACACCAAAGCCACAGTTGTCGCCTACATCCCAGACCGTCTCGAAATTACCAGCAGAGCTTGCGATGGAAGTGCTCAAAGAGCTTGGCGTGTAGTTTTCCGGATCGGCAAAGAACGACACAGCAAGTGTGAGGAGATTCGACTGCAGTAATGCCTCACTCCCACCCGCAGGACTAAGATTCACCAATTTTGCGTAGCATTGCAGCACGCGTCGCTGGACCATAAGATCCAAGTCGTGGAGTTGCAACGATGGGAAAAGCCGCTGAGAGATATCTTCGGAGGTCTTCTTTGATGGAAGACTTCTAAGGAATGCAGTTGTGTTTTGCAGCATAGCAGCTATGCGTTTTGAAACATCTACAGTCAAGAGCCTGCTGTTGAACTGAAGAAATGCAAGAATAGAGCCTAGAGCACACTCTCGCACATGTGTGAGGAAAGACGACTCGAGGTAGCTCCGCTGTGAAGTATTGTCCTTTGCGAGTGGTTTAGGAAGAGCATTCTTCCATAGTAAAAGTAGTTGCGAAAGATGAATCTTGACGAAGTTAGGGCCTAGGGACATGAGGCCGCCTATCAAAATCCAAGCAACCTGGATTTGAGTACTCGATATGCGCAATTCGGATTTGCTTGACGATTTTAAAAGTCCCGTGGCGAGGGAGAGAACCCGGCTGTTCACATCGACAGATCCGTAGAGCGGCTGGAGAGGAGCTGTGCTAATCATTGCAGATAGGCCGTTGGCATATCCCACACAACGTCGTGGAGAGTTTCTCCCTGTAGTGAGTAGTGTCAATTCCCTATTCACACTATTCATGCATATTGTGAGACAAGGCAAAAGCTGCTGAGGGCATGCCAGGGTGAATGTCCGCAAGCAGTAAGACGTGTAAACTTGGACTGTGTAGCTCGGATGCTGGAGAACTTGCAATAAGCCATCTCGACAGCTATCCGAAAATGCATTCGATGCAGATCCAAGCGTTTTGATTAATGACGCGAGGGCGCTTAGAACAGCAATCAAAGAATGTTTGCCAGGTTCCGCTCGCTCTTTGATAACTTGGGGGTAGTTCTTCAGAACATCGTTGATCAGCGCTTTCGCAGCATCTATCTGACCAGGCTCTCCAAGGATGGACTTCCCAATCACTTCTTCCAGGATTATCTGAACGAATCGGCGTGTGCTCAGAAGTCGGTATCGGTTGCTGGTGATGTTCGGGTGACTCAGAACATCAATTGTCAAGCTGTCCACGATCTTCATGTACATGGTCTCGACAGTCCTCTCACTCAAGCTCTTGAAGATGCGGGTGTAGCATACTGCAATACCAGCCCTCGCCTTATTACTGGTCGAGCTCTTGATGTAAAAGGTCGACAGCTGCCTGAGAATCTCGGGCAACGTAAGAATCAAAATCTGACTCTTCTTCGGCCCCGGACTTTCTGGCCGTTGGATCTCCTCGTCATCGTCCAACTTCTTGGTATTTGTCCTCTTAATCTTTTTGATCTTAGGCATTTGACTCTCATGTGCTGGATCATCCGAATGACTCTTCACCATAGCCTCAGCAAGGCATTCGGCAGCAGCTTGCCGTACCAGAGGACTCGAGGAGTCGATCGTCTTGAAAAGTGTTGACTTGAGATTATCAAAGTCGCTTGAGTTGTCGAAATATGGAGAGCAGTTTGAGAAGAGCTTCAAGCAGTGGCACGCCGCAATCTGGACCAGAGCAGACTTGTCGGTGGAGGCAGCATTTCTGGCTTGCTTCCATACATCCCTTGCAACACTCTCATCTATGCTTCCCTCAATCATCTTCACCACCTTGCCCAAGGCCTTGAAAATGGCAGCCCTCAATCCAGCGTTGTTGGCAGCAGGCTTCAGAAGCTTTAACAGAGCGGAACATGCCAGAGGGTGTAATCCAATGGCACTATCCCCAGCTGCAGCAAAAACATCCCCCAGACAATAAACAGCCGCATGTTTTGTCCGTAGATCAGCTTCCGTCTTCGCCTTCCCACTGGTGATAATATTGACCAGATCATTGATCGACTCAAACAAGAGTTTCCTATCCCCTTTCCCAAGAATATGACCAAAACACCTTCCCAAATTATTCCTTATGACTCTGGTAGGCGGCGGCGCGGCCAGATTGAGGATCTGCATAAGCTCTTTCTTGAGGTACAGTTGCTGGGCCGTACAATCGTCTGGCTCCAGACTCTCGACATGCTTAGTGAGGCTTGAGACGAAATTTAGGAGGTAGATGTCTTGCTGTTCGGAGGGGAGAGCTTGGAGCTTCTTGATGTCGAGTTCAGGGTTTGATGATGGCTCGCGCGGCGGCGGGGGAGCTTCGCCAGAGCCATTGTGAGAGCTCGGGCGGGGAGTTGAGGACATTGACAAGTGGAGGAGAAGGAGGAGAAGGGTGAGATATGTGATGGACGTGTGGAAGTGGTGGGAGATGTATAAACTACTTGAATCTCCCTTTTTGTGAGTCGAGGCTCTACTCACTGTCTACATACCCCAGACAAGGCCACTCGATTATCTTGCGCCTGGGCTCCGCAAATCAGGGGTCGTTGCCAGAAGCTCCATCGGCTGAAGCCCGGAAAAACTTTATTTCTTGAGCTTCGAAATGCTTGACTCCCAAGCATTCCGTCGCATTGCTCACATTTCGGACACTTGTTTCTTTTTATAATACTGGAATGGCTACATCTTCCAGAGGTCTTCGTCCCTTGGTGCGACAGAAAGACTTTATCTGCTCCAAATGCCTCTTCACAACCACATCATCCATACAATCAGGCCATAGCAGATGGTCCAAGATCAAACACGACAAAGGTGCCGTGGACGCAAAGAAGAATGTCCAACGTTCCCAATTTTCCCGCGAGATAGCACTGGCATCAAAATGTATTTCTGCCAATCGCCCCTCATATTAGATCAAGAGACTAATTTCAATGGCAGTATGGGGCCCAGATGTCAACAGCAACTACCGGCTAGCCTCAGTCCTGGCAGCCGCAAAGAAAGGTACTTGACGGTACAAACCCCTCTTACAGATCTTGGAGGAGGCTTACATGTCACAGCTGGATTCCCGAAAGCTTTACTAGAAGGCGCCGTGGCGCGGGGCCAGGGCAAATCCGCAAGTGGCGCAACTCTCGAAAGTATCACACTCGAAGTCATCGTTCCGCCTACAGTCGCCATGATTATTGAGAGCGAGACAGACAACCGTGCAAGGACGTTAATGGATTTGCGGTATATCGTTAAGAGACATGGTGGTAGTGTGACGCCTACGGGGTATTTGTTTCAGAAGAAAGGACGGATTGCGTTTGAGGCGGACGAGACGAAGGGAGTGGATGATGTGCTGGATGATGCTATTGAAGCTGGGGCCGAAGATGTCGAAGCCGATGAGGACGGCAGTATTGTGGTCTGGACCGAACCCAGTCAAACGACTGCTGCTGCGGAAGCTCTGCTTAAAAGTCGTGGCTTGAAAGTCGAGAGTGCCGATATACTATGGGATGCTAACGAAGACACGAAAGTTCCGCTTGAGTCTGAAGATGCGGTGACAGCATTGTCGGCTTTCATTGCGGAGCTGAGGGAGAACTCGAATGTGCAGGGGGTGTATGCTAATGTTGCTCAAGGAAGTATCTCGGATGAGGTTTGGGAGGAGTTGCAAGATAAATTAGACTCATAGATGGAATAGACAGGACCAACATATACATGGATGCCAGATGTATCTATGGCTGGGTTGTACAGTAGATGTACATCTGTAGAATATTGTACAATAAGCAATGGATGATACCCCCATGCCCCTCATCAGTCGTCTTTCGGAATGGAGTGTTTCCGTGAAAGTGTTCCCAACGCCTTCAATGCAAACGCCATGCTCATGCTAATACACCTTGCCGCATCAATGCCGCCTCGATCCCCAAAGCCACTGGAGTATTACAACAGTCCAGCTATGCCTCCGTTACTCGACATTTGGCCAGCTTTCAACACAACCTTCCGGGATCAATCATCCTAGTACTCCCATACTTTCCGAAATCCATCCCCCTCAAGACTCGCCCTCCCCATTTCCTCTACCCTGCCCCTGCCCTTCCTGCTCCAACCTCTTACTCCTCAAATACATCCTCCTCTGCCTCAACCTTTCCAACTCACTATGAATCTCCTCCTTATCAAACGGAATGCGATTCGTCTGCTCCGGCTTAGGCCAGAAATCCGGGACTGCGAAGCGCTTGTCGAGATTCGTACCGTAGTAATACATTATAGCGATTGGGAACATGATGTACATTCCGAACTATCGCATTCACTATCAGCACATAACCTCAGAGGGCAGACCGGGGATAATTAATAATTACCTTGAAGACTTCGAGATTGGGACCGCCCATATTGAATTTTTGAAGGGGAGTTTGATTGGGAGGTTTGATTCGTGGACAGCCAGTGGTTGTAGGGTTTGGAGGCGGGATTTGAAGTTGTCAATGATGGTTCGATTTCGGTATCGAAAATTGATGCCTCACTTGACAAGGCCGCCGTTCCGATTACAAAATGCAGCAAACGCCGACCCCTGTCAACTTTAAATTCAGACCGAGGCTCGATCGGCTCAAGTCCAGATTGAAGCTCCATTACCCCACAGTCTTGATTGCGACCCTAGGTATTTACATACTTCTCTTTACTTTCTTTGAACCATTTATTACGTTCAGGAAGTCCATCCCTACAGCTCGTCTCACTTCTTCTGATACTCGTTCAACTTTATTATTCTAGTCAAAACTCAAGATGTCTTCTTCTCCCATATCTCTTGACATCAAGGGCAAGATTGCAGTGATTACCATCGATAAACAGCATAAACTCAATGCTTTGACGCAAGATGAATATTATCAGATCGCAAAATATATGAGAGAGATAGCGGGGAATGATGCTGTTTCTATCACGGTTTTGACTGCAAAAGGTATGTTCGAATGCATACTTCCATAACTGATTCCTGGCGCTGATACAATCTATAGGACGGTATTTCTCAGCGTAAGTCCAATAATTTAGAGCTGTCAGCATGTGAGAAGTACCTCGACTAACAACCTACCAGCGGAGCCGACGTGAGCATCTCTCGAGATCTACCAGAAGGAACAGACATCGGCAAACACTGGCTCCAAACATTCGTTTCCAACAACCTCAACATCACTCACGCTTTCTACACGCATCCCAAGATCCTCGTCACAGCTCTCAATGGACCCGCAGTAGGACTCTCAGCAGCTTTGATCGCCTTCTCGGATTTTATCTACTGCGTGCCATCTACCTTCCTCCTCACGCCGTTTTCGTCTCTAGGTCTGGTAGCAGAAGGCGGCGCATCTAGAGCTTTCGTGCAACGCCTCGGCATAAGTAAAGCCAACGAGGCATTGATCATGAGTAAAAGAATCCCAGCAGAAGAACTTCTGCAAGTCGGATTCGTGAATAAGATCTTCGATTGTGGGAAGGGTGAGGATGAAAAGTTCAGGCAGCTGGTGTTTGAGGAGATTGAGAATCGTCTTGGGGATCATTTGATCGGATCGAGTTTGACCAAGATTAAGGCGTTGATCAGGAAGCCGGAGACGGATTTGATGGATGCGCAAGGTGTGGCGGAGGTCTTTGCCGGGTTGGAGAGATTCACTGCTGGTATCCCGCAGGCAGAGTTCAAGAAGGTAGCCAGCGGGCAGAAGAGACATAAGCTGTAGATAATTTAGAGGCAAGTCTTGTAAAATGATTGATTGTCCACACCTTGCGCAGAATCCACCCGGGTCAATCTGGTTCTGTGGCTTACCAGCCAAATGCCCACACAGCAAGCAAACCTGTACCAGATCCTCTGGTGCGAACGCCGTATCCTGCCAAACGCCCGCAATGCTCCAGATGGACCCTCACTTCTCCTCATCCTTCACCGAATTCTCCGCCCCAGCCTTCAGTCTCTCCTCCTGCTTCTTCCAATGGCTTCCTTCTTCATAGTTCTTGCTGATTCCTAACGCGCTCCTGAATCGATCATCCTGCTTGATCTTCGCCTCTGCCAACTCATGTACCTGGTGCATCTTGAGTCCCTTCTTCGCTGGACCACCTCTCTTCTCACCTTCCTTCAACAACTTCTTCCGTAGTGCATCGGTCTTTTCCTCGATCTCGTCCTCGTCGACTCTGTTACCAAGATCAGTATCAGCTCACAACCCTAGAATAATGCTGTGCAAGGCAAGCAAAAAGAGCCCATACCCCTCATCCTCCAACAAGTCCCGCAGTTCGAAAACCTTCACCTCAATCTCCCGCTTCCGGTCATGCTCTAAGATATCCTTGTCCGGCTGCCGTTGGCGGTGCTTTAAGCTGTCGAGGTCGGTCGAGTATGGTTTTCCTTGATCGCGAGGTTTGAGATGCGCCAGGTTACGCTGGACGTAGCCGGATGTACCGCTACCTCTTGGGGTAGACAGACCGACGTTTGAAGACATGGCTGTGTGCTGTACTGTAGAAAACCGAATGCGCTCCTTTGAGTGTCGAGCGTTGGTTCCTGGGATGGACTGATGATGCTGAATGAAGGGCTGGACCTTACAGAATTACTGTATGGTCCCTGGACAGGCGGTGTACACGCTAGCGTGGCAGAATAATTCCAGAAGCATGGAATTTGCCCCTCCATTCAAACGAATGAGTCAATATTTACATCAAATAAAGTGAATCTCTCGTCTCCCGTTCGAAATTCTTGCTTTCTCCACGACACTTGACCATTCGCCCCGTCTTCCTGCCACCGAGACTCAGATATGCCAGGATTAGAATCAACGAACGGCCCTCAAGCCGAACCAGAACCCCTCACTCAACTACCCTTCGAGCCAGTCACCAAATCGCATATTCTGCACTGTTCATATGATTACTGGCATCCAAAGTATTCCCACTCCTCCCAGATAGGTTTCACTGCTAATGTATCCAGATATCGCTCATCTGCCCTGAAATCCCGCATCATTCCTCTCTCCTCCGCCTTTCTTTCCTACCTCCGCGAAGACGGCATTGTCCTCCCCAGCGAAACGCCTACCTTCCCACCACCTTCAACATATACAGACAACAGCACAAGTGATGGCTGGGATGAGGATCCCACGCTCGACCCTTCCCTCGCTTTCTCATCAATCCACCAACAAATTATCACTACAATCTCCGAGCTGGGTGGTCTTGTCTCGCCAAAACTCAACTGGTCGGCCCCGAAGGACGCAACATGGATCAGCATGAAGAAGAACAGTATGGAATGCGCCACACCGAATGAAATTTACCTCCTTCTCAAATCCTCCGATTTCATAACGCACGACCTAGAACACGCCTTTGATGACTGCGCGGAGGACGATACAATCAAGCAAGAAGACATCCCCTACGTTCTCGTCCTCCGCAGATGGTTCAAAGTGAATCCCTCTTGCGAGTTCCGCTGTTTCGTAAAAGAGCGACGCATTATTGGAATCTGCCAGCGAGACCTCAATCATTTCGACTTCCTGTTTCCGATGCGAGAAAGGTTAAGAGGTACAATAATGGAGTATTTCGACAAGACGCTGAAAGATAGCTTCCCAGACGGGAATTTTGTATTCGATGTTTATCTACCAGAACCTTACGATAAAGTGCGCCTGGTGGACATAAACCCCTGGGCGCCACGCACCGATCCACTCCTCTTCTCCTGGCTCGAACTCCTCACTATGCCGCTGCCCAAACCCCTCCTTGGCATTCCGGACTCTTCAGAAAACCCAGCAATCCCACCGTCAAGTAGCGATGAAGATACGTCGCACGAGGACGAAGATGTTGAGGAAGTAGTGTGGAAGCCGGAGATGCGCTTAGTGAGGAAGGATGATCCAGAGGCATATAGTTTTGCGAGTCCGCAGTATAGTGCGCATAAGCTGCCGAGAGATGTCGTGGATGCGAGTCTGGGTGGCGAGAGCAGTATGCGGGAGTTTGCAGAGAATTGGAAGGGAATGATGGAGGGTGGGGTGGAGATGCAGAGGCCGGGTGAGGATAGTGATAGTGAGGATGAGGGAGAGACGAGAGGGATGCAGGAGGGGAGTTTAGGTACTGACTAAACAATTGCGTATAGATGGAAGGATATATGTGCAAACACCAGTGTTCACATGTACTGTATTGAGCGCAACTACAAGCATCAAATCAATACGGTTCCCAAATCTCCTAAAAACTGCTCGGTTACAGCATACAAGCGAGCCCCTTTCAAATGTCAACAACACAAATTAATAAGCGAAGCGAGTATCATCATGCCATGAGGAAACACAGAAATTGTTACCAAGCTATTTGAGTAAGCTCTGTAACTTTTGTAAAAATTCACTCAGACTAGATCTTTTCCAACATTCCATCCGAAGAGATTATATAGCAGGACTGGAAAGCGCCGTCCTGATGCTAGTCTACTCAACTCTTGCTTTGAAACTTCAATCAAGCAGCCTTCCAAAGTCGCCGTGGACGCGTTCATCGTTGATCTACTCAACTTTGACAACCACCTTACCAAAGTGGCCACCAGCGAACAAATAAATCAAAGCCTCCTTAGCCTGCCCAAACTCAAACACCTTGTCCACCACAGGCTTGATCCTATTCTCCTCATAGAACGCCAGCATCTCCTCGAATCTCTCCCTCGGTCCATTCAGCAAGCCCTTGAGGGTAACGTTCCTCTTTAAAGCCAGCACGTTCGTATTAGTCCTATCTCCGACTGCATCTTCCTTTCCAGATAGATATCCAATGCAGTTGATCAGTCCTCCAAACGCTATACATTCGAATGATTTCCGCAATGTTGCTGCCCCGCCGTTCTCGAATATTATGTCTACTCCTTCGTCGTCTGTCATTTTGAGGACTTCTTGTTCCCAATCTGGAGTACTCTTGTAATTGATGGTCTTGTCTGCTCCCAGTTTCTTCGCCAGTTCAAGCTTTGCATCCGAGGAGGAGGTGATGATGACTACCCAATAATTAGCCATTGAAATCCAGACAAGTCCACTGTCTCATACCTTCCGAGCCACTAGCTTTAGCAATTTGCAGACCACTAACAGCAACCCCTCCAGTCCCTTGAATCAATACTTTCTCCCCCTTGCCACCCGGACTACCCAGCGGCCTCATCCCATTGACCGCCATCCACGCCGTCATCGCCGCAATCGGCAACGTCGCCGCCTCCTCATCCCCCAAATACCCCGGCTTCCTCACCAATCCCTCCTCACCAAAAACCCTATACTCCGCCAACACACCCTGCAGTGGCAATCCCAACCCACTCTTCATATCCTTCGCCTTAACCTGCCCTTTGATATGCGTCTGATTAAAGATACTTAGGACTTTATCTCCGACTTTCCATTTCGGTGAGTTGGAGACGACGATGGTGCCGCTCATGTCGGAACAGGGGACGATTTTGGGGGATTGGGAACTGCCGGTTGTGCGGTGGTGATTGTAGAGGCCCATGATTACTTCGGTGTCGCGGTAGTTGAGAGCGACGGCGGAGATCTTGACGAGGACTTCGGAGGGGCCTGGGGTGGGCATGGGAGATGTGGTTTGGGAGAGGTTCTCGAGACCATCTTGGTGGGAGATCCATTGCTTGATCTCGGTTGGGAGAGACATGGTATTGTTTGAGAGCCGTAAAGCTGATAATCAAGTGGAAGGAAAGGACTGAATTGTACTTTTTTAATGGATAGAAGAAAGGAAAGGGCGAGCGAAAGAGGAAACATGAACCATAACAATTGCATTACAAAGAACTAGAAAATTACCCCACCATAGCTTCAAATTCTTATCGATGTGGAGTGTACCTTGGAAGACCGGAAGTCCGATCAGTGATGTCAAGGAGGGTCCTGTTGGGTTTTCAAGCAGTGATGAGTCAGGAATTATTAATGCGGGGTAGTTTATTTCCTATCGTTTTCTTCAAACCTGGAAGTAAACACTCGCTTCTGGTGAAAGAACAATACTTGTGTACATTTCTCGATGTAATAATCGCGGTAAACATGTTCCATAACGCAAGTCCACTATGTTCAGGCTACATACCCCACCCATCGGAGCCAAAATATACCATCTTCCCCGCTCTCTCCCAATACACCAGCACCCCAGAAAGCGTACAAATTACATCTTTCTTACCGTCCGCACTCATGTTCTCATCCATTATGCACAATCCCCCAACATCTCCCATCGGACCATGAGCCCACCTGTCTCTCAAAGTGAAGACAGCCAAGACTTCCTTTGCCTCCACAGTCCGAATCGTCAACACGAAAGGACTGAAATTCAAATCCCAAGCACAATCCTGCCCTTCAATACTCGCAGTCCATCGCAAGATCCTTGGATCGCGCAATCTCAACGTTTGACTATCCTCAATGGTATTCTTGACTTCGATTTGAGGCCGCCAAGATCCGCTGTCATCGAGGTTGGTGGGGAACTTGATTGCGCTGATCAGTCTCGCGGGCTCTGCGATATGGAGTTGTCGGATTAGGATGTCTGGCTTCGAGAGGATTGCATCTTTTATGGAGCGTGTTTCGAATTCGTAGCATGTTGCTTCGTTTGAGTCTAAGGAGACGAAGACTCGCTTGCGGCTGCTGAGTCTTTTCAGGTCGTATTGCAATGGCATTTTAAAGGAGGAGTAGTCAGACTATCTGATTTCATGTCAGTATAGTGGTCTCTTGCGCGAAAGACAATAGGTGTTCGTACCTTTCTAGCAGGACTTTGAGCGTTGCAAAGACTTTTGAAAGATAACAAAGTTGCTTGGAATCTGCTGGGTATTATTCTCATCGTATACTGGGCTGGCTGGGGTATATGTACCCCATGCTCGTGGCTATGAGCTCATTGCTCAAGTGCTGTACAATGTGAAGCCAGGATCGAGATCGTATACAGTATATTTTAGTGCTTGCGACCTGCCTGTCCCATTCACCAGAGACCCCCTTGCAGTCCAAGCTACATACTGGATTTCCAATCATCGTGTTATTTCAGCCAATTGTGCAAGGGCATATTGCAGGATAAAGTTGTCGTGAGATCAAAGCTGATCTTGCGTTCATTTTCTTATCTAAGGCCGGCAAGATGCAATCCATGTATCGATAGTCGAGGCCCCTTAATATGTTGACGGGCCATGTCTGACCGACTGCATACAAGTTTGCCGGGCCTAGTTGCATTGGCATTTCCACGTCTGAAGGCTTTGGACTGTTGCTTACGAGATTTGCTCGTCATATCTTCTTAGCTAAGCTTTTCGATGTTAACAAGCGAATCAAATATTTCTGGAGAAACGACCGCCATTCCTTATTTCCGACCCAATAGATTAGGTGCATGTAACATTCTGAAATTCATTCGCTAAGGTATCGCTTCATTGAAATATTCGTTGGACTATGATTCCGAGATCTTAATGTAGAATGCGTGTTTGCTCAAGTGAGCTGCGGTTGTGCAGCGTAGTGCTAGGAAAGTTCCGATGCTTCGTCAATGTCTCCAAAATCACTGTCCACATGCAGCTGATCGTTTGATCAGCAGAGATTTGGTGTCTATCTATCGGACCAAACAGATTTGTTGCATGTCGGGGCGACTACATCCATGTCCAACCCACATGATGGAAGCTTTCTTCGCGAATCTCGCCCCCTGCAACAACAGAGAAGCGAGCGACACTTGCTCTCTTGGCTATCTTGTTTCTCACCGATACACAACCTGGAACCAAGCTCTCCCTTCGCCCTTCCTATGGCAGTGCTCTTACTGACGCTTCGAAGTAGCATTTCGGCTACTTCGCCGAAGCCATCAATTATATCACAGAAACGAAAGGAGCTTACTGTATCCTCGATCCGCACAACTACATGCGATAGAATGATCCTTCTTCATAACCCATGTCAGGTAGCATCATAGGCAATACGAAAGATGTCACAGCTGCTACCACAGCTCAGTTTGCTGCTTTCTGGGGAGAGCTTGCCGGCAGATTCAAGAACAACACGAAGGTCATCTTCGGACTGATGAATGAGGTACTGCATATCCACGTTCCCGAATACCTCTTGGATGAATGCTGACGCAAATAGCCCCACGATATGGCAACTAGCCTCATTCTTGCAAACAATCAAGCAGCCATCGATGCCATCCGCAAGACTGGTGCAAATCAACTGTAAGCTCTTCATTTACCCAGTCTGAACAACTCTCAGTCTGACTCCAACCAGCATCATCGACCCAGGAAACTCCTGGTCCGGCGGCCACGCCTGGACAGAAGGCTCGGACCCCACATCCGCCCAACTGTACAAGCTCAAAGATCCACACAACAACACCGCCTTCGACATCCACGAATACATCGACACAGACTATTCCGGCTCACACCTCCAATGCGTCAACCTCGCCTCTCAAAAGCTCGCCTCAGTCACAGCATGGCTCAAGAAATACCAGTTCAAAGCCATGATCACCGAAATTGGCGTCGGGAACGGCACGCAGTGCCAGTCCTATCTGACTGATATCATCATGTATATGAAGAAGAATCCGGAGTATATTGGATGGACGGCATGGGCTGCGGGACCGTTCTGGGGGAGTGCGCATCCGTGTTGTACTGATTCGAAGCAGTATGGGAGTTTGGAACCAGGGAGCAAGGGTGCGGATGGAAGTCCAGGATTGTATACCACGATCTGGTTTAATCAGATTCAGAAGTTGTTGCCTAAGACACTTGTCTGGAAGGGAGTTACTAGTTTGACGGGAGGATTGTAGATGATCCCTAGTCACAGTGACATGATCAGCTTCGTTCTATTTGGAGCTGCTGTACGTAGCAAGGTGCGAACTACGGATCAGATGAGACGTCAGGGACAGTGATATGATTGAATAGACCAGATAGAATAGACCAGAATGTATCAAGAGCAAGCAATAGGATCAGATACTTGAAGACAAGTCCGGAGGTGGAAGTGGAGGCGAAACTCTGACACCTTCGACGCTGTCATTCTCTTCGCTTACCGCGCGCTGGACACAATTCTCAAACCCCAAGTCACTCACAAATCCGGGGACCAACAGTTAAAAGGTGATGTGAAATATGATTCTCCATTTGCTGGCATTATCTAGGACACGAAGGGTATCTGCATTTCAAAATGTAACCAAGAAAAATCGAATCTTCAATTAATCACATATCCACCATCGACAACCTGTTCAACATCAGCATTAACCCCAGTCGCTCACACTTCAAACTGCTCAAACTCACCAACGCATGACCCTGAACAAACGTAGCTTTACTGCTACACAAGAACAAACACGCATCTGCGATCTCCTGCGCGGTTCCCATCCGTCTCATCGGCGCAATGTCCACAGCTGGTTCTAGAGCTTTGGCGAACTCAGCATCGCCTTGTGTCATTGGTGTGCTAGTTTCTGAATCAGCTTTTTGACCTGGTTTATGGTGGAAAAAGAATGACAAGGAAAAGGGGGGACGAACGCGATCACACCAGGACACACGCAGTTGATCCTAATATTGTCCTTCGAATAATCAATAGCGTCGCTCTTCGTCATTGATATCACGGCCGCCTTGGAGGCACAGTAGGCAGCTACAAATACTCAGTCAACTTCACATCTTTTATATATCATCGGTGAGAGCACTCACGTGCATTTGGTCTGGAAACGACACCCAACTGGCTTGCAATATTAACAATACTACCCCTATTCCCTAGTCTCCCATCGTGAGTGGGCAGAGGTTCTTGCTTCAGCATCTGAGTCAGCTCTGCTCGTGATGACAGCCAGGTCCCGCGGTAATTGATGTTGTTGATTAGATCAAAGTTATAGGCGCTTGTCGATGTTGAGCGCTCGTTGTTGCCAATGACTCCTGTAAATTTTGTATCAGAACCATTGTTTCATGTTCCATAAGTGCATTCACAAGCCAAGTGGGAGCGGTTGTTGGAAAGAGTACCGGCAGCATTTACAGCATAGTCAACGCGGCCCCATTCAGCAACAGCAGCCTGTACCATACATTCAACCTGCTCCTCCTCAAGCATGTCCACCTGATATATCATGACCTCTGCGAACGCCGAAACTTCTTTCATGTACTTCTCGGTCTCAAGGAGACCTTCGCGATTGCGATCACATATTGCGATTTGAGGACATCCCTCTAGTGCGAAAGAGATTGCAATGGCCCGTCCAATCCCTTGAGGTCACTTTCATGTCAACATGCGAACTGTTTGCAAACATAGATGGACGCGTGAAATAAAGAAGCGGTGTGATCGTTGGACGAAAAATATCAAGAGACTTGGCCATACCTGAAGCTGCACCCGTTACTAGTGCAACACCCGGGAATAAGGTCATAATTTGACGCTTGAGGCTCTTTCACTTGCTCGACGCAGGAACAACATCAAACCAAAAAGAGAAGACGACACAGAAAACAGACGGGGATATAGCTTCACTTGAAGTGCGCGAGCCCAAGGGTAAGAAGCTCATCCCAACTTTGACTTTCCAGGAGTGGGGTCGCTTATCTCGGATCCTCGTCCCGGAGTGGATTGTCTTTGCAGATGACGGCATTTGGGTGATCACAAGGTCCCCTCCAATCCACCAGAGTGACCAAAGGGTTCCACAACATCACAGAAAATAAAGCGGTTCACGAACAAACGGTGAGGCAGACGAGGCAATCAGGATTGTGCGCGTGTGGCTCAGGGTGGGTTCCACAGGAATGGCTCCATTCTTCTATTCGACGACCCATCCTCGTCCTGTAATCTTTCTCTGCGTAACCTTCCTGGCGGGTAACGGCCATCCAATACCGCCCAACCCTTCGGCCCTCAGATATGGGATCACCCAGCACTCCCTCACATTGGCGTCTCCTTGGCCCTTCATCTTCGGCATCACCTCTTTGATTGGCTTGCCATAATGCAGCAGCGGTGTTCCCTTTGCCAGCGCAGCAAGCTGTCCGCCAGTGATATCCGTCAAGGCGTGCATCCGAGTCTTGGGGACCTTCTCTGGCGTTGCAGCTGCGGGTGCGGCTCGTTGGAGGTAGGAATACACTATATATTCGGGACACTCCTGCGGACTGGTGTGTGCAAGTGGTGAAGAGGGGTGAATGTAGACCGCTTTCTCGTCGTCGTCCCGCTTGATGTGCGAAGGAAAAAGTGTGACGTAAGGTACATCGATGGCCCGAGTAGGTTTGCGCTTCACATCTGGCGGATTGGGTGACAGGTCGGCTCGCATCGCGATGTGGTCTATGAAGCCAGCAGCTACCATCTGCTTGAGAGCTTTGACCTGCTTGGCAGAAGGTGGATCCAGCTTGTCTTGGAATTTCAGTCCCGCAAAAGCTGTGATATTAGTTCGGAGAAGATCTGTGATTTGTCTCCGAAGCTGCAGTATTTCCTTCAGAACCTTAAACCGGACGAAGTGTTCCTTGCACCAATCTTCTGTGGGCTCGTGGGCAAACTCTCCGACCACTTGGAGAAGTTTGATAGCATCTGATTTGTCGTCAAGGAAACAGAAGTCCTTCTGCACCTTGTTGAACTTCCGTCTGATGTTCAGTCGCACGTCCTCTTCGATACGGTCCGCACTCGTAAAATAGGCGTCTTCTTCTCTAACGGGTGCGGCTGGTACAACCTGATTCTCGGGAATGAAGAAATCAGGTGCAGAAAGGCCGGCTACAAGCGCGATAGTGTATGGTAGGCAGTCATGCAAGTGCCCCACAAGTAAAATTCGAGCGAAGCGAGGAGATAGGGGGAATATCGACATTGTCGATCCAGTCTGTGTGATCTGCCCAGTCGGTGATAACGCCGATAGATATGTCAAAAGTTTCTCCGAGGTTGCCAGGCTTTGACGATCTGGCGGCGTTGGGAATGGAAAATTGACTACATGTTGAAGATTCATGGCTTTCAGCTGTAGAACAACCCCTTCGATCGGCATCCGTAAGATTTCTGGTTCCGCGAACTCTGAAAAGTCTCGTTCATAGACAGCCGACGAGTAAAGTCGGTAACAATGACCAGGTCCCGTACGTCCAGCACGACCAGCACGTTGACTAGCACTGGCTTTACTGATCCATCCAACCTCAAAACTCTGAACGCCAGTCGTTCGGTCATATTTGCGCTCTTTGGATCTCCCACAATCAAAGACATAACGGATGCCAGGGATTGTCAGACTCGTCTCTGCAACGTTTGTAGCCAAAATAATGAGACGAGAATTGTCCGGAGGGGGTTCAAACACTCTCAATTGTTCCCTCGTCGGAAGAAGCGAGTAAAGTGGTAAAATGTGCATCTTGGTTGGACCAGTGTCCGGCTCCTCTTCAATATTGAAATCTTCATCATCAATATTGATATCAATCTCTTCATCTTCGTCATAGTCATCATCAACGTTAGCATCTTCCATCGTATCTCCAAAATCAACATCTTCCGCTTCTATTGGAGCATCTCTTCCAGAAATCCTCACCTGAGGACCTGAAGCCGTTTGGCCAATTCGAAATGCTTCTTTGAGCTTTTTACTCAGCTGTGTGATCTCATTCTGGCCCGTAAGGAATACTAAGAAGCCACCAGGAGGTAATTTTCTGTGGCCTCTACTGATCTTTCGGAATGCGTCTTCGACATAATCATGATGGGTTTTCCGTGCAAAGTGGTTCACGACCGGATACTGTCTACCCTCAGCTTGCAAGACCGGCGGCGGCTTTGCGAAAAGAGTGGCGTTTTGGGTGAAGTCGGTGATCCTCAAGGTAGCAGACATGATAATGAGCTTCAAGGGTTTGATTGAAGGATCTTCTGTTGCCATCTCTTCCCGCAGCTTGACAACTCGACTCAACATCCCAACCAAAATGTCGGTGTTGACACTCCTCTCGTGAGCTTCATCAATGATGATGGCAGAGTATTTTCGTAGCGCGATATCCTGAGCTACTTCACGAAGAAGGACACCATCGGTCATAAATTTGATGGCGGTATCTACTCCGACGGTCCCCTCGAACCGAATTTGGTAGGCGACTCGATTTCCATGATCACCCAATTCATCGCCAACACGTTTTGCCATACTGACAGCAGCCACTCGGCGTGGTTGAGTGACAGCAATCATTCCTGGCGTCGGGGAATCTTTCGATCCATAGCCTGCTTCGTAAAGAAATTGAGGTACCTGAGTAGTCTTCCCTGATCCCGTAGCACCATAAACGACAACCAGGTTATTATTGTGTATTGCCTCCATGATCTTCTGTTCTTCGGCAACGACTGGAAGTTTTAGTCTTACATCCTGGATCTCCGATGTCCTGCTAATAGTGACACTGTATGCTTTTCGGCTATCGTTGCTAGTCGTTTGCAGTTCTAGAGGCAAAGGATCTTGCTCGGGAGCTCTGGGCTTGAACCCAGCTATTTTCGGAGTTTCTGTTGCATTCGGAATATTTGAGATGGGTTGATACCCAAGAGCTTCATTCAACTGCTGATTTGCCCATGCCTTGAAAGCAGATGACCTAGGAGGTTTCGGAGAGTCCCCTTCATCGTCATCGTCTGACGTTGTTTCATCTTCTGAACTCTCGTCCTCATTTCCTGACTTCGAATCCGAATCCGATCCAGAATTCGACGACGACTCTCCGTTTTCTTCGTCATCATCTGAAGCGTCCGATATATCGTCATAACCGTGTATTGAAGCATCACTGTCCGTATTGCTGTCCATCTCAGAAGCCGAGCTGAAGCCTTCCCATTCTGGCTCTTCCGGCGCCTCGTGCTTGAATGACAATTTCGAGTTGACCCCTCCCCTTCGTTTCCGTTTCTTCAACACGGGCTTCCCCTCTTCGTCGACCTCGAGAGGTCTTTTCAAACCTCCACCAAGACTGACAACTGGTTTCTTGGGCTGAATTGGCACCACCACTGTAGTTTTGAAAAGACCCGTGCTCTTCGGCTGTTCTTCATCCTCGTCTGATGAACTCTCTACCGCGGCCTCTCTTAGGGTCCTCTTCTCAAACAAAAGTTCGTCATTATTTCCGTCGACATCGATCCCAGCTTTATGCTCGTTTAATGCTCGCTCGAGTCTTTGCCTCTTCGTCTCCCGACCTTGACCTAATCTGCTGCTGCTCTGGTACAGACTGGTATCTGTCTGCGTCTTTGCCAGGCGCGCAATAAGTTCTCGGTTCTCATCCTTCCTCAGCTTTGTCTCCAGGTATTTCTCGAGTCGTTTCGCCTTTTTGCCACTGATTTTGGGTCCCTGCGCCTTGATCTCCTCTCTCATGCGACGCTTCTTTTCTTCATGCTCACTCTTCGCCGTTGGGATGATTTCCACGGCATTGGAGTCGACGACGGACTCGTTGGAGGTGCCCTCTTTTTCTCGCCTTTCTCGTTCCTTGACCTTGTGCTTTCGCTGTCGGGGGACGAATTTGCCCATGGCGGGAGAATTTCAGAACATTCTCACATCGAGTGCTTGCTCGATTTTTTCTAGAATATTTACCTACTGCCGCCCAAGGTCGCTTAGAGAGGAAGGCGGTGAGGGGAGCTGGGACGAGGCTGAGAAGCCTCGTCAATCAACGACGATTCGACTTCTCCATCGTCTTCAACACCATGTCTGTCCCAAACATATCCGGTGACCTGCAGAATATGGATATAGGTGGTGGAGTAAAGCCATCTCCATTTCCTGCGTCAACCAAACACGCCGCAGGCCTTGTCAATGGGCAGGAAACGGACGTCTCGTCTATTTACTTTTCAGACAAGATCATGATCACAATATCGCAAGCAGGCCGACTATCGCAATGGGTAGGCGTCTCGTTGTTCTATAACGGAATCCGTGCTGACTCCATGTTATACAGATACAAGTACCTTTGTCCTCAGCTTCTCCAACCTCTTTCGATACAGCCCTTCCATCAGATGGTCAAGATACGCTTCCGCTCAGCCACTTGACGCCGAAGACCCTTCTTGGAGCAGGTGGTGACCAACGAGAAACCCTTGGACACTTATACGCCAGCCAGATTGCGAGTTTGATTGCTACGAGAGATCCGGAAGACACCAGGACAGTGGTGGTCGGCTTTGGGCTGCCAAAGATAGACATGGACAGGGAGGCTTTCTTCGATATGCTGGAATTGATCCAGAAGGTCATTTGATAAGTTCAAGCAGGCTTTCACACCAGACTCCGGCAATTTGGGAGCCCAGCGAAGGTCTGGAAGTCCCCAGATCTATAACGATCGAGATCCGCACGGGATACGCTGCGGGCTTGTCCTTAAGTGCTAAATTGCTACGAATCGTGGGACTACGAAAAGTTATGAATACAGATGTTGAATCTCGCTTTCCACCATCAACAGCAAGCTATTTTATGCGGAAATTATCACGGCGCTAGGGGCTTGTGCTTGAAGAGCTTGTTGCTTCTTGAACGCATCTTCCTCTCTTTTGAATCGTAGCTGGCACCCTGAGCAAGAGTTAGTGAATGCTCGTTCATCCGGGGTTGGATTCCTTACAGTCACCACATGATATTGGCTCGTACTTCGGCGGGGTGTCCGCAGATGTGCATGACGGTACCACACCTTCGACACAGTTGAAATTGAGTCCTGCCCAGCGGTCAGTGCTTGATGCTTTGCAGCGCAGATTGTGTCTTACCAAAGAAGAACGGCATTGAGACTCTTTCGACTATCGATCGATTATACACTCTATGAACTGTGCTTTTATATATATCGTTGCACAATCTCATCATGAAGTCACCGATGTTCACTACGATTGTGCCCTCCACAGGCGTTGCCTTGATCCATTGCCCGTCGCGGTTCAAGACTTGAAGACCGCCGGTCATGTCCTGCCAGAGCAGAGTGAAGAGTTGGAGATCAGTGTGGCTCCCAAGTCCGACCGAGTTGTTCTGTGTCTCTTCTTCAGTTGTGGTGGGATAGTAGTTGAAGACTCCGTCAGCTCCAGGGTAGGTTGTACGACTGTCGAAATAGTCTTCTTTCAAATCAAGACTCAGGGCGAAGACTCTCACCAGTTTCCTGGCCAGGGTCAAGCAAGAAGCCCAGTAGTGCAAGACTTCTTTCTTGAACTCAGGCAGGTGAGATGTCTCTTCCCAGACAAATTCTTCTCCCCTTATCCATGGTTTCACTTCCTCTGGGATTGCATTCATGTCCTTTGTGTCAGGATCATACTGCGGAGCATATCGCCAGCCAAGCTGTGATGAAGGTCAGCAAAGCATGTCTATGTTCTGGAATTCGTCGAGCGAGTACCGATTCTTTGATATCGACACTTTCTCCGGGGCTGATGTTGGTGCTCCTTGGACCATTATATCCGTTGAAGTATTTCGACTTCGACTTGCTTACTCTCATTTTCTGCTCAGTAGATTGCTTGAAGAAGCTGTCTTGCTTAGTTGGACTCATGGCACCCATCAGCTGTTCAACTTACGCCAGCAATTGCTTTTTGGCATCCGCAATGGTCTTGTCATCAATGCCATGATTTTTGATGTAAAAGAAACCAGTATTAACAGCTGCGGCTCGGATCTGCTTCGATAATTCCTTTCGATCCTCAAAATTGGGCGAGGACAACGGAGTCAAATCAATGATCGGGATTTCCTCAGCTGTACAGTCTCGCGGAGGCGTGTTAAGAACGTCTCGGAAAACTGGCCCATAAGCTGTGCGCAGTTCCAATTTGGAAGTTGATGGCGGTGACATAGTTGTTGTGTTCGACATGATTGCTGGCTTGGGATTATGCTCTGAAGGGTATGTAGAAGACTTGTGTCAGATATTAGTAGTCTGGTCAAATTATATAACAACGAGGCTTTTAGTGGGAGTTCCCCCGCCTTACGGGTATGGGGACAATCGTGTTGCCTAATAAGCCGCTGTCGACAGGACTTGACAGGACTCGACAGGACTCACTCAGTGAGCAACTATTCGTACTTCGGTCCTCGCCGGTACCCGCAATTCAAAATTTGGATATTCAATAATTCTTATCTTGAATTGCTGGGTATATCTGCCTCTCGCTCTTTCGGCCTCCAATTCGCGGTTCTGGATATTTATCCCACTCTTAAGCGCAATTGATGCGCTAGTCACGTGGCATCCATCCCATTTTTGAGGATCTTCTCAGGGAACACACGAGCCTTCTCAGCTGTGGTTCGCCGTCGGATATTCCGCTGTTCGTTATCTAGATATTGACATGATAACTTCTGTGGACATTCACGATAAAGTGTGCTCTCCTTCGTCACCTGTTTTGGGTTTTCGTGCGAATTTGAGATGAAAGCGTCTTTTAGTCAGAAGCTATGATTTCGCGCCATTCCAAAGAACCCAGCGGTACCAAAAAGTCCCATATTTGGTTATGGCAAGTGCCATAGAATCCTAGATAGGATCTCAAACCGTCATTGCACAAATGGTAACCATGCGCTCCACTTTGATAGGGCATATGTCTTGGCGGTTACCTCCTTCCCTGAACAGGCGATAAGCACTCAATATTTTGTCCAGGGGATACATATAACATCCTAGGAATTCCACCTGGCTGGATTGAGCTTCTGTCTACGTTATGAACGAAATTCCTGTCCCTTCAACAGATTCGTCTTCCGAGTTGACACAATGGCATCCAACGTCATCAAACGCATCAAGGAGGGCATTCCCGCACCTCACTTGAAAGCAAAGGGAGCGGATGATGTCGACCCAGCAGATATGTGGCTGGATAACGACGATATCAGGCCATTGAAGCTCCAAGACAGAACTTGGAATCTCTGGACTTACCTGACCTTCTGGTTCTCTGCCGGTAAGCGATTTGCTTCATCAACCATTCGAGGATACGTCACTGACCGAAAAATCAGTCGCAACTGTTTCCAATTGGTATGCTGCATCGAGTGCGCAGGCTTTGGGTCTCAGTATGTGGGAGTCTGTTGGCGTTACGTTTGGTGGTCAATTCTTGATTGCTATTGTCATTGTCCTCAACGGCAGAGCTGGCGCCAAATATCACATTGGCTTCCCGGTTCTCAACAGAGCCTCCTTCGGCGTGTTCGGTGCTTGGTGGCCTACTTTCAACCGTGCGGTTATGGCATGTGTCTGGAATGGAGTCAATGCCGTTCAGGGAGGCCAGTGCATCTACGTTATGCTTCATGCACTTACACCTAAGATCGCGACTCTCAAGAATGTCATGGGCAAGGGATCTGCTCTTGATTCTGGCGGCATGATTGGTTTTGTTATTTTCTGGCTCCTTACATGCTGCTTCCTGGTTATTCCTGTACCAAAGGTATGCTTCTTTGTCCGTTTCGAACCTCAATATCTAACAGCTGGCAGATGAGAGGTCTTGTCTACACCAAACTCGTTGTTTTCGTCATCTCAGCCATTGCAATGCTCGCGTGGACAGTTACCAAGGCAGGGGGTATCGGTGATGTAGCAAAGCAACCCGGCACAGCTACAGGATCAACGCGCACGTGGGTTCTCGTCCGTTTCTTCATGCTCGGAGCAGCAAACTGCGCAACATTCGCATCGAACGCTGCCGATTTTCAGCGATACGCAACCAAGCCTAACGATGTGATCCTCGGCAATCTTCTCGGCTTCCCTCTCTCCAACCTCATTGTCTCGATCGTTGGTAATCTCGTCGGGGCCAGCAGTCAACTCGTTTTCGGCGAAGTGATCTGGAATCCACTGAACTACCTCGACAAGCTCCAAACAACCGAATACACCTCTGCAAACCGCGCAGGTTGCTTCTTCATCGCAGCCTGCTTCGCCTACTCCGCGATCTTCTCATCGATCTTCGAGAATTCGCTACCAGCCGGAAATGACATTGCAGCGCTGTTCCCGAAATACCTTTCCGTCCGCAAAGGTTTCTTCATCTGCGCCATCATCTCATTCGCTATCAACCCCTGGTATCTGCTCGGCTCGGCCAGCATTTTCATCTCCTTCATGGCTTCGTACCAGATCTTCCTTTCCGCCATTACGGGAGTACTGCTCTGCCACTACTACATTGTTACGCGCGGATATCTTGAGATCGACGACTTGTACACTTCGCGCAAGACAGGCGTGTATTACTACATTGGAGGCTGGAATTGGCGCGCGTACGTCGCCTACGTCGTCGGCATCATCCCTAACTTCTACGGGTTCTTGAACAACATGGGCGTATCTGCCCCAGCTAGAGTCACCAAGGCTTACTACTTTGCGTATCCAATTGGATTGTTTGTCAGTTTCTTCACGTATTGGGCGTGTTGTGCTTGGAAGCCTCCGGCGTTGACCGTCCCATTGAGTGAGTGGAGAGAGCCAAAGGACTATGTGAGGCCAAGTGAGAGAGGCGAGGTGTTGGAGGCTGAGGGTGATGTGGAAAGCTTTGGGGATGGAAGTGGTGAGGTTAAGGAGGTTGGTGGTGATGGGGTTAATGTTACTGCTGTCAGAACAATGGGGTAGGGAAGCCTCAAAAACTTCTGGGATCTTCGCTAGAAGAATTTTACTGAGGTCGAGTAGCTGAAAATAATGAAGAAAAGACGTGATTCTATTACTACTTGTACCATGCTAAAGATAGTCCCAATAGACTGTTATGATAGCGACACAGCAGTACTCATCCGGGGAAAAAAGAAGCGAAAAATGGCCCATTGATCATAAAGTACTATACGAAGTGAATGTTAATTATGTTCAGAAGAACTTGAACGTGACTCTCACCTGAGATCGTGCTGTCGTTGGCCCCAAGAATCCGCAATGCCTAAATGCGTTAGCCCAGTAGTGCCTATTTACAACCAGGGAAGGGCGATCAATTTGATTACAGAGGGCATGCAGTGAGTGTTCTCTGCTACCAGTTTGGCGAATAGTAGTACGATGTCGGACACCAGCACGATTCTCCAGCACGATTCTCCAATGCCAATATATAAAGGTTGTGGAGGCACAGCTGAATTGGTGGTGGCGAAGCAACTTGCATTGCATCTCTGAAGCAGGTTTGCGCCCGAGGCAGCTCATGCCAGCCTCACCGCGATGTTACAATGTCGATCGACCACTGTTCTTCAAAACGGACTAAAATACGAATTGCTCCCTCCGAGTAGATTTCATTACCTATTACACAAGCTCGACTCGAAGCCTCGAGTTGTCAATTGAAGTGAATATCACGAAACCATGGCCGAGTTATCGAACGAAATTTCCAACGAAGGTTTTGATGACAACGTTTCTTGGAGCACCGGGATCCACGAAGCCAGGGCATTACACCTATCACAACGAGACACAAAGGTTGATCGTGACATCCCTGGCCAAGCCAATCCACTGCTAGGTGAAGTAAAGAAACACGAACGCGGCCATATTGTTGTCGCCAGCGAAGAGGGGTGTACCTCAAATTGGACAATTGGTTGGTGGTCAGTTTTTTTGCTTGTTGGGCCATTTTTAGCTGGTGAGTCCTCTTGAAGTCAATCCCAGCCCCAAGTTATTGGGATATTAGTGACCCAACCGTAGCCGTTGTACTGGCTGTGATACACTTGCTCTTTTTCAGCTACATCAACGGGAAGCAGAGCAGCGAGGACTTCAGCCCGCTACCTCAATCATATATCACGACCATCTCCACTATCCTCGTCACTTCTTTCGCCACGAGCCTTAGGTTGAGCCTCGCTGATGCATTTACTCAGTACCTTTGGCATATTCTTCGCCAGGCACCCCATCGTGTTATCACCATCGAAAATCTGTTTGAAATGAAAGACAATCCATTCCTAGTAGTCCGGAATGGCGTCCTGGGGGCCACACTAACCCTATGTTCATTGGTTGTCTTGAACGTTGTATCCAAGGTCGCTGTCAGCTTTGTTCCTGGTGCCTTGACTATCACGCCTCAAGAATTTACCAACCAAACTATGTTGGAAGTTCCTTTCTTCAACGTATCTAGCATAGCGAGTGAAAATCCAGGGACGACCATCTTCATTGCGAAACTAGCAGTGTCGAGTTTCCGAGCCAGCAAAGGAAACTACTAGTCAGTACTTCTGTCTGCCGCTCTATGCACACTACTTACCATAATCTGCGCAGCCGTCCGATGCCCTCATTAAAACGGATAGCCACCAGTGATTTTATTTCAGGCGGCATTCTTGATACACCATCACAATGCGGAGTTAATTGCTCATATAAAATCAATTTCGAAGGTCCCTACATACTCTGTGATCCACTCAAGAGCTCGAACGTATCGAGGGCATTTTCAAAAGAACAATACTTAGTCAAACAGGCTGGAGTGAATATCATGTTCTCCGCTAACCATGATCGAGTGGCCTCCCTAGATTCATACTACACTCAGTCTCAGCTCAACATCTATATCTCTCGCATTATTGGGTTCTGGCCAATACGACCTCCTGATGCAGACAGCGGTGATGATAATTTTATCTGGGAGACTCATAATCTGACCTGCCGACCCCATCGAGCGGATTACATGGAGAAATGGTGTACGAGAGGTCACACGCACAGGAGAAGTCCTTGATCCGCTGGTCAATCTCGGTTCTGACAGTCAGAACTACGGCAATGCCAAGGATTTAGAGGTTTACCATCGTCAGTGGATTCGTGATAGCAACCTTCAAGCTTTATATGAGACTCCGGTTGGCGTAATTGGGGGCAATTACAGCAGCTTGGTCTCCCCCCTTAGACGCGCGGCTGGCGAAGAACCTTTCACTGAAAAATTTCGATTGGATAATGGGACAGAGGTAGGGCTCGATCCGCCCTTGATTCAAACACAAGGCTTTCCTTAGCTCAACGCGAATCAAGTCTACGGTAAGATATGAAGCCCCCGAGCCTTGAAATGTTTCGATAACTTCTGATATCAAACCAGGAGCAAACGAGACCCAAGCTGCAGAAACCTTTCTAAATGCAAACTATGTCAAATTCCCTGGAAGCGTAGAGAAAGACGTTCCCAATTTCAAAATCTCCGCGGATGTCCTTAATGACGCCCTCTTCAACATCACAATGTCAGCCACTTTGGCTGTCGACCTCGGCCGACAGCGCACCCTCGTCACACAAACCACATACGACAACATCTTCGTCTTCTCGAGAAAGCTGCAGTTCTTCCTACATACTTTCTCTCCCTCGGGCTAGCGTTACCATTCATCATTCTCGGTTTCTTGGCACTGTATTGGAATGGTGTAAGTGCTGCGGAGGGAAGCTTTCTACAGATCTTGTGTACGACTACGGCGAGTGAGCGGTTGCGGAAACTTGCCAGAGGTAGATGCTTGGGAGGTGAGGAAAATGTGCCAGAAGATATCAAGGATGTGAGAATCAAGTTTGGGGAGGTATTTGATGATAGGAGTGGGCTGCCGACTGGCGTTGCTGGGTTTGGAATCCACGATGAGGTTTTGCCACTCGTGAAAGGGAAGACATATAGGGGAAGTGAATAAAGTCTAGCTGGATGAGGGTTTTATGACGATAAGAGGGTATGACGAGAAGAGAACATGACGAGAAGAGAATATGACGAGAAGAGAATATGACGAATCAAAAATAAGCAAAGTAAGGAATATAAGAACTGCTCTCTGAGAGCGGTAAGGAGTAGCAAAACTAAAATAAGGAATATGCAGTGCCAAGGGCGCAACGTCCCGTGCCTGTACCACACTATACCAAGCAAAACCTTGATCCAAGACCAAGTTCTGCTCTTCAAACTCCGAAGCTCACGGTTAACGATGAAAGGAGGTCAAATTAAACAGCTGGACTTGGACCTTGGAGAAACCAGAATCTAAACGCTCATAGATTGCAAAAAAGCCAACAGGTTACGTCTGTCGAGTCGATGTAATGAGCTTGAGTACTGTGTGAAAAACCGGGGTTAATTCGAGGAGGTGCACGTGATGTTTACATCGGCTACCACCTTGTCTTTCAATGGATCACAACGCTGAGACCCCCTTTGCATCAAAAGATCCCAGGCAGGGCCACAATATGCTACAGTGTAATCATTTAGTCACGAAATAATTTGCGATGTATCTAGAACTGTCTTCAGTAAGGAAGAAAGTCTGCGTCTGAGAGCAAGGCGATGTTCGGCTTCCGCGTCTGAAGAGGTTGAACAATCAGAAACCCTTGCTTGGGGGTTTTTTTGAATTCTACTATGCAGACTTGTCAAGTAACAAAGACCCACTCCTTGTTGATCGCTATACTATAGGGATATGTAGAAGTTAAGCTCTTCCCTATTCCAAAGTCACCCAGTGCCATCGCTAAGCAAGGAAAACGAGCCCCCTTGTCCCATATCACCATTATTCGGCACCGCCAAACTCCTCTACAATCCACTTACAAAACTCCTCCCACTCAGCATTCCACTTTCTGATCCTTTGCGCACGGATGCTCATCCCCTCGGCTCCTTTAGTAATATCGTCCATCCACTCCTCGTCTGTCTGATCTTCGTATGCTGACCAACGAACACTGTTTTGCGCAAGCGAGCCCTGTAAACATGCATCAGTACACAACATCGACAAAATACACTCGAAAAACAGCAACAGAACACTCACCAGACCCGCCAATCCAAGATTCTCCCACCCCTGCAAAGCCTGCCAAAAATCATGTGCCAACCCCGCCGTCCCCTGCCCCATCATGCTCGGATCATCATTCGCAATCGCCGCCTTGACACCTCTCGCCAGCAGCGCCGGTAGGGGATGCATCTTGATACTCGCCGTATATCTTAACACCTCATTCGAGATCGGACAACATTCCACCATGATACCCTGCTCCTTCACCATATTAATCAGCAATGGATGTTTGTAGAGCGAAAATGCATGACCGATACGACGAGTCTTGAGGAGGATAGCGTCGTGGAGGTTTTGGTCGGTGGAGTCGCCATCGCCTACGCATTCGCCTGCGTGAAGGAAGAAGGGGATGGTGAGATTTTGGCGGCGTAGTTCGGATTGAAACCAGACGAGTACGGGGGTCAGTGAGTGGAGAGTTCGACCGTGGTCTTCGGGGCCGACTAGATCGTAGCCGGAGATCAAGGTTGGGTAAAGTTCTTTGGCTTGCATACAAAGTTTCATGTCTGTAGTCGTGGTCAGTCAAACCACTTCAAAGCCCGAAACATAATAGCGAAAGAAGGCTTTTGGGCGAACACATACCCGCAATAATCGCCTCGTCATCAAAGCTCCTCAATGTATCCCATATCAACCTGATTCCCCAGAAACCCTTGCCCTCCTCACTTCCCATAAACTCATCAATGACCTCACGGAATACCCTCACCAGCTCCAGTCTATTCTCCTTCAACTCCGCCTCCCCATCCAATCTAAAACTCCTCGTCATACCACGCATCTCGATCCACCGAATCCCATCCGCATATGCCGTCTCCAAAAACTTCCTCAGAAACTTCCTTGTGATAGGCTCATAATATACTACCGGAGTGATAGTCATAAACGCGGACTGCAATTTCCGCCAAATAGCATCAACACCGAGATGATTCGACACAGCTTCCGTTTGCGTGATCGAACAGCGCTCTTTCATCCACTTACAGAACCCCGCATTCCCACCAGAAGGAAACTTCTCCGCCGCACTCTTCAAAGGGACTTTCTTCATGGGTTCGTACCCTGCTTCCCAGATCCCCTTTCCACTTCCTGCCTCAACATCCTCACAAGAAGCAGAAAACTCAATCCGGATATTCACATCGATCCTCTCCCTCACTCTCTCATCATTCAATGCTTCAGTCGCATAGATAACCATACCTTTCGTCTCTACAGCCTGCGTAAACAGCCATTCCAGATCAACCATAGCGCCGAGATGACAGTGCAGTAGTGCACCTTTCGGCATGCGTTGCACGATACGCCAGAGCTGCGTGCTTTCCATATGGTTTTTGGCAGAGTTGAAAATCATGCCTGGGAATAGCTCTTCATCTTCCCCTTCTTGGGATGAGGAGGCTGGAGGTGGGAATGTACCTGTGTTGAGGTGAGGCTTTCGTTGGTTGGAACTCCATATTGTGGTGTGTTCTTGCTGGCGGATCTTGGAGACGATGGTGCAGGCGCGTTGGGCTGTTGGGGAGAGGGATTGGCGGAATTCGAAATCTGCATAGCTCGTGATTAGAGCTGTACTTTCTGGACGAGAGATGATTTCTAAGTTGTAGAAGTACTTACCGCTTCGTTGTTGCTTTTCACGTGATATCAGATTCGAGCGATTGCCGAAGAAGGCCTGCACGGCATCTTTGTTTTCGGCACTGTTGTGGTCCATAGTGGGGGCTAGTGAGTGAGTTGAAAATCTGAGTGAGATGTGGATAGTTGATGCGAGGATGTGAGATACGAAATACTTTATATGATTGAGGTTTGAAGTTCAAACTAAGCTTTCTTTAGATGACTCATCCCGGTAAGCCCATGTATTGACCATCTTGGACTCGATAACGGTAGCATGTAAGACCTTAAAATTTCCGAGAATTTGATAGAGATGCAGCAGGCACCCGTGCCAAGGTCAGACGAAACCTCTTAGAATCAACGTGTTTTCGGGAGTAAAGAAAGACATCACCCTTGTTTCAAAATCCTTCTCTGCNTGCANCAGGNACCCGTNCCAAGGTCAGACGAAACCTCTTAGANTCAACGTGTTTTCGGGAGTAAAGAAAGACATCACCCTNGTTTCANNATCCTTCTCTGCGTGTCAACCCCCATCTTTGATTCATTNCAATCAACACGATCCTTCTTTGCAGAAACTTCTACGCCAACATGTTCCATCGTACCACTGCTTCCACTGCTTCCACTGCTCTCTGGCATCAGGTCACCGGTGGCTACGCCTTCAACGACCTGGTTAGTCGTGAGGCCAGACTCTTTCGCTACGCGAAGCAGTTTCCTATCCTCAACATATTTCCTGCAGTTTTCTCGGCCTTTTTCAATGTCTACAAACCAAATAACCATGCTGGCTGCTGCACATAATGTGAAGAGGAACGGGAAGCCCATCCAATTGTTGTTGGAGGAGTTGATGATCGCTTGCACGACGTTGGGCCCGATGATACTCGACTGGATCGTTGATTAGCTTGGGGCTGCGAGAGTGGGGAGTGAGACTTACGGCACGATTAGTGATACCAAAGAGACCGAAAAACATGTTTTCATATCCACGAGGTGTCACCTCAGACATCATGGTCTGAGCATAGGCATAGTAAGGGGCCTGAAACAAGCCAAACAGAATGTTATAGATCCAGAAATCGCGCACGTGGTGGTATCCAACCGTCTTTGTCCAGAGACCTAGCATGCCGTAGAATGGGATGAACACACTGAAGAAATTGGTAACCATGAACATGTGTTTCGTCTTGATTCCGAAGTATTTCTGAATGTACCAGAATCCGAAGGTAGATGTGATGGAGCAGGCAGCTTGTGCGATACCGAGGTATGTGATCTCCAAGAATGAGAACTGTACGATATTGTTCTGAATGATGCCGACCAGGGATCCGGTTGTGTTGAGACCATCCGCCAAGAGGAAGAAGGCCACGAGGTAAATGAAGGTTTGAGGCAAATGTTTGATTTCTTTCAGGGCAAGCCACACTTGTTTCCAACCGATCGTTGCATAGTTGCTGCCTTTGGGTATTTTTGGGCCAGGTCGAGGTTGTTCTGGAAAAGCTGTGTCAGTAAATGTCTTGAAAGGAACGCTGTTGCCGAGACATTCCCAGCCAAGATTCCTGAATTACTTACGGAAAATAAACCACCAAACTCCAAGCACAACCCAGTCTGTCTCTCATCAGAATTTTATTTCATCATTCTTGGGATATTGACTCACAGGTGTTAGTCAAGCACAAAGCAAGATTGTTTCCGAAAGGATTTCCTTGAAGCGGAAGAAGCACGGAAAGATTGATGACCAATGTGAGGAGGTACCCGATATTGGAATGCGCGGTGGAAATACTGCTGACATGGTTTCTCTCCAGACTTTCGATCTTGTCGTATTCGGCTTGGGTCATTTTACCCTCCTTGAGATCTTCATCTCTTGCCTTTCGCACATGCGGCTGATATCGGGCAAGTCGAGGGAACAATGCTGCGTAGAAAACAAGTGTGGCGCCCTATCGATTGATCAGTGGTAGCGATGGCCGTGTACAAGCCAACTCACATATGCGATGTAAGCAATAATGTAAATGACCATAGCAGCTGGCCACTGTTCTGGATGTCGAATTGCCATCATGCCGTACTGGAATACCCAACATATGAGAGTGAGAACCAGGAGTAACCAGCGCCCGAAGGTACCATAATCTGCAGCTGAACCCAATCCGACGAACATCACAGTCATGACTGCAAAGCATATTCCATTCGCGATGAGTACCACGCTTGCCACAGGTTTAGTTCCTGAGCCCCAAGGGATAACGCATCCTGCAATTCCACAATTGCCTTTTTGGATAGGATGAATATCCGGATCGTGTCCAGCACCAGTCAAGGCAGATTGAAAGAGAGCCTGGGAGTATGACCCGGGACCGACTCCATTGTCACCCTGTCTTGATCAGTGTGAGCTTCAAATTTGATCGATCGTCTTACGTTGTAGTAAAGATAATACGACCACAATTCCTTCCTCGTCGTGGTAGGTTGATCGAAAGCATCCTCGTCTGTACCAAACAACTGTTCATACTTCTGAAGGTTCTCCTTTATCTGGCTGGCCTTGTCGGTATCGACTTCAACGCCGTTTGGTAGGACATTATTTTGGGTACTGTATCCAATCGAGTCGTCCATATCGTTCAACAATGGTTCGCGGGACTCGCGATGTGATACAGACGACGAAGCCATCTCGATCGTGGGTCCTAGACTGATATATCCCCGCCCCCACTGCACCCCTTTCCTGATCCAGGACCCGTTATCAGCCAGTCTGTAGACACTTGCCCCAGAAAGCTTGATAATTTCAAGTCCGGCTCGAAATAGTCTGGTGGCGGCCAACCAGCGCGGCAGTGGGAAATTGATCTTCACGTAAACCACTCGGTCTCGTCAAGTCCCGCGTCCATCGTCCCTAACAATCTCTGTCCTGTTCGTGTGAGCATGTGGAGTTCCAAGAATGGGGGATAATTGATCATAACGGCAGTGATGCTACGTTGCATACCTAGCGAAGGGAAGGTCTTCCTGTCGTTGTTGATTGAGTTTCACCATCACGACAATCGGCAACGACGCGGCCCACACGTGACTGTCCCTCGAAAGCTTGTTTCTAACCCCACGCTTGCTCGTCTCCATCCCGTCCAGTCCTCGAGATAACCAACCTGGAACATCAAGCCAAGCGATGTCACGTACCAGGAGAAAACAACATCGACTTGAAGTACTTAGCATGGCTTGAAATACCACAATTCTTTCTCAAAATTGCTCTGCTCGACGAGCAAAACGGCCCTTGAGATCCACGACCGTCTCTCAGAATGGCTTCCGCTTCTACCAAGACCTGGTCTGACGAAGAGCTGAGGTCCAAAGTTGGGCAAGTAAGTCGGTTCCATACATTACNCCCCCCCCTTTCTCTATTTTTTTTTTAGCGAGAACTCTCTCTTCTTCACTTCCAATGTCAACACGGTTCTTACTTGATGCTTGCAACTCGCATGAACCCCGCCAATCAGAATTACGGGAATGGTTGGCTTTGTTCTTATTCTGGAGCACAGATCAGACAGACCGTACCTTCGCAATACTGTGGATCATGCCAGCTGTTGCTTTACTAACATATGCCAGCTCTTCATAGTTGGGTTCCATGGTCACGTGGCCAGCGAAGATATCAAGACTCTCATCCACACTCATAAAGTCGGAGCAGTCATTCTCTTCTTACGAAATGTCGACAATGCTACTCAGCTTCTCGAGCTCACCAACTCCCTGCAAGAGACAGCAAAAACCTCCGGCCACAAGCAAGGACTGTTCATAGCCATCGACCAAGAGAATGGACTTGTCGCTCGTATCAAGCCTCCTGTCGCTGCTCAGCTTCCTGGATCAATGGCTCTTGGAGCTACAGGCAACGCTGAGAATGCGTATATAATAGCATCGGCCACCGCCGAAACGCTAAAAAGCTTCGGTATCAATACCAACTACGCACCGATCGCGGACGTCAACTCCGAGCCCAAGAACCCGGTTATTGGGGTACGTTCTCCTTCCGACAATCCCGAGACGGTGGGTAGATTCGTATCTGCTCAAATAAAGGGATTGAGTGAGGGAGGCGTCATACCATGTGTCAAGCACTTCCCGGGACATGGGGATACGGCTGTAGATTCTCATTATGGACTTCCCATAATCACGAAAAGCCGAGCCCAATTGGATGCTTGTGAATTGGTGCCCTTCAGAAGAGCGGTGGCTGAAGGCGTCGGCGCTGTCATGACTGCACACATTGCTCTACCGAGTATTGGTGATTCAGCCGTGCGCGATGATCATCCGTCGAAGAAGCTTCCGGCAAGCTTGAACCCTGATGCCATCAAGATTTTGAGGGAAGAGATGAAGTATGACGGCATGATTGTTAGTGACTGTCTTGAAATGGATGGTGTCAGAGCCACATTCGGTACGGAAAACGGTGCTGTAATGGCGCTCAAGGTTGGCTGGACTGACTCTATAAGCAACGCAACGACTGAAATTGAATAGGCTGGAACAGACTGTGTCATGATTTGTCACACCATGTCAGCACAAGTTGGAGCAATTGAGCAAGTAATTGCAGCAGTGAAGTCAGGAGAGGTATCACAGGAAGCCATACAAGCCTCCGTGGCAAGAGTGGAAGCTTTGAAGTCCAAGTACGTGTCCACTGCCAGCATACCCAGCTCGACACTGGCCGAATGCGAGACACGTAATAGCAGGCAAGCCTCACTTGCAACGAAAGTCTATGCCAAGAGCACGACTGTAGTTCGGAGTGTTGCCGGCTCGTTTCCGCTTGAGTCAGACTCGAACAAAAAAATTGTATTCATTAGCCCAGGTTCGTACTCAGTCTTTTATATCTGATTGTCGAAGTTGATCAGACTGATCGAGCTACATCTTAAATCGAACAATTTACCGGATCTTGAGACTCTCGAGGGAATTTTCACTGACACGTGAGGCAGGCAAGACACCGGCCGGTGGTGGAGCCGTTGAAAGTGGAGAGGAAAAGACCAGAGAGCCATACACACCTTCGACATATATCGATCTTCTTCGAGTCCATAACCGGAAAGTCATCGACATTCGGTTTCATGACGCCATTCCACTCTCTTCAGAGGATCAGAAGCATGTCGCTGAAGCAGNCACAGTTATCTTTGCGACAAGGAATGCCAGCCTTAGTCCGTACCAGAAGAACTATGGTCTATCGTTAGCGAAGAAATTCGGAAATAAACTGATTGTTATCGCAACCTGCGATCCGTACGACTTCCTGGAGGAGAAGGATCAGATCAGAAACTATATCACCATCTACGAACCCACTATCCCAGCATTCAAATCCGCAGTCAATATCATTTTTGGTGTAACCAAGCCAATGGGCTCTTTACCAGTAGGGACCCCACCAACGAAATATAATATCCGACCGCTTTCAAAGTCAGACGAGGACATCTCCCACCTCTGGAATATATGGGAGACAATTTTTCCCCAATGGCCAATGGAGCTCAGACGTCTAGCACAGAATCTGAGGCATAACCATGGCCATCACTTCATTCATGACAATGGTTTTGTCATGTCCTTCTTCTTTTCCTTGGATGGCGTCAATCATGGAAAGATCACAGCCGTTGGAGTCTTGCCTGAATACCGAGGAAGAGGTCTCGGCACTGGACTGATCGCTAAAGCTCGAGAGGCTCTTGCAGAACAAGGACCACTGAAAAGCCTGCAGATCGGATCTGTATTCCCGCGATATTGGCCTGGTGTACCCATTGATTTTACTCCAAAGACTAAACACTTCTTTCTACACAGAGGTCAGCCATATTTGCAATATTTTCTTTTCATGGCTGCGATGACTGATGTATGTATCCTAGGTTTTCGTAAACCAGTTGAACCTACAGCTCGAGACTTCTACCGCAACATCACAGGTGAAATCGCGCCTCCCGATATCCTCGCTCGTATCGCGAAGCTACCACTTAAATTCGTACCTTGGTCTCCAGAGCTGTATGACGAATGCATTACAAAGCAACGAGCCAACTTCAAGAATATTGTTAGTGCAGCTCTTGATCTCGCTGGCTGTTTAAGACAAGGTCGCTAATTGACTTGATTTTGCAGGGATGGGTAGAAGCTTACGAGCGGCTCGCCCTCGCTAACCAGCACCACGAAGCTCTCGTCGCCATCGACCCTAGCACGAACACCCAGCTAGGCTGGACACTCATGTGCTCACCATCAGCAGTCGTTCTCGNAGACTTCGCGTTCATCAACCTTCTGCCTTCGAAAGACAAAACTGGTCTCATAGGCTGTGTTGGTGTGGATAAGGAAGCGAGAGGAAAAGGCGTGGGACTAGCCTTATTAGTCAAGGCCATTGAAAATATGAAGGAGAGAGGGGTGGAGGGTGTGATGATTGATTGGGTTACCATTAGAGGATTCTATGAGTTGCTGGGTTTTGAGGTAACGTGGGAGTATGAGACTTTTGAGTGGTAAGTGGCGATGATCAAAATCTGATATGAGCAGTAGGTAGCTCCAACAGCACCTAGAGCAAGGTATCTATAAANCTCAAAAGTAGGTGATCTATCGCTCGAAATATACAGATATCACACCAACTCCGCTTCAATCACACTTTCGATCGAATGAGGTGGTCTCCAAATCTTCACAACCTTCAACCCCGCCTCCTCAACAAGATGCGTCCACTCATTCTCCGTCCTCTCCTTACTTGACAAGCACGCCATCATTGTGATGTCCGACACCGTAACTCTCGCCAACGGCTTCACCCTGCTCACCAAACTCTCATGGATTAGCAGCCTCGAATACCCCTTCTCCATCGCCCCCACCACATTCCCCAGAATCTTCGCAACCAACTTATCCGTCCAGTCATGCAGAACATTATGCATGAAATACACACGCGCACCTCTCGCTGATTCCGGCTGAGGAGTGAAGAAATCGTAAGCTTGCACGGAGATAGCCTTATCTACCTTCACATCTTGCACCACGTCAGGGAGATCCTGAAGAACGAGACTCCCATCTGGAACATCCGGGTGACAAAGCCTGAACTTCTCCAGATCGTGGCCTTTGCTTCCTCCTACATCGACGACCAGCGGACGTCCCGACTTAGCATTTGCGATTCCAGCTTCCACTATCGTGCTAGTGGGGTACACCTCCGTCCACGGCGTAAGATTATACTTCGAATGGCACTGCATAGCACAATGGAAATCGCTCGCAATCTCCGGACTCACAGCCAGATCCTGGAAGAAGTTATTCCCATTCGGTTTCTGGAATTGCCAGTTTCCATTGTTGAGATCGGTTGGGTTCTTGAAGCCTGTGGAGTGTAGGAAGTAGGGCAGGCTGGTGAACATGGCGGTGTTGACGCCGCGGTAGAACTCGCCGTAGACGTTCTGCAGGGCCGTGTCGCTGGCTAGGGCCGTGACCCATGGTGTTGGAGTGAAGGTGTCTGCTGCTGTTTCGACCACAAGGTTTTGCCCGGAGATTTGGCGCATAAGTCGCTCTATGATCAGATGACTTTGTCAGCGATTTATCTCAGGATGTGTATGGGTTTTGGATTCCTGCTGCATCTGGAGTTCTGAGCGGGTCTAGTAAGCAAGGTACTTACGTATCAGCACCTCATCAGCACCAGTAAGCTCAGCCAGCTCGGCACAGGTCTTACTGCCTCCCCCGCATGCAGCCCATTTGTCAAAAAGCCCAGCTTTGATCAGCGTCTTGATAGATGCACTGGTCGCGGGATTGACCCAATTGTGCTCCCAGACGATGTCCCAGGGCGATTGCACCTTTCTGTATGTCTCAAAGAGCGCATCTCTCAGTCGGACTCGCTCCTCCTCATTGGCGAATGAGACCTCATTGATGCCCTCCAAAGTCGCTAATAGCTGGCTTGCAGTTGTCATTTTTGACCAAAGTCTGGAGGGAGTAGCTATGTTACAGAGCGAAGGATCATATGTTGCGAAACCCGAGGAAAGTATCAAGCTCTCAAGGTATGGAATTTCTCGGAATTCCGTGATGGCATGTGTCGAACTAGCTCGATTCCATTTGCCGCGTCACTGAGGGGTTGAATAGGAGATATGTACTATCTTCATCCAATCGTGCGAACTGCCAAATTCGTAGGTGCTCCGTCAAATAGTGGACCATAAATGCGCAATCCCACTATTTGTATGCATGAAGGAGGCGGGGAAGAGGCGCGGATTCTGTACCCCTGAGCCGGCGACCAGGAACCAAAAAACCGTCTGATCCCACGATTCAAGGCTCACGTCACGACTCATGAGAACTGAATTGCTTCGTCTGAAGTGAATAAAGTTTGAAAATTCTGTCTGGCATAGAGTTTAGCAATATACTTCAACCAGGGCAACTGCCGATTTGAATAGTCTAAATCCACAGCCATTCGTCTATTGTGATCACCAACATGTGAAATTTCTAGGTCTCATTGTCCACATCGGAAGTCTTTCAACCCCACACTAGGGTTCCGACGGGGCCTGTCAACATGTGTTTTGGGATGCTGTTTGTGGACAATGCTGCAGATGATCAGCAGGCACCATCCCAGATTGTAGGAGAGAACCGGGGAAATTTCCTCACTTGACAGGGACTTGAACAACGATCGCTGCCCAAAAAGAGTCGTAAGCGAGGACAGAACCTAGAACGTGAAAACATCCCCGGCAGCGACCAGTCCGACGTGACGATTCTTTTCTGATCAAAGTTAGAACTTCAATCCTTCAGCGGACCGACCCTTCCCTTGTGCATTTTACGCCTCCTGTGTTTTGTTTCTTAGTTTCCGTACTGTACTGTAGTAACAACGACAATGCAGTTCTTTCTTTCAAAAGTATAACTACTTGCACAACCTCTCTTGAGTCATTCTATCTCACAAGACTCGGGCCCACTCCAAACCAATGCGCCGTTAGGCTTTCATTACAGTCCAAACGACACAGCATTTGACTTCCCTGATTTGTATTCTTTTAAGCTTGTCGATATCTTTCAATATGTCGTTGTGGAAAGAAGATGATTATGGCGTTATAGCAGACCGAGCCTGCTGGGCACTCTTCGCCGTTACAACTTGTAAGTCATGACCATTTTACCATATTGTGTTATCCTCCCGAACCATTTTGTATATTACGCTACAGCAATAGTCAAATCACTAAAACCATACAGTCATCGTTTCCCTCCGTCTTATCTGCCGTGTCCATTTCGTCCGAAGCGTCGGCCTCGACGACTACATCGCGAGCGGCTGCGTTGTTATACTCCTCATAACCTGCATCCTGGTCACAATCGGATCTCACCACGGCCTAGGCAAACACACAGCAGATCTGGAGCCCGAACAAATAGTCCAAGCATTAAAATGGAACGTTATCATCTCCTCCATTCTAATCTGGAGCTTCTCCCTCCCTAAATTCGCCATTATCGCAACCCTCAAGCGAATCCTCGACTACGGAACCAAAACCACCATTGTCTTCTGGGGTCTAGCACTCTCGTCTCAGGCATGTATTCTAGCTACCTCGGTATGGTGGTTCGTGCAGTGTAAGCCGGTGGAGTATGGCTGGAATAGAAGTATTGATGGGACATGTGCACCGATCAGTGTGCTAGCCGACTTGGGGTACTTCACTTCCGCGTACTCGGCGTTTCTAGACATCTTCTTTGCGCTGTATCCAATCCCGTTGATTATGAGGCTGAACATGCCGCTGAAGTCAAGGATTGCGGTATCTATTGCGTTGGGGTTGAGTGCGTTGGCTTGCATTGTTTCGATTTATAAGTTGGCAATTTTTGGGCAGGTCTTTGAGATCCTGGCGGTGGATCCTACTTGTATGCCTTCTTTACTTGATCGTCAAGGACTTCGAAGGATAACTAACAAACAATCCAGATCCAGTGCCCTACCTCGACATTCTAGGCGTAGCCGAAGGTGCCATCCTCCTAATCTGCGCTTCCCTCCCAGCACTCGGCCCACTCTTCCGCCACGCCAGACAAACTCTCACCAGTAGAGGCAGCAACAGCATGACTGCTGGCCACCAGCGAGGCAGTCGGACCCATGAAAGCGATCGAAATGGGGGAAGTGGAAGTTGGGCTAAATTCAAAGGGCATAAGTTGGAGGACCCAGAAAGGGCTGCATCGGCTGGTACCTCTCGGAATGAGAGCGTGGATGATGTCCCGCTTGTTGATACCTCGAAGAGGAACTTTGTGAGCCGAGGTGGATAGAGGGATGTTGTCGTCTGAGAACTCTTATTAGAGAATGGATTAGGTATGGTGGCTGCTGGGAAAAGCTGATGAGGATTATGACATACCAACTACGATAAGTAAGTGGGGAAAAGTTTTGACAACATTGGGACTGTCATGAGGACAACATTGCTCAATTGCCGAGCCGGTCAAGGAAGGTATCCCTGAAAAATGACAGCGTATCAATGATGAACCATAAGGGAAATCGTACGTTGTTATTTGTATATGAGCGAGCTGTGTAGAAAAGGCCAGCATCACGACCTCCCTTTTCTGCAGCTCTTGATCTATGATTTGCTCAATAATATGTAAGCCTTCCGGGTTCGGCGTAGAGCCCGGTGATGCTGATGCTCGATCACGAAGCTCTCTCCCCCCAGATCACCTTTCGAGCCTCTTCTATGTCACTTTAGCTCTTTCTGCGAATTAAGCTGCTTTACATTCTGTGCTCTATGGACTGATCTCTGGGTCTGAAGTCTTTCATATTGTTTGACGCATAACGCGATGTGAAGTCTAGGCCCAACATCACAACAAACGCTCCTTCCCAGGCACGCGGTCAAACGCCCTCTTCAGAAGTCTAGACCACAACCAAGACTTCCCAACTTATCTTCACTCTCTCTTCAAAATGTGTCGCCTCCTGTTCTGTTGCATCATTCCTTTAGGCTGAGGATCTTCCGATCTTCTTGCTCCCTGTCGCTGCTGTGCAATGGACGCTGTCATTGTGAACAGCGCCATTGCCCTTACGGCCGCTGCCTTCCTAATCATCCTCTTGCGCATATTTCTCCGCATTCTCCAACATGAGAGATTCCTTCCCGATGATTGGCTGATGATTGTTTCGATTGCATTCTATGTGGCGTTCACGACAACCTTTCCAGCTGTGATACGTACATCCGTGACGAGTTATACCAGCTGGTGATGGAGTGGGAGGAATGCAAGAGTTAAGAGACTTGGAGATCTGGTGGGCTGATGGGCATACAGGTGTGTAAAAGAACCAACACTACACAGACGGAGCTATACAAGTTGAATGCAGAGGCGGTTGCGAGAAGTACGGACAAGATGACCTCGTAGATGGTGGATATCTGCTGATCATGCAGTTACCCTCGCCTCGAAACTTGTGCTAGTCGGGCGCGTCTTCTACACGACATTTCTTTGGTGTTTGAAAGGCTGTATTGTAAGTAAAATATTTCTCCAAACACGGCTCCATCAATTCTGATAGGGTCGAATAGCTGATATGGAACACCCGTCATGCGATACGATCAGTCGAGCTCTTATTAGTGAGGATCGTGGGAGGTACCGTAACTACGACTTGGATTCTGTGTATGGCTACGCTTTTTCTGGAGTGCCGTCCGATTGAGCTTTATTGGCAAGTTCTGCCGAGTGCTCCTGAATGTGCTGCAAGTGCCTTTTGCCAGTATTGGGGAAGTTGACTGATTGTCCACAGAAAGCAGTGCGTGTGATCTCGATCTTCCCATTCCGCCAAAGCTTATGTTGAGATCTAGGTTGTCGAGGTGATTGTGATGGACGGTAGGACTGAGATCTGCGAGACATGGTCCGAGGACTAACTTGCTGCTATAGCTGAACATATCGACGAATGTGTTCATCATGGCCATCCAGATTCCCCTGCTTGTTCGATCACCGCTCTAATTCAAGTAAGAAGCCCTTCATACATGAGATCCGATACAGGGCCCGAGAGCTGATTAGTGGCAAGGAACAAAATCCAAGTGTCGGCACTCTTCGTCGGCGGCTTCGTATGGACTCCCAGCTCCCACCGTAACAAATGCTAAGGCAGGTATAGCTCATCCTCACTTCAATAATAAGGCTGCTCGTTGTTCTGGGAGATTTAACAACACAAAATAAGTTGATCTGGGCTCAGGTGAGAACTTCAGCCCTGCGGACTCCTACAGGAGAGCTAATGCTACATGCCAGATTGAGTGCTTCCTTGCTGTCAGTACCTACTAACATTGGGGAGAGCCATACTTACATTATTCAGACCATCGTAGTCAATGATCCCGTGCTCCACGAATTATGGCGTCACGGCTGGGGACACCTCCGCTGGGGCAAATATGGAAAAGACCACTGCTCGCCAGAATACAATCTCGCAGTGCGGCCACCAACTCAAGCCACTGCACTAGAACACTCATCAAGACTACCCTCGCATGATGATTGCAGTGACTTGAAGCCTGGGAGTCCTCAAGAAAGAACAGAAAATGTCCCCGTAATGAGCAGCAGACCAGGTCAAGTCATTAGGAGCTCGGTACACTCGTCATACTCATTTAGAGTTGAAGTGTCGCTAATCAGACCCTACCAGTAGGTCCGTAGGATAAGCAACAGACTTCGCAGGAGACTTGGAGCCCTTGAGATTGAAACTTCGGTGGTCCTCGTGCAGCATTCAAGAATCGGTATTCTAACACCAACGCCTGGTCCGGAAGGTGGCCCAACCGAGGATGACTTCTTTTCGACCCCTACTCATGGCAAAGATGGTACCACTCGTATCAGGACGGAGGTTTCGTGCGCCAATGTTGAGCTGAGCCGTGACAAGGGGCCAAAGAATGTTGTTGCGAAATTCTTCAGAGGAGATCAAGGGTGTGAATGAAGTGGTCTCGGGATCGAAATGCTCAAAGTCGGAAAGACCTTTGCATGTGTCGGTACGCTGTTTGACCCTTCAATGGCTGAGCAAGTCAATTGGTGGTGAAATTGGGAGGACAGAATGTGAGGTGGACTGGGACTAGGATCAGTATCAAAGCTGGCCAGAGGCGGGAGAAANAGATTAGCAATGAAAAATGAACAAACNTTACATCGCAAATCACCATCAATGATCACTCTCTCCACCACATCTTTCACATGCTGATACGAAGAGTCAAGAAATAGCCGAAACGTCAATGCGAAGGAAAAACACGAGAACGAAGAAGAGAACCCAAAATTGTATTATGCAAATGCTCTAGCGTAACACAATTTCCTAACAATCACCATCGAACAATCTACTTGCGCCTCGCTAATCCACACACCAATGCTAGTAGTCTTGTCAAAATGTCTAATGCTGAGGTGACCAATATGCCCTGTATGCAAGACGCCCAAACTCTCGCGTTAAGTAAACAAAGGTAAGCGAGAAAAACAAACACAAAACAGGAACAGATGCAAGCGCGTAGAATGCGTGAACGAATACCAATGTTCATCCATCGGGCAGAGCTCACCCGAGAATGCTACGCAAGAACACGACATTTAGTCAAGTAGGCTTTGACTTGGGTTTGGATTCTGGATCTGAGGTCGAGTCTGGTACTCGATTTGTGGCGGGGCAGCTGCGATTTGAGTTGGAGTGGAGGAGGTTTGCAGGTAAGCAGCGCAGCGGGTCATCATCTTGGGAAAATTGTTTGCTGCTAGCATCTCACTGTCGCATTCGTTANANTAAGTCATNGCCACCGTTGAAGAGCAGAACGCAACGGAGGAAAAAGGGAAAGGGGTTTTGATACNTACGTGTAAAANCTATGCTCCGCATTATGCTCCTTGACGATATTATGCGCCAGCTCGTGAGCGATCACAATCCACCAATACGCAGCAGCCTCACTCTTCCCCTCTCCACTGCCACCCGCCATCTTCGCCACATGCAGCTGGGAGTAGAATCTGAAATTGCAGAAGATAGCACCGCCGGAGTTGAATGCTATCGTGCCGCCACTCTCGTCGTAGAAGACGTGCATGGCGCGACGTGGGAGAGCATAAACGTCGCAGACATCTTGTAAGAGCAGAGAGAATGTGTTGAGCGCGGAGACGTTCTGCGTGAGGAAGGTGGTGGGGTCCATGGAGAGGGTTTTGGACACGAAGATGCGCGTGCCGTTTGAGGCGTCGGCGAGGTAAGTGATATTTTGCGAGGGGGTGGAGTCGCAGTATGTGGCTTGCTCTTTGACTGTTTGTGTTCGAGGTGGGGAGAAGAGCGTTGAAGAGTCGTAGGCGCGGGAAGATTGGATGGCATTGTGGAGGTTTTGCTGGACGGCTGCTGGGGAAGAGACTTTCTCGGTCCCGCCTTTGTTGGCTTCATCGTAGGTGGGTGGGTTGTCTTTCTGCGTGGAGCTGCCTTGAGAACCCGTGCCACCACCGAGGAAGTTCTGGAGTTGTTCTTGTACTTCGCTGCTTCCACTGCTGGAGGAGTTGATGCCTAGTCGTTTAGTGAAGCTCGTGAATATGTTGGCGCGAGGCTTTCTCAGATTCTGCTGTGGCGAGTTCTCCGGTGAGTCGGAGCCGAATCCACCAGGCATGGGCATGCTTTCTTCTCTAGCAGCTGCAGCTGGCACCATTTGTCCTTGCTGTCTCCATTGCTCTTCTTGCTCTTGGATTTGCTGCTGCTCGATAGCCATCTGCTTCTTACGCTCCTCTTCTGCCATTCTCTGCTCTGCGGCCTTGGCTCGTAAGATACGCTCCACGTTGTATCCACGAGCTCGCAGTTGATACAGACTCAGATTGAGAAATTGCTCGAATGTCAAATAGTCTCTTTGGCTTGGTCGATCGAGAAGCAGACGACTGACAGCTTGGCTAATTTGGTAGGAATCCAATTCTCCAGCAGTGACGAACAATGTCCATCCAGTCTTCTTTTCGTTTTCAAGAGCAGCTGATCTCTTCTCGTTGTGCGAAAGACTGTGACCACGAAGAGACCGTCGGAGGTTGATGGCAGTCACCACCTTTACTGTGAGATTCTTTTCTAGCCATCTGCCATCGTGCTTAATGTTCTCACGTCTAATCTCATGCAAGAATAGCTTAGCTCTCTCAAGCACGTGGAGACGAAGTTTTGTCGCAGGTTCCTGCTTTGCAGCTTCTGCGCCCAGACGAAGGTCTTCCTGAATGAGACTTCGAAGCGTCAGTGCGCCGAGAGCGATATAGAAGTCTTCCAATTTCTCTTCTTCAGGAGCACAGATTAAGGATCCCTTGAACAGACGATAGCCGACGTACTCATCATTCTTTATCGGTTAGTGGTCATTACTACAAATGGTAGGAGTTCTTCAATACTCACAACGACAATGTTGCTGGCCACCTCCAACTGCCACTGCTTGATAGGAGCATCCTCCATTTCCTCGTCTTCAAAGTCGTCGCCGCTCATCGAATCACCTTGCCGAGAGTTTCGGTTCTCCTTGCTTGCAGCAATGACCTTCGTACCGAGAAGAAATTTGGAGCGCTTCATCTGCTTGAAGAGTTCTTTATCTCGCTTCAGCTGTGGAAGCTCATCCGCCAACTTCCTCAGTACATCAAGATACTTGTCATATCCTTGCAAGATTCCAAGCAAACGAGCCGGTTCGCGGCATGCCAAAGTAGCTAATTCGATAGTTGTAGGCTCATTTTTCGAGCCACACTTTAGCAGGAACGCATTTCCTTCCATGCCAAAATCCACAAAGTCGAAAATCTCATTATATGCCGAGGAGCTTCCCAAATAGCAGTGCTTCGGAGTGAGATGTCGTACTTGTGGTTGAGATGCCGAAGGTTTGCCGTGATATTTGTTGGCCTCTTGCTTCGATGACGAGACTGGGACAATGTGAGATTCACCGAGGACAACAACTGCTTGCTGAGAGATCTCTCCGAGACGACTGGAGAAATATCCAAATAAGGCGGTGGCTGCTTGCTTGTTCTCAGGTGGTTCAGCAACGAGCTTTTGCATGCATTCAGATATCGGTGGATCCATTGCGACTCCAAATTTCTGATCAGCAGGTTAGAAAAGAGTATGATTGGAGTAAACTGGGCCTTACATTCGCATGGATGCTCAATTCCTTCTTCAATATACTGAAACCCAGGACCGAACACCTCTCGTTTGTAAAGCACTGAGAGGGAGAGACCAGGCGATCAGTGCCCTGTATTGGCAAGAAAGCTTTATTCGACTGGTGGAGATCGAAAGCTGCATAGCCATTGATGTGGTGGTTCGAAATGAAGTAGTACATCGACCTCTTTCTCAGATTATCATCTGCCGAAGCCATCATGTCAAGCAGCTCAGGAACAGAGGGATGTGTTCTGAGCCCGAGAAGAGCCAGGAATCGCCCTTCCACACTACTTGTTCGATAGCTCCCAGGTGGACCTGGCCATTGAATAATAGGTAAAGCGAGTTCTCGTAGCGAGTCTTTGGGCTCAAAGAGTTCCGACACTCGGTATAATCTTGCGGTACCCTGAGTTGGCTCGAGACCCTTAGGACCTGCTTCGGCGGGACAGATTTGGGAGTTTCTTAATCTCTGAATATCTTCTTTAGGGATATCATCTCTGACAGATGCGAGATATTTGATGACTTCCATATGACGATAATTCACAGCCTTCTCGCCAGGTGCCGTTGTAGGAGCCGGGGCCAATAGACGTGCGAAAATCGTCTCCAGGTCGACCGTCTTTCTGACACCGATTGCAGCAAAAAACTTTTCTTTCACTCCTGGACATGATGTAACAGTCGGGAGGTCGTCGAACAGTTTGACACTCGCGAAGAAAGATTCTCCCGGCTTCTTCATACCAGCCTTGGTAGGAATGATCGTAAGCGGCTGGAGGAGTGATGTGACTGTGCCCTTGGAGCCCTGACTCAAACCGTCCCAAGCTTTCGACAACACCTGCAAGACGCTGGCTGCGAATGATACTGACGACGTTAAGTTTTGATTTGTCGGTCTATGGGCATTCGTCTCAATGAGGTATCTGAGCCAAGGAACAATCTCGAGTGGCTCCCAGCCCAGAGCCTGCAGCTCGTTAACAGGCGTAGTCCGCGTAAACATGAAAGGAATCGTGGTTGGTGGAATGGGAAACTCAGCCGGGATCTTGCTGACGCTCAAGTAGCTGGTAATAGTCCCAAGAGCGATCACATCACCGGAGCCCTCGGAAGTTCCTGTCATCGCAACAGCGACGTCCATCAAAGAGTGGACTGTTGCTAAATCCATTTCTCCAGTAATAGCTTTCTTCCCAGCCCATCCGATGAACTGCACTAACTGCTCTCTGCTGAGCGCCTTGGCTTCCAACTCTTGCTTGACATCGCTGAACGTGATCTCGGTGATGAGACCAAAGTCCTTGAGCTTGTTCACAAAGCTGCCTTCTGCAATTATAGCGGGTACGACTGGAATGCCCTCCACGAAGCCGCTGAGATCCTCCGTGGCCAACCGCACCTTGGTGGTTGGTAAAATGCCCCGAGTACTGTAGATTTCAATAGAAGGCTTCTTGTAAGCTGTCCAGAAAGCTTCCTCGATAATCTGCGAGACCTGAGAACTTGGCGTTGACTCTCCAAATGTAAATGTCTTTAACGTATGCAAGGCTTCTGGCATAAATTGGATGATCTCAGTCTTAGTGACTTTGCTGCCATGACCGTTGAGCTCCGCAGCACGCTTGACCCGGGCAGAAAGATCAGACATCTCGCTTGTGAAGGCAAGTCTAGCCATGATACCGGCAACGCGAAGCATTTCCAGATTCCAGGTTCTGACCCATCTTGCGTTCAGATCTATTGATTCACGTTCGACTGTAGGGATAACGGATGGCGCCGAGAGGTGCATACCAGCGCCGGTCGTTTGGTGAGTTGGGAAACCGATGAAGATACGCCCACCAGGCTTTTTCCCAGGCAAGACGGAGGAGAAGATATCCACACCCTTCGCTACAAGATTCTCCTTGGATGAAGCTGCTGCCTCGTCGTAGGAAGATGTGAGAATGGCAAGTTTAGTGGTCTTTGGAGGTGGCTTCTTCGTAGCACGTTCAAGCTCTGATGCGAAACTTGATGTTACTGAGGTCTTCACCACAGCTGTAGTGACTCGTAAGAAGACATTCGCAACAGTGACTGCGGTCAGGTCCTCGAGGACAACTTCCTGGAGAGCCTTTTCTTCTTTCATAGCTTTCGTCTTGAGCTGAGCATGACTCGTACTAGCTGTGAGTCTCGAGAAGAAGGACCGTAGCGAGGGCACATCGGAAGAACTGGTTCCGTACGAGCTCTCGTAGCTAGGCTTTGATATTGATGTCGGGATGGCAGGTTTCCAGCCGACAACGTTCATGAAAGTGGCATCCATCTGAACACTCTCACGATCCATACTTTGAACTTTCATCAATCCATCTTTTGTTTTGGTTTCGACATCTCGGGCAATGGGTACCTCGATACTTGGCGCGGACTTCTTTTCCAGGCTTATAATCTTCCAATCATCCACCTGTAGCTCGATCTTCTGTAGTGCAACAAACGTCAGACTAGTAGCCAGAAACTGGCATATCGATAGTAGATTTGGCATAGGCGTGGTAGTATTCCGGTAGTCGAGTACGAAGCTGGTGTTTGGATTGCTCTCTTCGGGTGGCAACAGCAGTCTCTTCGTGAATAACGAGTTGGCTTTCCAGTAAAATGCCATAGCCTCCTTCCCAGAGCTTACAAAGGGCTCTTCGCAGTCTGCAAAAACACTGTAGAATCCCACTCCAAAAGCCCCAATCTTTGTCTCATCTGGATTCCCCTCTGCTATCCGCTTCAGTCTTGACCAGTCGTTGACTCCGAATGGCTGTCCATTGTTTGTAACCAGCAGCCGCCGTAGTGTATGATGTAGAAGAACATGTTTCAGTACTTCTGACTGGTTTGTAGTATTTGAAAGAGGGACTGTAGGGGACGGGAGGGTCTCGAACTTGATGGTAACAGTCGTGGCTTGGGCATCCGCCGCATTCTGGATTAATTCTCGAAGTGTGGTCCATTCTCCAGAATATCGAGCGAGGACCTTGTCTATCAAGGCTCGAGTATTGACTGTGACAGCCTCTTCATCGTCTCCGTCCTTCAGAGCAGCCGCTCTGAGTTTCGTGAAGTCCATCTTTGAGGTGACGCAATGGTGCTCAACTCCTGCTGTGGGCTATGATACTTCGCAGATGTTTTCGAGTACACCAGGTATTATTATCGCATCTCGGAATAGTGGAAAGGGGCGCGCAGAGTATATCTGCAGCTTCTTGGTGGAGTTGAGGGGTGCTGAAGGGGGCAATGTCAGTACTTAGCCTCGAGGCTGAGGAAGGCTGCGAGGTAAGACACAGCTCGATGGTCCGGGAAGTGCCTAGGCGATACGCGGACTTTAGACTAGAGAGTCACGGGGATAACTTCTGTACCAGCAGAAGGTGGTAGAAGCAATTCACTATGACGAGTTGAGAAGGCAGATGTTGGGTTGCGTAATGTTTAGTTGTCTGGCAGGAGGTGGCGCGTCTCGAAGTCTAGAAACATTATTGATACGCGAAAGTCACAAAACAATGTTGGACAACCACAACCCTGGGATCCTTTAAGAGCAAAAAAATGCCACGAAATGGAACCTTCTAAATTTCATCTGGCAAGACAACAATATCATCTGTCATTTAAAACGCCCAAACACCTCGCTAAAATCAAGTCCAGCTCAGAGTACCCTTAACGTCTTTCACGGTCTTCACCCCTGCCTCCTCTGTAGTCTCGAGTATCTGGGGATCGACTTCTCCGAGGTCTCTCTGGTGATCGGCTCCTTCTGGGCCTTTCACGCCCTCTTCGCTCCTCCCGCTCATTTCTGCCCCTTCCTCTATCCGGACTCCTGCTTCGATGTCTCCGATCCTTCCTCTCAACACTGCGATCTCTGGGCTGCCTCTCCTCCCGTTCCTCACGAGGTCGACGTGCTCTGTGTCTTTCCCCGCTCCTGGACCTATGCCTCCGTCTCTCGCCACTTCTTGATCGATGGCGATGACGTCTATGTCTCCTCTCGCGACTACGACTTCTTTCCTGTCTCTTTCTGCCTTCGCTATCTCTGCCTTCCCTTCCGGTTCTGTCCCTAGGCTTATTGACCAGTCCGCCATCTTCTACTGGTCTCATGTCTCCCTCCATTCGATCACCACCTTCAGCCTTCCCTACCAAACCACCAAATCCCTTGCCCTTGCCCATATCTTCCACTTCATCCTCCTCTCCCACACCCGCCTCCTTCACCGCCCGATTGACTTCACTAACACTAATCGCATTACTGCCCGTAACATTCCTGTCTGCGACAGGTAAACCCAAGGCCCTCGCTAGTGCATCCTCCTCAGCCTCCTTGATCCTCTTGATTTCCTCCCGTCTCTCTCTAGCTTTCTTCTCTTCGGCTGTTTCCCCATTTTCGCCTTTTGCGTCGTCGGCTTTCGCATACCAGCTGAGATCTTTGCCTTTCTGCCATCGTCCAACTGGTGCCATGAGGGAGTGGCCAAGGTAATTTTCGCGGTGCTGGGAGGTTTGGACATCGTCCCAGGAGAAATTGACTCCACCCCGCGATCCTTGCTTTCGGATTGAGGAGAGGAGATCCATATTGCTGGAAGGGATGTCGGTTAACTGGAATGGTACTGTAAGGTGAGCGGGTCTGCCAGAGATTGAAGATCGTGACAGTTTGTAGAAGACGTAAGGCTGGGTGCTTTGCCCCAGAGTTCGGGAAAATCGATAAGGCTACTCGCAGTCACGTGCCTTTAAGCTCACCCGCAAGGGTTCTTGCTTTTAGCTCNGACCTTATTTCTGAGCCTCGTCTCCAGCTTCTCGCTTTTGTGATGTCAACTGCTCTGTAGTGAATGTTGAATGTTCTCTTGCTTGAAACAATAGCAAGAGGATTCTGCAGCTGCACTTCTGTTCCTATTGTCGCCAATTGTTGAATTGGCCTCATTATCCTCTCGTCAATGACATAACCAGAATTACCTATCTCCTCCCGTTCTCCTCCTTTACCATGGCTTCTCAGGAAATCCCCCTCGACGAAATCCAGTGGAAATCACCACCTCTTGTACAACAAATGCAGGGTGTTCACGAGAATTCGGTCCTCCACTACTTCGCCAGTTCCCCCTTCTTTGACCAGACCTCCAACAATGCCGTTCTTACCAGTCAAGCCATGTTTAATCAAAACATGCTCGAAGTTATACAGACGCGTGCTGCGTTCGAGGGCCGGTTGAAGACAATGTCAGGATTGGAGTTTGTCATTGCGGAACAGCCTGCAGAAATGGCGCCAGGAACAGGAACGGGAGTGTGGGTTATTCGAAAGCAGACGCGGAGGAAGAGAGACAGAGATGAGGACGAGATCACCATCCACTCGACCTACTTTGTCGTCGGCGATAACATATATATGGCGCCCACAGTGGCAGATGTACTGGGGAATCGCACGGTAGGTTGGAATCCAACGCATCGTCGATGTCTCACTCACACTAAGCAGATGTCCATTATTTCCTCACTTAACAAATTCATTAAAAAAGCCGCGGCACTCCCCGAATTCAGACCAGCACTAGGTCATGTCTATGCGCAACCAGCCAGCGGTAACCAACCCAAGAACGGCGAATCGCAATTAAGCCAAGGCAGCAAGGAGAATACCCCTCTTCCGGAGTCATTACAAAATCCCAAGAAGCCAAATCCTTCAGCCTTGACAAGCGGTGCCGACTACCTTGACAATCGACTGCTCGAGGAAACTATCCAAATAAGTCTCAAGTACGGCGATGAGTATATGGACGAGATACCGATCACTGGAGCACCTGGAGAATTCCATCTGTCTTCCACCGGCAGGAAGGACAAGGATAAGCTCATGGTGCCAGCAATTACCAAAGGACCTACGTCAGTACCTAGTAAACCTCCCACGCCAGCTCCACCGCCTTTGAAGACGGACGTTGCACCGGAGAGGAAGAACAGCAAAGCGGAGAAGAGTCCGAAAACACCTGGAATGCCGAAGCCGAAGCGGAGAAAGAGCAAAGGGTTGGGTCTTGGTTCCGGAGGAATGAGTCCAACGACTTGAATTCTGGCACATTTTGTCATAGAGGCGTTACGGTACGGATGGAATATACCCTTGAATTCTACAGGACAGCAAAAATACAATGCCTTTTTGGGAAGCGCATACTCTACTGCATCGTGGATGAGCTGGAACTGATAAGGAGGTCTGCTTCGTGGTAGTCCGCGAAGTTTCGCTTGCCTCCGCGTTCTCGACCCGCTTGGTTGGCGACTTAGCATTCAAAATGAATGCACGGCAATCACTGCTCCAAGAGCAACTGCGTATGTCTCCCTTTCTTTCTAATTCTACTTTCAAGATATTTTGTCGCTCCTCAATCCAAATCCTTCACGTTCGCCAAGCAAAACTGGCATCCATCACGCCACGAGCAAGCTGTTTAATCCGAAATTCTCAAATCTGGTACTTCGTTGAAGTTTACCATACAAAGCTGTATCAAAAAACATTTCCAAACGTCTCTTGCAAAATTGCACCTTCTTTCAGTTTAGGTCGCAGACCTAGCATTTCCAATCCTCAATTATAGCATACAAAACTCCCCGCTAAATGCAGCATTTCAACGCCATCCTATCCCATGTTCAAACCAGTTTATGCTTTGCTCCTATTTTCCTTCCTTTGATCGCCTAGCTCTGAATTTAGAGCCTATGTCGTGGTGGGTATCATGTCACATTATTATGCTCCTTTCCTCTCCTTTCCCCTTGTTCCCGTCCAAGCATCTGTTTCTCTGTTTTCACAACACAGCCATCACCACCCCGCCAGCAAGCACTCCCAAACCATTAAACCAAACACCCGTCGGCGCCGCCCCCGCCGAACTCGTACTCGTCCTCGCTGCACTCGTCTGCGTACTCAAACTCGTCCGCAACGAACTCGTGATACTCCTCGAACTCGAACTCGAGCTCGAATTCAACCCCAACGTCCGAACCGGCACCGTAGTCGCCCCACTAACAACCACCATTGTCGTCCCTCCAACAACCGTCGTACTCCCCTCTATGGGAAACCTCGTATCAACAGGGACAGTCGTCGGGCCCAGAATCACTAAATTCTCCATCCCAGATATCACCGTCGTGCCTGGAACTACAGGTCTATCTTGCAGAGTCGTCGAAGCTGGGATTACGATAAATGGCGTGCCATTTAGCGTTGTTGTAGAGCCTTGGAGATCGGGTGGTGCGAGGGAGAGAGGGATGGAGGTTGGGCCGGGGATGAGGAGGAAGGGCGTGTTGTTTATAGTTGTTGTGGAAAACACTCCATTCCCTGATCCTGATCCTGAGTTTGCATTGCCAGGAGGAGCTGGCACGTTCGTCGGGCCGGGTATAACCAGAAACGGCGTCCCGTTTATCGTTGTCGTTTCCCCAGTGAGTCCAGCTGGTGCGTTGGTAAGCGGTATCGTAGTCGGGCCTGGGATGACGAGGAGTGTTGAACCGTCTATCACAGTCGTAGGAAACGTTGCCTGTCCCGATCCGCCAGCTGGAGCTGGAGCAGGTATATTCGTCGGGCCAGGCACAATCAAAAACGGCACACCACCAATCGTGGACGTCACGCCTGTCAATCCAGCTGGTGCGTTCGCAAGCGGTATTGACGTCGGTCCCGGTATCACCAGCACAGTCGAACCATCTATCACGCTTGTCGGGAATATATTCCCTCCTCCTCCGCCGCCGCCGCCTGGCGCTTGCTGAATTGTTGTTGCGGCTGGGATGACTAGGAACGGAGTATTGTCGATATTTATCACACTACCAATTGCGCCGGGTGGTGCGTTAGCGGCTGGTATTGTGGTTGCGGCGGGGATTATGATGGGCTGGGGCGCGGGTTGTGCTTGTTGCTGCTGTCCTTGTCCGGCTGGTGCTTGTCCTTGTCCTTGAGCGATGGTCGTTGGACCGGGGATTATGATCACGGGTGTTCCTCCTATGTTTGCGGAGGAGCCTACTGCTCCTGGTGGTGCTTGAGCAATGGGGATTGTTGTTGCTGCAGGTATGACTACGGGAGCAGCGGGTCCGGGATTTGGGTTTGGCTGAGGAGGGTTTTGAACGGGAATCACGGGAGGTGGTGGGTTGCCGAATATAGAGTTTATTATTGCGCCGATGGAATTTTCTCGGTCGGTTGGTGGTGGGACTGATGCTGGGGAGGGGGGCGGTTGAGGGACAGTGAAGGGTTGGATGGGATCGTTGACGTTCGGATTGGGAGGATTCGGTGGGTTTGGGTTGGGATTTGGATTGGGATTTGGGTTTGGATTTGGAACAACCTGCCCAGGACCAGTGGGTTGTGGTGGACTTGGATTGGGCTGCGTGACAGGAGGATTCGTCACCGGTATTGGGACTGGAACCGGGTCATTCTTCTGCTCTGGCACTGTCTTAGGCGGTTCAATTGGCTCTGGCGTAGGAATAATCGGCTTCCCAACATAGCTTGTTACCGAAACCGTCAAATCCGACGCCACCTGCTGCACAGTCGACGAGAATTGCGCAAGTTCCGTACAAGTCGGTGCTTGGATAATGGATGGACCGCCTGGTAGACAAGACCATAGCTCTGGATTCTGGTTCTCGATCAGATAATCGAGCACGACTTGAGGGACGTAACCGTAGGCTTCTTTGTCAGGTCCTTGCGGGCAGAAATCCGGCGAGCCATCTGCTCCTTCTGCTCCTCGCTCAGGCTGGTAGATGAACGGTGTTTGGAGAGCTATCATCGTGCCAGTAGGTAGATTTCTGTTGTTGGCTGGCTGGCTGGCTGCATCGAGATAGACTGTCTCATATTCAATGACCGAACCGGTGGACGTCACCACGGAAGTCCCTTCAGTAGGTGAGGTGTAGGTAATTGTTTCGATTTTTGTGTAGAAAGATGTGCTAGTCGGAACCAAAGTTGAACTGGCGATATCCCAACCTCCGAAGTAGGCTTCAGCGTTGGAGTTTATCCCGCTAAAGATGCTGTCCTTGTATTGACCTTTTGATGTTTGGGCACATTGGACATTCCCTTGTCTGTCTGTCACTGCATCTACGGTTATCACTTTAACTGTGTTGTAGACATAGAACGCTGCTGGTGATTTCCTACCGACAGTTTCGTCAGTCAAGTTCTCAATGTTGAAGGGGCAACGCGGCTGGGGAACCTACACAGCAACGCCAGCAGTCTCAGTGGCAATACCCTCCAACATCTGCGTTACTTCCATTGGACCAGGTGCCGAATTGAGAAATCCAGAGATGGGATTTCTCCCAACCTGGAATGTATAAGTGAACGAAGCGTTCGTTGGGAGAACCAAGATCTCTTCGCGAGATGTGGTTATGTTAGGTAGATTGGTGTAGTAGGTGATGAACGATGTCACGTTGACTTCTTGAACAGTCGTACTGAAGCTCGTTTGGGCCCACCATTGCTCGCTGACGGTGTCCTGGACCACGAAGCAGCATTTTCCGGTTATGCTTGCCAGGGAGGTCGTGCTGTTGGCGACGGTGGTACTATTTAATGATGGGCTCCCGGTCGAGGATGGGGAGGATGCTGTCGTGATTGTGTTATTTGAGCTGGGTTGGAGCTGTATGCCTACGATCTCTCTTGAAGTCGAGGAGGTAGTTGCAACGGAAGATGAAAAGGGCGCCGATGTCGACGTCAAGCTACTGAGCGAGGACGATAGGGAGGAGGACGATGAGGAGCTGAAAGAGGACGTCGACGAGATCGTCGAAGAGTTCGTAACTAACTCCACATTTAGTACATGTTTTGTTAATTTATAATAGGGAGCAATTTTACAGCGAGGGGTTTCTTGTCCTTGAATGCTGGAAGTGAATGTGAGCACCAACAGGAAAATGCTTCGAGAAAACATTTTGCGCAATATGAAAAGGTCGTAACGACAGTGAACCGAGGCCAGACAAAGAAAATTGTGTATATTTTCAGGAAGATGGAGTCAAAATCTGCAAAAGACAGCAGGTCCCAGAACAATAATAATACCAAACCACGATCCAGAATCTGCACAGCCCAGCCGGCACTTCCACCCAGCCATTGCCAGCCATCAGGCAGAGTATTTCCACTGTGTCACCTGTAGTTGTGCAGGTCCCGGACAACGCCAGAAGCCTCTCAGCCCGAAAGCCTGCTGAATGATGTTTTGATTGGCCTCGTTTCCCTCGCTAAACATCCCCTGAGATCATCCTCCTTATTGGACCGAACCATGCTTAAATCGACGCCCGCCAAGCGAATTCTTTGAGGCTGGCCTGCACTTCGCCTCAGCCACCGCTCTAAAATTACTCTCCACCATCCAATACTTCGTCCCCAATCAAGACTTTCACGCAAACGCCTATGTTTCACACAGAAGCTCGTTTGAGTTCCCAATCAATTCCCGGTATTGGGCATCTCAGTGACCTGCCGGTGCCACGAGATCGGAGAGGATACCGGAAGCCTGAGGTTTGGCACAGGGCTGAAGGCCCGAAGACAGGGGCTGTATGCAAGCTGTCGGCCTCCTGCCGTCAGGATTCATGGGCGCTGGCCCAGCTGAATGGCAAGATTTACACATGTATTTGCCTTTGTTAGTTGCGTAAGACCCTTTCCACAACAGGCCTCCACATGTGTTCCTGTGCACCACGCACGCCTCTACGGCCGGGAGGACGAAGTGACATCTCCTGATCTCACGATTCTCACCACACGCTCAAGCAGTAAGTCTTTCTCAGCCTTGCTATCTCCTCGGGATTTTCCCATTGGGCAGAGACCCTGCACCGCCGAATGTGTATCTACGTCTCGTTCTTCGAATCTCTCCAGCCTTCTGCCTTCCCACACTTCCAAGTTGTGTCTTTTGAAACAGCCTCGATGTCGGATAGCTGGTCTTGACAATGCTATTGGCACTGCATGATGTAGTCTTGCACTTTGCTTTTACATTGCTGTTTCTGGGTTTCGCATTGCCAGTCTGTGAAGGAAAATTCTTCGGAGGGCAACTCGGCTCGAGGGCGAATCCTCCGGCGCCAATTTCAGTTCTGCCTTCTCAAGAATGGTAAAACTCCCGCTAAAGACGAGGCAAAACGTTTCACTGATATCATTAGGGAAGGAAATGATGGTCCATGGTCAACATTTACACTTCAAATTGGAACCCCGCCTCAAAATGTCAAAGTTCTTATCTCCACTGCTTCGACACAAACATGGGCGGTGGCAACAGAAGGATGTGGAGCTGGAGATATAACAGATTGTCCGGAACTACGCGGGGGTCAATATAACTACACAGCATCATCAACTTGGATTTCGAATCTTGCCAATGCTTCCAACAATATATACGAATTGGGACTGGTATCCAGCCTGGGACTGATAGGAAATGGCCGATACGGGTTCGACGACATCACATTGGGGTTCCAAGGAAGTGGAGGACCGACCTTGAAGAACCAAACTATCGCTGGGATCGCTGCAAAAGAATTTTTCATGGGTCTCTTTGGGTTGACGGCCAGACCGAGTAATTTTACGAATTATGATAATCCTATTCCGAGCTACATGGAAAATTTGAGGAATCAATCCATGATACCAAGTCTATCCTGGGGATACACCGCAGGTAATCAGTATAGTACGTAATCGACGATTGACTTAATCAAAGATCAGTATGCTGATGATGATGCCAGGATTGAACGATGTCCTCGGAAGCCTGACTCTAGGCGGCTACGACAGTTCCAGATTTACACCTAATAACCTCACATTCGACTTCCCAACAAACGATGACGCGGATCTGACAGTCAGGCTTGAAGCCATAAGCACCAGCTCCAGCATCTCCCTCCTTCCGTCCCCAATAAATACAGTCCTCGACTCCACAGTCTCGCACATCTGGCTTCCCACCAGCGCCTGCACCCTCTTCGAGAACGCATTCGGCCTAACCTGGAACGAAACCGCCCAACTTTACTTCGTTTCCGAAACCCAACACACCCTTCTCCAAGCTCAAAACCCTAGCGTGACATTCACCCTCCGCCGTCCAGACACCGTTGCCTCCGCCACCGAACGAATAAACATCACGCTTCCATACGGCGCCTTCGATTTGACAGCTTCCTGGCCTCTAGTGGAAAGCGAAACCCGCTACTTCCCACTCAAACGCGCAAACGACTCTTCGCAATACATTCTCGGCCGAGCATTCTTCCAAGAAGCGTACGTGGTAGCCGATTACGAACGGAAGAACTTCTCCGTCTCGCAGTGTAAATGGGATTCCTCGCCCCAAAACATTGTCACGATTTTTCCGCCTTCGGATAGCACCGACAACCCTGAAACCAAGCCATCAGGACTTCCGGTTGGAGCTATCGCTGGTATCGCAGCTGGTGGGGGAGTTTTGCTCATTGTTCTTGCAGTGGTGTTGTATTTCTGCTCGTGGAAACCGAGACGGCGGAAACGGAAGACAGCAGAATTGGCGGCGAATGAGGTTGCGGTTCAGAATCAGCAGCCACAGGAATATATCAAGCCCGAGTTAGATGCCAATGAAGTGAGCCTGAATCAGAAGCCAGGAATCCAGATTCATGAGACGGAGGGAAGTGGAGTGTTCGCACCAGTCGAGATTGGAGATAATCCAGACATTGTACACGAGATGCCCGCGAGGGAGGAAGTAGCATCTGAAATGACTGGCAACGGTCAGAGAGGCGATGAAGTTGAATATGGAAGGTACTTATATGGAGGGAGGGGGTTCAGACGGGGCGATAGAACACCAGGATCGGCGACTGCAAGCAGACAGTCGAGTATCAGCTCTGGATGGGGATCGCCACAAAGTATGCACAACGAAATGGCGAGAGGGAGGGGCCGAGGAAGTTTCAATGAGGCGAGTCCTAGGACAGACACCTTATCGAGTGTAAGCTCAGGATGGGGTTCGACAAATCGGACGGGTGGGACTGATAATGTGAGTCCAGCGAGTCCGGGCCAGGCGAGAAGGGAGCAGAGGGGGAGTGGATTGCGATATCAGTAGAGGAGGTGGAAAATTCTTGTTGTTTTTTGTGTCTGTTTTGTATATACCAGCGCATATGTTATTGTAATTCATGATCATACAGTATGCATTTAGGAGGTAACCAGTCTCGCTGCCCTATCCCTGGTCAGTAATGATTTCTGTTTGGCGCAGATCACCTCGGAGGTAAGCTACCATTTTCTCATCAAAAAATGCTTCATTCTTATGGTAATGTGGCAAATCCAATGCAGTACATCATGTCTCAATCCTGCGCGTAATATCTATGCGCTTTCGTCCGTCTCCCTTTTCGCAGCATGTTCACTGATTTTTACCCATCTCGCGAAGTCACCAGCCTCTGGAACCAACAAAATAACCAACAAAATATCAACATCACACACGTCATATCTGCAAATAGATCATGTAGAACTAACACCTCGACTTGAAATCCGCGAGTCAATTAATTTCGTACTCGATTATGTTGATGCCGGGAAATTGAAATAAACACTACGATGAAGGGCGTATTCCGCGCTCTCGCCAGATTCTCGACATGGATTGTCTCTCTATATGATTCCGGCCCCAGTGGACTGAAAAAAGATGGTGATGTGACGACATCAATTCCAGCTATAATTCCTGGAGATTCGAACCTCGAATTCTGCCCTGAGTCCCGAGATACAGATTTGTTCTCTATGGAAAGAATATCGGTCTATCCCACCCCTCCATTACTGTACCCAGCCCCGTTTTCTTCCACGGATTGTCAGTAGTATCAGGGCTCATACTAGCTTCTCTAGGGACGAGTACATCGACATCTATCTCTACGGTATTGTCCATCCTCCAATCCCTACTCCCCAATTAACCTTCCCACCCAAGGTACTGACACCAGCAGGCACATTCCTCCAAAACATAACCCTCAATGCAACTTGGGAAGGACAGTGGACGATCCCTACGTAGGCGACGGCGAGGAAGGAGAAGCAGGCATCCTTCAATTTTGTGACGCCATGGAGTGGATCGAGCAACCTGACAAGAACCATCGTCCTCGCTGCCCACCGGAAAAAGGATTTGGCGATGGTGAGTGTGCATACATGGGTGCCGTGGTTTATGGGAGAGGTAGGATCTTTCCTGGGGATCTGTTTGGTTTGAGATGGGATTTGAGCTGATAAGTGCGTGGTAGGGGAACTATAGTGTCAAGTTTGATGCGAAGACGAAGGGAGGGGGGAGGATTTATTGTTTTATGGGGGGTTCGAGTTGCTTTACCCGGAAAAGAGTCAGAAGAATGAGAGGGTAGAACTCAAGTAGAAACAATCTTATATCTAGCTGCTTCTTGAGCTTCCAAGCAGCCCACTTGTACAAGGGTCTTTTGCTTGAAAGTTGTCTTTCTGGTCAGAGGAATGGTTGGCTGGGGGCCATCCTTCATATCTCTGTTCTGCATTGATGATGTCCTGTTTTTTTTGAAACATCCACGAATCATTGTGTGATGTGGCTGGCTAAATAAGAGTACTCATTATGTGCTAAGATGCCTAATGCTCATGATATTCTATCGACCGGCGGATATGGGCTTGACAGCCTGACGTGAGGAGTCAGATACCAACAAGAACCAACATGAGGATCCTGAAGGATCCAACAACCAACATAAAAGAGCTATACCAACAGGAAGCTACGTCACTGGGTACCATACAGGCGCCTTTCTCGTCACCAGCATCGATTTTCCTCCTCGCCTTCTGTTCCCTCCCCGTTCAAAATTGCATCTCTCAGCCACCCGCAACGAAGCAAGTCCCACCAACTAATGATGAGATTTCTAACATACAATCTCGAGCTCCTGGCGTGGAAAAGCTTCTTCAACTTCATCGAACCACCAGCACTGACCCCATCTCATCGTCGATTCCAGGCGACATCCCGGGTTTTTCAAACCGGGCTACTGCTCGGAATCACGATCCACTGACCTATTTTCCTTCGAATTGTTAAAGATCCATCCAACACCTCCAATCTTGTATGTATCTAAACAAACATAATCAGCTTTGAGCTAAATGAGAATTAAAGAGAAGAAGATGTACGCATCTATGTCTATGGTACGTTCCAATATGGATTTCAATATGCACCAATTAACTTTCGACAGGCACATTCCTTCAAAACATAACCGATACTGCAACATGGGAATGGACGGTCGAAGTCAACGCGGACCAGACCATGGCCACCAGTCTGGCACCCGAGACTTCTGCGATGTTATGGGCGAAATTGAGCAGCCTGATCCTCATCGTGACAGAGACTGTCCGCCTGAGAAGGGCTGGCGATAATGCATGCTGGTTCCTTTTTGCCGTGGTGGCTTGGATATGTATGTTGTTTCTTGCTTTGAGGTTGATGAATTGGGCGTGTAGACGGAAGGTGGAGTTGATCACTGTACAATAGGGAAACTACTCGGTGAAACTTGACGCAAAGACGGATGAGGGAGAGAGGATATACTGTCTGCAAGGAGGGTGTCCTTTCTTGACTAGAGATGGGGAGACTCGAAGTGCAGATGAGCTCAAATGAATGTTCTTCGGCATGACATTCGTAGTGCAACCAAGGTTGAAGGCCGAGCTTGACGAAATATAATCCTATTATGACCCCTCCAGAAAACGTTGTTTCAATAAGATACCCTTTCAATATCGCTATCAACTTTCTTTCCAATAAGTATAAACTTTGACCTCCCAATGCATCAACGGCTCCCTTCCGACCCACTCGGCAGGCACAGTTCTCCCCTTTGAAACCTCCCTCCAATCACCCCCCTCTCTCTCTGGCCAGTTCGGAACAAAGTATTCATTACCAGGAGTATCATAGTCCGTGAAATTAGCGACCACAACAACAGGTTCATGACCGGGCGCCCCTCTCCTCCACGCCATGATCTTCCCGCCACGACTGGAATCCACATGGAAGAAATCCGTATCGTTGTCTCCTAACGCAGGGCAAGACCTTCGAAAATGGATGAGCTTGGAGACGTAGTCGAAGATGCGGGACCGCCAATCTTGAGATATACGTTCGTAATTCACTGGATCGATTTGCTTTTCTGACATATCTCGGTCGTGTTGATCGAGGAATTCTTCGCCCGCGAATATCATGGGGATGCCGACGGCGGTCAGGAGGAGTGCGTGAGCGAACTTGGCACGACGTTCCATGTCAACGACACGATTGTTGGAGAGGAAATTGTAGAGGCGCTCTTTGCGGAAGCCTTGAGTGTCGTGCGAGGTGATGTAGTTGACTGCTTGTGCTCCGTCCCAGAATGGATGGTTTGCATCATTTCTACAGTCCACCATTTTGCGAACGGTGTCTTCAAACCCATGATCATGGTCTTTGTCAAACTCACCAACAATAGCTGCTCTGATTCTTGCTTGGAAGGGCTCGTTCCAGAGGGCGTTCAAGCAACCTGTTTGGATCAGATCAAGAGGACAGCTGAGTTCTTCGCCGATCACAAGGAATTTAGAGCTCGGTGGATTGTTGTGTTTTGACTGATATACAGCTATTGCGTGTTCCTTGTATGAGCGAACGAACTCGTAGTTGGCGATGTTGTTTACGCTGTCCAGTCTGAGACCACCAACTCCGAAATCCGAAATCCAGCGATGAACGTGTGCTTTGTGGAAAGCCCAAGAAGGGTTCACATCCTTGACGATTCCTGCAAATTTATCAGAATCACTGGCAACATTGACCAAATTGAAGCCTACCTGACTCTGGATCGTAAGTATTGGTGGTCTGAACATAGCGCCAGCTTCTCCCACCATATCCATCACGAAGTTGACTGTCGTCTGTACGAGGGGTATGCGACTGCCAGCGCTCATCATTATGAAACTCTGCTGGCGACTTTGGATCAATATGAAACTGGTCGTAGACGATGTATACGTATGGATCATGCCCAAAAGCCATGACAACGTCGGTGAAGAACCGGACATCCTTCTGGTAGACTTTATCGACGAGCTTCACCAGAGAAGTGGCAGTCCCGAGATCAAAGTCTGTGGCAAAGTAGTTTGCAGTGGCATACCCCCATTCACCAAGCGGCCGTGCATCCGCAGCTGGAAGAAGCTCAAGAGCGTTCACACCTAGATCTGCGAGAAGAGCCTTTGTGGCAACTGCGCTGACGGTTCTGAAGCGATCACCTGTAGATCCCGGATCGACGAGTGCTAGGACATCCGTGAATGTTCCAGTGTCTATTTCTACGTCGCCAACTTTCGAGAATCGAGACCAGGATGTTGGCAACTCATAGATAACCAAATGATTGTTGTCTGGGACACTCCCCAGAGGCGGGACTACGGAGATGTTAAAAATCGAACAAGCTCCTGATGCCCCTCTCGATTTCTATCCTCAACCCAAGGATCTCTTGTGGAAGGAATGAGCTTACTTGTCACCTGACCTGGCTCAATGCCATCTCTGTCGCAAGGCCACAGCTTTCCATCTCGAAACTTGATTATCGAAGCCGGTTGTTGCTTGTCGCCCGTATCTCTGGAGATTCTGTAGTCCACATTGTACGCAATGGGATCTGTGACCTGCACAATGCCTAGGTTCTCAGGAGAAGTATCTTCGATCTCAAACCAGTAATGATATGTGCCGTCAGCCAATGGCGGCTGAATGTCATTGGGATTGAGTTCCCAAAGATCTTTGATGTTGCTTGTGAGTGGGCCTCGGAAGATTTGACTGTATGTTGCAACAGTGGCAGGAGGGCTGGGATCGAAGATGCCAAGGACCAGCTGAGGAGATCTAGGACTTTCCGGCCGGCCAGGAATCCATAGCACAAACGTGGATTTCCTCCGCTCGAGGAGATCGTAGAACATCGTGAACGGGATTCAGTAAAATGCTTTCGACAAGAAGAATGCCGAGCGAAAGTGCTTTTGGGTAAGAGTACAGCAGGCCTTTGAAAATGTGAAACTCAATGACAGAGTTACGTCCGCGAAACAAATCAAGACAAACTTTACAGAAACTGAGAAGCTGAAGAATAAGCTGCAGATATGTGGAGGGCTGAGGTTTATGACACATTGAGAGAGTTGCAGGAACCAATTTGAAGCTGCATTCAACCTATGCAGGTGAGTGCAACTCTGGGGAGACAAGCATCGTAAGAGGTCAGCCTGCCAGCCACAAAAGCCACGAGAGGGGAAGAACGTAACACAGAACTGGCTGCAGAACAGTTGGACAGGTGTTCTCGGAGTATTCTCTCGCTTCAAGAGGTGCATTAAGATGTGTGACGGTGATTCTCGTCTGATATGACCTGTAGGACAGGCATTATGGCAGGACAAAGTGTTGCTTCAGAGACGGAGGGTATGATGTGGCGTGACACTTGTACGAGATGAGCTACTGGCTGGCTTCGTTGTTACGAGTCAGCGGTTTATCTCGTATTAGATATATGCAAGTATTTTTTCAGGCGTATAAATATATTGGTGCTGTGATCGTGATATTTCTAGTGTTGAAACAGATGACTTCCCGCTTGAGAAGGACTTGGTGAGCTTTGTCTGGCGGATATCACCAAGCCCGCCCCACATGAGCTCCAAGCACCCCTGATGGCCTCGGACATTCCGGACCTCCAACATCAACGACATCGAACAACATCCAAGACAATATCCTCATGACTCGGCACCCACGACGATTGAACAGAAGAAAAAGGCTAAGCTCATTGCTACTAGATACAAGAAGAGTCACTCCGCCACACGTCATCGAGTTTCCATGCCATCACAGTTGACCCGTTCTTACGCAAGCTTGTCCGGCTTTCTGGCGCCTTTTACTTCGGTATCTGGAGCCTTCGGACATATCGAAGTCTTTACAATGGCATTAAGACTTAAGGAGCGCAATCTGCTACTCCAGAATTTGTACCCTATCACAGTGAACAGGGCTAATCAGAGAAGCTTGTATCAGAGCCGCCAGGTTTTCACCCCGCTCGGTCACAGTAGATTTCCTACGGACTTCCAGTCGCAGGATCACGAGTAAGTGTATGTCCGAGTTGTTAATTGACTATTATATAAGTATAGACTCTTCTTTCCTCTAGACAAGATGCTTTGTCCCTCAGCTATATTATCACCAACTGTCATCACTTTCCTTGTTCAAGATGTCAAGACCAGTAGGAGCTCCGAGTGGACCACCAGGCTTCCCTCCGTTCGAACCACCTCTCTCAGCTTTATCCGCATTATCTTCTGAAATTCAGACTTCCATCACAGAATACGAGAATGCAAAGACGCCAAAAGAGAAAGCTGCAGCTTTGCAAAAGGTCCAGGCCAGTTCCAACAAGCTCTCTCGTACAACAACGCCTATCCAACAACAATTTATGCAAATTAACTTTGGACCCAATGTGAACGTTGCGATACGAATCGGAGTAGAAATGGGTCTCTTCGTAAGTTACTTGTTCCTTTCCCTGCATACTGCTCACTATTGCAGATTGCACTTCCAGCGTCCGGTGAGCCTTCGACCGTCGCCGATCTAGCTCAAAAGATAAATGCACAAGAAGAATTCCTCTTTCGTATAGCACGAACTCTCTCGGTCTTCGATATTCTCCAAGAATCCGACTCGCCCTCCTCCGATCTCCCATCCTATAGCCATACGTCCTACTCTCGATTCCTTACTCTGCCACCTGCAGAAGCATCCACTCGACACCTCTTCGACAATATGCTTCAGGCACAAGCCAATTCTGCAAGCGGATACTACCTCAAACACGGCTTCAAGAATCCCGAAGATGCAAAGAACAGCCCGTTCAGCTTTGCGAACGGGACGGACGATAAGGGCATCTTCGATATATTGGAGGAACAACCGGAGAGAATGAAGCTATTCAACAGCGCCATGGCGATACAGGCTACGATTGGATTGAAAGATGTCCTGCTAGCATACCCATTCGATAAATTGGAAGCAAATAAAGACGGTGTGGTGATGGTTGATGTTGGAGGTGGAAAGGGACAATTCATCAACGAGTTACGGTCGGTGTACCCTAATCTGCAAGGCTTGATGGCACTAGAAGATATGGACGTCGTTCTGCAAGGCGGAACGGTAGTCCCAGATGAAGTTATCAAACAGCCATACGACTTCTTCAAAGAACAACAACCAATCAAAGGTACCTCCCATACTCTTCCCGGCCTGCCCATAACCCTGTGCGCTAACAGCAGACAGCTTCCAATTACTTCCTAAAATCCATTCTCCACGACTGGCCCGACTCCTCCTGCGTCCAAATTCTCCAAAATCTCGCACCAGCCCTGCGCGGCTCAACCTCTTCTCGCCTGCTACTCTGCGAACTTGTCCTTCCCGATCGCAACCCCACCATCGGCCAAGTCTTACGCGATATGAATATGCTGGTTATCGCCGGTAAGGAGAGGAATAGATTGCAGTGGCGGAAGTTGCTAGGGTCAGCTGGCTTCAAGATTCTGGGCTACTACGGGTTGGATAGTCCCAATAGCAGTATCATTGAGGCCGTGCTCGATGAGTGAGATAGGAAGCTCGTTGGGGTCGAGAAAAAAATGGGAATCTCTACTTTTTATTTGCGAGAAGTTGATCGTATATAAGCAGGAAACTCAACTCACACCACAAGTCGGAAGTGGACGTGCCAAGTGCTGCCTTTATTGACTCTGTAAGCGAGGCGCCCCGTTTGTAACCCCATCTCCATCCGCCCCTTCCCCAACCCCCGCCTCGTCACCACCCCAAGAACGAAACCTAAAAGTTCCACTGCTACCATTCTCCGTCGGGTAGCCTTCCTGATCATACACAAGCCCCCTCTCCTTCAGCGCCCTCCAAAACGGAATCCCAGCCCTCCTCTCGTCATCTCCATGCACCCACCCGACCACCCCATCAACCATCGCATGTGCAATACGACCTGCCCATTCTGACTCAAATATCCTTCGCCTTCCTCCTACTGTGTTCCGGTCGGTAGGTTCAGGTTCGCGGAGGCACGGGTAGGAGAATGACCAAGTTGCTTGAAGGATGATCGCATCGCTGACCTCGTCCGCCACCTCCTCGGCCTCTTGTTCCTTGCTGTTGGGGTGATCTGGGAAGACCGTTTTGGTGGAAGAAAAATCGTGGAAAGACATTCCGAGCTGGCCAGCATACGCTACTCCCCTCGCCCTCTGTTGCACTTTTCGAATTAAGAGATTCTCGTCCAATAGTGCGACGCGCTTTATCATGGCGCTGGTATTTCTGTCAACTGAGCGTGTATCCGCCACATCAACGCCAGTCTGCCTCTCGTCGAAGATTAAGCATGAAGAAAGATAGCTTCGTGCTTACTTCTTCCCACTATTTGCCATTGGTGCTTGCAGAATCTCCAGCCATTTCTTCACCTTTTCTTCACAAGTTGCATCACCCCCATCCTCATTCCCTTCATCATGTTCAGGAACTTGCATGTCCATCTCCTCGAAACCAAGAATATTACTTTCCAAGCGTACAAGACGCGGGTTCCATGCTTGTGCTTTGATGTCGAAATCGATTACCTCTATTTTCTCGTTGTTGGCACTGGAGGAAGAGAAATGGCTGCCTCTGATGTGTAGCCACGGAGTGAGAGGAGTGAGCAGAGGATCGTGTAGTGCTTGTACGAAGTATTGTCCGGCTAATGACATTGCTGATTTTCTGTCTGGACTCGGTATTGTGATATAAGCTCTTGTTAGAAACGCTGTTCGAGATAGAATGGAGACATCTAGAGTAAGACTAGAATTAGCTGCTGTCACAAGGATTTCTTGGCTCCCTTTTCGAAAGTATGCGCCACATCGCGGGGTACAGTCATTGTATCAACGAGTAAGCATCATTACTCGAAGATCTAGCGAATGGGATTTTGAGAGGAAATGCGACTCCTACCCTACTCGGTGACCGGTGACGGATTAGGAAATCGGTCACGTGGTGTAATCCTTGGTTTCACCAACCGCGTACGATTTCTCTCCCCACTGTTCCATGTCTTCTGTAAGAAAGGTTTTTCTTCGCATAGAATTAGCTACAAGCTTTCAGTTCGCCTTCAGATCCATCGTAACTCGATTTAAGGGTCCTGTCTATCTCGGTCTCCAGTCCCGGCGTCTGAATGAGGGGTTGCCAGTCGTGCGGCTGAGGCTAAATCGTTGTTCGTGAAAGCGGACTAGAAACAAAGAGCAATATTTCAAACAAAGTCCTTGTTTGTGCTGTCTAGCCTCTGCAAGCCAAAGCCTTTGCGCGGGAAGAAGAATCGATCTCGACCTCGAGGTCGTGTTTGACTCCAAGTCACCTGACCTACGTCGATTGAGGACACCAAGTCGGAGTAACGCATCTGCACAAACGTAACGAATAATTGATGAATCTGTCATCTCAAGAGTGAAGAAAGGATCAAAGTTTTTGAAATGAATTGCTGGTGGCCATAATGGATCCTCCGTTCATAAAGCTGTGTGCGGACCAACGACATGGTTCAAAGAGCTCATCGGACTCGTCAGATGGGTTCAGCCTGCAGGGCTCTCTCTCAGGAGTATGACTTAGAATGAAAATCTTAATATCATTTGCTGATTAATTGTCGACAGTCTCAAAGTACTGCTCAGTCTACGCCTCCAGGAAGTCCTCCTACAGAATCAGGCACGCATAACACTTCGCGAGCAAGGTATCATATGAAAGACATTGGCGAGTTTGCGGAAGTTCTTGAGATCTCAGCCAACAGAGCACTTCCGAATCGTGGACTTACTCGATACAAAGAAGTCCAAGTCCTGCTTTTACGATGGGAGGAAGACGAGCTGGAAGTTGAATGGGAGCTCAACGACTTGGCTAAAGTCTTCGGAGATTATGGCTTCACGACGGAGACTTGGCTAATACCAACTAAATCGCCATTGAGGAAGATGATGGCAAAGGCACTTGAATTTATAGATGATTATGAAAGTCCAGACACTCTCTTGATCGTCTACTATGGAGGACATGCCAAGATCAATGAAGCGAGACAGTCTACGTGGTCATGGTAAATATGAGATCTTCGGATTTCGGAGATCTATGTCCAGGACTTACGATACGTAGTACCAGAAACATGAGCTACAGCTCTTTCGAATGGAACGCGTGCCAAAGTCTGTTCGAGCAATCCACATCAGACACCCTCTTTCTCTTCGATTGTTGCTCCGCAGCAGCCGCAGCTTCATCTGTCCCAAGCCGAACAAACGCCATCACTGAAACTATCGCTGCGTGTGGCTGGGAGACCTGGGCTCCAGAACCCGGACGCCATTCTTTCACCAATGCTCTGATCGAAGTCCTTGAAGAATGGATCGACCGTAGATCGTTTTCGGCTGCGATGCTACATAGTGAGGTTCTATCCGTCCTCAAGGCAACGAGACCGAAGAAGAGATTAGAGATTAGCAAGACGCCCATCTATATCGTTACGACATCGAATCCCAAGACGTGCAGTATCGAGATCTGTAAGCGAAGTCAAGGATCCATGAGCCAGAGCTACGTTCAGTCTGAATCATGTAACCCAGATCAATCCTCGACGCAAGTCTCTGCGACGGAACCAGCCGAACCCGAAGATAAATTTGACTTGTCTTCCCTGGTTGCCACGTTACCAGACAACACCTTCGCATTACCCCATGTCATCATGTCCGTAGCACTTGAGACCGACCAGATGCTAGACGTCAACGCATTCGAACAGTGGATGAAGGATTTTCCTGCGGTTGCCAGATACGCCAAGGTACAGGGTGTTTACCAGAGCTATTCGATACTAGTATTGCTTTCTGTACCGGTCGTTGTGTGGAACCTTTTGCCTGAGAACTCTGCTTGTAACTTCGTTGGATACGCGAAGTCGGACAACTTGTTCACGCCGAACACGCATTCGAATCAACCTGTAGCGATCAGTAGACTTGACGGGGTCGAACCCATGAAGCGTCGATTGGCTGAAATGTCACTCGATTCAGTCAAGTAAGCATACCCAGTACTGTCCTTCTAATAGTCTCGATTCTCGATTTTCCTAGGCATTTACTTAGACCCCAAGAAAGGGACTCGCCCTGGATTCATAGCATGAGTGGAGTACTAACAGGCCACACAGTATCACGACACCAGCCTTCAAGTTCAACCCTCCTGTCACCCCTGAATTTCGATGGCCATCACTGGATCCGTCAATGCTGACACCCAGAACTTCGCGAGAGACCTCTCCGTTGGCCATCAACTACGCACAAAGCCCGATATCAAGTTCTCGACCAGGTCTCCAAGCAGCTCTCACGCAAAGTCTTGGAAGATCACCAGATCATTGGGCGCTCACCGTCCAGCACAATACAGGCGAGATCAAACACTTCACGTCCTCGTCACTGACACCATACTGTGATGAGATATTGACGACCAAATTCACCAAAAGATTCAAGAGGTACACTGAGCGAGCTGAAGGCCCAAAGCCTCAGCAGGTGGAGTATAATTCAGGTCCGTACTTTACAATACGTCCAGCGTCTGATACTAATTTCTGCTCAGGCTACTACAGCGAAGAATCCAGCACAAGTCTTCGTCCTCAATCCCGAGTGGGATACCATGACTGGGATTCTGATGAATCCGGTGAATTCATATCCGCACAGAAGCGCAGACGTCGACAGCCTCATTGGAATTCTGACTCCGAAGAATCTGAGGAGGAACTATTCGCACCTCTTCCTAGCGGGAAGCAAAAACCTACGACTCTACGAATTGGCAACGATAGAGAGCTGGAGAAATTCTACAAGGCTAGATTTACGGAACTTCAAAGTACTCCTTGCAAAATCCTGGCCAAGGCTTTCGTCAAGGTAGTGGAGCCAAGGAAACAGTCTCGATATCCATACAGCAAAGGGCAAATCAATGCGCCGCCGTGGTGGCCTGCGCTGAGTGGGAATAATTCTGTACGGCACAAGGACCCTGATCATCTGTTCAAACAAGGTACGAGTCCTTTCAACAACCGATCATTATGAAGTGGAAGAGACTGATAGATGACTAGAACGAATCCAACTTCTAATCCACATCCTCCGCATGAGCGTCGAGCCGGTCGCATCTCAACACCCCTCATTCCAAGATCAAGACCTCAGCGTCCAGAAGCTTGAAGATTTCTCCTACGAAGCCTTGTCACCATGGTTCAAAGACCCCGAGAATCCTGAAAATATGTTCCGCGCGCCTCTGATTAGAGAGCTGTTCAAGGTCGCGAGATACGAGGAGAGGTACAAGAATGGTGAAATTGGTGAGTGAATCTTCAACATAAAATAAAGATATTGGATATGACTAATGATGAGGTAGATGCTGATACGAAAATATCTGTCATGTATCTTGGTAGTCTAGAAGAAGAGTCTGGCGAAGATGAGGATATTACCGCAACGCCTGCGACAGATCTGCCAGCTTCTCACGAGCTGGACATTGGGACGCCAGGGTCTGCGCGGTATGAAGCTACCTTGAGGTGGAATCTTGAATAAGAGTAGCCTGAGACCAGTATCGAGATCATTTGGATTATTATCATTATTGAACATTCGTACTCTTGAAAACCGGTACCATCACTTCGCGCGCTCCGTGTTTTTAGCTCTCGCTTAAGTGACAGCTACGCCCCACCACGTCAACATCAACACACCCCAAAACAAAACAAAAATACCGGGAAAAGACCAAAATGAGAGAAGGGTACAAAAGCAAATCCTGGTAGAACCGAGCAAGATCGGAAGCAAAAACGGCAAAACTCAACTGGAAACTCAACTACCCGAAGGCGTGTTAAGATTTACTCCAGTCTACAAACGTAATTTAATACGTTTTTGATTTTTGTGTACTGGTCGTTACCTAAACAGGTAGCTGGTGTTCGTGTACGAAATTGGCGATCCGCACAACCGGAGTCACGCCAGTTCAGGCCGGTGTTCCGATTGTCGTGGTAAAAATTTGCTTATTTTGCTACATACAGTGCTTAGCAGTACGCAAATTTCAACGAGTACTAGTGGGAAAGTTTTTCGCAAGAGTCCAATGCTGCAGCACAAGGTCGTCGGTGTCTACCTTCTATTTACTCGTGATCTACTCCATGAGTGACCGTGAATCTTATCATGCTATAATGTTAAAGCTGGAGGGGTCGTTGACGCGGCGGATGCTCGCTTTGTCTCTGCGAGGCGCAACATCGTACTTCTGCCCATACACCGTACATCAGATCTCCCAACACTCTGCCAGCAATCAACCCTTGATTCAATACAGTTCAAAACGGGCTTTTCTACTCGAAGACACTCACTACCTCCGAAACTATATAAAAGCACCTCACGGCCAGGGTAAATTACTAAAGCGTCCTTCTGCTCCATTTCGAGATTGCAAGATGCTGGGTCCTCTGAGGGTCAACACGTCCAGATGCTGGTCAGATGAATAGTTTAGAGCCACGTGGGATTCTCGTATGAGAGGTCTGGCAAGCAATGCGGTGGGGATAGGAACTTGTTGTCAGCGGCCCAATAAGGGGAAATGATGGACTGGTAATACTTTAAGCGACCTGGTACTATGAAAGCAACACCTCCCTCCGATCGATTGGCTCATCTCCTTCATCATCACCTATAGAACCCAAACAGGAAAGCGTCATACCGACCTGATAGCCTTGAGTCATTCGATCAGCCACAACCAATATCCTTCAGTTTCACCCAACCCACCCTCTTGAAAGTCGCACTGCCTATCTCATTCATGGTCGAGCATGCAAGGAGTATGTTTGGTCCACCAAGCTTTTGTCTCGCCAGCTCGAGCACAGATAACAGATTGCCTTGTTCTGTTTTGAAGAACTTAACACAATCACTTCAACCAACTAACGTGAACCCTGAACTCGCCATTCACCATCTTCTTTAACAGCCCCAGAGTCCAACCCAGACCTAACATTATAGCCCCACTTCCTCCAACTTCGAAAAACTGGCGCTCCATCGACAACCTCATTTTGGACTCTGAAACCCCCGGCTCCCCTATGGCGCTCCGACGCCGTTGCCTAATACATATATCTGCCCGAGACAAAACAATAATGCAGGGAAGTGTGGCAAATTACTCGCTACAGCTTCGTTCCATGTTTCGAGAGTTTTCAAAATACCATGGTTGACATATGCAGATTCTAAAAAGGACGGAAGATATAATACATTGCTATATACAGCTTCATCGGTACTGAACGTAAAGTTCAGCAGCCGCCTTCCATCTCTGCATATCTGTTCTCAGATGCTTCCGTGCAACATCTTCAGAACAAGAAACCAAACACCCTCTTTCTGTTTCCACCACTCGTGGAGACAATAGTTGACCCGGACGAAGCAGCTGTGGCAGTTGAGACAGTAGCATTGGATCCTCCAATCGTTCCACTGACCGAGCCGGATGGCACAGCACCGCTGGGTGCAGCACCCGATGGCATCGTGCCGTTACCTCCAGGTCCATCACTTCCAGTTCCTCCGCTTGATCCAGAGCTGGTACCTCCACTGACAGCGACACCACCATCGGCAGTCAACTCGGATGCTGGGCTGGACGTGTAGCTTGCAGAGGTATCGACGTAAAGTGTAACCCACATGAAGAGCCCATCTGAAACACTGTCGCCGAGCAAGACGTAGTTCAAGAAAGGGTCTGAGTCGTTGTCGAGTTCGCCTTGGACAACTCTATCGTCAGCATTTGTGGTGATGGTGTTGGTATTGTCGGAGTATGGAGTGAGAGTGTTGACTTCGGTGATAAGGTCCTGGTCGAAGAAGAATTGTCCGATGTGAGCGATGCTACCACCTGTGTATGTGCCGTTGGGGAGAACCGTACCGTTAAGATGTGTCTCAACGTGTACATGGGTTGCTCGTCCCGAGTAGTAACCGGGGAAGATACTCTCATATTGGACGACACCATCAGAGTCAGTGGTTTGCAGTCCACGGAGAAAGGTCTTGTCGATGTTAGATTCGTCGGTGGAATCGCCATTGCCAGTCGCTACCACACCGGCATAGACACCAGTGGCATTGCAGTGCCAAATATCGGAGGTGAGATTTTCGATGGGCTCGCAGGTATTGACGTCGATGAATTGGAGGTCCCATGTGACGGAGACACCGGGCTCGGACTCAGTGATGTTGCTGCGGATATACTCGCCCTTGACGTCTGATTAAATGGTCAGCTGGACACTTCTGAAGCGTATGGATATCGAGACAAACTTACAGTATGGTCCTTCTTCTCCTTCAGGTGACAGCACACAAGTCGAGTTATCGAAGATGAGAGCCTCCACGTTGGAAGTGGTTGGAGTGACATCCAAGGAAGACAGGTGAGACACATCAGTGGCATCACGTCTCATGACATCTGTTTCTGTAGAATAACGGTCAGTCTATATTCTAAGAAATGAATACCTAGAGCTTACTTTGAGGCAGGCCTCGAGCAGCTCGAGCTTCCTGAATGGCACGACGGCGTCGTTCTTGTTGTTTGGAATCGATGCCACGCTTGCGAAGAGCAACATCGCAGTTGCTGGCTCGCTTAGAGTTCTGGATGAATGCACTGCGCTCTGCGATCTCTTGAGTGAGATCGTGCCCTGGATGAGCGAGAGTTTGGCTCAGGAAGGCCGCGATGAGCATCGCCTTGGAAATCTTGATGGAAACCATTGATGCTTGTAAAGGAGAAATAATTCGGACACTGAGTAGTAAGACTTCAGCTTGCTTTGAAAGAGTGAAGTAGCTAAGTTAAATGAACTAGTGAAGACTTGGAACTATCATCTTGTGGAATCGAGAAGACTTATATTTCTCAAATCAATCGCAACTCACGATCCTCTTTCTCCACGCAAATTCCTTGCAGGACCAGATATCTTGGCAGCCCCTCAAAACGCGTACATTTACGACGCATCACAGTGCGCAGGCCAACGAATCATCAAAGTCCAGATTCAGCCTCCCTTCGAAGTCAAAGGTCCGGCCGCGAAGTCCTGTAGCTGCATTTCAATTAGCACATCCCCTCAAAAGCTCTTGGTGGCTCGGCCATTCAGAAGCAACGCAATCCTAATCCAGTGGGTCCTCGCTCTCTCCAAGGAATGTAACCGGACGATATATCTGTGTTTCAGAAGTTCAGAGGTTGCTTGTCTCCACGTAGTCCACTTTTGAGAGGCGATGTCCACTTCTCCACGAAGATGTGGCTTCTCACGTGATGGCGACGCGTCATTTGGCTGCGTCACAATAAGCTTCGTCGGCAATGCTTCTGCTTCGAGCCAAGCCTAAGAAAATGCTTTATGTATCTAACTTTATCTTGAGCATGGAGGAATAATTGTGGAGGGATCCAAGCAAGCTTTTGAAAAACCGTAAAGGTGATTGGGTGAAAGGGTTGGGGACGTCGCCCCCTGAAATAGGCTCGGCTAGCATTGTTTTCGCCCAGCTGCCACAGGCGAGCTTCTCAGCACGGAGAGTCAGATACTAAAATTGCGCAGTGTGCGTATGCTTGTGATAGAAACGAGTCAATCTTACTAGGCACGAGTCGAAATTATCAAAGCTACGGAGGTAAATATACCGAGCACTGATATCGTCATAGGATGATGGATGCAAGTAAATAAAGTGCTCAGCACTGCTGGAAAAGACGGCTCTGGGTGATCTTGAACAAGAGACATGTTCTAAAGATCCAACTATCTTTGTAGGACTGCTTCGCGTAGTCAGTAAGTGTGTGCTGGCTTGCACCGTTCTGAAGTTGTTGGGGTGGCTTCAAGTTTGAAAGACATGTTTTAAAAATGGTTGTTGAATTGTGAGATGATACCCTGCCTCCTTTTGCAGCCGCGATAAAAATCTGTTGAAACCTGCAACGAATCGTCGGTAATTGAACAATGGATAAATGACTGCCGGTTATTGAAGAGTCCGCTGTGCTTGACGGAAGATGCCTTTTCGCTCGCCTCCTTTGCATCATTGTGACATCAAGGTACGCGTGGATGTCCCAAAACTTTCAGACCTTTAATCCTACGAGCTGAACCAGCCTTTTCGCAATTTTGAATACCAAGCCATCGGAGATCAAAACAACTTGACATGGGTGTGTAAGTACAACCACTCACAATAATCACAATAGTAACCACCTCACCCCATCTTCGTCACCATCATACAGCTCTTGGTGAATCTAAATCCTGATATATCTTAATTCTCCATCCTTTTCATCACCATGAAATAGATCACGACTCGACCAATTGCTCACGAATCGTCTCATCTTCGTCATTGCACCAGTGATGCATCCCGCCCCTTTCTGCATCCTCTCCTCGCTGAGTTTTCAAGTCCTCCCCGGGCTCACAATCGTCTTCTACGATGAAAAAGCGATACCCAGACTGGCCTACACATATTCATGTACCCATCAGCTGACAATCGAACAACACTTCTGGGACATAGTTCGATGGCATCGAAATGGGAAGTTATGGATGTTGAAGTAACTGTTAAACACCATTCCACTGTCACAACTCACAAAGAAAACTGCCGATGTAATCATCGTGCAGTAAATCTCTTCTCCAATCATTGTGACGTTGAACTTCAAGATGAAGAACCCTCCTCCCCATTTTCGCTCTCATATCGACATTTTCCTGGCCGTTATCATCAGGTGCCGAGTTGCCAGCTGAAGCCGCCCATGACCCCCTCCAGGAGATCTGTGCCTGCCCAGCGTCTGGGCAAGGAGTTTCAGTGGATGCAAAGCCACCCGAGGCACGGCACGACCCTTCTGTAATTTAGACTTATATCCCATCTCCCAACCGCTTTGATATCCACGGCGGTTCTCTCATTGATGTGAATAAAGCCATCAGGAGTCTCAACGCGATCGAAATATGCTTGAATGGCTTTTGAAGGCTCACACTTCTGCTTCGAGTCTCATGGGTTCTCCGAGCCAAGAGAGGATCCGAGGGGCTTGCTCAGAAGGGAACATGCCCCGCGACAAGCTTGCATGCAGATCATGATGTCCGTTCTTCATATCTACGTTGCAAGTACATCTTGAGCATTTGCTATCATCCAGTTGATAGTTCGTTCCTTTATCTATTGTACTTTGCATCAGCTTGGAATTGCCGATCGGCAGACGTGCCAAAAAGGATTTGTATCTGCTTGATTGATAGACTCACCCTGTCACAAAACTACCCCGCCATTCGAGATCTTTGACAGCTTCCAGATGGGCAACAAAACAGGCGACGTTCCACAAGACTCTGGACTTCCCATCATTATTATCGGCGCTGGTAGGTCCCACGCGAGCAAGCGCCGTACTGCCACTTCAGGTCACTGAAAACTTTAAGGCTGTACAGGCCTCGCGATAGCCCAAGGATTGAAGAAGGTACGTACCTACCTACCTTGGTACCCCATTTCCTCACATATCCCTCCGAACTAAACTGTTGCATAGGCCGGCGTCCCAGCCACAATCTTCGAAAAGAATGCCACTCTATCGAGCCCTGGTGAACGAGATTGGAACATGGGACTTCACTGGGGCGTACCCATCCTGAAGTCCCTAATTCCAGACTCCTCCAGCGCCCAACTATAATCCGTACAAGTCGATCCAAACACCCCAACAAAACCCATCGATATATTATCGTTTCTCAATGGCGCCACAGGCGAAGTGATGAACGCCCCTGAGATCCCGAACTTTCATCGTCTGCGACGCTCGAAGCTGCGAAATCTGATATCGAAAGATCTGGATATACGATGGAATAAGCGTTTGAAGGATATAGTGTTGGGTCAGGATGGGAAGAGTGTCACAGCTGTCTTTGAAGATGGCGAACATGCTGTTGGCAGGTTGATAATCGGTGCAGATGGAGCCAGGTCGACTGTTCGGTCGATTCTCCTAGGACCAGAATTTGCTGCTTCAAACCGGCTTCCATATTCAGCGACTTTCTTGCAATCAAAATTCACGAGCGAACAAGCACTCTTCCTGCGCTCTTTCCATCCTCTTTATATTGCAGCACCTCATCCGGAAGGATACTTCGCATTTTTCGGACTGCAAGATGCTCCAGAAGTGGACAAGCCCGAGGATTGGACTTTTTCTTCTACATTTCTTGGAACTCGTCGATTGAACAACGAGACGAGCAAAGGAAGACTTTTGGGAATAAAGAGAGACTTGCGCAGGTCAAGGAGAAATCGAAAGGATATTGCGAACCATGGAAGAGCGCATTCGAATGGGTGTCTGAGGATCAAGCTGCGTGGTATTTCGACCTCTCAATCTGGGATCCCAGCCTTGCTGAGCACAATTGGGATAACAAGAACGGGAGAGTGACTTTGATTGGAGATGCAGCTCATCCAGTGACTTACCGTGAGCTTGATTTCCTATCGAACTTTCAGCCTCTGATGCTCGAGTACAGAACGCGGCCAAGGACTCAGCCATTCCATCACTGATGCAGGCAGACTCGTCGAGTCACTCAAAGATCTCACAAAATCCCAACGCTCAGCGATCGAAACTTACGAAGCGGAGATGAAAGTCAGAGCTGGAGAGGAAGTCCGACTAAGCGTCATGAATACGACGATGTTGCATGACTGGACGAAGGTCCTTGAAAGTCCAGTCATGCGCGTTGGTTTGAGCAAGAATAAGTGAGATGGACGAACAAGTTCGTTAATGATCTGCGGCTCTGCTTGCGTAGGTCAAACCAGTTGCCTTCTTCAGTCGTATCTGGATTGCGCAGGGATGAAGGGTTGGTTGCTGCTGCGTTTGGAGAGCGGGTATGTAGTCAGCAAATGATGACAACGTCTTTCTCTCGTGTCACACACTCGCCTGCTCTATCACCGTGTATGACTCTTGCGCCTCTCCTGTACCTCTAAATTGATTGACTGAGTTCGTCGACTATTTTCATCGCAATCATATTGCGTGCTAAGTAAAAGCAGAAATAGGAAAAGAAAAGCACATCCCAGAATAATCGCTGGTAATACGAGCCTCAGATCCCATGACAGCTCGCATACGCGGCACTGCCTTTTACCAATTTCTACGGCCCCCAAACAGCGGTACCAAATTTCGCAGTGAGCACACGCCTCGGCCTCGTCAAGAATATATCCTCAATCATTGATCCGCAATGCCGCTGACTACACCGGTAATCAGGTGCATTGTATCCCTGACAACTGCGTCCGGTACTTTTGTTTCGTCAAGGGCTTAAGCCTCCTTCTGTCATACCTCGACAAAGCAAGAGTATGGCAAGCATCTCGACGCAGCTTGGCTTGCGTAGGGCTGGACAAAGGTACCGAGCGTGGGTCTTGTAACATTCATGACAGCCTTGCTGCTCTGTGCCCCAGTGCCGAAAGCTCTTATTTTGTTTTCGCCCCCCATCCAATCACATATTGACAACATGCTGACAATATTGAGAGATGCTGACGATACACGTCCCGAACCCAATTGTTCCTCCTTCCCTTTTATCATATATCCCAAAGTAAGGTGGGTGGGTCACCCACGCAAGCAGAAATACAACCACGTTTCCCGTTCCTGACTACTGCGCACATGCACATGAGTGTCTATCCCACTCCTACCTGGCCACGAACTCGTCCATGGAAATTAATCGTATCAAAGTGCAGTACCCAAAGTCGGCAAAAGCCCATTTACAAAAGCCACGAAGCAAGGTGAATAATCCCCGCAAGCACAGTCCTAACCTAATTCCACCATCAAATCCCCATCTTCAACCCAGATGGGGGAACCAAGTCCCCCATCTACCATCTCCATCTGCCAATCCCATCAGTTAATTCGAACTCCTCGAAAGGTGTCGAATCGACACATCAGATCCCAAGAAAAGTATCCAATCCAGCCCCACGGCCCCCATCTCCCCGCCCGATTACCGACCCGATCCAATAGCCTTCTCCACTTGGCAGATACGGGATTCCGGTATGCAGCTACTGTATCGACGTTCTAAAGCAATGCACCGAATTTTCTTCACTCCCTTATTAATGCTCCGACCTGCATATACATACGCCCCGTTTCATGAAGGATTTTGTGGAAGAAGCTAATCAATTGCCAAACTTTTGAATTCGCGGTCCCGTTAGTTGGAGAGCATGTCTCAGGTATCTGCCCCCAATCCCAAGGCTTAGATCAAAGACCAATACCCGTTTCCCCTTCCGGGTATCAAGGCTTGCCTACTTCTCCACAGTCACGTCGGGACGGGATGTCTTTCAAGATTTCCATGCTTCGATGCTTTCATGCATACACGACAAAACTCACGGCACAACATAGCGGGACATGCCTACCGGGTTACGCGGCAAGACACCAAAAGCAAGCCACCAACGTGCGAGAAACGTGTCGACCCTGTACTGCATGCTTTCTCCGCTATAATCTGATTAATCCTGCGGTTCTGCTTTCTGTCAAAACCCCAGCTCTGCAATAGGACAACGCGGTTCATCTACGTGGATGAGTAACTCAGTGAAGTCTTACGTGGAGGGAGTGTTACTGGCTGTAGGTCGGAGATGGTAATTGGAGAATTCAATTGCGTATGAGGAATCAAATATGGATTTTCAAATCCGAGACAGAACGAGTAGGTGACGAAATACGCTGCATACCCTCATATCAGGATGCTCTAGCCAAAGAGGTAGAAGTTTTTTGGACGGAAAGGAAGGCAGTCGCTTGTAAGCTCCTGCCTAGGACCTCAGTATCTAGAAAATAGGGGCCTGATGAGAAAAATGGATGTTGCTCAGTACGAAAATATGGCCTTTTGCTAAAGCCAAAGGTCAGATTCGAGATTCGAAATGTCGTTTAATGTCGCCCCACCCGAGACATCCGAGCCGTTCACACTCCCTCCCACGGTTAGCCGACGGGCAACCTCGCTTCGATCCAATCAAAACAAACAGACTTGTGTTTACTGTAGCCTATCTACCTACATGAAATCCAATGGTACCGAGTGACCCAATGGTACTGAGTGACCTTTCCTTTCTTGAATCCTGGCTCCGACGGTGCGAGTTTCGCTAGGCTCTGTAGAAAAAACTTCGAAGAGATCAGAGAGTTGTTCTCTAGAATCGTGACTTAGTAAATCTAAAATCCTAATTTGGAGAGTGGAAATTGGGAATATGACTCTTCCGGAACAGAGTGATGACGTAGAAAGACGACATCCGATAACGAATCTTCGAATCGGACTTTATTCGTTCCTTCATGACAATGCAGCCTCGTTGATGCTGTTCCACCATCGCGGCATCGAAACGAATCTGGAATGCCTAGCTACCCCACCCTTCGTAGATTTCAACCTCTCACGATCAATTTGAACTGTCGCGTCTTAGAAATACAGACACCCGAGTCTGCGACCCTGACCGTACCTAAGACGAGCAGACCCCAAAATACCAAAATCCAAACAGATCTTCTACCGAGGCAAGGGAACCGAGAATGCCGCCCCTCATCCCAGGCGCTCGCACAAGCCACAATCGACAGTAGATCTACAACGCTAGAAGCCCAAAAGAAGCCCTAAAGAACGAGCTTGGCTCGTACGTACAGGGACGCTTGCCCTATCACTTGGTGTCAGATTGAAATAGCGTGCCTTTCTGTAAATAGAGATAGTTCGTATTTATTTGTACGTCAAAGGATCGAAGAATCGACACAAGGAATTAATTATGCATGAAGAGATTCTTTGGTGGATGGTAAGATTAACTCGACAGGTACGAAATGCGATTCTCACCAGCCGTTGAGAGAATCCGATGGCGACGGTTTGACATATTAAATTCATGCCGATTAACCAATCATCGGACAGGTGTCGTATATTAGTTGGAAAGGACGGATCAGATTAACTGCTACCGGTAACGAATCGGGTTCTTTCCAACCGGCCTGTTTAGCAGATTATCTCCTCTCGAAGACGGATGGGAATGTGAGGTACAAGATACTAGCTATTTTGAACCTGCAGTACGAGCGTATCTCCGTACTGTGCGTCTGCCAAATCTCGCAAAGTCCTTCCTCACAAATTTCCAGGAACTTAGGGAGGAAACCAACTTGCGAATGTACAGCCACGCGAGAGCTTGAGAGATGTAACGTTTCACTTCGTTCCCCCGCAGCCCTACAATACAACTCTCGCGATAATCCCTCCCGAGCAATTCCTTACGAACACTGCAGCACAGTGCATTGCTTTATCTCAATCTCCACCGCAATTATACTCAACATCTTCAATCACAAGCATGAAGAAAATCCTTTCTGCTGCTGCCTAAACTTGATTTCTTTTCTTCTCATCTCATCTCATCTCATCTCATCTGATTCTTCAATCTTCAATCTCTCATGTAAGCCAAGCAAAAGTACCAACCTGAAAGTCTTCACGCAGTAAGTACATCGTGAGATTCCATCTCCACTTTCCAAGCGAAAACCCTGCTCTCCTACGGAGCGTCCGTCCTCCGTCTGCTACGCGCATGTCGGCCAAATGTCACTCGTGCATACGCGCACATTGCAATCTTTACTTTAATTCTCAATCACCTTCTTTATCTGTACCTGAGGCTCCACATTCTCCACTGCTGTAGGTGGTGTTCACTCACTGTACAGTATCTCAGCCAGCCTCAGAAGGCCTGAGCCACAGTACCGGTCAACGGGTAAACGGGGATAGACGCTATGCGTTGCCCAGCATTCGGGGACCTGCTCGTGAGATGTGGCTCGTGCAAAGGCTCAAGAGAGAGGAGTGGATGAGTAAGCGGGGAGCAGGTTTGGTGGGGTTTGGTGGGTTTCAAAGGGGTTGAAAGGCTTGGAAGCTCTGGAGGGGTGATTTGAGGCTGGCTGAGAGCCAGAAGTACCGACATAAGAGTGAGATATCAGTTAGAGAGATCCGCCTTTTTGCATTGTCGGAGTACGCCGTGGCCGCGAGGGAAATATTTCTCGATCCGTCTATCTGAATTCTTGGAAGAAGAGAGATGAAATGAGGATGTCTGAAAGTCCAGAATTTAAGATGTGGGTTTGGATGACGGGACCGATAAGATTCGATACGCGCAGGGGTCGCTCGGGTCGTACGCCAGCGTGATGGCGCTATCGCCAATATCTGAGTTTAGGCTCCAGCGATTGAGTTTCTGGGTCCGGAACTTCGCGAAATTCAATACAAAGAGGTTTCACAGGTCACACATGGCCTCGTTTGGAAAGTAAAGACACTAGGTACCGTTGTTCATACTACTCTACGCATTATTTCCAGATATGTATTACTGTACAAATCGTGTGAGCGGTCCTTTTGCCGTGTTTACTTGCCGAAGCGAAATGTTCAGGTCAATTGAAGCTTCAAACCCCAAAGTTGGAAGCACGAAGCATGTACATTATACATCGTACCGCAGTTCCGAACTGCACCTTTTCTTTCCCCCAGTATATTCCGAATCATTGATTTGGCCAATCAGCAGCTGCTGTTGAACGTATCGTGTTTACGCCAGCAGCCCAGTACACTCCCACACCGGATAGTAGGATGTGCTGTGCTGCACTACAAGCAGCAGGTATGATGCAATTGTGCTTTTGATGACTTGCGTTGCTTCTTTTTCTTACTCTTACTCTTTGACCGCGTACTCCTTTTCTTGTCATGTTTTGTGCGAAGTCTCATCGCCGAAAGAGTCATCGCAATCACACACGTATTTCTGTAAATCACTAATGCCGACGCCGACTACCAAAAGGAATGTGACGCGCAAATCTTTCTGGGAACATAGCTGTAGTCTGCATTTTGAACTCAGGAAAAGCTTGGAAGCATTCAATTGACCAATGAGAAATCTAAAAATGCGATGTCTCAACCTCGAGCCCAAGACTAGTTCGCCGACCTACAGAACGATACCCCAACCAAGAAAATCTTGGTTGAGGAAATGAAATGGAGGGGTCGGCCAAGACCTTCTAACCTTCTGTTTAACCTTCCACGCAGGTGCATCAACACCCTCACCCTGTTGACAGCACAGGGCCGGACAGGGGCGTAAAAGATAGCGGGGCATAACCCCTCCACGGACACTTCCACGACGAATGCCATTCCACCTTCTGTATCTGTCCATCAGGTGTCCTCTCTTCCAATCTAATCCATTCTAGTGATTATATCCTCAGGCCAAATTTCTAAACCCATCAGTCAGTCAGCTTACGCCAGCCACACCCCAGCAACCCAATCACACCTCGCCTAACCAACCCGGTTATTTATACCGCTGTGGCTGTGGTATCTCTCTCCCCTCTGCAGCTCCAGCACCCAAACAATCAGTCATCTCTAATTTGGGGTCCGTCCCAAGCCCTCTATCCAGTCCTTATCCAGTCTCAAACCCACACTTCTGATCTCACTCCACGCCAGGGGAAAAGAGACGCCGAGAGCCTAGGATCACCACCGCGCTTCACGCATCTCAACCAATCAGGCCCTAGAATCAGCATAAGAAATCGGAAGTACCGTGCTTTTCAGCCCTATGGCTTCCATGCTTCCGTTCCATTTCTAGAAGAACGATCTGATCTGACCGGGCCGTTGACTGCGTGCGCAGTGTAGCGTGGGACGAATGTTTGGGACCGAATCAGTTTTCAAGAGTTGCTGTGATGAACTTGACAGGACAGGACAGGACAGGGTCGCAAGACCGCGTGGAAAGATCGCTGTGTTCCTGCAGGTACGAGGGAGACTAATTCGGACCCACGCCTCTGTCACCGTTGAAGGGAGGGTTACACATTGCCTTGCAGAGTGCAGATGTATCCCTTTTGAGCCTGGACTGAATCGCTAGCCACCCCCAAACGTGCAGCAGCAATCACAGTAATTGTAAAAGTACCGATAGAAAATTCAGATGGTCTGGAACCGTTTCGAACCATCAAGATACGGGATGTCTTGATTAGGTACATTGAAATTTGGGGTCTATGTACAGTGCTGAGCATTTCTTAAGCCTACGGAGTCTGCACCTAGCATCCAGAAAAGCCATCTTAGGAAATCGCAAACACGGGCACCCAGTTGGCCGGATAGGCTAAGACAGGGATTAGAATAGACAGGGAATGAATGGATCTCCTAGCAGCTGGTACCGGGCTGTCCTACTTTACTTACACACAGGCATACACACCCCTGCTGCCTGTCCTGATTACATGACGCTGATGACTGTAACGCATTCAAATCGTGTCGGGGGCTTGGGGCTCAGTCCGGGCTCGGTTGACGAACGGACACTTTTGTTAGTGTTGACCTGAATGGTAGGAGGAGGGAACACTTTTCTTACTTGCACCACTTGGATGTGATGGATGCGCAGTAAGAGGTTTGAGGGAAGAAGGAGGGCGAGAAGTATATAGAGGGGCTTGGGCCTCGTTGTTTCGTTCTTTTCAGATCCTCATCATCAACTCACAGTCACAACAGTCTACAGTCTTCGCTTCACTTCACTTCAATCAATCACTTCAGCATCTTACTTCGCTTCAAGTTTACAGTACATCAACACAACATCACAACCTCATTCCCACCAGACATCCACACTCCACTACCATCCAAACAATCCTCACAACCAATACAATGGCATTCACAACCTCCACCCAAACATTCACCAACTCCGGCCGCGGCGGCTACAACGGCCCAGCCTCATCATCCGACTCCGACGATGAGTCTCGCTCCCTCAGCAGCACCTCATTCGTGAACTCCGGACGGGGAGGTTACAACAAAGGTCCCGACGATGATGAGGAGGAGGATGGACGCGGAGGATACAACTAAATCCTATCGCCTCGCTTGGCCCCTGAGGGGGAGAGAAAGGGAAATCTCGCTTCGCACAGATCAGATCTCCTTACCGACAATTCGCCTACCGACCAACTAATCCGCTACTCTCATTGGTTGGGAGGAGGAGATCGCGCTTTTTTCCTCCTGGACTCTTCTCGCTTCGTCAGTTCTCAACTCTTGCCAACTTCTTCGCATTTCAGCATCGCATCGCAACATATAGAATAAACGCATCGTCTCACGACACACATTTCGGAGTTTTCTTTTTATCGCATATTCATCAGCATCAGCATTTACACCACTCTTCAGCGCAAGCATTTCCAGCATTTCCAGCATTTACACAGCATACATCAGCATCAGCATCAGCATAGACCGGCGTTTTTTATCTCCTTTTCTTTCTGGGGAGATTGGGAATAGACGCATAGACATGGGCGCATTTGGGTTTGAAAGCATTTACACCCGCCCTCCTACAAACACCTTCGCATCAGCATCAGCATTTTCATCGGCGTTTCCAGGAGTCTTTTATTTTTTTGAGGAGCATAGATAGCGGTTCGATTCTTGGGGGGAAGGGGTTGGGATTGTTCTGAGTGGTTGGTGGATTGGTGATGCATTTTCTGGGAGTTGATCAATTTCTTTCTATTTCATCTCTTCTCTAGGGCTTAAATTGGAACTGGATCTGCGGGGATGGAAAGGGGGATGGGAGGGGAAATTGACATGGGGGATGGAAGGTATGGAAGTACACGGGATTGGATTGGGCTGGTCTTTCTTCTTTCCTTGATACATTCATTCATTCAATTTTCATTTTTCATGATTCTGAGTTCCTCTTGTCTCTTTGATATAATGCTATAGATCTTAATGAAGCAGTTCTTCTCAAACCTCTATCTAGCGATGGTGATTTTCTTCATGGTGCTCGCTTCTGGATCCAGCTTCGCTGCTTTCGGGGACATTTTCTCTTTCTTGGTCTATGTCTCTGTCAGCGTCAAGTTATCAGCTTAGGAGCATTCTATTGTATATTGTTCTTCAAGGTAATGAGCCGTATGAGGGCCGAAAGTCGGGCTGGAAAACGGTCAGCTGATCTTTGGGTAACGTGATCGATCAGGCACTTTCTTTTACAATTCTCGGTCTTCCTTGTAACAATACCCTTTCGATAATCTATATTACTGCTTTGAGAGAGCCAAAGAATGACAGTTGAAGAGAACATGACGGTATTTATAGAGGCTCGAGGAGGAGAAGCGCTTGATATGCTCGTGGCTTCGGGTTCGTCCCCTCCACGTGCTTCCAAGCAGCTGAAGCTTACTATCTAGAGTCTACCTGGAATGTAACCGCCATTATGGATTCAGGAGAGATTGAGTATTATATCACAATTTGCAATGCGGGAATCTGTTTAGAAGACTTCACTGTCGAACGGGACTCTCCAGCGAACGTACCTTTCGGCGCTTTTCCAAGTAGACAAAATCGATTCCAGTGTGTTGCTGTACCGAGGGCGTTGACCAAGAGCATGGTATACGGGACTCCACTCAGCCATAAGGAAGCTCTTCTCTTCGATCATCACTGGTATCACGTAGCTGTGATCATGATTGCGTACGAAGATGCAACTCTCACCCTCACCTACAAGCAACCATCTCTCTCAAGCGACACCGACCACAACGTGCGACTTGCCCGGGACATCCACCTTCGATCATGAGTAGCCGGCTACGAATCCCGTTTCGGCCACCCTGTCAAAGATCTCTACGGCATCATCGAAGTTGCCCGTCCTGTATCCTGTAGTTCAACTTGGAAGACGAATTCCTGGTTAGTGTGGTAGAGTCCTCCGTTATTATGATATACGCATCTCAGACGAAAACGACAATCCTCTCCAGCCTAACACCATCTCCTTGTGCGTACTGACAACCCACACGCTTTCTTCTCGGGGTACTTCAACTCCCCTGAGCAAAGCCTTGCGGTAACCCGTAATGGTTGGCTGGATACCGGCACCCTGGCACCTGTCGATCAGGTAGGTAATGGTATTTCCTCGGTCCGACGAAGGACAGCAGGCGACGCAAAGGAGAGAACGTGAATGCCTGTGATAGGCACGTGACAATAGTCGGTAATATATGGATGAAGTTAGGGGTATTCAGCCTGCGCTGAATATTGTGATCTTTTGGTCCAGTTAATCGAGTTTGTGTGAGCCTAGCCTCTGCCCTGTTACAATTCCTTTGAAATCGAAGAGGAGTTGCTACGGCATGAGGATGTCGTTCCTGTGGCAGCATATGCGGTACCTAGCCTGCCTGGGGGCGGTGATTGGACGGAAGGTGAGGTCAAAATTGCGGTCTTCAATAAGGAAGGGAGTGAACTGTCGGTGAGGCAGATATGGAAGTGGGGCAGATATAGAAGTGGGCGAGGGACAACATGGCGAGATTTCAGTGGCCGGGCTGTGTTCAGATCGCAGAGGAACTGGGCAGCACGGAGAAGGGGAAGGTGAAGAAGTCAAGTTTGAAGGCAGAGAGTGGCGTGGGGTTTGACAGGAGGGAGATGAGGGAGACTTGCTTATTATCCGCTAAAACACTTAGATGGATCGCTATGGCTTCCTCAAAGCTTTCGAATCTATGAATCTATATAGTGTCCACCAACCAGAACACATCAAATCATTACATATTTTGAAAGTTTCGTCTCTTCATTTTGAATTTCAAAGCGGTACCGGGCTGTGTTCAACAGGCAAGTTGCTATCGATAGTAGACTCTTCTGAGGTATCAACATAGCAACAAGCCATGTCATGGGTTATCCCTACGACATGACTCTTAAAATTCAGGATGTTGTTCACAGCCACTGATGTTCTGTCAAATGTCTCCTGCAAAGTCTCCGCTGTAACTCACATAGCCCATTGCGGACCAGCAGGGGGAAATGTCTCCGAAAGTTTATGTGGCGGTACAAGATTTGGCATAGGTCGATCTTGTTGCCATGCCTCTCTTGGAGAATTCAGGATGATCGGGTCTACGCCTCTTTGATAGATTGATAGTTCATGATAATCGAGCTTGACCATTTCAATTAGAACTGTCGTATCAAGTCAGGTTAGTGATTACCTTGCGGTCACAGTATCAGTACGCAAAACTGAGGACAGGCATTAGGCATTCCCAAATTATACTTCAAAGCATTGCCAATGTTCCACATAAGGTTGAAGTTGCTATCTCGGTCTGTGCCGTCTAATCAGAAGCCCTGAATCGTAATTTTTGAAATATACATTGACAACTTCCAATTAGATGCCACACTAGTCAGGTTGTGATGTGTCTGCAGCGCAGAGTCTGGGAGCCAGACGAGGTGCCTTGCATGACTGACGACTGAAAGCTCTGTGCCGTCATCTGGAATGGGTTTGAACGAGAAGCAAAAGCTGAGATTCCTCATAGCGTGTTCCCGAGGTAGCTGATCTTATCTTCGCTCATCTAATCCGATGTCAAGCGCGATAACCTTACGCCGACAAGTTGGCAGACATTTCATGCCAAATTGTTCGCCACAGCATTGAAGATTTTGCTCAGAAGTCCAAAGATCTAGGCTACCGACTTATCAGATTCTGAGAACAGATTGCTCATCAAACCAAGACCTGTGGGCCGTCTAGGCATTCTGGGAAAATCCCTCAGTTCACAGAATCCCCCACGTACGTCCGTAGTCGGCGCGCTTGCCCTTCAAGCTCCCATCTCACTTGCATTCCACGTTTCATGTCAAAGGTCAAGGAAAGTATCTTGCTATTGGTGAGCAAATAGACGCGATGCTCTTGGCAACATCTTCCCTGGCCTTGATTCTGCAAGTTACGAGCAAGACATGCTTTAAGCGAGGCGAAAAGGGGCTAGTCGCTAAAGCCCCTCCTCTCAGGGCTGAGGGTAAGGGGCAAAAACAACTCTAAAATAAGCGTGTTCTCCGTTCCATACTCACAATCAGAGACCTACATCTGCATCACCTTCGCCGCAATGCAGTTATCTGAAAGTCCATCCCACGGATCGTATTTCCAACCTCGAGATTGACGGGTGACTCAGGCATTTGTCAGGATGAAGAGCTGCTGCTGTAAGCGTAATCTCTTGGCTTCAACAGCATTCTTTTTTATGGAGTAGCTAAGGAGCTGGGTATTGTGACAAGCGCACTGCGCGTTCGGGTTCCGGCTCCATTGATTTTCCGGTCCATATGCACATGTCCGAATGGCTCAGCACCCCGCCTGCTTAAGCGTCATCTCACAGTCTGGCTTTACACTCAAAAACCGGCGAGGGGGCGCGGATTGGGTGCAAATATGTAACGGAGCTTGTCGTTCTTACGTCTTGAGAAGTTGACTGTCAAGTCTTGGACATTGTATGAGTCATGAGTGTTGCCATGGACGATTCGAACTCCAGCTCGCGTCCAGGATCCGATCCTGCGCGGACTTCTCCTCCGAACTCCAATTTGAAAGATAGTGGGGAGCAGAATAGCCATGTTGAGACTGCGAGATGGGCTTGTGCTATATGTCGGGCTAGAAATGTATGTTTGTGAAGAATGAGGACTTTCCAGCAAATTTGGAGCTGAGACTGAGAGCGTGTATGTTGACTTCTGGTTTAGGTCAAGTGTGACGGTCTCTTACCGCATTGCACGAATTGTATCAATAAACCTTCGGGATGCCGCTTTGAGACAGCTAGAAAAGAGTTCGACGGTCGTAATTTTTACTCCAGGCACAAAAGTTATTATCTTTAATGATCAATCAGGGCGTACAAAGACATGGTCGATCGCTTGGCGAAGATGGAAAGTGTCACGGAGGATTTCTCGAGACCTAAATCGTCAACTTCGCCAAGTAACAGCTTAGACAATGAATTGCAACCCAGTCCAATAAAATCAATTGAAGCAGGCTCTTCAGAACGTCGAGCTTCTGGTTTAGTTTTTGAGAGGATGAGTGGATGCAGTGATTATGATCTTCATGATGAAGTCGTGCTAGTAAGTCCTAAAGCTGGACTTTTGGTGAATGGCGTATGTGTATGGGATACCAAATGGAAAATTGGAAATTTTGTGGCCGGATGAGATGGAGGGATGGAGTACGGACGCGTATTCAACTTTGGCACCAGTGTGTTTGCTTGGCAGAGTCTCAATTGCAACCCTACTCTACATCCGATAGAAGGAATTTCAGTACCGAACATATATCCGTTGTACTCGCGAAAACTCTTGTTCCTGAACCTGGCAGATGTTCTCTTTGTTGACACTCTGCCGGTAATGGTCAGCACGTCACTCCAACGCAGCCGCCTCACGAACCTTAACTTTCAGCCAAGATCTCACTTATACCTCGTAAAATTCCATAAATCAGAAATCTCGATCTCCAGCCCTTCGAGACTCCCGTCTTCCACCCGTCCGCGAACACTAGCGAGAAAACAACATCTGCAACTGGGAGGCGAAGCGGGAGGGCGTGCCAAGCATCCCGCTTCAGTTTCAGGTTTAGACTTGCCGAGCCCCTATTCGTCTGGCGTTCGCGTTGCACCCAAGGCCCCATGCATCTCATCAATCGCTCAATAGTCACGATCCTTCGAGAATTGCCGCCAGCTTAACTGATTACTGTATTTCGGAAGTCTGCGGGTTTATTGACTGGTTTGAAAGAAGTGCGAGAAAGGTGCGATATCGGGAAGCTTGAAGGGCGCAAGGGACGAAAGATGGTATTCACGGGGAGGATGAGTAGAGGGTGTGAGAGTTGTAGGTAAGTACATGGTCTGTAAATCTTATTCAATGAATAGTTGATTCTGATGATTGGGGCCAGGAAGTTGCACACGAAGGTCAGTTTCATCTTACCTTGATACCAAGGATTATCGCTCACTGGAGCTATCAGTGTGACGAGAAACGACCCGCTTGTTCAAGATGTGTAAGAACGAATAGACAATGCACTGGCTACAGAGACACAAATGATCTCATATTCCGCCATACAACTCCAAGACCAAGCAAGAAGAAGGTACGTCCGCCTGGAACTGTGCTTGATCCTCGAATGTGTCCCAGCAAGTCACATGACCATGTCGAAAAGGGAGGATATCATCTTCCTCGCAGCCCTGGAAGGACTCTCCTCCCGTCGAAAGAAGATCAGCGCTTATGCTTCTTCTATCAAACCATCATGGAGGACTTGGTCGATTTAGACCATACTCGATATCTTCACAGCCAGCTTCCAACTCTCCTCTCGCGTAGCAGGTCAGGATCCTCACTGCATCTGGCAGCCCAGGCTATATCGTACGCTACGTGGGAGAAGTCTCGCTCGCGCGGTTGCGATAAAGGATCGAATGCTGGGGAATTGTATGCACAGGCACTGGCCGCGTTAGGGGAGGCTATTCGGGATCCCGTTGAGGCGAAGAGTGACGAGACGCTATACACGGTGTTGCTTCTCTCCGGATATGAGGTAAATACTATGATAATAATCCGAAGAGCTCTATTTGGGTCCCCGTGACTGACGTGGGTTCTGACAGACCATAACATTCAATTCGGAAGCATTGCCAGCTTGGGGAACACATGTCGACGGTGCCGCCGCCTTGGTCAAAACCCGTGGCAATGAGAACTTCAGCACACCTCTGGCATGTATGATGTTTCTTTTCATACGGCGCAATAGTGTAAGTGCACACTTTCCTATTGCTCATCCAAGCAAATCTAACAAAGACGCCAGATTCAGAGCCACGTTCAGACTTCCACGCCAGTTGATCCTATCTTTGAAGACCGCGAGGAGTTCCTATCGTCATATGAGAATATTGAGGATAGACTCAATTCGAAAACGACGCGTATACCGCAATTGCAAGCTTGGGTCAATAATGTCCTGTCACAATCGAGCTGGGACCTTGAGGAGGATACAGTCTCAGAAGTACTTCGAACCGCCGAGGATTTGGACTTCGATCTCGCAGACTGGGCTTTCTGGGCGTCTACTCAGTGGCCATACTCAACTATCGTACGAATGGAATCTTACAACCTCTCGTCGAGTCCTGATTCGACCTTCGTTCCGGATGAGATTCATCGATATCCAAACATCTATGTGGCACGAATTTGGAATCTATATCGAGTATCACGCCTAATCATCCAATCCATCATATCCCGAATTTCTACTCTGAGCACAACAAAATGCAGCAGCAATCACACTCGAATGGATGCCCTCAAAAAATCCATGGTATGCCAAATCTGCGCCAGCATTCCCTTCCTCCTCGGCTACGACTGCTCAGAGTTGAAGCACTATTTCTGTAGTTCACCTAATCCTCTCTGGCCTCAATGCCTACCGAGCAGACCTAGAGAATCGAACAACACTGGCAAATTTTCACTCATCTGGCCTCTGTACGTGGCGAGCAGTGTGGAATCTGTGCCTGAAATTCAGCGGGGTTGGTTGCGTGATCAGTTGAGCTGGATTGCGGGGACAGGGGAGGCTCATGCACAGGTTTTGAGAGAGTGCAAGAGTCAGACTTTGATGGGAAGGCCGGAGGCCTTTAGGTTTGATTGTGTTTAACCGGTGCATTTTCATAAAGCCGTGTAGAGTCTCGCGACAACAGAGCGGAATCAACATTCTACCTCAGAAACTTCGACCTGCGCCTCTCATTGATACGCTACGCTCTCCACATCATTGGTCTCTAGGTTACAGCCCTCTGATAGAATTTTGCGACACATAACTATCGCACGTATGAGAGGGCTGATGAGATAGCTTACTGTGTTCTGAGATTTGAAGAGTGTTGGATTGGGGTTACATAGGCTTTAAGGAACAAGGGCTGTGGAGTGGATGGAGGGAAGTGGAAAATCGCTCAGAACTATGAAGGACTTGTAGTGAGTCTATGTAGAGGTATGCCTCCTTTTCGAGCGCTGCCGTTTGGTGATGATCATACTGCAATAAGTACAGATCATTTCTTTCTTAATAACTTTCAGCTCCTCTCGGAAACTTGCCTGATTACGATACCAGCGCCATGGGTGAAGCTACGATTTCACCTGTTCAACCTTATCATGGGCCAAATTTAGAGCATTTGAACACCGATACATTTTCGAAATTATTCATCATTGTACTCTGCACTTTCTATTTCCCTCAAATACTTATCTCGCAGTCCTCGATTACGGCAGGCATCCGGCCGGTCCATACGGGCGGGAATTGCCCATGGGGAAGTCAATCCAGGTTGGACCTGGTGATCTACCGGTAGCAATCCCCTGTAATTTTCGCTCAAATCACTTTGGCGGTGTGGTATAGAAGCTGGGTAGATCTTCATGGCATTCAAAGAGAGTGGATTCAAGTGGATAGAGGGTCAAGTCGGAGTTCGGGGAATGCTGAGTCGTGTGAGGACACAATCAAAGTCATTCAGGGACGACTTCAAAAATTTCTTGTCGTGTCTATAGCATTCTTATGAGCAGATCTTCCCAAAGACACAAGCATTTCGCCTTCCTTGGCTGAATTGTGACAGGGTGCTGGTGCTGAAGACTGGGAACAATGCTTGTTGTCGTCAAGTGCGGCTGAAAAGAGGCTTCGAGACTTGCCTCATAAGCAAACCCGAGAAGTTTAATCTTCAAACTGGGATATCGAATCTTGGAATACCGAACTCTATCTCGACTCTGTCCTTTGGTTGGGATATTGTGCTGTTAAGGTTTGACCAGGAAGTGCGTCCGCAGAAGCTTGCCGACTTGGAGGATATCCTGACGGGAAGCACCATAAAATTTAAGGTCGTGCTGATTGACCTTATCTGTGGCTCTTGGATGAATTCGGGATACCTTTCGAACAACGTCAAGTCAGGGGCAACTGATGCTATGGTATACACATGTTGAGAGGCTTTCTTGCGGGACAGACAGCTTTATTACCTGACTCAGGTACGACGGCTGGCAGATATCTGCCACAGTGAGGTATCTTTTATGAGCTGCAAGTACTCCACCGCGTACATAGCTAATCGAGCAGCATCACCGAAAGCTTGAGTCCCCCTTGTTTCTAAAGAGTGACAGGGACCAAACTCTGTAGGCACATATCTGCACCGAATGGCTCTATAATGATTCCAACTAGATTTCGGACTTGGAAGACTGACCTATATTTGCTTTTCCACAGCCGGAAGGACGGTACCATCCAAAATTCAAGCATCCACTCCTTCGTCAACACGGAGCGGCATGCCAGGACTCTCTGTGTCCTATATATGCGAAGACATCACCCGAGAAGACAAGTATCACTCAACGTTCCTACAGGAGACTTGGGTGCCTACAATTTCACACTTTCATGATGACCTTCCCCAAACTAAATGATTTCGGCCTCTCCCTGGTGGAGACGGCATTCATTCTGCTCGTAGGATGGGTGCTCTTCGAAATAACCAAGATGATCTACTTCGTGAGACTTCACCCTCTTAAATCGATCCTAGGACCTTGGTTTCCAGCTTTCAGTTCTTTCTGGATGCGCTGGCAACGATGGCAAGGCAAGCTGTCCTTCACAGCAGATAATCTCCTCGCCAAATACGGGCATATTGTCCGCATCGCACCAAACATGGTTCTGATCAATGACTCGGAGGCTCTTGCGCAGGTATTTAACAGACGGGATCTCGATACTGCACCGACTGCCATTCGCGCTCTCAAAGCCGGTGGCCATGACTGGACCGTGACATATCCCCAACACGAAAAGGCTCGAGAGCGTCGCAATCTTGTCATGACTGCCACGACGACCAAGAATCTCCGATACTGGCAACCCATCTTCGAGAGCAATATCGCCGAGATAATCAATGACCTCGCTGCCTCCAAGGGTAAGAAGTCTGAAGACATTGTCCACCACCTTCGCATCAACACTCTCCTCAATTCTCAAGCCGTTATGGGAGGTTCGCATATCAAGCTCGATCCAGCCACCTTCCCAAAGACGGTTGGAAAATATAACGTTTTGGTCGTATGGCGTCTATGCTTGCCAGAATGGACATTTAAATGGCTGAACTACTCGCCTTTCCCAAACGCTGGCTACCGAGTCCGCTCAAGTGACCTCCTCTTCTACCTGGGTCGGGACCTCTGTCAGCAAGCCGCGGCAGCCAACCCAGAGCATCACGACGAAGCACCAACTGTTTATGATCTCTTCACCAAGACAAATGAAAAGACTGGTGGCATCACCTGGACTCAAGGTGAGATCAGCGCCGAGATGGCGGGTCAAGTCCTTGCCGCAACAGAGACCACATCGTCGGCTCTAGCACTTATCTTCTACGAACTTGCAAAGAATCAACCTCTCATGGAGGAACTGTACCGAGAGATCAGACACATGGATGGCTACACAAACATCGAGAGTCTCAAGCTTCTCGACACATGCACCAAGGAAGAAGGTCTTCGCTTCCGTCCGCCAGTCGCTTTCACCGGAAGTCGTCTCTCACCCAAGGGAGGTATCAACGTCCTAGGATACTACATCCCAGAAGGCACAGTGATGACGATACAGTCACTATCATTGAGTCGCCAACGTCCAGGTCTCTTCCCAAACTACGACGTCTATGATCCGAAGCGCTGGCTCGAAGAAGCTCGACTCGATGAGCGTCGCAAGATGACTGCTCCTTTTGGTGTAGGCTCTCGTCGCTGTCCGGGAGGGAACATGGCGATCTGTCAGATGCGTCTTCTTATTGCTGCTACAATTCGGGAATTTAATGTTCTGCTGGCGCCAGAGACGACGCTGGCTTCGATGGAGCCATTTGAGGCGAACGGGATTCGGTCGCGATATGATGAGTGTTACCTCATTTTCAAGCCTTGTGGGGGCTCGGAAATAAGAGAGCTTGGCCTATAGTTCTACGTCGTCTCCCAAATGGACAATCTACAAGTAAACCAGAGGGCGAAAGCTGAACAATTGAACGCAGCAATTCTCTTTCGGTTCCGATCAATTTTCACCAGTCTGTGCTTTTGTCCCGCCTCGAGTAGACCAGTAAGGTCATTTCTCGCTCGAATGTCTTAAACATTCGATGTCCACATCATGCCCTGGCATTTATGCTACTGTCTTGAAATGATCCCAAGACTTGTGATACACCGATGATAAACTGATCAAATAAGTCCTGTACGGTCGCGATAATGCGGGCTGTCCAGGCAGAGTTCGCTAAATTTCAGGGGCAGGTCGCTAAAAGTTGGGAGATCGAAAACAACAGCAAACTTTCAAGCTCATTCTACAGAATTATCCCTGAACCCCAAACTTTCATCGACGAGCTGAAAGTTATGCCCAGCTTATATAAACAATCAACAGAAAAATCCAATTTTAGTCCGAGATGCTGAGTTCGCGAGCGGTACAGCAGTGAAATAAGATTGTTCTGCCTTTGACGAGCTTTGGTATGGGGCTATTTGCGCTCGATGCGGAACCTCAAAATTGACCCCCGCTGCTGTGAGAACAAATGCATGTCCTCAGAAAGCCACTTTGAAGGGAGCAGTTCATTTCTTGTTCGCCGATCCTTGCCGCCGTTCCTGGATCCATACACTCATTATTTCAGCATCAAGAGATATGCTTCTTTCACTCGTTCCCGGTAGAGTCGTATTCTGCAACTACTGAGACTTCCAGAACAGGTATTTCAGGATGTATCTCACCTGCACCCTTTGTAACAGAACCGGCTGAGGTGTCGTGAGCTTCTACCTCAGCCTTGGCAAGTGAGACGTCAACATTGGGCGCTTCGAGGAACAGGAAGGTGGATGCGGGGTTACTGATTGGCATCTTTGCCGGAGTGAACATTGGGGTCTTTATAATGCATGCGCTATGCTGGAACATTTCCGACTTGACCAAGCTTAAGGTACAATTCTTCAGACAATCTTTGTCGACACAACCCTCACCTCTCCTAGCAGATCCATCTCCATCATTTATGACGCCTGACAGCCTGTTCCTCAAGCTGCACCTCACTACCCGACCCGCTCGCTCGCTTCTCCCTCTCCAAATACTCTCTGATCTCTCCCGGATGTAGGAAGACAAACAATACCAAAACGCCAAACATAAGTATGGCATCAAACACATACATGAACACCTCGTGCGAGAAAAGATACCCTGCATTACCCTGTAAGAATTCTATCACACGGAAGATACTTCTGATAAGAATCAGAGCACTCGAGATATATAGGGCCCAAAGGTGTTTTCGCCATGGGACAGAGAGGGAGATTGCAGTCGGTGATTTCTGGAGGCGTGTATGAAAGATGAATGCTACAACGACGAAGAATCCGAAGAAGAGGATTTGGAATAGTAGTCCACCGACCACGACGTATTCGCCAGTCTTTGTCATGCTAGCTGATGACATGAGTCCCGCGCCTGTACAAAAGTTAATGTCAGCCAGTTCCCCTTTTACGAGCATCAAGCATTGAGTTCTTACCACTAGCTTGCAACAGAAAGGCGAAGATGTCTCCGCAGACAAACATCTTTGTCAACCATTTCTGTCGGACCATTGAATATCTCTCTCCGTCTGTCATCAAGATCACACGACCGAGTATCATGTAGATACTGCCTGCGAACAGAGCGGGGGCAACGAGTGTCAGGACTGATTGGATGATGTAGGGGCCGAGACTCCAGTCAGGAGCTTTCTGAGAAGCGGAATAGGCGCGTGCCGCAAAGCCGATCACTTCGACTATGAACAGTGTCAGAATAGAAACCTTCAGCTTGCCCTTGATAGATGTGGCGGGAATTAACTTACAGAGTCCTCCTAGTACTAGCGGAATCAAGAACCATGCTCGACTTTTGTACATCTGGAAGGAGTGAACTCCTGTCACAATCGCGAAAAGTACGCATGCTACCGCAGCAGCTGCGATGGAAGGGTTGTATCGGTAGAGGAGGTAGACATCTTCGGAATTGTCTGCCATTCTGAAGTCTCCTAAGATAGGTTTTGGTTCTTGATCGGGATTTGTAAAGACGTCGTTCCTGGAACCCAAATAGAAAAGCACCCAATCTCGAGTCGCAAGACCACAGCTCCAAAAAGTTCTTGTCTGGTTGAAAGTGCTCCGGGAAAGTACGATCGATCGATTTGTACGTGTTTTTGGTCAACAGACGCAAAGGAATGTCAAAAATCGAGTGCAGCTCGCTCTCTATATAACAATTTAAAAGCTCCCCATTCTAGACCACCTGAATACGCCGTATTGCCGTGTTCGTGTGTTTTGACAGGCTCGTTTACTAGTGTACGAGCAATACGCCGTATTCATGCACAGCCGACCGTCAACAGATCCACCCATTACAGGCTTCGCGCAAGCTTGGCACTACGCGGCGGGGTCTGGCCCGGCTTGAGACTTACGTTTTGAGGCTGGCTCGTAAACCGTACACCTCACACAAGAGGAATGAAGAGCGAGTAGATAAGAGGATAAGGCTGAACTTTTATGGAGGATAGCAAGACACTTCATGGTTCGCTTAGCTCACTTCTATGCCCAGCCCCTTTTCGCATGTCGACATTGATCAAGTACGGGATTCAGCTCGCTACATCTGTCGTAGACCACAGTAAGTTAATTGTGGCTACAGTGACGCCATTGAGGTTTTGAAAAACTTCAGTAGCAACCTTTGTGTGTTCACGCGAGCCAAGAATGATTAACGTTACCATTTCACCGACGACCAGCTTTCGAAAAGCTACGCAATTGCCCGCTCGTCTCAGCAATATAAGGATTGGTTCAACTTTGCGACTGATGCATGCCAGACGAATTCAGTACAGTTGATGCCTAGCAATCATTCAAAATGTAAGTGTTTACGGTGTTTGGGAATGCCGCTTCCAGCGTCTCGATTCAGTGTTCGCCCATCCAGCCGTCGTCGTAAACAAGTCGAACTGAGATGTTTGCGGAGCATTTTGCATATCATCTGGCGATATTGCTTGACCTCAGACCGAGGAGTTTGAACTCCTCATCCTGCCATGGCAGCAATCAAGATTCGTCATAAAGATTCATCGACCTTTAGGACCCCCGTGCAACTGTTTGTATTTCTTTCAATTCTGTAATGATGCGATGCAGGAACCATATCCGATAATCGTGCTCCAGTTGAACTCGAAGTATGGATGTGCCTCTCATGAAGAAGACTTACTGTCACGAGCGATTCCGAGACGCTGGTGGACAAGAGCGACTACCACAGCTAGGGAAGGCGCTCGATTTTCAAGTCATGTCAAGTATATCAGAAGAGAACTCTGAGAACTCGTTCATGCGGATACACCTTTATAGACCTACTTCAATGATCCCGAAGGTCCACTCCGATGGCGCACTTCAGATAGGTACACGGCATACAACCACGGATAATCGCGGGCCTTGGCGAGTTTAAGGCGGAGAGCTTCACGAACACCAAGTCCTTTGTAAGCCGGATCAGTTGCACGTGGAGCAGCACTGTGCAGGAAACGAGGATTACCATCAAGACGTACACTGCACGCAAAGCACATCGGACCTCGACTGGGAAACGGTGTATGATTCGGACCTAGGGCGGTAGGCATGAAAGTCTTCCTTCAGATTTACCAAAATACTGAGTAGATTTCCAGAACTCGAGGCACACAATGCAGATTCGGATCACGACACCGAGATGGATTACTATGCAGTGGAATTTGAGATCTGGGAAGGATATGGTCGATGATGGAATGATTCCAAAAACCAAGAACGTCGAAGGAAAGGAAGCCATGGCTTCTCCAGACGACAATATGCAGGAGGATAATATCATGAGGTCTATCAAGGCTATCAAATGACTTGGGAAAGAGAAGTAAGGAGAGCGTCCCATAGTCTGGAATCTAAAGTATCTCGAGTACAGATGTATAGTACAGATTCAAAATATAGGCCCAGGGTTTGGTCTTTCTGTCTCCGTGAACTTAGAGGATTTATCTACACCCTCGATGGATTCATGCTACGACACTGTCAATCACAGCTAACTTTCTCGGGATTTATGTATACTAATACAATCATTAATTTCATTGAACTGTCATACAGTATCTATCTCCTTCCTGTGCAAGGTCTTGACGACGGAAATAGCTTGCTCAGAAATTGTTACCGTGAGGACAGTATGAGGCAGTATCCTTGCAAGATGCGGCAGAAAGCCTTTGTAACAAGCCAGCAATCCTTCCGTAGAAATCGTCTTTGCTAAACAATCGAGAATGCCCCGGTACAGCGCCCCATTCTGGTTATAAATTTGAGCCATAATGGTGTCTTCGATTCAGTCAGCAAGAAATGGTCAAACGGGTCTCGACAGCGGCAGGAGCTACATCACTTACCGACAGGATGCATCAGGCAGCACACAGCACACCCGCTGATAGAACTGCCAATCAAATGCAAAATCAATCAAATGCAAAATTGTCCCTACTTTCATACTCGTCCGTTCAATCAGCACCTTTTGTGCAGCATAGTAGCAAGGCAGCTTCGCCGAGCTGCCTATACCTGTACGCACGATCGCCGCATCGCATCCACGATATAAACCCTTCAACCCCTCTGACCTGTATATTTTCTTCAATCCATTCCACGTACTTGTGTAAACATGCTGTGTACCCATTGGTGCCACTTTGGAATATGTCTGCATCCTGGTTTTGACGAGGAAGAACGGGCTGCCAAGCATAGCTCCAATGACTCCAGAGAGGGGCCCAGAGAAGACGCTGATACCGAAACTCTGCTTGTTTGCATCTGTGTAGAGAAACGAAGTGAGATTCGACCGAATGGGTTCGTAAAAGCCTATTCGACTGCCGTTGAGTAGGAGTTGGTATGCTGATCCTGCGCCGAAGCCGCTGTATACCCCGCGGATCCCTTCGTTTCGGATAATGACTTTGAGACCATGCAGAGGCCCGTTATATATTCGTGAATTAGACGAGGTCTTTTGAAGCTCGCCTTGAAGCTGCATGCTAGGTAATGTCAGAAATGTTGGGTTTTGGAATTCGGGGGTGGTGCAGTGTGTTTTGCTTACCGAATCTTGACTGTCTCGAAAGGATGGCTTGCGATGACTGCTCCACATCCTGCAACGCCGCCTGCTGCAAATACACTGTCGGCGGTCAGTATTTGATTTTACGTGTAAGTAATTGACTCTCACCCTGGAATTGACGACATATAGAAATGCAAGATCGGGAAAAGGGCTACCGGGATGGTGTTCATAGATGCTTGAAACGCCCCAACTAAAAGAACTCGTTGAGAGGAAAATGATGGAACAAACAGTGATAGCAGATATCTGACAGCAAACTGAGAGGTATCAATCGAATATTAGTTTGAGCGCAGTCTTCACAGACTTCACTCGGCTTTGTGAGATGTTGATGTTGAATGCCGCTCTTAGCCGAAGCTCAAGGGGGGTTCTGGCTTCAGCGAGAGCAGAGAACGTAGATCCGGCCAAAACCTTCCTTACATGTCCGGTATTTCGGTGCTGAGGATGACATTATTGTTCATATCTATTCTCTACTTTGTCCGATTCTTATACTTCAAAGCATAGATTTTGGAGTTCCATGTACAGCCAATAGAACCACCCCTCCACCATTTCGTTCACGTCCGCTATAATCGAGGGACAAGAATCTACCTTCCCTCGTCACAACCATCGATGACACGCCTGTCTCATACAGATGCAAGATGTGTTTTGATTGCTTCGATGCTATCTTCTCTCAGCTCGTGTGATTGGCGAAGTCCCTGGCAGACGCAATTGAGATTATGCTCCCACTATGACAGGTCATCTCTTGCCTGTAAGGTCAAGTTCACAATCTCAACCACCATATGCTCTGCTTCATCCTGCAGGAACTTCCTATACTCCTCTCTATCCGCCGCACTGGCATCATCCCACGCCGGAGCCCAAACCGCCGAGTAGACTTCAATTCCCGCCTGGCCTGCCTCCGCTACCTCGGCCGCACTCAAGTCACGGACCGCAATATGTAAGACACCGAACGTCGTCCCATCCATCAACTGCTTCAAGCCAGCTCTCTGAAGGGGCAGCAAGAATTGTGGACCCTGGTCCCAGGATGCTGGATACTGAACGTTGTCGAAGCTCGGAATAGCATAAGAAGGGACTTTGAAATGAGTTCTCAGCATTCCGAGCGTGGAGAGTACACCACCCCAGCCTTCCAAGATCTCCGAACTGGTATCCGTGGCATTGCTTGGAGTAGACTTGTAGTAATGCTCTGGATTTCCATGAAGGTTTGCTGCATCCGCGAAAGGCGACAGGGTCCAGCCGGCGAATTGGACAGCTGTGAGCGTCAGATTGAAGTAGGCCTTGACTGACGCTCGGGCTGCGATCCAAGAGTTCATGTCATCGTCTGATTGTTGCACGACCTTGGTCCAGAGTTTGTCAGCCTTCTTGATGTCCTTGGAGAGCAGGTCGAAGAAGATGCGTTCATTTGCGGATGTCTCGATGATGCAGTCCTTGAGGGCATAGGTCGCGTTGCGCTTGTCGGCGACATCCTTGTCCGCGGCGACAGCGCATTGTGTCCCAAGGCGGGTGGATTTGATGCGGTCATAGGCTATGCATGCCGCTGCTTTCTCATAGGAGTCCTTGATCTCGGTGGTAAGTGGCTCAGCGGAACCAAGGAGACGGACTTTACAGACGTCAGTGCTGATCTAGGCAGTAGGTTCTGATCTGGACCCTATTTCTCCAGGCGGGCTCTACAACATGTCTCTAGATTCGATCCCAGATCTTTGAGATTCGATGATGAGTATGTACATACCTTCGAACTCGACTGGTGGAGAACCATGGGTCTCGATTCCAGCCACAATGGCCAGAAGACCAAANNTCNAAGCGNNGACTGGTGGANAACCATGGGTCNCGATTCCAGCCACANTGGCCAGAAGACCAAAGGTCAAAGNGAGGACGTNNAATTGCATCNTGGAGTTGAGATTCAAGAATGAGACGCACAAGTTGTTCTTGAGGGATTGCAGACCTGTAATCTGGTCTCCAGATATTGAAAAATTTGAAGTGAGCCTAGCACAGGCAGACGAAGCTTTTAAGGCGACCAAAGCCTCACTTTAAGATATTTTCCGAGTCTAGTCGCCCCTTGCATTCACTATTGGTACTCCGGGGTAGGAAATTATCTTCTGGAAAATTGAATCGAACCTTTTTATTCACATCCGCGGCTCCCGAACCAGACTGAAAGTGGAAGGAATTGGCCACAATGAAGGGCGGAACTCGGCGAGCAGTCATGGAAGGGTCGTGATGAAGTTTACATGGAATGCTAGCTTCTATCAATTGAGGCCTGCCATTGGGGAATTGATCTCTTGGCTTCTTGTTCTGGGAGCGCGCTCCGGCAGTTGATCGGCGAGCAAGGTATATGATTGGCCCTTTTACGAAGATGCATGTTGGACATGGCTATTACCCCAGACTTATGCGATAATGCTTTCCATTAAAACCTTCCGGAATGTGAGGCTGCTCAAATATGCCTGCTGCAGCCAAATAGACTGGAAATCGATAAGGTTGTGTTACCAACGCTAAGCAAATCAATTTCACAAACTGAGCTAAAACTCACAATGCGCTGCACTTTCAAAAGGCCATGCTGTGGGCTTACGCGAAAGCCTCTTAACAACTCGCTCTAGTAATTGTTGCTACACGTTGAACTCAACGTTGATTGGTTGCCAATACTGACAAGGAACCGCTAAGGCGTTCCGAGGTAACTTAGTTGCCCCCATTTTTGAACAGGGGCAAGCCCAATTTCAAGATATCACAGCCTCGTAAAAGGTGTTAAACTAGCTTCTTCACTGTATTTCATATCATAATAGCAACGAACTCAGAACAAAAATGGCAAAACTCTACAGCAACATCGATTCCGGCAATGCCTACAAAGTCCGTCTTCTCGCCTCTCTCATTGGCCAAGATCTCGAGGTCATCGAGCTCAGCCTCTCCAAAAACGAGCAACACGACCCCTCATTCCAAGCCATTAACCCCAAAGGCGAGGTTCCAACCCTCGTCGATGGTTCCAACATTATCACCGACTCCTCAGCTATCCTCGTCTACATCGCGGGCAAAAAGCCAGACTCCAAATTCTGGTCGACCGATATCGCTGAACAAGCCGCCATCGTTGACTGGCTTGCTTTTGCAAACAGCTGGGTGCAGTTCGGTGTCTTCACTGCAAGAGCAGTGCTTTCTTTCGGTGGGCAATTCAACGGACTGGGATCTTCGGTATCGCCGACTACGTACGAGGAAGGTGTGAAGCGTGGGAAGAGGTCGCTGGAGATTTTGGATGAGAGGTTGAGGGAGAGGGACTGGCTTGCGCTGGAGCGACCGACGATTGCTGATATTGCGGTATTTCCATATATTGCGCTTGCACCCATGGGAGACATCTCTTTGGAGCCGTATGAGAATGTATTGAAGTGGATTGTGAGGATCAAGGCGCTGAAGAGTTTTATTCCTGCGACGGGGATGGATGATCCGATGTATTATCGACGCAAATAGATGCTTGGTGGCTCTCTCGAAGAAGTTTGAAGCCAATCCTAGTGAGTTATCGGTACATTGAACAGCAGTGGTAATAGTTTTAGCACTTGTGAGAGTGGCTGATCATCGTTGGCAAGAGATCTCAACGAGGATGACTCTTCCCAGTGTTCAAAGGTAAGTGGTTTCTGGCCATTGACGGGGGAGTACAAACTCTACGCTAGTCTTATGTAGACCGTGTGCCTCTTATATCCGGCTTTTAGAAAGTAGTGGTCGGTCGTCGCACATCACATTGTGAGAATAAGTACAATCTTCAATCCGAGGAGGCGGTCCTGCTTCATTTTCGAGAATAGTTTCCGAACTGTCAGCTTGCAGTTTATTGCAGGTATGAGTTCCGAAAGAGATTAATGTTGCAAACTCTGAAAACAGCATTGCCTATCTCCAAGCTACATATCAGCACTTTCCAGCACAGAGATAGAACGACTACCTTGGCAGCTTACCGCTGATCACCCTATCACGCTTCGCTTCGCTTAATGCAGGAACAGTACCTCGTACACTTTACCCAAACAGGTATAGTAATGAGCACTCCACTATTGTACGTCAAAGAAAGGCTAGAGTGTATTCCACGTCGAGGTCTCGTGTCATGTACAAATACCAAGGACTTGGTCAAATTGCTGATATATTTGAGAGGCGACGCTTTTCGAGGTCAAAAAGGTAAGGTTGCTTGCAGACGAGGTCACCAGTAGCTTTGGCTGTCAATTTTTTGGCGCTTCTTGGGACTGTAAGGTTAATCTTGGCAGGATCAACAAGCGCTACAGAAGAGACCTGTAGGATGACTTTTACTGGCTGCGTCGTAATTCCAGTGTGTGGATAGACCTAGCGAGTCGCTAGGAGTTGCTTAAAACAAGGTTTGCTGTGCTCAAGTTGGTGGCATTGAGAAAGAGTCTCCATCGAAAGGATGTGGGTGCCTGACTGTACCATCTTAGGAAATATCCGATATATCTTGAGCATCTCCATCTTGGAGGTCATCCTTTTTATTGACCCCGTATATCGTACCGCATATCTCGCATCCCTTCCAATCACAGGCAATCAACGCAACACAGACCAATCATCTCGAGACCCCGGAGTCGATTGTTACAACGATTGACTACATACATATCTGATAAAATGCCATCTCGACGGTACCATACCAAAACGAGACATGGCTGCATGGAATGCAAAGCCAAGAAGGTCAAGGTCAGTCCTCCTGGGCATGTACCGATCTCTCGAGCTTGAAACTGACACGATTAGTGTGATCAAGGAAAGCCTATTTGCTCTCGATGCATCAGATGCGAATTACTTTGTCATTACCAAATGCTTCCCACCACTACAACTCCGTCACCAAACTTGGTCCTTCCATCATACGTCACTATCTCTCCAGCATTCGCTCCCATCCATAAAGTGTGGATCCCAACGCTCCCTCCCACTTGTCCATCCGCCGTTCCACCGCTGGATACAAACTCCACCGTAACAGTTTCCGACATCGAATTGATGCACTATTATTCGCTCGTTAAATTCAGCCCTATAGCCCGCGGGTCAGAGATTTGGACCAAAGTCGCTCCCCGTGAAGCATTCAAACACCGCTTCCTTCTCCACGGAATCCTAGCTCTAGCCGCCCTCTCCAAAGGCCACAGCTGCCCAGAAACAGCATCCCAAGACGTCATTCTCGCCATGCAGCACTTTTCTGAAGCGATTCGTCTCTTCCAACCTGTGTTGAGTGATATCCGACCCGACAATGCGGTTGCAGCGTTCCTGCTCGCTTCGCTCATGGTGCCGATTTCTTGGGCGATGCCCGTTGTGCAGAGAGCTAGTCGGGGGATCGAACCGCCGCTGCAGCCAGCAGAGGTCATGCAGCAACTGTTTGATATTTTGCAGCTACAGAGGGGCATGAGCCATATCTCAGCAACAGGGTGGCCGTACTTGCAGAAACCTCTGGCACCACTTTTNGACTTCAAGACGAACCCGCCAGGAACGATCTTCCCAGACGAGGACGAAGCTCTGTTGACCCAGTTGGAAGCGCGCGTCATATCATCAGTAGAGTCTGAAGAACTTAGGCCGGTATATTCTGAGGCACTTCAGAAATTCCGGCACTTCTATCCGCTTCCCGACCATCCCAATCCTAGAGCTCTGATTCACACGTGGCCCTCGAAAGTGTCCGCTGAGTTCTTGGAAGAGATGACCCAGCGCAAGCCTGCAGCGATGCTTCTTCTGGCATATCACGGCGCGTTGCTGCATGGAATACAGGATTGCTTCTGGCTTGGCGATGCGGGACGAATGTTGGTGTTGGCTGTGGATGAGTTGTTGCCGCCTGGTTTTGAGGACGTAATGAGCTGGCCCAAGATGACTGTTGGGCTTTTTAAACAGTTGTCAGGAGAGGGATCATAGGGGCTTTCTAATGAATGGGGTAATTGGACAAATGAAACACCTCTCAGAACTCACTCATTGATTGCTTGCAAACCCTCAGTTTTCAAAATTTGCAAGCAAGATCTTGTGATCTCCAGTTGCAAATGTTGACATGTGAACAAGGACATCCGAAATTAGGGCTCCTGTATGTCCATCGTTTCGTTGCACAATTATTGCGGAAGGCATATGACCGATGAAATATCTCGACCTCGTGATTGATTTGCAGGGAAGCCACTAGTAGTAAGTATACTTTGACCAGCTGCATACCACTTTAGGAATAGCCCCACTCCAGGTAAGCGACGAGACCAAACAGCTAAACCTTATTCCCTAATTCCGAACACAGGTCGCTCAAAGCGGTACTCCCGACTGACAGCTATTGTTTTGTCTTTGCGATCACCAGAGCAAAGAGTGCGTTGAATAGTACACACGGAACTGAAGAATGTCGCTTTCGACTTTCTTAATCTAATTCTTTCAACCGGTCTTCAAGATGGTATACTGTGGGAAACCGTCGAAATCATGCCGGCAGTGCAGGAATCGTGATATTAAAGTACTGTAACTAATTTCAATTTACATTCAGTACCAAACGATAGGCTCTCTAACTTTACTCTCCTTCAGTGCGACAAGAGACAGCCCTCATGCGGTCAATGCAAGCGTGCACAACTCACCTGTCCCGGTTACATCAACCCGACCGCCCTTCTCATCCGAGACCAAACTATCTCCACGATCACCAAAGCGAAGACCAAAAACCAGTCTCAATCCATCCGTACCACCGTGGATACTTCCGTAACCCAGAGAACGAGTGCCGTATCTCAACATCTAATTACCACATCCCAAATCCCCCCGCAAATCGACATCCCCATTCAAGTCCGCGCTAAAGATCTCTTTATATCTCACCATGTCTTCGGCCTCGGCCCCAGCGGTATCCCACTAACTCTTTCCTACATGAAAGCATGGTATCCCCCTCCTCCAGATGATCTGCACTTCACATCCNCCCTCCGAGCCGTCTCTCTTGCCTACCTGGCCAACGTCTCCAGTAGCGCGTCCGTGCTGGTCGAAGCGCGCAGACACTACGACATCTCTCTCACCATGACGAAAGAGGCGTTGTCGGATCCAGAGAAAGCGTTGGAGGATATAACACTTTTCAATGTGTTGATGCTGCATCTTTTTGAGAGTTTTACAAGGAAGGGGGATGGGTGTGTGGGTGGTGGGGAGGAGGGCGAGGGAAGGCATTTGTTGGGGGCGTTGGCGTTGGTTAAGGCGAGAGGAAGTGAGCAGTTTAAAAGTGATGGTAGAGATGGCGTTGGTGTATCGATGTTTCATCATTTGAATGAGAAAATTTTGATGAGGTGTTTGGACGATGGGTTGGCTGTGCCGCGAGAGCTTCTGAGTCTGAGGTACGAGATGAAGCAATTCATAGATATAAAGAGTAGAGAGTGGAAATTAGGGGAGTTATTGATTAAAGGTTTGGGGATTGTGAAGGAAATGAATAGAGGTGGGTTGGGAAGGTGTGAGGCGGTGGAGAGGTTAAAGGAACTTGACAGGGATATGTTTGACGTAGTGAAGGGGACTTCGAGCGACAGTGGGTACGATCTTATGCTGATCAGAAAGCTGAAGGTCTTATTCAAGCAAACATAATATATCTGCTCACCCTTCAGGCTGTGAGTTATAGTTTGCGCTGACAAGCAATGAAAGTCGCGCGAAGAGCTCGATACCTATCGTTCTCGTAACACACGAGATTTTTCATCTTTTGAGTCTATGTGATGATTGTATCTGGGATCTAGAGGTGAAAACTACTGTGTTGGACACCTTTTTGGGTACTAATACTCCGTGTGTGCCGCGAACGCCGTCGGGAAGCGATCCCCCATCACTGGATTATGCTCCAACACCTCCTTGATATCCTGCAATTCCTTCTCCGTCAGAACCACATCAGCAAAATTCTCCTTAACCCTCTCCACGCTCCTCGCACCTACAGCAAGCACGATAAAGGGCTTCCCGTCTTTGCCTTTATTCTTGACCCACGCAAGTGCGAGCTGTGCCGCAGTCACACCTTTCTTTTCCGCCAACTTCTGCAGCTCCTGCACAAGCAGGAAATTCTTCTTTAAAGCTTCTTCCTGGAAACGTGGGAAGAAGCTCTTGAAACTACCCTTTGGAATATCGCTCACTGATTTGATATTGCCAGTCAGCATCCCAGCGCCAAGTGGAGTGTGAGCCGTCACAACAATGCCGAGCTCAGCGCAAGTGTCTGCGACACCATTGTTGAAGATGTCAGTTGACCTATACGCAAAGTGGAGTCAGTGTGATGCCCATTCCAATGTGTTTTGTTGAAAAGAACAAGGACTGTGTTAAAGATAACCCGAAACCCGAATATTCCAAAAATGAGAGGAAATGGGCTTCCACGATACATACCACAGCGACACCTCTGCTTCCACCATATCAATTTTGGTCACTTCTGCAGCCCGACGTATAGTCGAAGCTGACACTTCAGAGAGCTGGATGCCGTTGATTTTGCCCTCTTTCTTGACTTCTGCAAGCGCGGAGATGGTATCTTCGATGGGAGTGTTGGGGTCGACTCTGCATGGGCCGAAGACATCGATGGTTTTCTTGCCAGCGAGTATCTTGACAGCGTTGTTCACTGCTTCACGCATGTATGTTGGAGAGCAGTCCAAGACCATGGGCTGAAAGGACCGGATGCCGCTTTTGATGCAGACGGTCACTTTGTCGGCGTCCTCGGGGTAGGCGGTGAAATAGCGAGCGAGCAGGTGAAGAGACTGAGCTGTTGTGAGACGGGGATTTCTGGAGTGAAGAGGAGGGTCATACATTTGCATGAGGTGGACCGTAGAAATCAGCCGCATTCCAAACAGTGGCCCCCGCAGCGAGAGCTACACGCATTGTTGCGAAGGCAACCTCATCCGGAGTTGGGGCAGCTGGATTTGCCGTGAAATCTGGTTGACAAGATTTTAGCGAAATGTTCAAAAATTACGATGTTGAACTTACTCATCAGACCCAGGCCATTGGCACTGATCGACTTTCCCGCGAGAGTGGCCATGCTAGACGGAGCGAGATGGACCTTCGAGCTCTGAATTTGTGAAGTGTTGAGCTGACTTGACTTGCTCGACGATAGAAGTAGATTGATCGTGATGGTCAATTGAAGTTTTACGAGGGCAACGAGAGCCTTTATACCCAGAGATTCGGACCTCCTTCGCCATTCCGTTGCGATTGCAGCCAACTTCACTTGCCCAAATCTTGTGGACTGCCGGACTTTGCTATCTCAGAAGCTCCAGTTCACCTTCCAGTGCTCTCTAAATGAAGAGCTTTCTGAGATCATTGACCAGCTCGTTGCCTGATTCGTCCTTCATGCACTACAAACTGGCTGTGTTCGACCAGCAGCATGCCTAATCGGGCTAGCTTGGCGTCTGAAAGGGAGTGACCTCGGACATTGCTGCTGCAAGTAATCCGAGTTCCACAGGCCGGCGCATCGATCCAACCACAAAGATAGCCATNTCTTCGAGCCCATGTGCCTGTCGCTCATAATGTAAGTGACGAGAGAGTTGAATGTAGAAAGGTTCAGACGGAGTTACCGGAGGTTGAAATTCATGAGCCGAGCGCCTGGGACCTNCTTGGTCACAGCTGACAAAGCACCCAAGGACACCTCACTGTGCCTCAATCAGACCTCACATCCTTCATTTCCCTTGCGAACGTGGAATTTGCTAGTGTGAACCTCGCCGAAGAAATACTTAGACCTCTACCATACGTTATTACTCTGGGAGAAGAGGCTCCGACAATGGCGACTTTCGACCTTCTCCCAGATGACATTCTCCACATCATAATCCAACTCGCACCACATAATGTACTCTGGGCAATTGCTCAAGTATCGAAGAGCTTGAACAGATGTGCAACACCGTATCTATATCGATATGTTTATCTCTGGGAGAATCAACATCGTGCGTCAGATCGACCGATTTCGATTGACTGGCCAAACAATCTCACCCAGATGTGTCGCGACTCGGATCAAAGCACACGTATCTTCAACCTAGAGCTTTTCAGGCGTGCAATTACCCAGCGTCCAAGTCTACGTGGGTATGTCATTGGAGCTAGCTTTGAGTGTCAATATGGCTTCCATGACGAGTACCTTGTTCCCACCATCGTCGAGCTGCTGGCCGGGTCTGCAAAATTTCTGCACGCTGCTCCACTCCTATCTATGGAGTGCTCGGACTACTTCAAGTATCTGACATCTTTAGAAATTGATGTAGAATTCCTGGGAAGCAACTACGAGGAAGAAATTTCCAACCGCGATTTACTGTACGACATATTCTGTTTGCCACTGCTTGTGTCTCTTTCTGTGAATCGAGTCAGGCATTGGAGCTGTTTTGACACCAGTACCGTTCGTCCGGAAAGAGTCAGCACCTCGACAGTAAAGAATCTTCTATTTAGAGAGACTGTGATGCCAGGACCGGATCTAGATGAAATTCTTAGGTGGCCGCAGGCGCTGAAGTCCTTCATGTTCGAGCCTACGCTTGATGGTACTGGCAGGTTTGGGAGTCATGGATCTGTCTCTCGTGCTTCGAACTTTAGCACCGCCCTTCTCCCTCAAGCCTCGAGTTTGGAGGAGCTTCATGTCTACGGAGACTTGCAAGAGGAGGACTCTGACTACATTTTCAATGTGCTTGATCGAGTTAGCATAGTTCAATTATGTAACTTCACAAGATTGAAACGTGTCGGTCTGCATCTCTCATACATGATGGTATACACATCGGATGCTGAGTTCCACAACGCTGACATCGAGAGCTTTTCTCAAATGTACCAAGTACTACCTCCAGCTTTGGAAGAATTGCAAATCGAAGTACCAGACGACTTTCGAGCTGCAGTATTCTTCGCATCTGATCCTAGCTGGGAAGTTGAGCTTCGAGCTGGTGAGTTGAGCGACGCCATGATCAGAATGTTTCAGAACAAAAGAACTTGCTTCCCGTACTTGGGGAAAGTCTCGTTCTTTCAATGTCGGAATTTCGCCAGGATAGAGAACCTTCGGACTATTCCAGGATGTTCTGAGATGCTAGATCATGCTGAATCTGCTGGAGTGGATGTCTCTTGGAGCAGTGGCAGCACCCCACCACTATTCAACTCTTGAAAATGTTCCTACCAAAGATAACCTATCGAACTATTGTCTGGAGGCGTCGCTCTCATGAGCCTTCCCTCATTTTGGTCTGTGTCGGTCAGTTGTCTTGCCATGTACCACATCTCACTTTGTTCACCATGTCCTTCATCAAACTCAAAGTCGCCAATACATTGCAAGACTTTTGGTGGTTTCGAAGCAATGAGTCCTCTTTTCTTATCGACATCGAGCATTTTTTTGGTCGAAGAGCTGGCAGGTGGGACGTCGATCATCAAGCCGTTCTCCTCGCTTCACATCGTTCCTTCCTCGGCCAATGCTTTCAAGATGTCTCGGAAATCGAGTCAAATGCATATTGCAAGAAACCTTGATTTATATTAGCATGCTAGCATTATTAAGATTGATTTACGACAAGACTTTACAATCAGCATCTTCATCGTTTCACCCCCAAATACCCTCGTCGGAGCATCTCGCACGCAATGCCACCGCTTCCCAAGTCGCAGGCTGAATCTGAGCGTGTTCAAGATATACCCTCACAGATTCCATCCGAATTTGCACCGGGGGTTATGCATCATCGAGATAGCATGGGCGAATCACAAGCCTTAGGGCTTCGCCACGAGCCACAGCAAACACTAGAAACTTAAATCGATTCTACCATCGATAGCCATAATATATCTAAGCCTTTACCAGTTCCGTCGATCAGAATATAGCCTCCTTCTCCAACGCGAAACACCTCATTCGAGCATACCATACCGGCGACAAATAGCATCTGTGGAAAGCTACCGATTAGANGGNCCGAGACAACTAGATTCCTGGAGCTAGTAGACAGAGTGAGGAGTTGGGATCGTGTGACAGGAACTTCGGAGCAAAGAAGGGAAAAGGCAGGACTGCTCAAGGTTCCGGAAATACAGCACAAGCGGTCACGGGGAAGAGCGAACCATCGGCGAAGGATCTTAAAGATGCCTCTCGAACCATATCGGGATAGAATCGAAATTTCGGAGTGCAGTACGGAATATAGCGAGATCTCTAAGAAGTAGAAGCTTTCTTCGTCGGTCGCGGCGCTATTCGGTCTGGCAAGGAACATCTAACTGGAGTCTGCGGTAGAACTGGATCCATATCTATCAGACTTCATGGGAAGCGACATACCCAAGGCTCGTTCTCCTCAAGACACCTCACGAATAATAAATGCCGTTGCGAAGAGCCCTGAAGGTACCCAATATGCTTCGCCTTACTTTCGCTTACTGCCGCCGGTATCAGAACCAAAAAAGACCCCGCCTGTATTCACTTCTAAGGTCCACAAAAGGAGACCAACTTCGCTCGCCGTTAATTCGAAGAAACGTCCTCCAACACTGAAATATAAGCTCAGAAGAGAATAATGTACTACGTCGAGCTGTGGGTGTGGGATATTACCAATGTACACAGCAGGAGAGCGAATGGCGTCAGCGATCGGGAATGGGTCGCAAATTTTTGCGGCTGGCATCCAAGAGCGAATGTGAATTAGCCAAGAGAAGAGCTTTCCCACGTTCGCTCTTGAGCTACATATGACAGTGTATCCAAAAAAAAAATGGAGGGTTGGTCGCGATGTTGTGTGTACGGAATTGACCAGTCATAACTTGGGTCATATCAACTTCTCAAATCAAATTCGAGACTCGTCTCCCTCCCCAGAGCCTAGCACTCTTAATCGAATATGGATATTACAGCTGAGTTTTCTCACCCCGGGCTTTCATCTGAGTCGCGCCTTCCAATAGGTAAAATTTGTCTAGACCTTTCATACGGGGTCTCGACGTTCCTTCCTCGGATACTGTGTTGTGGTAGACTGCAGTGCACCTGGCATCATCCAGACCAGTTGCCTTCTGATCCTCTTCCCTTTCTTTCGAATTCATTCTTCATCACTATTATCCTCATCACCAAAACCTACCAAGTATTTTACATCCCCATGAATAGTCGTCACCTTGACCGCATCAACACCAGCCACAATCATTTCTCTAGACAAGACTTAGCCTCAATCCAAGCAAACCTCGACGCCCAGCAGCAAGCACAAGTTCAACGGGACGCCCAGATCAGACACACGGCCCAACCTCACCACCGAAAATCCAGCATGGCTTTCCTCGGCCTCTGGTCCAATGACTGCCCCAACCCTAAGGACCACAATACGAAGTCCGCAGCCACCAAAGACTCCAAAGATCCCAAGCCAAAGCCACCACCCCTCCCAAAGTCCATATCCTCCAAGGCCACCACAGACAACGACACCAAGTCGACGCCTGCATCCAAGAAAACCAAAGAGCCAAAGCCACCGAAAGCATCAAAGCCTGCCAAGGAACCGAAGAAGCCTAAAGAGCCGAAGAGCGCAATGGACTCGAAGCCTGCGGATTCTCAGAAGCGTAGCTGGTTCGCCCTTCCACAGAAGTACGAGCCTGCGAAGCCGCCTGTCAACCTTACGAAGGCGCCGATTCTGGATATCGGGTCGAAGAAGGGTGACGATTCCAAGAGGAAGGGCAACGATACGAAGGATGTGAAGTCGACTGCGGAGGGCTCGAAGACTTCAAAGGCGGCTGATAGGAAGGCAAAGAAGAGCAAGGAGCATCAGTCGTCTGATGGGCAGGCTTGCGACTGTCCTCATGACTAGACGGAGGTGCTTGGTTGAGGAAGCACATGTGGAATATGCTTATACTCTGATTGGTGAGGGTCATGATTGGAGGGTTGGGATTGAATGTGCTGCATGGGCGGCAGTTTCGGCTTTCACACTGTTTGTCTCTACTAGCTGTCAGCAGATGGGGCTCGCAAGAAGTACCCGCCTATTTCGTGTTTTTGATGTTGTCATGCGGTGAAGAAGGTAGAAGCTGATGGATACACAAATTGAGACAAACATTCCAACCCCTCTACTTTTTAATTAATGCTATTCTTAACCCCGCCTCCCGTTGGCTAATTTTGACTTTTGCAACAAGAAGCCGTTTCTGTACCATGATGACCATCACGGATTACGAGAGGTCGAGGGTAGCAGCACGTTGATTCACCAAGCACACCTTCATGCTTCCTGATCCGCCGTTCTCTCCCTGATGCCTTCTATACACCTATTCCACTTGGTCCCAAGTAGCTTTTCTACTAAATTCCATTCTCGCCCAAGTCCAGCAGCAGTGACCTATTCTCCTCTTTCATACACTCATTCCGAAGCTTGAACTTCACATCCCTCCACTTGCCAACATCATATTGACATGATGCGCGCCAAAGGCTCAGGAGTAAGCCAACAACGAAATAAGAAGGGAGATAGTAGCGAGAATAAGTCTGAGGGTGAAGGAGATAGTGGGTATGATGGGGGTGGTGATGACGATGGTGATGGGGATGGCTTGAATGTGGGAAGAGGATTTAGAGGGAGAAGGAGACAGCAAGTGAAAGTGAGAGTGAAAGGTAGAGAGGGTGGGATTGCTGGTGGTAGTGTAGGGACTAGAGGGAGTGAGGTGGCGGAGAGATATGGAGATGGAGGTGGAGGTGGGGATGCTCGGATGTCTGTTTGTGCTGTATTGATGAGATATTTGGGGTTTAGAATGGGCGTGGAAGGATGGGTGAGGAGATGATGAGGTCAGTTGGTGGCGTTACTACAGGACATCTTTCGTTAAGATTGGCGAACGGGTAAGCTGTATTCCAAAGATAAGAATCAAGAAGCCGAAGGCTCTGCAAGATAATAGCTCAAGGTCAAAGGTGAGCATTGTTTTTGATACGCGGTGACGCAGCAAAGGAATAGGCAGGCCATCGCTTTGGCTAGCGCGTTCGACCTTGTTTACCACGATATCTCTGCCCCAAAGGCATCATCTTCCCCCTTCTTTTTCGCGGTACTCGACGCCACCGAACAATATTTGGACAGACTTCAGGCATGACGTCTTTCTCACCGTTTGTCTGGAAGTAATCGGATTTCAGTATCGCGCTCTGAGCCACGCCATCTATCATCATCTTGGGAGGGTGGATTGACGTGTTGCTCGCGATCCAAAGGGCTCTCTGGGAGCTTGTATTTAGACTTCCATTGAATCGTGTTCAGCTAATACTGATGATAAAGCAGCACGATAAAAGCGTATTCCTCAGATACCTCAGTCAACACTTACGCTCGGTCTGAGCCTAAATTTACGAACAGATACCGCTCCTGCTTTATTCAGCCAACCTCGTCACGCTCACCTTGTCCGAAACAGCACGCATACCAGATAGAAGACAATTATCGATTGTGAGAAACCTGAAGCCCCAGATGAGGTGAAGTTGTGGTCTTTTGCACGCTGGGCCTGTGGGANAGGTAACTTATNTAAAGAAAGTCCACTATTGAAGAGCNNTGAAGAAACGAACATTGGGACAATACAAATCGCTTACCCTAGAGCTTCTCAAACACAAGACAATGAAACTGATTGTACTATTACTCGAGACTCGGAAGTGAAGGTTGTGTTGCTGTCTATGGGAACTTCTGGCACTGAAGACATGATCATCAACCAGAGCTCAGCCAAAAGAGCACTCGCCTCAGTCTTGGACCCTCCCCCGCATAATGTCAACCTTCCAATCTCTCCCCACAGACATTCTCCTCCTCATCCTCCACTTCGTCCCACACACAGCCTTGCCACGACTCGCACTCATCTCAAAGAATTTGAATTGTCCCATCACTCCGCACATATACCGCTATATTCATTACCACGATCCCTGGAACGCACCTCGCTACCTCTCCTGGCAAAGCAAATATCCTCAAGTATGCGGCCACCACCGCGACCAACATCGCAGCGATACGCGAATTTACTCACTCTCCCGCCTCCTACGAACTTTATCAGAGTCAGAAAACTTACGTAAGCTGGTCAGAGGTGCAAGCTTCTATTGCAACACGAACGAAGGAGATGAGTTCGCTACGAAGACTGTCGAGCTGTTGAGGAGTTCTGGGACATTGAGCAATGTGCATTTCGCACCATTTGGAATGCTTGGCTCAAGTTCCGTGATGCCAGTTTTGAGTGCTGTTACTTCGCTAGAAATCCGCTTCGATCATTTGGATGCTATACCAGACAGTGCTGCGGTCCCAATGGAAAGACTTTATCAGATCTTCTCTCTCCCGGATCTCCGCTCTCTGTCAATCATCCTCGTTCGATCCTGGATGCCCGAGGTCTCCAGCGGGACAACAGGTAACTCACAGATCTCTAAGCGCAGATCTAAATCCTCGAATATCACATGTCTTTCTCTCTTCGCAACCGTCCCACCAGGTCCAGACCTGGAGGAGGTACTTTCGTGGCCAATCGCTCTCCATTCCCTCCATTATGAACTCTGTACAGACGAGTACAACAGTTTCGGGCTCGGCCTACCGACTTTATCACCTCTAGACTTCAGCCCCGCACTCGAATCCCAGATGACGAGTCTGGAAGAACTCATCATTCACGGCGATTGCCAAGGAGAAAATACAGGGTACATGGCTAATGAACTCATTGACCTGCGTTCTTTCTCTGCATTGAGGATTGTCGGGTTGGATCTCGCGTGGCTGATGGTGTCGAAGCTGGATGCTGAGTGTTTCGATGCGGACGTTCGCGACCTCCCGACCATGTGCGAATTTTTGCCGCCAGTGTTGGAGACTCTGCAGGTTCAGATGGATGATTACGCTTTCGAGCAGTGGTTTGCGGATGTACCGCCGAGGGAGGTGGGGGTTGAGGGTGGTGAGGTTAGTGATGCTCTTGTTGAACTTGTACTGTGCGGATCTGGGTCGTGCAGAGCCTTGAAGAGAATCTTGCTGTGGCGGCCGAGTCATGGTGCTACCACTGAATTCAATTTGGTTGAGATTGAGGGGTGTGCTCAGCTTCTGGCGGTTGCTGAAAGTATTGGAGTGGGAATCGNGGGTTGGGTTGGACTGGAGCTACCGCTTTTGAAGTAGCAGATGGTTTGGTATGCAGCGGAAATGTGGTAGAGGTTCTGCCGTGCTCTGAGTGAAGGTTCAAGAAGAAAGCTTTACCTCACAGACAAGAAGCAAGAAAATCTGGAAGAAGTGTAATCATATGTACAATATCTCACTCCTTCCAACCCATCAGATGGTAGCCTATCCTTCTCCTCGCTTCGTCTTACGGCTATGTACTCCAGACTTCGAATTCGACCCCTTACATTGACGCTAAGCTCCAGTGATGATATAGATTTCACCCGTCGAATCACTAGTCATAAACAGCCGGTCTTTCGAATCAAACGCCAGTGTCGTAGGACGGAAACATCGCGATGGACAATTGGCATTGTTGGAGTTTGAAAGAATATTGAAAGCAGCGGTCGTGCTAGTGACTGGCTCGACAGGCTGTCCATCTTTGAAAGCGATCCGCGAGAGTCTGTATCCATCGGGTGGCGAACGATTCCTGTACTGTGTCAAAGACGTCTCTTCACGACCAGAGGTTACTATCACGAGCGTGAAGAAGATTCAATAAGAGATTAAGCGAGCTTACCAGCTTCCATGGAACGCAATGTATGCTGCCGTCCCATTACGATTGAACTTGACATCTAGCGGCGCCGTGTGGCTGGGGAACGTTAAACGAGGAGCTTGGCGCTGTAGACACATCGCATCTGTATTTGAGCCAGAAGGAGTGCCAATCAAAAATTGTGTGCCGACTTTGATGTTTGCGTTGTTGGGAAGGACGCTGGGATCCCAAGCTGAGAAGCATTCTGGATATCCGTAATTGGCGCCGCGTTGAGAGGAGGGCGTTGTGGTGTTCAGCAGACCATGGTAATTCAGCTCTTCGCCTGGGTTGGTGTTGTGGACATCCTTGCCTTGGCGGTTCATGTTATCGACGGAATTTTCGACTGACCACTTGAAATTATGAGAATGTGATCAATATTTGGAAGTGAAAGAAATAGACTCACAAAACCACCGGTGCTGATGTCCTCGCTCATGCCAACGCTATTCCGCAGCCCCCATGCGATGACTTCACCAGCTGTGTAGGCTACAGGAGCATTACTCGTGCCAGAGATGCTGAAAGCTCTGATTTGGCTACGACCAGAAGTAATTTGCGATGTTGGTGCGTCAATGTTACCGTCCGAACCTCTGCTCACAAGAAGCATGTTAGGGTCGAATCTGGATACCCACAAAGTTCGTGTGGAGTGCCCTCCGTTGTTCATGTTCTGGATGATAGTCTTTCTGGTACCGACTGTACCCGCGACCGCGTCGTAGGGATAAGAGTAGACACTTGACAAGCTCGATGCGAAGAGTGTTTTTCCGTCCGCAGAAAGATCGATACCATGATTGAGCTGTAGCGGTTAGCAGCTGATTAATTAGGCAAAATTATGAGTACTCACAGTATTATCTGCGATCAATGTCTTGCTTGAGGCAACACAGACGTTAATTCCACCATTGTCTGTGAGCTTGATATATCTGATTCCTCCCCCACCTTGTTCCACGACAAGCAGATTCCCAGCAGTATCAAATACCATTCCTCTTGGAGACCTCAATCCATTCATCACAACTCGTGTCTGAACACCTGCGGCAGTGACTGGTGCCCCTTGTGCGGGATTGATATTTGAGCATGTCTGGCCATTGCTTGAGGTTGCGAGGACCGCAAGTACAATGGTAAAAGCGGAAAGGGATCGAGAACAGATCGATGAGAGGGTCATTTTTGCTGCTGCCTATCGACAACTGCAATGATTTAAGACTTTGAAGTTGTGGTAGCCAGACCTGGTTTCGAAATAATTCCTACCTCGGGCTTCCCCCACCCTTTCAAGTACTTTTCCATCCATGTCTTCTGACTTCAATCTTAAAGCCTGATATGCTTTTTGATTGAAGAGGGGAAGCCAAGTCTCTCACAGAACCCCTCCGTTACCTCTGATACCTCATGATGCTCCTCTCTAACCCAGCAAGCGTCTTGGTTCAGAATGTCGATGGCAACCCAACCTTGAGAAAGAGATATCGAAGATCCGGGAGAAGTGATCTCGGCGCTCGGCGGACCAGTCGGAGGGAGATACAAGTTCCGGATAATTCTTCGATAAAGATATGCCGAGAGAAAAGCATGTAAGCGATAGATTTGGGGAAGGAGGTATGCCCTGGATACCCCACACCTCGGCGATATTTGGCTATTTTATGCTTCTTGGCGATGGGGATGAACAAGCGAGGTCAGGTTCTTGTGTGGTGGAAAATATGAAGAGCATCTTGAGTAGCATTTTGAGGATCAAGTACTACTATTTCAAGGCAATGATTGTAGATCCCAGGAACGAGACGCGAAGGAACACCTCGGCAGTGTTGAACAGGAAGGCGGATAAAACCTTTGAAATTGGAACACTGGCCAGTCGAAGAACAAAGACTGCTCAACTGAACAAACGAAAAACAGACAACGAAGTAAACGAGGTGCGAAGGTCAGAAAAACAAATTTTCAGAACACATAGTGCGAAGACAACGAAAAGATGATCAGAAAAGGTCAGGGGAAAGATGTTTTGACAGCTATCGGAAGCCAAACACATGGCTGACAAGAAAAGGCAAGGAATATCATCGAGGCCCCATCATTGCACACCTTCCAAGATGAATGTTGGATCGACCTGCTCCTTCCGGCCCATGTTGCAAAGATTGGATGCTGATGCAGGAAGTGAACATAGGAAAAGCGACGAAGAATCCTGACTCAATACTGACTAAGCGAAACTTGTTGACTTCTTGAAATTGTTTCTCAGTACCGGACCAACAAGATCACATAGAGCGCGTATTCTGAGAGAATTCTTTCGTACCGTCGGATTTGTGCTAAACTTCTTGTATAGTATGAGGTAAGCGTGTGCTTTGTCTTCTCAATTATCTCAGGGCCTCGAACCAAAGAGACCGACCAGTAGCGAGACTCCTAGTACCTATCAGAANATCTCTCGTGCCTAGATACTCTATGCTATTTCCATACCTACCTACCATTTAATATACGAAAGTAGGAAGTTCTTATATCACTCTCACATTCATAAGTATTTCCGCTTTAAAGTTTTCTGGTGTCCACTTTATCGACTGTCCTTTGATTAAGGTTTTGAGGCTGCCTAGAATCTTGTCTTGCTGCTCCTGCCCCGCCACGCAAGTCCGAGTCCCAACGCGTCATGGGCACATGAACATCCGCCACACCATACTTGAACAACAGTAACACCACCAGGAACAAGAGAGACACAAAATGACCCGAACATCCACCTCCTGCTCTTGATCCAGAGCTTCAACATTCTAAACGATAATCTGCGAACGCCAACGTACTCAGCTGGAATAACGACAATGACGTCGTCAAAGAGCCCCGCGCGGGCAGCATCTCCATCAAACAGCTTCTACGCCATGAGCGACGACGAGGAAGGAGAATAGTGAGTCCAGTTATTTACCGTAGATGTGGGGACCTCAATGTTTAGGAGGGCCATTCTGCTCCTTAAATGTTCTAAATCTGCCTGGGCACATTGCTTTCGAGGGGCAAGACAAACTGCGGCAGCATGCTGACTATCCAGTAGCAATACCATTACCCATACGACGTCGGGCAGGGGCGTAAAGCTCTTATACTCCAAAAGCAAGGTATATTGTGCCCACTTGATTCAATGTCCTCAATACTCTTGCTGACATTCAGTCTTGCAGGTTTACATACATCCCACTCCCTCAGCAAAGGATAATATCCCGGGTTATATCGCCCTGCTACAGCAAAAGCCAGCTCCAGACTCCCGACCTACCTCTTCCTCTTCAACTTCAGCAACTGCGAGAACAAAAGCGGCTGCCTCCCTCCTGCTTGCCTGGGTCCCCGAACACTCTCTGGGCGACGCCCGAGATACATATGTGAAGGTAGATCTGGCAGAAGGCGACTCTCCTCCGAGGCAATCATACCTCGTGCCTCCTCCCCCGACTACTACAACACACTCGAGCTCGATAGGCCATTATGCCTTCGCCATACCCGTGTCTGCCATATACAGTCTGCTGGTGCGGCCTCCGAGTCTTGGGTGGTGGTTTGGCAGTGTTATCATAAACAGCAGAGCGGGCGACTCCTTCCCAGCTCTTTTCTTCCACGATTCCGAGTGCCAGTCCACGATTCTACAAAAGAAAAAACTTGCGAGGGAAAGCTTCGACCCTTTCGGCGCGAATGGGGAGATGTTCTGGGGTGGGGACGAGGTGCTGCGATGGCTGAGAAGATACGTTGAAATCGAAAGGAGTGGCGCAGAACCTAATATTTATTTGATTGAGCCTAGCCTAGAGGATAAGGAGGCATTCGGCGGAAAGCCTGTTACAGCTGCATTGGTGAGACCAAATAGCAGCGGTGCGAACGTCAGCGGGGCAGCAGGATCAGGAGCTGGATCGAGTTCGAGAGGTCCGAGAGATGCAGCTATGGATCCTGTTACCAAATTTGTGAAGGAAACGGGATGGAATTTGATGGAGAAATTCAGCAAGGTCACAACGTTTACAAGACGGACGGCAGACTCAGTTATCGACAATCCCAAAATGCCACCACAGATGAGGCGACTTTTGAAGAACCCTGAGGTACAGACTTTACAGGAGGAATTTGATAGCGCGAGGATATATCTTGCGAGATGGGCAATGGGTATCGCGGAGCAGAGTGAACGAGACCGAAATCAGAGAATATGGACTGCTAGGGATGTGCTGGAGATGGAGGAGACCGATGTGGGAGATTTTGAGTTGCTGGATACTGAGGTAGGATCGTTGAGTATGAAGGAGAAGCGGAAAACAGTCACCCTGAAAGAATGGAATAGCTACTTCGACCAGCGAACAGGAAGATTACAAGTTACTGTTGATGAGGTCAAGGAGCGGATATTCCATGGTGGGCTTGATCCCGAAGACGGTGTTAGGAAAGAGGCATGGCTATTCCTTCTCGAAGTCTATGATTGGCACTCCTCAGCCGAGGAACGAAAGAACGAGGCAGCCAGACTCCGAGATGAATATGTGAAATTGAAGGGTGCGTGGTGGGATAGATTAATTGATCTTGGTGGAGAGGGCGAGGAGGGAGAGTGGTGGCGTGAGCAGAGAGGTCGAATAGGTTCGTCACCCTGAAGCCCCAATTCAAAGTCCGCAGTATAGACTAACATATCCCATCTCTTGGGGTTCTTGCGATAGAGAAAGATGTACACCGAACAGATCGTACCATTCCTCTCTTCGCAGGTGAAGATACGCCACATCCAGATCCATCATCGCCATTCGCAGATGTGGGAACCAATGTGCATTTGGAACAGATGAAAGATATGCTGTTGACCTACAACGAGTACAATCGCGATTTGGGTTACGTTCAGGGAATGTCTGACCTCCTCGCTCCTATCTACGCCGTTATGCAAGACGATGCTATCGCATTCTGGGGGTTCCAGCACTTCATGGACCGTATGGAACGGAACTTCCTACGTGATCAGAGTGGCATGAGAAAGCAGTTGCTTACTCTTGACCATCTGGTTCAACTTATGGATCCGAAGTTATACCTGCACCTCCAAAGTGCCGACTCGACAAACTTCTTTTTCTTCTTCCGTATGCTGCTTGTCTGGTACAAGCGCGAATTCCCTTGGCTGGACATCTTGCATCTTTGGGAGGTCTTATGGACGGACTTCCTGAGCAGCGGATTCCATCTGTTCATTGCCCTTGCAATCCTCGAGAAACATAGAGATGTGATTATGGAACATCTGCAGCATTTTGACGAGGTATTAAAATATGGTAAGCTCACCTCACATTCTCAACTAGACAAAACTAACACAGCACAGTCAACGAGCTCTCTACCACGATTGATCTAGAGTCAACCCTCGTCCGCGCAGAAGCTCTCTTCCGCCGCTTCCAACGGACGGTCGAAGCCATCGACAAGAAATCCAATTTTCCAGCCCCAAAGCTAAGACAGCGAAATACGGCTGCGACACAGAATGCCTCGCTGGGAGGAACACAGGCATTGCGCTCGAGCTCACCGACCTCACCTTCAGCGAATACCTCTGGTGTCGACAGTGTGAGCGCTAGCGGTACGAACAGTGGCCCTTCAATGGATGGTCCTGGGGAAGGTACAGCCCGTTCTTCAGCCGCACCTGCCGTCAAGGGTAATCCTAAAATCAAAGGAAAGGGAAAGAATGATGGAGGAAAGAGTGCTGAGCTAGAGGAACAAAGACCGAAGGTTATCAGTCCTGAATTGAGAGGCTTGCTGAGCAGGAAGGTAGAGGTCCTACCTAGGAAGGTGGTCAGGAAGGAGGGAGAGGGTTTTGTCGAGTTTGAAGAAATAGATGTACTGTGTAGACTTAGTGACATCGGCTGGGTGGTTAGGATGATACATAAATTGGCGTTCAGGGTGGACCAGGGCGTTCAGGCATAGTGGCAGTTGGGATGGGGCGCTGCAGCAACATAGTCTACTTTTAATTTTACTGGAACTTTCCACTACTTTATTCTCCACCAATCTTTTCCGATAGATACATATCCATCTCCTCAACAGCCAGTACCGGATAGAAGGACAAAGTTTACGATTGAACGCCGGAACCAAACTCGATCAATAGACTTGTGCACCGCACAAGAGCCTCGTATAGAAATGATGGACAGGTGGGTATATACACTGCTCTCCCAATTCCCCAATGACGACGGAATATGGCCCCATCAACCTCTCAATTCCCCTCCTTCCCCCCATCTTCGACAACATCTTGACCCATCCCGAACCCCAACAACATCCAACATCCAGCCTCCACCCAATCCATCCTTGACTTCCCCCTTCCCGCCACATCATCCTCCCACCCCATCCATCAACCATCAACCATCAACCATCACCCCGATTCCCCTTCCCCTTTCCCCCCTAGCACAAAGCAAACCCGCTTCCCTTACCCACTAACCATCAAATACACCAATACAACCGGCCACGCACTGCTCATCACCACCGCGGCAATCACACTCGCCGCACTCAGACTCCTATCGCCTCTCGGGCCCCTCCACCGATCAGCCAGCATGCACGTAGCCAGTATCATGAACATCACGTAGATGGCGCCGCCCCAGAGGATGGGCAGGCGGATCGCTAGGGTGTCGAAGTCGCCGGGGCTGAGCACCACTTTGGATGTGTCGACGGGGGTGAGGTCGGAGAGGTTGGCGCCCATTTTGATGGTTGGGTGGGGGGGTGTTGATTGAAGAGGGATTAGATTATTTTGTTGTTGAGAGAGGAGGTTGTTGTGTTGAGGGAATGTAGTTGAAAGGGTTGACCAGCAACGAGAGTTGAATGTAGAAGAGAATGACAGCAAACGACACCCAAGAAAATACTCTGCAAGCAGGTAGTGAGAGAAGAGAACGAGAAGAAGAGAGAAGAGGTGAGGCGAAGGAAAGAAGAGAAGCTAATTCCTCAAACGGAAGGGGTATATCCAAGCTTTGTATCCCTCCTCCTGGGTTCGAGCAGGCGTCCTACCAACCGGCCGCCCATGCTCACTCGACTCGACTTCCTGAACGGAGAGATATCTGACATCCCCACGGCCCAAGAGTACAGACCAGGCTAGCTCATCTTGAGCAAGAGACCCGAAACATCCTCCTCCCACGGTGTCACGGACTGACACCGGATGGCAGGTCGCCTCCTTCACGAGTAGAGATGGCAGGCTAAGCTTACTACAGACTGACTAGTAGGGCAGATCGAACGTCGCATGGCGGCCGAACGAGCCAGTCGTCCGACAAAGCTTGTCTGAAGTTTAACGGGGAAAGAGGACTTGCGGTTGGAAAGGAAGGTGTGGCGTGCGGGCTCCCGATACTGTGGTGGGAGTAGTTGATGGAGGCTGAGACGCGCGATGCTGGGCTGGGTGGATGGGCAAGGGTAAGGGGCAGGTCTCGGATGTTGGGGCTTCCATGTTTAGGAGATAAGCGAGATCTGGTTGTGTTTGAGGTGTGATGGCGGCTGAGAGCAAAATATCTCTAGACTTGTGTGCCATGCAGCTGTAGATGCAGACTCTCTCATACAAGAAAATTATTCATTCTCAGATGGAAAACCACCCTTAAATGGATTGTAACTTGTTGCGATAAAGTTCTCACCTCCCAACGATAAAGTTGTAGTTTCGATCGACAATCAGGGGTTCGCTTGGTTACTAGCTCCCCCTAAGCGAGTATCAGTCTCAACAGACTAGGGGCGACCAGGGTCCTGAGACAGGAAACACCCTGGATTGGGACGAGCAGAGTTTTGGATGACAGCTGCTGTGACGCTGCGATCTTGGGACGGCAGGTCTGATGTCTGAGCCTCTATCTCCCAGATGAAGGGAATGGGAAGATGAACCGAGGATGCTGCATTTATGATGCCATGTGCTCAGTTGTGAGCTGGGAAATCGAAAGGGCTCGAGGGAAACGCGTGGTTTGTGGCGCTGGGGATATGGGAGTCTTGAGTGCTATTTATGCTGGATGATGGATGGCCGTGAGGCTCGTTGGAGTGAAACTTGGGATTTGCTATGGGCGCTTGCTGAAGCTGTTCAAGGTTGGCTTCGGCTTTTCGTTCATCACGTGATTAGAGACCGAAAACTTGCTCCCGATGAAGNCAATGCAGCATATCAGTGGGAGGCCNATCTCGATGCAAATCAACATATTGTTCACCATAAGCTATTTTGAAAGGAAGATTCGATGAAATCGATTGAGGCCGCTTGGGCGAGATCAGGATCAGACTTCCCAAAGAGCTCGGCTGAAACACTTCTCGGAGCCTNCTATGTCATCGTCGTTCCCCAAAACACCAGNCTTTGAAGATCGCGGATCTGNCCCTGTAAATGGAATCTGGCTCCCCTGGCGCTGCAATGATCCATAAATGGAAGAATATCACGCTGTTTACGTGGCTAACAACATTGGCCCAGGTGCGAAGGTGGGGGAAGAGGTATCTCGTTAGATGAGGCGTTAAAATCAATAGAAAGTGAAGATCAAAACTTCATGATGCAGCTCAGTCTTCGACCAAGTGTGGAGGCTTAGCAGGGAGAACAGTTTGTTCCAACTCGGGGCATTCAGGAATTAAGATCATAGAGGAGGATGAAATAGGCTTTGGGGAAGCGATTAGGCCTTTCGCTTGGACTCCCATTCTCGGTCTAGCCAAGTCTGGTCCAAACGACCTCGATAACGAGCTACAGTCACGATCACAGTATCAAACACCCTTGCGAGTCGCTTCAGAGCCCTACCACCCATCAATCTAAAGTATGGCATCGCCCCAGGTTCTTACATCAGTCAGAGCAACGCAACGCGCGCCCAGGAGTTGTGTCACATGTGCCAGGCGACGTGTGAAGTGTGAAAAGAAGATCCCCTGTCGGGAATGCATCAGTCGAGGTATCGAGGCTTCTTGCAAGCGAGAAACCGTCAAAGTCAAAGGAAAGATTCTTGTCAACGTGTAAGCCTGTCGCCCAGACACGCTTTTGCGGATCTGTGGATATCTCTCTGCCGATCAATATCCCTTGACAGGCATGAGCAATGCTAAAAGTCCACCAGCGAAAGATCTCCCAGTCAAGAAACTCAGCCATCATATCAGCAACTGCTTGAAGAAATTGAACGTCTTAAAGCTCAGCTTTCACGTCCGGCTATCTCACTCCCAAGCAATGATAGGAGTTCCGGCGTCGTGAGAAATATCACGGAAAGCTTCGAGCGTGATCTATTTGAGACGGTCAAGCTCCTGACAAGGAANTCGACAGTATCATCGGAGAGTGATATAATCTGGCCCACTTCAGAATGCGCTGCTAGTGTTATTTCGTTTGGTAAACTTTGGACTTCGTGGATCCATTGTGCCATCCATCACCCCACTTTTGAGAAAGAATGCGATACCTTCTGGCAACAAGGATATCATTCACAAAACAATGAAATCCAGAATTATCTCTGGTTGTCCGTATATTTCGCGATTCTTAGTGTGAGTTGAGACTGACTCTGACTGAGCTCATGCTAATATTGGGAGTCTGCCCTCCTTTTCATGGATGAAGCTGAGGCCGAGAAATCCGGGATTGCTGCAGGTGAGTTGCAACAGTCACGATGCATACTGGTGCTCTGATAATTATGAAAACAGGTGATATAAGACAGAACCTTCTCCATTGGTACGATGCATCGCTGTTTTATTTGTACGAGGCAGATTTTCTCCGTAATCATAATTTGCGGAGCGTGCAGACCATTGCAATCCTCGGAATTGTCTTCAACAATGTCGGAGATTCCGATCTACACTATTCTCTTTGGGGTGCTGCCATACGTATCGCACAAGCCTTGAAAATGGGATTTGACAGGGAGAATCCTGATGAAGATGCCGTCCAACAACAAGTCCGGCGGCGGCTGTGGTGGACAATGGTCCTCTGCGAATGGCTCCCGGTTCCTTACCGAACTCCGTGTATCTTGGAAGCAGACTTTAAGACCGAACTACCAGCTTCACTTCGAGATGATGAATTCTTGACTGGACGACAAGACGGGGTAGCTCAGCCACATCTGATCGACTACCACATCGCCATGAGCCAAGTAGCGATCCATTACCACCGTTTCCGGTTCGCAGTTCGACACAGCAAGGGCTCTCTGGAAGACATATTTCCGTTGGTGATCAGCGCCGACGAATCTCTTGCAAGCTTCATAGAGCAATTGCCAGAGCATCTTCGTCCTGAAGAGCCCGATCAAAAGATCGATCAGCCCGATGATATTGATCCGTGGATGTCCTGGCAGCGAGGCAATCTCTGCGTCGTCCTTCTCTATTACAGAATCGTCATCAACAGAGTTCTGCAAGATCAATGGATACACGACCCAGTCACCTTCGCCCGCACAAGATCGATATGTTTGAGCTCGGCGCAGGGGATCATCAAAATGACGAAAGCATACGCACAGCCCATTGCACGACATCGGCCATGGTGAGCAGATCCAGTATCCTATCACAAAGGTTCCAGCCCTATTTTAGAGACTAAATGATACATAGGCCAATCTCGTTCCATCTGTTCTCGGCTGCGATCGTCCTGCTTGTCGAAGTTCGATTCCATCCTGGTGATGCACATGATCATTACATGAGCGATATTCGATCATGCGTAGACTTCCTCGATGAGATCAAGGATCAAAGTACTGTAGCCTCTCGCGCGGCAGAGATACTCAGAGAACAGATCCGGGACTACGAACTTGAGTTTGCTTGAGCTTTAATGTCATTCAGCAATAAGTGGAACTGCCTGAGGTCCTGCTCAATCCCTTTCCGGGTCGCTCGCAGCTCGGAGGCGAGGAAGCTACGACTCTGCGAGATGATGAATGACGTATCAAGCTGAGCCCAATTACTTGCATACTTCATCGTGCTACATACTCCATGAAAGGTTCTCCTGATGTGCTAGACCGATGAACTGTGCGAGGTGCACTGTTAATATTACGCCGTCCATCCCTACCACCTCGGCACTCTCCAGAAGCTATCAAGAATGGTGACCTCTAGTTTGAGGAGAGCGCTCCATGGCTAGCACGATTGATAGTGGGCAGCTAGGCTCAAAATCATTTCGAGGACGTCTTGAGTCCTGATCCTTGTCAATTCACCAGACCGCAATTTACGAGCCGACTTCTCAAGCCTCAGAGTTCCTCGTCGAGTTGCTTTTCGTTCTGCTTATATGCATGTTGTTACACAACGATGCTCGGCTGTACAAGCGAGTCAGACTTTCAGGGACGGGCGGGGCACGGATTTTGAGGCCGCGAATGAGGAGCGGGCTTGGAATGAATGCCTTCTTAAGGCGCCTCAATTTATGAGGCCTCCAATGATGTAGAAGACTTTTACAGCTCACGATTACTTTCAAAATCAATAACGAGAATAACTTCATCTGTGGAGGACGTCTTGGTTGACTGCGGCGTTTTAGGCGTTCGCTTGGACTTGGGCTTTTTCAAGCTTGGCTGCTAACATGTTGACCACCGTGCGTATGGCTTTGCTATTTGGTGCTAGATTACGCAAATGAGCAAATCAGCAGTTAAAATCGACTCTCGAGGCTCAATTTCCACATCATCTCATACATCGAAGACATTAGTCAGGAAGTCTTCGCTGTTATCTCATCACCTTGCACATGAACCATCCTCCTGTCGCCAATGACTCCCTGGAGGATTCTATGGAACTTCCCCAAGGCATGCCATGCAAATTCGAACACGCATGGACCCCAAAGCTATCTCCTTGTACTTGCATAGTGGCTTGCGATCAGTAATCATTCCCTGCTCTTTAGCTTTAATGTATAAGGCATTTGCTGACGTTCTTCGAAGTGGCTTCTCGCTATGGTCGAAAGCATGGCGAGCTTGACAGATGCCAACAAATATTCAAGCGGCTTGTACAACGACATGCCTTGTAGATCTAGTATCTCGGCGACTGAGAACCAGTCAGGTTTCTCCTGACTTTTGATTACAACCGAGAGCATGTACTTCTTGCTGATTCAGCCTGGTCGAGCCATGTCAAGGATATGATACTTGGATGCGCCATGCCCGCCCACTTCCTCGTTGGGTAAGTCTCAAATTCAATTGCGACGCTGCCATGTACGCCATCCAAGCAAGGATCCCACGAACTACATCAGTCAGTTGTCTACCCAAACACTCAACTGCACCAAACAGCATCCCTCAACCATCAACCAATCATCCACCCTTGAGACTGCATGAGCTCGGAGGAGTCGCATTGCCCGAAGGTACATTCATTGTGTTGTTGACTTGAGCTCTAGATTCTCTGCAGAGGGGTCATAGAGGGTGATAAATCTTTTGCAGTACTTGGCGGCCGAATCCTTCTGCTGCAGGATGTCCTTTAAGTCCTTATATGAGCATGTCTCGTACTTGTCTGAGCACCAGTACCAGGCGAAGAAAACAAAAACGTACCAGCGACCAACAGAATTGAAAAGGTTACGAAGACAGATCCAGGGAAAGCTGAAAGGAAGCCTGCCTTTTAAAGATATGTTGCGGATATCGTAAGGCTACACAAGACCTACATAGCTCGCGTGCCGGCATTACCGTTCACTGATCAAGACCGCCAGTGACGCCTGGGTACTTCCGGTTAGTTGCTCCCCCATATCGCATGTTTCCTCTCCTCGGAGCAGTATCTAATCATGGAAGTCAAGCCGATCGATCTAGCCAAGATTATTGGATCGTGTAAACAAGCTTAATTTCTCAGCCCAGAAGGGACATCGTCAACACCAGTCAGCAGCAGCTATGGTAGCCCCAAACTCCGGCGCAGCACGAGTGCCGTTAGCATTCAGCAATGAGACCTCAACTCCCGACCACGGAACTCAAGGCCCGAGAGTAAAATACGAGCATTTCTGCGCCGCTCACTTCAAAGCATATGACTTGACAGCGAGACCCGTACATACAGACGCCCAAGAAGCAGGGCAGTCATCCGCATCGGCAACACCGCCAATGCCTGTGCTGAAAGGTCTACCGTTGTGCTTCATCGACGAACAAGAATTACGGCAGCCTTCTAACACAAAACTTAGAAGAGTCATTCGATCACATGCTAGACGTGATACTGATCTGAAGCGGAAACAGCTTAATGCTGCTTTGAAAAGCAACTTGGAGACGCCGAGGTCGATCTTAGGGAAGCTGACTCCTGCTTCATTGGCTGCTGAGAGACCGAAATTGTCTAGGGCGAAGACCGGAAGTATTGGTTTGGGAACAGGATTCCAACATGGTCGCTCGGTATCCTACTCAGAGGCTGCACTAGGACCATTAACCACGCCATCAGGTAAGAACACACTTCCAGTATCCATGCCCATCTGTCTCCTTCAACTTGCTTTTGTCGTGACTTTTCCTTACAAGAAATGACGTTCAAATACAGCACTAGGAACGGCAGCCGGCCATTTCAGTAATGCGGATGATCGTCAATTCTCAGGTCCAGCAGCAGGATGGCGAGATCAGCCACCATNTGAATTCGACACGGCTTCCGAATGGAGTAGTAGCACGGTCTTTGGGTACCAGGGTATGACCGATGATGGTAGCAGGATCGATTTGGCGCAGAAAGCCTCTTCTAGAGGACCTGAGTGTCCTACATGTCGAACTATTGGTGTGACCAAAGAAAATTCATATGCTGCTCAGCTCTTGAGACGTGCTGCAAGTGACCCTGAAGTGCTGAATATCGGCAACACCCTTCTCGGAAGCTCGTGGCGCCAAGATCCATTTGACACACATAAGCTTCTCCACAACCCCCGCATTTCACTACTTCTATCTCACTGTGAGTGATAGCTCACACATAGACGAGGGGGGACTCTTGCTAACTTCATCGGAGATAATGAGGTCGTTGGCACGGTCTGGGTGCACAGCAAGAGTTTGTGGTCTTTCCAAACCTCAACCCCAGCACTTCTTCACGCCACCATGCTGTACATGGCATCACATCTTCGCTTTCTTTCCGGAGACAAGGAATTTGACAGAGACATACTTCATCATAAAGGTATACACCAGTTATCAGCATCCAAGCGATGATAAAGTGTTAACAGGCCAAGGTGAGACGATGCGGATCATCAATTCAAGCCTCGATAATCCCAACGAGCGGACAAAAGACTACATCATTGGAGCCCTTTCTTCCCTCATTCTTTTTGAGGTAAAGTCACACGAGCAAATGATTTCTACAACCACTGATACGTCTCACAGGAAACCTATGGCTCCAATCAAATCGCAGCTGTCCATCGGCACGGACTTAAGCAGCTGCTGCAGCTACGGTATACAGACTCGGGGACAGAGATTCATCGACTGGTGCAACACCTCCTCGTACAGTAAGTGGATTCCAACTTCATCTAGAAGAATGAAAGAACCATCAAGCTCAAGTCGGACAGTCCGCAAGTAGACCCCGACGAACCCGAAGTCAGTGTTGACAGTATCGGGGAAACGGGCCACGCCGGTCGACTCGCCGATCTCTCCCGCTCAGTAGCCAAAAGCACAGTACCTGGCACCATCCTTGGCCATGGAGTCGCATCTGTCTACGTCTGGCTTACAAACACCGCTCAACGCGCCGGTAATCCTCTTTCGGACCAGGAAGATTACCCGACACTGAGGAACAGCATCGAAGTGTACCTAGCGTCCTTCCCCTCACCGGAGTTCCCAGCATCGTCTTCAAGTGATCGAGCATGGCTAATCGCATCTATGATATATCTACACACCATACTCGTCACTCCCGCCGAAGCATTGCCACTCCCAACGTCCGAGGAGGAACTCGTCATGCAGCTCAAACGGACGATGGAGAAATTGCTCTCCAATCCTAACGGATTCAGCTATCCTTGCTCGATGCGATTGTGGGTTATGATGATGGGTGGATTGTATTCGAGATTCGATGATATGGACTGGTTTCAGGGTATGGTGGGGAGAAGACCGAGTGTTGGGGAGAGTGAATGGTCGGATGCGAAGGTGCTGTTGAGGGATGTGAAGTGGCTTCAGGGCGGCGCGGAGGAGAAGTTGAGGGACATGAGGTTCACGGAGGAGGACATGAAGGCTTGGAACCACTTGCAAGGGTTCTATGGCGATGAGGTTTATAAGTGGAAAGTCTGAAAGGAAAGAAAAACATACCTCGATATGTGATGTTGNACCGGTGCATAATTCGGCATGGCATTGAGTTGATGTAGATCATAGATTTCTTACTTCTCATAATGTGATGTTGCACNGGTGCATAATTCGGCATNGCATTGAGTTGATGTAGATCATAGATTTCTTACTTCTCATAATTGAACATGTGTATCTAGTCTTCCCGATTGTGAGCCAGATATGGTCACGCATCATCACATCAAGTTGTTTTTTCGGAACTGGTAGAGTCCATATGAGAGAAGCTTATAAGAAATGCCAGCTTTCGCTGCTGCGATTCTTGAAGTGTCGCCTAATCAATTCTTAAGACTCAAGGCCCAATCAGAAGCGAAATATCCGACACAAAAGCGTTATTTGACCAATGCATAGGAAGTGGTGAATAAGGCGCCCGTCCCACGCGGTTTCCTTCCAGGTTTGATCTTTCGGTGGAATGCACATATGCTGCCTATCTCCCAAGCTTCTTATGATCCGTGATGTTCAAACTGAATGTATGAAATGATAAGACCTAATCATACGGGAATAAATCACAGGCGTGGCAATTACGTATGTGAGACGTCGGCATTTAGGCTTCCATGTTCTGTACCCCGCCACTATCTCAACATCACCCGTCCTTCACGACCATCAAAGCCTACGTCAAACTCGAACCTCAGCTCCATACTAGCACTAAAGAGGTATCATGGGGCTACCAGATAGTATCAGATGGTGGCACCTTCTCGGCTTCTTCCTCCTAGCCGGCTCACGAGATCTCTACCACTGGACACTCAACAAGATCCGCGAGTCCTACGATCGGTCTTGCGATAGTATCAATACAGTTACCCATACTCTTCAAGTTATACGCCGTAGTTGCTTACGCGTACTCCATCTCGGCCCTCCACCAGCATTCGGTCGATTCCGAGACCTTCCTCTGGAGATTCGACAATTGATTTGGTCGTTTGCGGCAAATGAACCACGAGTAATTGAGCTTCGATATACGGTGAATGGCACTGGTCGGAAGCATGATGTATCTTTGGATGAGAACGAACATGGAGGAATTTGGAGCATCGCAGAAACTCCCGCCGTTCTGCATGCCTGTCGAGAATCCCGTGCCGAGGGGCTAAAGAGGTATGAACTGGCATTCGGAACGCAAGAACGTGATGCAAGAGTATATGTCAGTTTCGAAAACGACATCATATACCTGGGGAAGAGNTGTCCGATATCTTCTGTCGTGGGTAGGACCGGCGGTAATAGTATGGTGCGCTCTGTGCGGATGAATGACTTGGAAAAGATCAAACGGCTGGCGATTAGAAGTGAGAATAGTTGGGCGATGGCGGTGAATGCGTGGGATGAGAAGAAATTCAGGAATGTAAGAGAAATAATCGTTGTTGGGCAAAGCAGTGGACAGAGGAGCTTCGACTTGGGGGAGAGGCCAGAACTGAGAATTTGTGGTGACGAGAATGGGAAGGAGATTGCTTGGGATGATGTTGGAAGCACGAAGAGTCATTTCAGGAACTTTGTTATGATTAGGATACTGGAGAATAGGAAAGCAGTTTTTGGGGAGGAGCTTGGCCAAACTGGTCGGCCTTTGAGACAGGATGTATTGGTCAGAGATGGGACCTGTGTGAAAGGCTTGCGGGATAAATGGTTCAGCCCTAGAAGGTCTTGGGCCTTTTAGAATCGTCGGAACACTGTGATGTAACTTCAATCTCTACTTCACCAAACTCTTTTGGACACTGCGAGGAGCAAGTAGAGCATCACTCTCAGTTAAGAGGACTTGACCGGCTGCTGTCAGCGCAACGGATTGCTGAACAGCACTGAACGGATTGTTGAGATGAAATCACATCGTTTCATTAAGTCGTTTGGCCATAGAGGGTAAATAAGGCGCAGAGACTTTCTATATTTGTTTGCATGTGCTTTAACATCAACGGTAATTTTTGGATGGGAGNCCCTCGCCTCGCTCAGGAAGGCAAAATCTGCAAAAGTTTAGGAACACAGCACAAGAGTTTCAAAGCCGCAAAAATACTGGCAAGAGGGGCGCCTTTGACTAAGGAAAAGACACAATATCGCCTTTTGGTTTCGGCCGTTCGGGGGGGGTTCGCTAAGGGCTTATCGGCTCCAAAGACGCCCCGACAAGCCCCGATTTCACGGAATCAAGTCTGAAATCTCTACAACGTTAACGCAACGCAAACAAAAGCAAAAAGAAAACTTGCTGTCCTCCGTGAGAGTCGAACTCACGACCTTCGGATCACGTGTAACGTGCTTTTTCCACTTGTTTGAGCAAGTAAATCATACAGAGTAGTATGAGACCGACGCTTTAACCAACTAAGCCAGGAAGACAACTCGAATTGTGATTCGACGGACAGGTTTTGCTTATCTGTGTACCTATGAGGAATAGAGGTCTTCAAAGAAAAGGTTCTTCCCAAAGTACCCCGCTGCGGGGCGCGGTGGCCGTCAACGGAGCTCATGCAGTAAGGAGGTTTCTCGAGATTTCAAGCGAGCAAACCAGAAGTTCCAGATTCACTCCGGGACATTGCTTGAAATGGATTGCAAATTCAGAGGGATCATATCTTCTTNTCAAACAAATCGATATCATCGAAAGTCTCAGTTGCGTGATGAGGGATGGGATGTCCAGTTTCTGTTTTCATGTGACTCTGGGCTCGCTAAGAATAGGGGTGGCTGGAGGACCTCGGTTCCGAACAACTCTATTGATTGGATCAAACAGTCGACAAAACTCTAAACGGACACGATTTTATCCACCTACCAGGCGTGCTTGGATGAAATCTACGAGTAATCCAGCTTCAAATTTGCTAGACTGCCTCTAATCCTTCTTCACAATAAGAATATCGAGAAGAAATTATATCGTAACTCAACTCGCTTCCGATGATCAATTACAGCGATATTAAGTCATCATGATCTCCATTCCATGTCTATTCCTGTTATCTCCAGATCTCCATGAAATTCCAGGAACAGAAAGGGGGCCGAACAAATATACAGCTTCTCTTCTTGGCTTTCCTACCGACACCAATCAAATCCTCACCAGCCTCTTCTATCCTCCCAGGAAGTGGCAATCTCCGTACTAAAACCATCCCATCTCCATGGCACTTCTCGGAGTCGTCCGCATGCCGATTCAATTGGCCTGGAGAAGGTAAGCTTAATACCCCACCTAATGCCTGTCAATTCTTGTTCACCTTCCCTTAGTGGGTAGTCCGCCAAGATATCATATCGACATTGCGCCAAACAACCTGCAGGAACCCATCGCCAAGTTGTTCGGCTCCCAGCCGTTCAGCTTGCAGAGGCATGTCCGAAGTGGCCAGAAACGTGGTCGGAGGCTGTTTCCTTACTCGGTCGTGCAAGATAACGATGGATTCGAGGCTGGGCTGCATAATGAGGATATAAAGAGTTTTGGCTCCCTTCTTTTTGGAAGGTGTCACTCAGCCATCAGTCCCTGAAGTTATCGATCATGAGGTTCTCTCTCGCTACCGTCGCCTTGGCTTTCAGCGCCGTAGCAAATGCCGTCACCATCAACCAAATTAACGGCATCAAATATCTCTCGCCTTATGCGGGTCAAACATTGACTGGCATCAAGGGATTGGTGACTGCCAAGGGACCATACGGATTCTTCCTTCGAGACACGACACTCAACCTCGACATCAGATCATCAAATTCCATCTATGTCTACGGCAGTCAAGCTCTCAAGAACGTCACAGTCGGAGACATCATCACTGTCGACGCAACTGTCGCTGAGTATCGGTCGACTTCGACGTACCTTTATCTGACGGAATTGACTTTCCCAAACAATGTCAAAGTTCTGTCAAGCGGCAACGCGGTCAAGCCCGTGGTCATTGGCCAGGATCTGCTCGTGTACCCCCCGACGGAACAATTCTCATCTCTTGACAACTGGGACGTCTACTCCCTCCCAAACAATCAGAGTCTCGTTTCTACTGCAAACCCAACTCTGCAGCCACTCCTTTTTGGAATGGACTTTTGGGAAAGTTTGAGCGGGGAACTCGTTACTGTGAAGCTCCCAGTTGCGATCACAAAGTCTAATCGATATGCAAATGTGTGGGTTGCCGGATCATGGAGAAAGACAGGCACGAACAAGCGCGGTGGGTTGACTATGAGAGACAGAGGTATGGCATCCGTAAAAGTCTTGAAGTCATTCCCGTTCCTGATGAAAGTCACCAGATTCCAACCCAGAGACACTGGCAGTGCTCGATCCTCTTGATGGAACCAAGAACCCCACCACTGTCAAGCTTGGTGATTCTTTGGAAGAAATAACTGGTGTTCTCACCTATGCTTTCGGATACTACAGTATCTATCCTCAAACTGCTGTCAAGGTCGTAGCATCCGCTTCGCCAGCTACCCCTCCACCTACCACTCTAACCTCTTCCGGAACTTGCAAGCAACTCACGATTGGCGACTACAATGTCGAGAACTTGACTCCCAAATCAGCATGGCTTCCATCAATTGCTGATCATATCGCTACGTACTTGAAGACTCCAGATCTCATGTTCATCCAGGAGATCCAGGATGACAATGGAGCGACTAACAATGGAGGTAAATTTCCCCCTCTCTCCCGATCAATCCTCAAGCTAAAGTATACCAGTTGTCACTGCAAACTTGACCCTCACGACTCTTGTAAACGCAATCTACAACATCTCTGGCATCAAATACGCATTCACCGAAGTCCTCCCCGTCAACCTCTTGGATGGCGGCCAGCCAGGCGGAAACATCCGTCAAGCTTACCTGTACAAACCTGATATCCTGCGCCTTCGCAAGCCCAATCTTGGTGGACCACTCGATGCGAACAAGGTTCTCCCCGGCCCAGAACTCAAGTTCAACCCAGGCCGTATCGAGCCTTCCAACCCAGCTTTTACTGCGAGCCGTAAGCCGCTTGCTGCTGCATGGGAGACTTTGGACGGAAAGAACAAGTTCTTCACTGTGAACTTGCACCAAGGTAGCAAAGGCGGCGGAAGTCCTCTGGTGGGAGATGCTCGTCCTCCTGTCAACGGAGGTATTGAGGATCGATCTGCCCAGGGAAATATCACAGCCGTGAGTATTTTCGATTCTTATTTATTTGGCTTTTGACAGTGAACTGACAAAACACAGACCTTCGTAGCTCAAATCCTCAAGCAGAACCCCTTCGCCAAGATCATCGTCGCAGGTGATTTCAACGAATTTACATTCGTCGAGCCTCTCGAGACATTCAAATCTGTCTCGAAATTGCTGGACCTCGATGATGTTACTCTCACCCCTTCGACCGAGAGATACACGTACATGTATGATATGAATTGCCAGGAGTTGGATCATATGTTTGTGAGCCCAGCGTTGATCCTGGGAGCAGCGTTTGAGCATGTCCATGTTAATACTTGGAACTCGTTGGCGGATCAGAAGAGTGATCATGACCCGAGTGTCGCGAGGTTGAATGTCTGTTCATGATGATGATGTTATGATTTGATGAGATGGGAGGAATGAAAATTGATTGTACATATGAAACATGAGTAATTTCATCAACATTTCTTCTGCTGCAGAAAAAACTTATCTTGGTGGGTGCTTGCTGTGTTCGATCATGCGTACACAGCGAGGAGAATGCGTACTTTCTGGAGTGCTTCTCGCTTATTGAATGCTAGAGAACAGCAATCCAGTTGATCCTCCTATTTTCATCTTCGCCTTATATTCCGCTTTCGTCTACCTGCTGCAATTGGAGTGATGTTTCTTGGCTCTCCATAGATATCTGTCTGTTGAATCTTTTGCTTTGTGTTGACCTAAAAAAGCCGAATGTCGCTTGTCGACCCCGCTAGCGTGTTTACTCTTCGCGCTTGCTTTCCTCATCCAATTAGACCGGAGGCTCTTTCCTTCTACTGCTATATAAAGCCATGTTCACGATGCTCCCTTGTCTTTGATTCGCATTCATCGAAAGCTCGATTCACCATCATAATCTGAAGCTCAGCAAAACATACCAGACAATAAGTACTTGTCCAACCCACATCACATAAAATCCCCTTGAACAACTTCCCACCTCCCTCAAAAGCCACAATGTCATCCAAACAAACCGCCGACTCTTCCACCAAGCCTTCAAGCTCTGACTCGGGCACGAAGAACGCCTTAAACCCCACTGGAGACAGCACCGCGACCACCGCAGACGCCATACCTCCCAATCCAGCCCTCAAATCCGACTACAAGTACCTCAAAGATGCAGGCTGGACGAACATGTACTACTTCATGCTCTCGTACGGCCTGAAGATGCACGATGATGAGGATTACGAGGAGGGAAAGAGGATTCTGGAGGCGTTGAGGGAGAATGAGCAGGAAAATTGGGAGGAGATGTATGGGAAGGGAAAGTGAAGGGGGACTGGGGATGGAGGAGGTGTTTCTGACTTCGAGAGTGGGGAGTGGAGCGTGGAGACTGGTTGAGGGGTCTGAATGAAGAATGGGGCACTAAGTATTAAATGTCGGCTCGTATGGATAGAGTAGGGTCCTGCGTGAAGAGGCAAGGCAGTGGGGTAGTTACATTACGAGGCGGTGCTCTGTTCATGATGACAGGCGCCGTTCCTCACTTTGGGAGTGACAATGCAAGTAATTCCTCCATTGAACGTCTTATGATCAGTAACTCCCAATATTTACCCTTAAACCTTTATTCGTTCGTGGTGCGCCGGAGAGGCAATTGGCCTCGCCGAGCGCGCCGGATGTCGGTGGGGACAAGTCCAGGTTGAACATAAGGGCACGAATTTGACTATCTGCATCGCAGACTCTAATGGCATCTCAAAGAATATGTTCAAAATAGGACTGCAGAACGCGTGTTATGGAAATCCATTGCAATGTCCGATCACTAGTTTTCCGCTCGCTGCTACGCGTTTTCCTTGTTATGATAATAACGAAGCTCTTCGGAAGGCGCCAAGGGGAGAATTCAGTCCAAAGAAAGACCTGCAAATGTTCTCATCCGCCAGCTTCAGGAGGGAGAAGTATGTCAGCACGCGCCACAAAATATCATTGACCATCCACCCCTGGCTCCAGCCTCGGATCTATTGAAGAAGTCAAAGGCAGCTATGTGCACACCTCGTATTTCCGTCCTCCAACGTGAACATCAAGTAGCATCAGCTTAACCTTTGGCATCTCCCAGTCCTCCAACGCCTTCCAATTTTGTGTCTCTAGGTCATCCGTGAGGCTTTCCGGTTCGCCGAAGTGAAGCCATGTGTTCATAGTGAGCTCTGCGTCGCCCTTCGTCCTCATACTTGCCCTGCGTAAACTATCAAACGTTTCGGTTTTGTTCTCAGAGCCCAGTGCGCTAAGACCAAATGAGACGTTCTTTCCATCACAGATTTGTGTGTCATAGACCGTAGATAGGGCTCCAAAAGTCGACACTGGCGTCAAGATAAGTTCTTCTAAGTCAAACTTCCGCGCGTAGTAGACACTAGCATAAGCGTCGTAGTGTTNAAGTGCTAGACGTCGNATATACTTCGTGTCTGTGTATTTTATGAGACTTATACCGTACACACCACTGTCATCAGGCATGCGACAAATGATATCACAGCCCCAATTTACCCAGATATGAGCAGGAGTCTTGATAGTCTTGGTCACCGCCGAGCTTGCCCAATGACCGCGTACGGAAAATGTTGTCTCGAATGCTAGGGAATAGCATTTAAGCACAACAGTGCGGGTCTCTCGGGATGCGTGTAGGAGTGCAGGTGCGCGCTCAGCACTACTTCTCCATCTGTAAGGCCGATCTCCCCAGGCAGTCATCATTCCTCCGTGCTCGGTGCAAGGAAGCTCAAATATCCAAAGGTCTATGATTCGAGGTTCGTGGCAAGCGAGTGTCAGAATCATCGTCCGCAGCTCGAAAGGCAGCTTGGGAACGCAGTTGAAAGTCTTGAGGGTGTGTCTCTCTGCTGGCATCACGGCTTCACCAGTGGACTTGGCATAAGGCGCAATGATACAAGAGTCGGCTTGTGGAGACAGGAGATTGGGCCTAGCATCTGCGGATGGCTGAGCGTCTCCTACTGTGGAGTGCAAAGATGACTTGATGAGATGGCTGCTGGCTTGCGCGCTCAGCGAGGACAGTTTCTTTGTCGGAGCGCCGCTATCTGCGGAAACTGGAGAGACCTCAAAGCCTGGCTTGAGATCTGGTGTCTTGTCTGCACCGTGTGGCTCGCTATGGGCGGGAGGAGAAGGATGAGCTGGGTTGATCCACTGGTAGGTGGCGAAGTCGTCAGTCGAGGAAGCCATCTTGACCGGTCTCCAATCTTGAGACGGTTGTTCGAGGATCTTGATGCGTCCGAACACAATTTCGGACGTGGGAGTGTGATCAGCTTGGTTCAAAGTCAGTATAAATTCTCAAGCTGGGTACTTACTGGAGAATGCCTTACCCCCAGACACCAAGCATCGATAGAGTATGGGTGAACCTTTTTTTATAGGATCTGTGNGTGATTGAAGTATTCGACTCGAGGTTTGCTGGTTAATTGAATCTGGAAAGACTTTCACGTTCATGAAGAGGTCGAGGATATGACCTTCGAGATCCTCCAAGAAGTTTTTTGTGGATGTTAGGTAAAATAGAGCGTCAAGTCTCGGGGTAGATGAACTGTAGACGAGGCTGAACAGACCACTCTAGCGCAGCCGAAACGCGACCTGCTTTCAATGAAATTCACCCACCATATGTGATAAATTAGAAGAATCAGAGTCATTGCAAAGAATGTTCACCAATGCGTAGAGCATCATCTTAGTGTGCAGGAGCAATTTATTAGAGACAGAAACACCTCGGCCCATTTCCAGAGGATATCGACGTCGACAGGCGCGGTTTGCGAACGCCATACTTCTGGGCTATATTTTTGCCGCGTAACCAGGGGGGGGTGGGGTGGTTCGACTACTTTCTGAAAGCTCTTCGCAATTATGTTCTGCTTTGGTGGCGATCAATTGGGCACAGAGGATTTAGTTACTGAAACTACTGAAGGGTGTGTTTAGGTACCGTATTGTTGTGATGAGATTTAGGCGAGCTCTGATAGGAGATTGTTTTCACGTGACCCTCTCACCGCCTGGCAATTCTCGATCTTCACCAAGAAAAAAAGTTCAGAAGCTTCTCTGCGCACTACACTCCCCTCCTCCACAATACAACCACCTCAATTTCCAGCAGCAACTGGCGGCCGTGAAAGATTTCCCACAAGAAATACGACCTGTGCAATTGGATTGCGCCATCCTCTTCCATCATGTCTTCAGACGAAATCGTCTGGCAGGTTATTAACCAGCAATTCTGCTCGTTCAAGCTCAAGTAAGTTCTCCCACACCTCCTCACCTCTGCAATCTAACACAATTAGAACTACCAAAGAGAAGAACTTCTGTCGCAACGAATACAATGTCACTGGTCTCTGCAACCGCCAATCCTGCCCTCTCGCAAACTCCCGATATGCCACCATCCGTGCACACCCCGAATCCGGTACCCTCTACCTCTACATGAAGACCATCGAGCGCGCGCACATGCCCAGCAAGCTCTGGGAACGAATCAAGCTATCGCAGAACTATGCGAAAGCGCTAGAACAAGTCGACGACCGATTGATCTACTGGCCGAAATTCTTGATTCACAAGTGCAAGCAGAGACTTACGAGATTGACACAAGTTGGGATCCGGATGAGGAGATTGGCCAGAGAGGATGAGAGATTGGGAGAGAAGCTTGTGCCGAAGTTGGCGCCTAAGGTGCGCAGACGTGAGGAGACTAGAGAGAGGAAGGCGGAGGCTGCGGCGAAGGTTGAGAGGGCTATTGAGAGGGAATTGATTGAGAGATTGAGGAGTGGTGCCTACGGTGATCAGCCGCTCAATGTCAGCGAGTCTATCTGGAAGAAGGTATTGAAAGGCCTTGAGCGTGGTGGTGAGGGAACCAGAGACGAGGACATGGATGAAGGCATTGAGGAGGACGAGTTTGAGAATGAAGAGGNGTACGAGGATGAGGAGGGTGTCGGTGACGTCGAGTACGTCAGTGACCTAGGCGAAGACGAAGAGGACCTAGGAGATCTCGAGGACTGGCTAGGAAGTGAGGAAGAGGCCGATACGGGCGATGAGGATTCAGAAGACAGTGAGAGTGATAGCAGCGATGATGACAAGTCGAAGAAGCTCCGTGCACCTGGAAAGCGCAAGAGAGGTGTAGACCCGAAGGCAAAGTCGAAGTCGAAGAGCAAGAAACCCAGAATGGAGATCGAGATCGAAGAGGAGTTCGAGGGACCGCAGAGGGAGTTGGCAATGGCTTGAGTCTGATCTGGGGATATATTTGTATGGCGTTGGGGTTGATGGCGATTTGTGCGGAGTTTGGCAGGGTGAAAATGCAGAGGATCACGGCTCGCTTGAGCTTATACAGAAGTGGAACATAGACAGTCAATGGTACTCCGGCATGCCTGTTAAAATCATATTCGATTAGTGCCAATTTCAATGACATGAATTCTTTATGCCCAAAAGCTCGCCGTAATACCACCTCAAAGTCCTCAAAGTGTAGATGCGACCAGATTCATGTCCTTTTCATTTCTTCCCATCTCTTAGATTACGATTTATCTCGTCCGAATCAGAGGCAGCCCCATCTGAAGAACGGCGGTTCAAAATAAAAGGGAATCATTCCCACTGGACAACCCAATGCTTCTCAAAGATCGATCCATCAGTGTCCTGTTCAGAATGGATAGAGAGGACAGAAGCGAACTTACCAGTGTTGAGCTCGGGCGCGGAAGATCGGCTGATTTCGATTGTCATGCCGTGGGAGGATAGTCCACGATAGGCAGGAGCAGCAACTGCGTAGTCAAGCAGGAATATGTGAGTGACGAGTGACAAATGCATCTTGAGTTCTGGACTCGGGCGTGGTTTAGACGTGAAAGATCACCCCACGTTTGACACTGGTGAAAGATCTTTGGTCCAGACAGTGCGTTGTCGCAGTGCCTAAATATATGTGTCCGCGAAGAGTGTTTCCTGCGATTAGATGGAAAGAGTCAAGATTTAGATCAGCACACAATTCGCTATCTTTGTATAACAGCCCACAAAGTACAAGTGCTACCTCTTTATTCAGGGGTGTAGATCCTTGGCTTCATATGGATATTTCGTGTACCTCAGCTAGTGTATGGAAGGCAACAATACTGGCCTCTTTCAACATCGAAGTGATCAGTAGGAACTCTTTCAACAAGTCATCAGGAATTCGGCGATGTCAAAGTTGCATGTGTCCGATCTGCGCAAAGAGGGTTTCCGCGACTTTAACTACTAAGGTCACACCTGAAGGTTGAAGAAGAGATACAGGGTGAAACAGAGGCAAGCGATGGGAGAAAACAGTTGAAGCCATACTCTAGAGCTCGGTCTTATATTGTGACGATTCGTAGCTCCAGAGCTTACAGTACCTGACTTTTGTCGTCTGCCCGATGATCGGTGGTGATGTTGACCAACTCGCTCGCTTCGTGGGCTATCCCACCACCCCGTAATATCACAATCCTCTCTTCCGTCGTACAGGCGGCTCAATTGGAAACTAGAATTCGAGTCCATATGTCTTGCAAAGGTTTCAGTACTTTCCAAACCTAGATTTGGCTTCGCATTTTCCAGACTCAGAATGTATTCGAGTTGCAGATATTCTTACGTGACTGTACATCGATTCGAGTTGCTCCAGGCTAGGACTGCTTGCCGTGGTAAAATTCAAAAGGATATAAATTACACAAGCCTAAAGAATTTCGTCCTGATACCCAAAATCAAATGCGAAGGAATTTGAAATTGAGAGGGTGAAAAATAGACTTTAAATGCATTCCCCCCATTCCCCAAAGTCGTTCAAACACCTGCTCTATAGTCACAGCCACTTCTTTTATATCCGCTGCCTACGAACTTAAATCAAACCGTCGGTAAACCACGCTTGAAAGGCAAGTAAGGAAGCCAGGAATCAAAACATTACCAGCGAATTCGTGACCCATAGCCCGGCCCGTGCTTCTAATCCCTCCAAGAAACGCCATTGATTCCAAAACCAGGCTGAGAAAGCATTAAAGATGGAAATATTCCCAAGATAGACCATCTAGAACATAGCTAATAATCTCAGATAGCATCTCATGGTCACCTGTCTTTATTATCGACGTCCCGAGCAAGTTGCTTCGTAGCCCAAGAATACCGACACTTGTCTTCGCTTGGTGTTTGAGCTCGGTGATCCACGGAACGTCATCTTGGAACCAATTCAGGGATAAAAGATCGACATGCTGGGAGGCAGAAGGTGGAAAGAGAGGCCGACTATAAAAATTCGACGTCTTTCGTAGTGAAGTAGCCTTGAAGTGACGACAGGCTGAAATTGTCGAGTGATATATTTCTTGTAAAATACCAGAACTTGTCTCCGAAATTCCGCGGAATAGATATCCTCCCACTAAGATGTAAAAAATTGTAAATGTTTTGGTTTGTTTCTGTAATTGCTCAAAGTTGTGGGAGGATATCATGACATTGAAGGCCGAGGGCGAGGGGTAAACAGTCTTTCGCTTGTGATCTGGCGGGGTCGTGCCCTCAGCCGCGCCATTGGAAACGACGTTTCAACTTCGTGGTCGCATAAATTCGACCCTCACCAGCACTCCTTCTTCATCGACACCACGCCACGCCCGTTTGTCCGAACTGGAACCGGGCATATACTGCAGACTGATCTTCATACATACTTCATATCCAAAAGCGCATTTCAAAGTCCCAGCCAGCTCTTGCGACATACAATCAACCGCCCTGTGGCGGCAGATACCAGCGCCATGACATCCTATTTCTCCTCTCTCCTGACGACCACCACATCTAGAGTTGCTTCTATCCGACAAAATCTCTTACCTACAGAGAATGACGGAGATACAGAGGACGATACTCATCTCTGCCGCGTTCTCAGAGCCTACTACACCGAGAAAGGACGATCATTCCCTGCCTGGCTACCTCCCGACCCAAAAGCACCCCCTCCCGTTGTTGTCCAGCCCGTATACGCACAATCATCAGTCGGCTCACGATATGGAGGATTACAGAATCAACCTGGTGGAACATCTGGAGGGGGACTAGCAAGCTTGTGGGACAAGCAGCCGCAGCAACAGATGCAACCACAAGAGCAACAGAGTCTCAGACAAGGACGAGGACAAGGAAGGATGGCAGCAAGTGGACGGAACCCATTCGCAAGTCAAAACTCAGCACAAGCACAGCCAGTTATTCAATCTCAGCCACTACCAAGTCAAAAGGGAGGCAGCTATCAGCAGACGATGTTTGGCAGGAGTGACGCTACCCCTCCTGGCAGCTCTGGAGGTCCTGCACCGATGTCTTCTAGGCAGAGACTCGCCGCGCAGTTTAACAATAAGCCAGGAACCCAGCGAGCGAATTCCTACGAATCGAGTGGATCTGCGCCGCCTCTCACATCTGCNAACTCACCTTGGTCGAACAGTGGCGGCGGGGGTTATGAGGCTGGAGGTTATGATGCTGGGGGATATGATGCGGCACCGAGAAATTCAGGGCGCCAGGGCTTACCCAGTGGACCTGCGGCTGGCAGACGTGGACCTGGGCTTCCTAGTGGACCAAGAGGGCCGCGATAGGGGGGTTCTTGCTTGTGATATACCTGATTATGGGACTTTGTTGCATTGCATGGAGTTGGAGGAGCATGCACGACTATCGTTATTTGATTCGGAATATTTTTTCGGCAAGAAGGGCCGCCGTCGGCAGTAGCAGCGAAACATTGTCTTGGTACCTGTTCAATATCCTCCGCAACTTTGGTGACATGAGCAATAGCAGCTTGTGTGCAGGATGATCCATTTCAGCACGCTTGTGACCGATAGCTGACATGTGCTTTGCCCCGTTTATGCGGCATTCCTCGTCTGGTAGGGTTGTGGATATCACTTGCATCATGCTGAGGATGGATTTTGGGGAAGAGGGGGTCTTGATTTCTACGGCTGCGCTGTGGAGTTGAGTCGATTCAATATGCGCACTGCGCCAATCTGGGAGCCGGTATATTTCTACTCCGACATCATAGCAAGTGCTACTCTCTACACGTCCGTAACTGTAATGCTTTGCACACCCCCTCTTTTCCATCGCATTTCGTTATCACATCCACACGCGCATGGCGATGGCAGCCGAAAACGTCCCGTCCTGATCGTCCTGCATGTATTTCATGCAGAACATCGTAGCCGTCCACCAGGTCTTCGTGCACGCCATTCGTACTTCTATCGCATCGCTCTTGTATTGCAGTTATGAGTATGGGTTGACCCCCACACTTGTTTTGATTCGAGCCAAGTGCATAGCACCAGACAAGGCACCAATACAACGAACCCGAGCTGCAAGAGTGGCCTGTTTATTCTGCAATCCGAACCTTCTTCGCCTTCAGTTCTTCCCTTCGAACACGTGCTAGATTTTTGATGCGGGCCCCTGTTGAGCAGTCAGCACTTTATTCGAATTGTGGCCACACAAATTGAAGGTATTTTGAGTGCCGACAAGATACTTTTACCTAACGCACCTCTCAAACCGCCGCTCAACCCTACTAGGTCAAAGCATGGCTGGCCCCGAAAGTCAATCAGCTCGCGATCTGCAGCAGTTCTAGTAGTCAATGGATTTACCCGTCGGGCATTTGCTGCGGCCTACATGTACGTTCAAACAGAATGCGTTGAGGTTGTTGGTTTTCTACGGCCTGCCATTCGCTTAGGCGGCATCCAGTCTGTTTGCGGATGTGCTGGACCAGCGGCAAAAGAGGGGTTGAGAATAACCAGGTAAGACAAAAGTCCCGCGATAGCCGACAGGAGCGAAGTTCTTTTGAGATGGAGCGGAGAGATCGATGTAGCAAAGGCTTTCAGGAAAGTCCAATTGTCGTCGAAAAATTCCGCCATTTAGCAAAGAGGAGGCGAAGGATCATGACCTAGGCAAGGAAACGGCACGAGTTCCGTATTCGGTTAGATGTGCCGAGTGGCCAATGCCCATCCTCTTGGGATGCAAATGGCACTTCAACGACATCGATCTCAACTCTGGAGCATGAGCATGCTTGGATTGTGGGACTTTCCCCNATCAGGTGGGGCCTTTTAGAACTGCAGTCTGGATTGTGCTCAACCTGAGACGATACCACCAGGTGTTGGGAGCTATTTTGCATTTGCCAGTTCGGTTCACCGAGTGAAGGAAACGGAGGTCTTAACTGGAGCTGATATCAAGCTTACAAGTAGAATAGTCTGGGTTTCAGTATTCTCGGCCCTAGCGGCATCATCTCTCTTTGTTTTTCTGCTAAGTCCCCGCTCTTCATTCTAACATTCCTACGAAATGCAGCAAACCAATATTTCAAACATCGACAGGGAACATTTTGAAAGAGCTCTTGAACTGCTCCTAATCACTTGGATCTGGACTTATGGGACCTGGAGGGAGGAATTCCACTTGCTCGCTCATGGTCCAATGGCACTGCTTTGGCAGAACATCTGACAATCGAGCGGCAACAACTGATTTGCCTCTCAATCTGCCAAGTCGAAAGAATCAACTGGAAGATCCGAGAGCATGGCACGGAATGCTTTTGTAAGGCGAACGTGATTCAACCAATTGCCTCAGCTCCGAACGCTGAAATGCAAAAGGAACAGACCTTGGTATCCTGAGCTTTCTGAGAATGGGAAGTTGTTGGGCAGAAGGCATCTTCCATCCCATGTATCCCGGTTCAGATAACATGTCGATGGCTTGAAAGGTGATTCTCAGGGATTCAAGCAGTTTAGAGCTTAGAACACATGCCAATTCAAGAATTCGTTCCCGTAACACGAGAAGTAGATCCAGTTTCTCGGATTCACACGTCAGCAGCGACTGATCGTGACAGGACAGCTGTTCTCGGTCTTACGACAACCACGATCATGGTCAACATTGACGTCGTCGTGGCAACATTTCAACGTCCACTCCCGAATCATAAATATGACTCTGCCGGCTACCGGCTCTTGTCCACTGACACGTATTCTGTGTGACATGTAAACGTGAATAGGAGTGCTGAGAAGCCGATGGCTTCAGCCCACGAAAACGGCCCACAGCGGGAGGAGGAAATGCAAAGAAAACCGGGCTCGCATACCCGCTTGGACTCTTTTCCACGATCGAGTATATAGTTCCAGGCGAATAGCAACCTGATATCAAGGTGTTCGATCGTCGCAAGAAATCTCCTCCGGCCACTGACTGAACCCCTGTCTCGGACACAACCCCTCGGCTGTGCTTGGCGAAAGCAAAACAAAGCCATTTTATTGTTTTGCGACACATTCTAATACTCCGAGTATCTCGAAGTTCGTATGCAATACGAGCAGTCATTTGACTCTTGCCCCAACTCGTCTCTCCAATCATCTACCTAGAGTTCACTATCGCCACGACTACAATCTTGACTAACGTACGGTACGGTACAATCGGGCTCCTGCTAGTCAATGCACAAGAAGCTCTGACCAACGCGCACATCTTCCTCACCCGCGGGGCTGTCCTATCCTGTCCTGCCCATATCCTATCGCCCCCTGGCGCTTAAAGGCATGTTGGTATGGGGCATCTTACAACCGAGGGCGGGTAGCACCGAGGCCATGGAACAGCGAATAATGATACCCGACTAGTACTGCATGTCTAAGGCCTAAGTAACCCTAAACCCAATGAAAGCCTCCTCCGCTTTTGCAAATAAAGTCTAAACTTACACAAATAAGGCTAATCATGTAGGTTAGCGTCGGCACTGGTGATGAAGGAAGCTTTGCTTTCTGGTCGAGCTGGTCTCCCAACATCCCACTTATGCAGGTACTCGAACTCGAGCCTAGCTACCTCTCCGTGGAGTTGTGTCCCGCTTTCTCTACCTGGATGGTATTAGACTGATTCTTTCTCCTTCCTTTCATCTGCAGACGTCTGCACTGCATCTTCATCAACTCGACATTCCTTCGTTACACAACCTCCGTCTTGTCGTTTGTGTGCTGCCAGCTCTGCAGAGATCCTACCCCAGGATAACACCACAGCACAGTATAGCACAATACGCTCACATCTTCTTCCAGATAGAAAGAAGGATGTACTGGATGACGGACTGACGAACAGAGCAGTCAAAAAGCCATGTAAACCTCACGCTGCCGATTATTGTTCCTTGCTTGCGAGCTACCTGCCTGTCTTAACCCCACCTTGCTATTGCTCCTCCGCTCCTCCTCCTCCACACACACCCAATCCTTCAGGCCCGGGATACGCCAAAAAGCAACACATACGACAGCCACCCCAAAACACTAAAACATCTCTGATCTCGTCACTTATTTTTCGAAACAAGATATCAGCCTTCATCACCATCCCATCTCATCCAGGAGATCCGCTCAAAAACCTTATCCATGATTCTCGACACCAGCTACCCGTCGCTGGCGTCGACATTTCCCAATCCTCATTCCTGTTCTCCTCGACGAGAACGAGATCTCAAAGGAGAGATGGGGATGGAGATGGAAATCAACGTGGACCTGGCGACGCTGCAGGTACCCGTCGACATCAACCTCGCAGCTCCTCCAACAGCCAACCTCTTCGTGCCACCTCTTCCGATCTGGAAGACCTGCGTGTGGAAGACTGTTGATGGGAGCATCGATATTGCTGTGGATATGTACTTGCCACCTTCGGCTTCGAGTTCCGCTTCGGCCTCAGATTCGGCTTCGACCAGATCCGGGATCGGCAAAAGCAAAGAATGTGGGACTGGGGTTGAGAAGGGAGATCCTCATCCCGTCATGCTGTTCATCCACGGCGGTGCATGGCTCGGATCCAATCGCTCTGACTATTGCCGGCCTCTCTTCCACCAGTTTCTGGAGCTTGGGTTTGTGGTGACGTCAATGGATTACAGACTGAGACCTGAGACTAGTCTGGAGGGTCAACTGGATGATGTGAGGGATGTGGAGGGCTGGTTAAGGGGAAAGGGTGGGCTTGGAGAGGTGTTGACGGGGATGGGAAAAGGGGTTGAGGTCAATGCCGAGAAGATTGTTGTTGTGGGTGCATCGGCTGGCGCGCATCTGGCGTTATTGACAGTTAGTATATTGCTTTTGTTGATACTTGCTTCAAGTCCCCTGCCAAGCCTCCACCACTTACAAAGCCGAAGCGACATACCCGACGCCTCTCAAGTTTATGATCGAGATGCAATATTATAAAGGTGCAGAGACTGACTCTCATACTAGCCCAAACTCTGGACTAAGCCTCCCTCGGCCATCCTCTCAATGTATGGGCCGACAACAATTCATTCTTTGCAATATCAGCAGAAAGGCCGGTTTTCCAAACGATGCAATCTTCCTTGTACGCCGGAGACGCTCGCTGCTGCTATTAATTATGGTCAACCGCCGACGGAGAAAAGGATCAGTCAGGTATGTGGAACGACTTTTCTTTTCGTTTGTTTTCTTCCGGAGCTTGTTGCTCGGTCAGAATAATGACATTGGGCTTGTGTTAAGATTCACTTCTCTCCTTTCCCCTCACTGAATATGCTTCAAATGCTGATACCGGGTCCCATGGATCACGAATTTGGAAATCCTGAAGTTTAGTTGTACTGACATGCCAAACAGACCGGGCAGGACAACTACAGACCACGCAATGTCATGGCACGACATCTGTTTGAAAGTGGAATCATGGCCGAATTTCTCATCAAGGGGTTAGTGAGAGGCAAGCAAGGCGAATTGTGCTTCCCCGAGCCAGGGAGCGTGAGCAAAGAGGAGATTGACGCCATCAGTAAGTCCACTCCTCTCTCTTCACACTTTCCCAACGGAACATCCCAATTCGAACCATCTATCTGATCAGCGTTGCTCGGTCTGCTGACCCATCATCCAGGCCCTCTCCATCTCCTCACCACACGCCAATACCCTTTCCCTCCAGTCTACCAAGTAATGGGCACCTCCGACGACGTCTTCGACCCTCTCCACGTGCACGACTTCCACGACGCCCTCACAGCCCAAGGAATCCCCGCCCACAAAGTCCTCGTCCCAAACGTGCTACACGCATTCGATATCCTCGCTGAAATCGGCGGCGATGTGGACAGAGAGATCGTGAGTCCGGCTGTCAGGTGGATAGCAAAGTGGGTTGGTGTCGGTGTTGACGGGGAGGAGTAGTCTCGCGAGATTAGGAGAGTGGGATATGATGCCTCGACTTACTTATCTTCCTGCCACAATCGCTGGTATGGTTTTCGAAGGTTCATTTGATTACTTCACTTTGTGCGAGTGGTTGTGGTAAGAAGACTTGAGGAGAGGGATGGATAGCTTAGCTATCGACCAGTCAGTCATGATCCCGTGGTGGGATGCAAAGGTAAGCTATACGTTCCGCCGACTGGAAAGACGCATGCTTTTCTTGCGGATTGCATGTGCTTGTTTCCCTGGCACTCTTTTTTGTTTGTTTCTATTTCCTTTTGTTATGGGAAACTTCGATTCTTGGCTGCGATTATGACGGCGCTTTCGATTCGTGTCACTCGTTTGGGAGGCGGCGTACTGTAGGTGTTTACGGTGGTGGGGATGTTCTGTGTCTGGAAGACTGGGAGTTGAAAAGAAAATCTAGATTAGATATAGGTGGTTTAGTGTAGCGTTTGGGGTGGTTACTGTTTAGATGGTTATGCGAGGCGTTCTTGTTTTTTGTCTCAAGCTCAGCCTGTACGGGGGACAGGCTATGAAGGATGACGAATATGAATGTTACGTTCCGTTTCTGAATCATGGCTTGCTTTTTGTTTTTCTGGCTTGAGAGGGATGGTGTTGAAGGCGGCGAATGCGGGGAGTTGGTTGGGGTTTGGAGCGGTTTGAAAGAATTTTGAGATGTGAAATGGTGCTGTTTGGTGCTCATGCGTCATGAGCTGCGGCATTCGCTTGAATTATTGCATTTGCAATGAAGGTCTGTTTTTGAAATACTTACGTGATCGCCGGGTGGGAAATGCGTCTAGTATTGGAGTTGCTCATCTAATACGCTTCGCCAAGTCATGAAAAGACTCATTATTCACCATTCTTTGTGTTTCTTATACCAGCCAGAGAATGATTTATTCACTGTTGGTACGGTTTACAAACTACAGGAATCGCCGCGATCACGAGTTGAACGCAGAATACAGACGGCGCTAGGCCTCACCTCGAGCCCACCCGATACTTCAGAGCCATCTCCAAGCTCCAGCCTCGACGTGACTTTCGAAAGTTTATCTACAGCAAATTGATTACGACAAAGCCATTGTTTCAACCACCTACACAGAACTCAAAAAGTCAGGCGGCCATGTCCAACTCAACAAACCCAGACCCAACACCACCACCTGGCAGTCAAGCTATCGAAATGTCAGTCGAAGATGAGCATGCGAAGTTTACCTTCTTCTCAACGCTCCCACTCCAGATACGCGACATGATCTGGGCCTTCGGTTGCAGCGAAGAGCGCATTATCGACGTCCGAGCTGTAGCTATCAGTGGTCTGCAAGATGAGGACTTCTTCATGCGTCCAGCAGATGACGAGACTCCAAAGCCTTTCATGGTCAAGAGCTTCACCTACACCGTTCCAGCAATCCTTCATACATCACAAGAGGCTCGTAAGGTTGGCTTGAAGCATTACTCTCTCGAATTCCGCATGAATGTTGAACGGAAGGTTGGCCCGGCGACTGTCAAGATCTCAACGCCAGCGCGCATCTTATGTCAACTGGAACCGCGACATCATCTTCCAATTGCCTCCACCAAACAAGGATTCCCGAGTGAAGCGCAGACCGATACCATTCAATGATGAAATGAACGTTCTTATGTGCAAGGACCTAATGGTCAATCGACCAAAGCTTAGGCGCGTTGCGTTCAACAGTGACCCCGCATCACTCTTCAATGCCGGAACTCTCCTTTACTTCCTTACACATTGCAAGATAGACGAAGTGATCTTATACCCTTATGTTTGGGAGCCATATGATATTCTTGAGAAGCACGGTTCGGCGGCCCGCATTGGATTTCTAGATTTCGACGAGATCACCAGAGAGAGGTTTTATGATGTGGGCCAGGGCTGGGAACTCGAAATGGATAACGTGGTCGAGATGGAGATGATGGAGGTCAAAGTCATGCTTAGCATTACGATGCTGGGCGTATCTCGTGCTAGATCGTCCGGCAAGAAAAGGCGCCCTGAAAAGTGTTCCTTGAAGGTCATGACTTTTGAAACTCCCGACAGAAATGGAAGTTATCTCGGTCGCTGCGATTGGTAGTTGGAATTGCTGACGATCATCCATATCCAGTTTCAATCGTGCTTGAGGCTTGCCATACATATTCAATGGCTTCATTGGAAGTTAGGAGGGGTATCAGGCTTCTCGGTGTCCATGCACGTGATGGAGGCTTTGCATCCATGAAGGTGGTCTTTTCATGCCCATGGCGAACAACGCTCCGTTCTCAATTCTAGTTTCACGCTTATGACATGGTGCATTCAACCTTGTGAGCAGAAGCTCTCGAGGTCGCAATTTCTAGTGGTAGTGGATCGACGTCATTGCGCAAGGGCGGAGGATTCTCTTTCCTGTATTTACATCTCGCTTAGCTTTGCTAGGTATTACCATAGCAGAAAACTAGGTGACAATCACATGGGCGAGGAAACAGGCGAATGCTGAGCACGAAGAGATCACAGTCACTCCATTGGTACATCGTATTCTCAATATCAATCATACGGTTAGTCGGACGTTCACTTTTGCTATCAATCTGTCTTCATCTCTCCCCATCGGTCACGGTGAATATGATATATACAGCAAACGCACTAGTGCCGCTAGCTTTGTACTCCTCCTTACCTTCTTCAATTGCTAGCCTTATAAGTGAGAGCTCTCTCTGTCTTCCTCCTTGAGACTTTCCTCCAAGATCAACACCTTCAAGCACGATCTTCCATCACCTTGCGATTCTCAGCCTGCTTGATCCTGCCAGTCCACTACCCACACACAACAAAGCAAGTCGTGGTTGCTGTCGCAGACAACGCTTGGTCAAGAGTTCTCACCTGTCAATTTGAGCTATACTCCCCGAGCCTCCAATGTGCATCTCTCCCTTATCTTTGCGACTCTGCAAAGGTCTATTGCTAATTTGGGCTGGTAGAGCGCCAATTTCGTGCTTGTTGTTCATCATTTCAACTCTCATCCTTTCAACTCAGGAAGCTGCTTCTTCCAATCTCATCAAACCACCTCGCAATACTGAAAACTCGAACAACATGGCCTCCACCTCGACTTCATCATCCACTTCACCCACGGCGGTCTCATCTTCTAATACGACGGTCTTCAATGAGCAGCCAAAGAAGTTCACCTTGTTTCCAAAGATGGCTCTCGAGCTTCGTAAAATGGTCTGGAGCCAAGCTTGCATGGTAGAGCGAGTCGTCGACCTTTGTTTCAAACCACTAGGCGGACGCGCTGGACTTCCTTCTTCGATTGGATCTCCGAGAACCCGCCTATGGTTTATAAGAGTCGCGCGAAAGTCCCGGCGATCCTTCAGACTTCCAAAGAAGCCCGTGCTACTGGTCTCAAATACTACACCTTGGAGTTCGGAAACAAGACAACATGCTACGACGACGGTACCACGATGGAGTTCACATCATCAGCCCGGATCTATGCCAATTGGGAGTACGATATCATTTGCCCCGTCATGGATCGCCATCCCAGCCTTACCGGGGTCGAAGACTTCGAAGGCTTCGAAGACTTCATCAACTTCGACACGAGTATCCGTTATAAATTTATGGACCCTGCCGTCTTTTCGAGGATGCGCAGAATCGCTTTTGTCGTCGACGAATCCTGCGACGTTGGCTGGCCAGATATGTCCAAGCGAGAAAACATCGAAGTCATCTTATACCCAGATTTCGAAGCTTTGATGCCGCTAAAGGAAGACGTCTCGGGCGCGAGAAAACAGCTCCATATGGAGTTGGTCGATCTTGATGAAAATCTGGACTAAAACCAGTACGCCATCGTTGGCTATCCGGATACTAGAGACAATCTGCTTGCCATCAAGGCGGACTTCGACGATGAGTTCAAATCGTACTTGAATGGCCGACGTCTTTGCGAGAAGGATGCGCAGATCTGCGTTGACCCCTCACATTTTTGGTTTCACTTTCCTATCAACTTCAAGATCTTGAAGGTTAGGATCACAGATCGCTAGACTGCTGAAAACATGGGACTGAGAGGGGATGCCAAAATGTAGTCAGGTGCGGAGTCCTCAGAGAATAGAATCAATCAATAGTACTTCGCCATTTTCCTATTTTTTATTTATTCTGTGAGCCAGCACATTTACAAAGTGCTTATCAACATATCCCGGTCTTGACTGTCCTGGACCAGGTCATAGAACAAGCCCCTGGCTTTCATCAGCTCGGCTGGTGAACCAATCTCCGCAATCTTGCAGTCATTCATCACCATGACTTGATCAAATGACGCGATAGTCCTCAAGCGATGAGCAACAACAATCAGCGTTCCATGGAAAGCATTTCTAATGGTGTTCTGAATGATTAGATCTGTCTTGTCGTCCACGGCGGAAGTTGCTTCGTCCAGAATAATGATCTTTGGGTTTCTGATCAAAACCCGTGCTAGACAGAGTAATTGTCGTTGACCTTGTGACATGTTTGTGCCCCCGGCCGTAATCGAGGATCCCAAAGTGAATGACCCTGGTGTATCATCGCAATCTTTGGAGGCCAGTCCAACAGCCCGGAGAGCTTCTTCAAGCTTATCATCGGACACATGCTTGAAGTAATCGAGATTGGACCGCACGGTCCCGGAGAACAACACAGGATCTTGTGGGATGAAGGCGATTCTGGACCTCAAAGTTTGAAGCTTGATTGTTGAAATATCAATACCATCGGTGTAGATCGAGCCCGACTGAGGCTCAAGCAGACGAAGTAGCGACAAAGCTAGGGAGGACTTTCCAGCACCGGTTCGGCCAACTATCCCAATCCTCGTTCCACCTCCAACTGTAAATGTAATGTCTCTTAAAACAAGCGGGGTGTTGTCTGAATATGCCACATTCAGGCGTTCAACTCGAATTTCGCCTGACGATGGCCAATCATGCGACATCTCTGCACCTCCCTGATCTTCGGGCTCCATTTCAGAATAGCGAATAATCGTGTCCGCCGAGTCCATACAGGTCTCAAGAATGCCAAACTCATTGACTGCCGAGAATATTGCCTTCGAGAAGCCCATAGAGAATGAAATCGAGAATCCTAGCAGCGATGGATCGATGATGGATTTCGAAAGCAACAAAATTGCACCTGTGCCAGTACTGAACAGAATGCCAACGAATGCCATCTGAAGACCTAGCCAGCGGTTGAAGATCCAGAAGTGTCGGCGGGCTATGGAAAGCCTGTCGATGTGGCGATGCATTTGGTCGATGGATCTATTCATGGCACCAAATGCTCTGATTGTTGACAGTCCAGCGGATGTAGACGCGAACTGCTCGAGAATATCGGCAGTGGGTATGGCATCGGCACGTCTCACTAATGATCGAGCTTTGATATAACGACGGCTAGCTTGCGAACACCAGATAAGAAGCAGGACTGTAAGTATGGCAGTGTACTTTGAGGTGTACAACCTTGAGTGAATCAGCCCACAAGGTCCCTCAGATGAACATGAGAACTCTTACCCGACTCCAACAACAACACAGAGACTGACAAAACAGTTGGCAAAGTCAGTCATGTGTGTCAGAATCGCCTCATCTACTTGTTTGATGTCAATCGTCACTGCTTTGAGCATTTCACCCAAAGGCGTGGTGTCGAGCCAGAGAAGTGACATTCGAAGAATCTTTGAAGTGACATCACGGAACAATATCTCTGAGGCTCGTATTGACCCGGAGAAAGCATGGAGTGAAAAGAGAGTTTCCAATCCAATTTTAAATACCGACATCGAAACATAGAAGTACAAGAACCGATGCTGCCGGGGGCTGTCATGGTCGGAATTTGCTGCTTGTACGTCGCTTCGTGCTGAATTTGACTTTCCAGAACGTGTCGAGTCGATATTACCAAGAACCCAAGAGGTCAGTGCAGCTAGCAGTTGATTTGTGACGAGACCCAGGATATACAGGAGAGTGAATGCGACGCCACCAGCGGCGAGGAAGTATCCTTTGTATACCTTCATATCAGTTCGGGAATTACCCTTCCTGCTCTTCTTCAATGCTGGTAGTGTAGGAGGGCTTGTCTTGTCGGAGCTATCGGTCTCTGGCTCGAGGTTTCCGGGAACGGGACTTTCCTTGTTGGCATCTAGTTTCAAAATGTCCAAATCCGTGTCTGTTGAATCCGTACGACCTGAATAGCCGACAGTATTGTCTTCGATTCGGACGAGATACTTTGCTTTTGGAAGGCACAAGGACACTTGATGAGTGACTAAGATCCTCGTTCTGCCCTGCCCAAGCTCACCAGTGATGGCGTCTAGAATCGCTTTAGAGACGTGGGTGTCGAGAGAGGAGAAGATATCATCCATAACCATTGTTGTCGCCCGGGAGTAAAGTGCTCTTCCCAGCGCAAGTCGAGCTCGTTGACCTCCGCTAAGCTTGACTCCACGAAGTCCGACTTGAGTCTCATCTCCTTTGGGCAGGACAGCAAGATCAGGCACAAGTGCGCATGCTGCAAGTACTCTGTTATACCTGTCACTTTCAAATGGACTGCCGAAAATAATGTTTTCTTTGATCGTAGTACTCTGGAGCCATGGACTCTGAGACACAAATGCGACGGGATGGTCTTCGGCGACCGAAGGGGCAATGATATGACCATCAAGTAAATCGACTTCTCCAAGTATGGCAGACAGCAACAGACTTTTCCCTGATCCTGTTCTTCCAGAAATGACGCTGAGCTCTCCGACAGGAAAATTGAGATTGATACCACGCAGAGAGAACCGATGAGATGACGAAACATCCCCTTCCTCAATGTTTGACATGTTCTTGACAGAATCCGAAGGCCAAGCAAAGGATGCTTCATGGAATGAGATACTTCCGTCCGGGCTTGAGCTGAGAATTCTTTCCTGCTCTGGTCCTCTCAAGAACTCATCCATGCGACCCGCATTTGTTCTAGCTTTGAAGTAATCCATGAATACCACAGGCACGAAACCCAAGGAGCCTTGAAGATGAGGCAGTACTTCAATCAATGGAAATATAATCGAGGGGCTGATGGCGGCACTGCTCAGAGAGTAACTGTAAATACATGAAGCAGCAACAACGAATGGAGCTGCAATACTCCAAATAGATTTCGCAATACCCGCTGTGATAGTGCGACGCAGAACCTTAATCTCTTCTCGCCGAAATTTGTCGATGTAATCCTCCCACTGGGACTCTGTAGCGGAAAACTTGATCTGGCGAAGGGAATCCAACGCTTCCTTGACGGCTTTCGATTTCCTGTCGCGTGCTGTCACAACCCCTTTTTGTAATATTTGCTGCTCCCTGATCAAGTACGTATGCATCGGTATACATGTTGACGTTACGACCAAACCAGTGAGGGCACTCTGCCAGCCTAGGAGCTTGTAGAGGAATACCATGGCGAAGAGAAACCTGGTGAAAGAAGCTGGGATTATGTAATTCACGGCAGTGAATTTACTGAACGACATGGTATCCGAGGAGACGAGACTGAGGACCTCTGGTCTGTCTGGACCCCCCTTTGAGCGTTCCTTTTGACCTTTGGAGTCCTTTCTTCGAAGCGTTTTTTGAAAGATTGACAGGATCAATTGTGCGCGAACGGGGATGCCCATCTCCGACCACTGTATCCAGATCAACTGGTAGTTGACAAGGGCTTGGCAAACAGAGAATGCCGCAAGACCAAAGAACCATTTGAATGTACCATCAGAATGACCATTACCGCTTTCGAGAGCATTCAGCATTCGCATGATACAGTAGGGCGGCCCAAAAGTGATAGCCGACCGAGCGAGCATGAGTATCCATTGCTTTGCGAAAACGAAAAACCTTTCGTTCAGGATCCAATTCCACAATGAAATTCCATGATCTGACAGGACAAGTAGTGACTGGTTTCTTGATCTCGTGGAAAAGTCCAGTGCGGGTAGTTCGTCGAGTGTTGTGGCGGCATTGCCTGCGATGGAAAGTGCGCTGGCGCACCATTGCATTGTGTATTGATGAAATGCTGAAGAGCTTCTCTCACAGTCCACGGGTCTTCCTTCCGGTGTGAAGAGATCTGGCCTACGAGGTAGAAAAATTTGAACAATGGCCAAAAGAATTGCAACATATAGTTGCACGGAAGCTAGTGACGAGGATAACCCTGCTCCGACATCAGGGACTTCGATGAGCACTTTTGAACCAATTATGAAAATCGACATAAGTGAACCTCTCAGCCCAGCAGCATACGTGTCGACAGGGTTTGAATACCAGTTGAAAACTAGACTGTGTATGGATAGGACTGGCTACATTAATTTCACGTTAGCTCATGTGAGGATCGACAGATGATCAAATTAAGGGACAAAACTTGCCCAGAGCAGCAGCCTGTGAATCTCCAATGTGAAAGGAGCAAACAAGACCTCTCTGCTATACTCTCCATTGATTAGAGCAGATGCAAGCCCTATGCCTGATAAAATCAATGTTAAGGATATAATTACGCTGCGCCGCGACTCGTACTTTGCCTGCGAGAGCTGGGAAGCAATTCCATCCTGGTCGGAATACATGCCTGCCACTTTGTTGCCTTGGTCTGCACAACATTAGGTGCGATACTGATGCTCTGGAAGCACTAATAGTAGTAGGGTCTTGGATTCCGGAAAATTAAATAGTCACAACGGCAAAGGTGGGAGGTAGAGAGGTGTCTCGCGTCTACGACAAGGGAGCATCGCTAAGCGGCACGAGATATGCACCTCAGACGGATTAGGTAGGTAGGATTCATTGATAACATGTGAGTTTAGAACCGCCGTAATCAGCCCCAGTTTCTTGCTTGTCATATTTATAGATGGTTTACTCGATGACTGGAATAAATGGGTACATGGCCTCATGAAGCTGCATAGGGTCGCGATACATTTCTACACCATCTATCAATGATTTGAACAATATCGTTGAGAATACTACATTTCATACAACAGCTTCAATGACAATCACAGAAAATACTTCTATCATATGTTTTCAAAATCATTCTCTTGTGTTCGTGTCCTGACAATCAATATTTCATGAATGGCTACAAGTTTAAGCTCGCTTGCGGCTTGTTTGTTGACATACGCTATACTCCTCTTCGTCCTTCAACAAGTGACATGAACCTTATATGCCAGTAAAGCCCTTCCTTCTGGATAGAATAGATCAATATCTAGGTATATAATCAGTTCATCAAATCATACATAAGGGGTTCCCAGCAATTGCGCTAATCTACACGTGACTCGCATCAGCATGAAAACCTCCACTTTTTGGCTCCTCCAAACCTCTCATTCATCAGCACCGCCAAAATGTCAAACTCAACACCCACACCCCTCCCAAAGTACATCTATAAGATTCACCCCTCCTCTCCACCACCACCGGAGCCTCTCCCAGTCTCACTTCCTCTCTCCGCCCTCGACGCCCGCGACAACTTTATGCACCTGAGCACGTCATCTCAGATCCTTGGCACGCTGCAGAAGTTCTTCTCATCGGCGACTCACGTCTACATTCTACGAATTCCATACGAGCGAGTCGCAAAATTCATTGCCTGGGAGGATAGTCAGGGGAAGGGCCCGGATGAGAATGGTGGATCTTGGGATTTTGATGAGAAGAGAGGGTACTTTCCTCATATTTATGCTAATGCGGGTCCTGGCGAGGGAGAGCAGGGCTTGAAGTTGGGGAAGGATGAGGTGGAGAGTGTGGGTGTTTGGAAGAGAGGTGATGGAACTTGGAGCTCTGAGACCTGGCCGTTTGGGGAGGACCTACCAAAGCAATGTGACATCGAGTAAACACTCGCACGTGACGTGAGCTGATTCATCAGAGTGAGCGGATTCGATGCCATTTCGGAAGCTGTTGAGTCGCTGGTTAGTAAATTGCGAACATTGGATTTGAACATATTCCAATGTACAATACAGGGAATATTTTCTTCGCCTGTGAGCAGCCTCGAGCCAGGCTTGCGAATGGCATTATCTAAATATCTTCTAGCGTCCGCAAGACGAGAGTCGAAAATATTTCTTGTGATGCAGAACTTTCCTCCCATGCACAACCTATTTCCCTCTCCAGAGTGTTCTCTAGGTGCCCGTACCTGCGTTTACCCATCCGGTCCTCTGTCGAGGAGCTTGACGACTTGGCAGCTCGTGTATCTGGCCCACAAGTCAAACACTCTGCGTGCGATGTTGTAGAGTCGAGACTCAGTATATTTTCCCATTATAATATGTTCATTCAACCAGTGTTTCCTGGATTGTTGATCCCAGAATGTCTCCCAATGCCATGCGTCCGTCCTACTTCACTCTCGGAGCTCAATTCTCCTACGGTTCGGTCTCCACGGTCCATCTCAAAAGCAGTCTCTCCTGGCAACTCATGCCGCGTCTGACGAACCGGTGTCTTTGCTTGTAATTCAGAGGCCATTTGTTGCATCTGCACGAACTGCTCGTCATGACCCATTCCCATATCACACTTCGTGCACTCGTTATCCACATGCAGCAATTGTCTGCCCGACCCTGTCTTCTTTTGTTCCCTTCTACGTAGAAGGTATGCGCCGAGTGCAAGTGCAATTACCACAACACCCAGAGCAACCCCGACGCCAATGCCGATCTTGGCGCCACTGCTCAACCCTGACGAGCTGTCTTCTGAAGGCTCTGGAGTTATAGTGACGGTGTTGGTCGGTTCTGTGGGATTTGTCGTTGTGTTTTGGTTGAGTCCAACCAGGATCGGCGAGGCACGAGCCGTAGGAATGATACTGAGGTAGTTGCTGTTGGACCCATTGCCTGCTTTATTCGTAGGTCGAAGATCAAAGTAACAAGACTTCACATCCGACCAGCCTATGAGGACAAGTGACGATCCATTCTTCGGGGCAACATGCTGGATAAGTTCTGCGGTTCGATTAGTCAATAATCGAGACTTGAAGCCAAGGATCGGAGGGCATACTTGTAAATATTGTTTTGCTGTTTGGCTTCAAGCAAAAGGTATAGAGCAGAGGACGTTGGAACGGGGATGTGTAGGTGACATTGATCGTGTCCATGTAATTGACAAGCAGCCCAGGACCTGGCGGGTAAATGAATGTGACATTAGGATTATTATCTGCCGCTGTAGTCAATCCGGCCAGAGCCAAAAATCCAAAGGAACTAAAAGAACAATACATCGTTACGTGCTCGACGAAGACTCGAGCATGAACAAAGGATATTGATGTCTCAACGATTGACCAGAAACATGAAGGACGTTATGCAGTGGCGCCTGAGAAGTGGCTCTGCCTTGCTTTATCAATCGCGGACACGGGACGGATCGACACTAGTGGTACAGATCCAGTATCTCACTAAGAGGAGGGTGATCGACAATCCACCACTCAGGTCGATAAGCACTAGCCACAGTCTAACAAGCTTTCCAGCCAATAAGCTTATCACAAATAAGAGTACCTTTCGTCCCAAATTAGCACGCAGCAGCGGGTCCATAGCGAATTTATCCTGTGGTTGGTTGGAGGTTCGAGGGCCCCGTTCAACGCTTCTTCGGAGGCAGTGAGAGGAGAAAGAGACTGCCAGGGCTGACACCAGTGGCGGTGCCAGGCTTTTTTCACGCTGAAAAAAACGTGTTGCCGCAGAGTATATTGCAGTGTACCCCCCTGTGGCTCTCTTATTTCCTGTTCATCGCCAGGGAGATTGCAGCCAGTTAAAAAGCCAGATCAATACGTACAGAAAGTATGATTAGATACACACTTGCGGCAAATTAACAAAGTCACAGGGGGTAAACTGTAATGAGAGCGCTTTAGTACAAGAATAATGATCGAGAATACGGTTGTAAGAGACCGACTATTATTCCGGTTGCTTAAGCGAGGAGAAAGGGGGAAGTGAAGGTAGTTGGCTTCCAAGATAGACACCAAGTCCATAATGAAGCAGAACGCTAGGCAGATTCGTTAAATAATGCGTTTTGAGTTAAAAAGAATACAGTGGAGTTTTCATCTTTTTTTTGTTTTAATTCCGCTAGTCGCCAAAAGTCCGATGCACACGGCTGAAGCGTCCCAACTTCCCATATAGCAAATTAATTTTGGCGCATATGAAACTCGTTATTTCAGTCTAAGGTTGAAACTGTACAACAGCTACATGTATACTAGTGTTAACTCCGATCACATCATTTAAACATTGCTTCATTCCTTGAAATGCAACCAAATCACGTGCTCCCCATACACAAGTACTTGATGCCTCGCCGGCTTGTCGATTAATTCATTGTAGTTTGCCTCATGTAGAAGCATGGCCTCTAGATTCTCTCTGACCTTGACACAAAAGGGATTCAAAGCCTACCAGTCGAGCTGCGAGTGTTATCATCCTCCAATTCAAAGTGTTAAGCTGTAATATGACTAGGAGAACGGCTTGAACCTGGACTCAGCATGCCTCTCCAATAACCATCTACTGAAACTTGTCGATCCACCTTTAACAAGTGTCTCTCAACTGGGGCCCCGTCGGATGATGACAGCGAGAGGAGACAGCGAGCCAAAGGTCTACCTACACACCAAGAAGCAACATGCTATCAGTCATCGATGTCCAGGAGGCGCCCAAGTGGCTTGCGAAACTTCGTCGCGAGAAAGTCGAGATCAGCCAGCTTGTTTCGGAAGGTGGGCAGCAAGGGCAAGAGACCTTTTTAAATTGCTCGTTCCTTGTCTCCAGACTGCTGTCTTGTATTTCGTAGAGCATGAATGAGACCCACAATACCCGAGTCATTTGTCGCGTCCCTGGAATAAGCGAGGTTAGCGGAGTATTTGTTGATATTGCGGAGATGTCGTGCAATAACCCTGTTTGAGAATTTTGTTCATATGGAAATCAACACGATAACCGCCAGCGACTTCGAGACCCACGTAGGCTCCTCAACCGAGGAACAGTATTGTCAGTATTTGATTGAGACCACGGTACATGCCATGGGAATGAGTTTTCAGATCGCGTGGAAAGAGCAGGATATCTCGTGGTTGGTTTGGTTTTGTATAAGCTTTCAACTATAGATATTAGTCCTAATTGTTGATTACATGTCGTAGCGTCTTTCATTGGGCTGATATACGAGCTTTGGATACCTTCGGCTCTCTCCAGCCTGATTTAGACATGGACTTGCAAATGAGCATGAGATACAAGATCGAAAACTTATGCTAAAATACATAGTGAGAAAAATCTGAATCCAAGTGTATCTGTAAGCACACATATTTCGACAGAGAGAGTGAGGCAAGATTGAGTGTGTGTAAGGCTGTCGGGCAGAAGCACAGCCACCATTGTTCACAGACGAGGCTGTACGTAAGGGCATGCCGACCGGGCACTACCTCGGGGACAGCGCCCCGCCGAAAGTGAAAGATAGAACAATGCAGCATTCTACGAGTGCCATACTTCTTGTCTAGACACACTTAGTCTCCATTGTCGTATCTCTTGACGGTAATGATGTATGAATCCTGCTTCTCGTGGAGCTGATAAGACTTCTTGTGTGTCCTTCACACAGCACCACGATAAGGACTTGCTCTTTCATCTCCTGAATAGCTTGCGCACTAATCTTTTCTGTTTTTCAGAGTAGATAGCATCCTCGTAAGTAGCGGCTTCCAATATCATCTTGGGAGTTGATCATGAACTTTTGGTTGGCTGCCAATACTGACCCCCTAGACGCTTACATTCAGTGGCACAATAGGTCGATCCCAGATTGTTTTCCAGAGACATTTGCGTATCATGTCGTCAAGTAAGAGATTTCGTGTATTCCATTTCCCCTCTGTAAAATCGTTTGGAGGCTGGAGCTGTCCAAGTGGAAGGATTCGGCAAATCGGTGAAATAAAGCCCTGTTGCTTCTTTCTCATTCTTCGCTCGGAATCAAAAGTCATCGTGCATGGGTGAAGTAATCCTCCTGTGCAGACCATCTTTCTCACCTATCAGGTCAGTATGCCTCCGCCACCGTCTGCAGCTCCAACCGTTCCTCGCGCCTCGCTATACAGCTCTGCCATTGGTCATTGAAAGCCCTTGGCAAGATGCCTCTCGCTTCTACTAGTTCGAAATCTGGACCTGGAGATGTTTTAATCTCGTTCCTTTCCACTTCCCTTTCTCAACCATTGTCGATTTTGTTCGCCTACTACCCATCACCCAGCACAAGTTCCGTTTACGAGCACGCCCTCGGGCGGGCCGTAAGATTATCTCGTGGCGTATTACAACTTCATTGCACATTACAAGATCTTTTCAAGCTCTTGAGAGCCTCAGCCTTGCTCCTGCGCGGAGACTCGTTGTCTCCGCGCTCCGCAGATCCCGACAGAACACAATGACCATAGTCTAGACAACAACCGGAAACGTCCGAACTTTCAGTATGTCAGCCCATGGCAGGTTGAACTGAAACCGAATCCCATCAATTTTGTTTTCGATACCTATAGCTTGCATTGCTACACCTCCTCTTCCCCACCGATTCCTGAACCTCATACTGCTTTTTCTACAAGCGACTCGGAAGGCCCAGGCCTTGAAGCTGCTTTCTCGAACGTCAACTTGCCGTGGCCACATGGTCCCTCATGTGCGTTGGTTGCTGCTCAGCACCTTAGACATGCCAGCGCCGCCGAAGCTCCAGATAATATTGCCAAAGAGCCTCGTTCGGAAAAGCAACATTCGGATGTCAGCCTCTCGCCTCTACCAGCTTTGGACCTTAATCCATCAATTTCTGCCACTGCGATCTCTGAACACAGCAGTTGCAGTGCAGGATCCTCCAGCTCCGTCAATTTACAGGCCATCAATCCGCCAAGCTCATCGTCNTGCAGGATNCTNCNGCNCCGTNNNTTTNCTNNGCCNTCGANTCTTCGCNAAGCTCANCNTCCTNAGGTNNA
>NYXK01000053.1:247774-294724 GCA_002685535.1 Deltaproteobacteria bacterium
CNGNNGTTTNCNTNNCNCTCGNNNCTTCGCNNAGCAGACNTNNTAGCCGACACAATACAGCGATACACAACAAACGGTTCGCTTGCAACGTATCCGGCTGCGCCCATCAAGCGCCTTTCGGTCTCAGGAAAGACTTGGATCGACATCAAACGAGCTGTCATCCATTGCTGTACCCTCCCGTCGTGTACCGCTGCACTTTTGACGATTGCCTGTATGGTCCGCAGGGTTCGAGATCCTTTGCACGAAAAGACAACCGAGACCGCCATGTTCGAGAACATACATAGCTGACCACCACGCTACGGTGCTACACCCTCAGTTCCCCGACACTCCATCATTGCAAGCTTAGATACGAAGACTCAATCCGACGATCAATTTCGTTGGATTCAACGACTTGAAGCCCCTAAATAATCGCCAACACCCCTTTTGCTTCTGACTAGTACACGGAACCGTGCTCTTTCCTTTCCTGACTCCGAGGTAAAACAGCACTCGAGCAGGCCATTCTTTTGTTGGCGCCAATTTCTGAAATTCTTACATCTCCTGCTATGGCGTGCTACCAGAAGAATTGGTAGCTTCCCTCTGCCAGTACCGCAATTCATTGTGCCTCTTCCCAGCCTTTGGATCCCAAAAGCTTCAAGTCAGGCGATTCGCTCAGATTGTTTTCTTTGTTGACCTACTGATCTGTGGATCATGAATGACTGACGAATCTCATTTATTCCTGCGATGGAAAGTTTGTAATCCTCGCGGAATTTTATTTTTATTTCTTTGCGTCTTGATGCGGTTGCATTTGGTTGAGGACACAACGTGGACATGCCCCTTGCGGGGCTCGTTCACCAACGAGGAAAACAGCCCTCCACTCCGTAGACACCAAAACTTTATACTGCCATTCTTCGATGCTCCTAGACTCTAAAGTGATGCCTCAGGGTTGTGAATTGTCGAGTTACTTCCATGTGGAAAGTGCTTTGGGAAGTTCGAATGGTAAGGATTTTTATCACCGGAGACTTAGGCGGATTGATGGCAACTCATCCAGACACTACGAAGTCCACGAGGACACTACCCCATTCAGAATTCTGAGGCCAAACTTTGTAGCAGAATAAAAGAAGTTAAACCTTAGTGATGGTGGAAGGAGAAATGAAAGTCGTCGCACGGACCACATCAGCCAACCCCTGCCAACATTTTCAAACGCTCGCAGCCTCATCAACATTTCAATTATCGACAACGCAAGCTTAGACACAGGGAGAAATTAATGCGATGGCAGAACCACCATACAAACGCGCGCGCCGCCCCGACAGCAAGCAGATGTGGGACGAAGCCGACCGACGCGCACCTCAAGCACCCCTCCCATCCCGCGAACGAGACGAGCGCGAGCGACCAGATCGCGGCAGCGACAGACGAGAAGACCGGAATCGCGATCGCAGATATCGTAGTCGGTCACCGCGCGACTCGAGAGGAGGCGGAGGCAGAGATCGGGGAGGACGGAGAGATGAGCGTGAGAGGGATACGAGAGATGGGTATGGTAGGGGAGGAAGAGATCGAGATGGTGAGGGGGAGAGGGGTGGTAGGAGGGATTATAGGGAGAGAGACAGAGGTATGTGTCCTGGTGAGGGTGTAGCGCTCTGTTATAGGGGCAAGTCTAATGTTGATTTACAAGATGGTGGAAGTGAGAGGGAGAGAGATGGTGGGAGGGAGAGGGATACGAGGGAGAGAGATCATAGAGAGAGAGGTATGTGTTTGTCTGCCAGTACCAATGTTGCCGCCCATGAGGTGGCTTTCTGTATTAGAATGAAGCCTAACAGTGTTTCTCAAGATGGTGGGAGAGAGGGCCGCGATAGACCGAGGGAGCGATCGAGGGATAGGGCGAGGGACACGAAGAGAGATACGAGGAGTAGGAGTCCGAGACGAGAGCGGGAGAGGGATTCTAGGAAGGATGTCGAGCCCGAGAAGGATATACCAAATCCTCGCCACGTCGAGGAGGAGTTCACCAAAGCCAGGACAGCGACACCACCGGTTTCGTTCAAGGTCAACTCTGCTGTGAATGGACAGGATCACGAGCGAATGGATGTAGATGCGGAAGAGCAGCCGGCGAAGAAGGGAAAGAAGGGCAAGAAGGCTGCCAAGCCAATCGAGGAGGACGACGACCTTATTGTGGAAGATGATGGTATGGCTGCTATGCAAGCAATGATGGGTTTTGGTGGATTCGGCACGACGCACCAGCAGAAAGTCGCAGGAAATGATATCTATGCTGTGAGAAAGGAGAAGAAGACCGAGTACAGACAGTACATGAATCGGGTCGGCGGATTCAATAGACCTCTCAGTCCAAGCAGGGACTGATGAAGAGGCGGACGAGCTATGGATGATATATGGCGATACCCTTGCTTGTGCCCTTTCACAGGGTATAGACATAAATTTGGGACTGTTCTGAGCTGTATTTTGGGACCTGGTATTTTCTCGTGCGGCCTCGTCATCCGGTGTGGAACTGAGTCGTGGCTTCATCGCCAAAGTCAATTGCTGGCTGCAGAGCAAGACAAATCAGAAGAATCCATGGCAAACTAGAGAAGCAATATCTGTCCAAGTAAATATGAATTCCCCCAATGAAGGATCTTCATACAGACCAGATCTCTCGGTTCCTCGTTCCGTGACCCTTTTCATTTGTCCCAAAGCATCACTAGCCAGCCTTCCCTGCAGCCTCGCGTCACAGGCTGAATACGTAGCCGCACATCACTCAAACCCGCAACGGTGTTCTCAAAACCCCTCCAGCCTTCCCTACAGAAATACCTCCCCTCACTCCGCCACGCCCTTGAGCTCCCAAATTTTCTCTCACGGAGCTCTGGCAATCCTTCCTCCCCTCAATTGAAGCTTCAAAACGCACCATGCTTCTCCCCAATCTGCCCGTCGCAGCTCTGTTCGCAGCATGCTTGTCGACACAGGTAGCTGCGGCAGAAGACCCTGCGATTTTGTACAATGAGGTCGCGAGGAAATCGAACGACAGTCTGCTTTGGGGGCCTTATAGACCGAATTTGTATTTTGGTGTTAGGCCTAGGATCCCGAAGAGTTTGATGGGTGGATTGATGTGGTCGAGGGTGGACAATTATCAAGATGTGCAGAATAGTACGTTTGGCCCTGCTCGACTTCTACACTTATAATCACTGGGATAACATCTGGGGCATTGTATTTGGGAAAGATGCACTATGCTAATTGATATAATCTGCAGACTTTAGACATACCTGCGAGCAGGGCGACAATATGAAAGGTTACGGCTGGGACGAATACGACGCGCGGACGGGAGGACAGCAAACGATTTATGACGAGGGCAATGGCATAAACATCCGCACTATGTTCGTGAAGATCCCTGGAGGAAGTAACGGCGGCGGCTGGGCTGTTCGTGTAAGAGGCACAGTGCGAGAAGGTGCACCACCGGATCTCAAGACTACGGTTGTGTGGTACAATTCGTTGGAAGGACTTGGAAGTCTGGAGCTTGAAAATGAACCCAATGAGCTGGGCTATGAGGGCGATGTTACGCTGAAGGGAGACTCGGCTGGCCTGGGGGAATACAAGGTCACGGTCACAACGGGGAGAGGCAGTCATCCTGCTGGTACACATCCTTCGTATGAGGAGAAGCCGCTTGATCGCACTATTGTCCACTCCCTTCAAGCTCCGGATTCGATTTTGTGGCAAGTGAAGCCTATTCTGTTCAAGGGTCTGAAGGAGCAAATCGACAAATACATTGCTACCTATGGAGAGGAGAACCCACCTCCTCCGTGGCAGGTGTATACCCTGGAGAACAAGCCTGATGCTGGAAACTTGCACATCATTCAGAAAGTGTTCGAGGGAAATTTCGAGTTCGATGTCATTTTCAACAGCGGCTCATCTGGCAAGGAATACACTAGCCAAGATGTTTCCGAGTTCTTGTCTCGAGGGTCAATGGGATTCTGGGATCGATTCGTCGCTACCTTTGATCCTCAACCACCGTTTGGTATCGAAGCTCTTCAGAGATTCGCCGGAAGCATGTTTTCAAACTTGCTTGGCGGCCTCGGCTATTTCTATGGCGATTCTGTTGTCGACCGATCATATGCTCCAGAGTATGATGAGGAGAATGAAGGGTTCTGGGAAGAGACTGCAGCTGTTAGAGCTCAGAAGCATGAGAAGCTTGAAGGACCTTCCGAGCTTTTCACCACCGTCCCGTCAAGACCATTCTTCCCACGTGGGTTCCTTTGGGATGAAGGCTTCCACCTGATGCCAGTTGCGGACTGGGATTTGGATCTTGCCTTGGAGGTCGTGAAGAGCTGGTTCAATCTCATGGATGAAGATGGATGGATTGGCCGCGAACAAATTCTTGGCGCCGAAGCACGAAGCAAAGTCCCAGCCGAATTCCAGGTCCAATATCCGCATTACGCTAACCCTCCCACCCTGTTCTTCATCGTTGATAACTTCATCTCCAAGATCAATGCTATGAACGGCTCTGGTCCTGACGCCAAAGCAGCGAAAGAGAGCCTTGGCGAGAAGCCCAATTCTGTCTACCTCCAAGACCTAGATCTCGCCCTTCACTACCTCCGCGAACTCTACCCAAAACTTAGAAAGCACTACTTCTGGTACCGCAAAACCCAATCTGGCGACTTGAAGTCCTATGACCGTGATGCNTTCAGCACCAAGGAGGCCTACAGGTGGCGCGGCCGCACACCACAACACATCCTCACCAGCGGTCTTGATGACTACCCACGCCCTCAGCCGCCACACCCAGGAGAGCTCCACGTCGATCTCATCTCCTGGATGGGCATGATGACCAAATCGCTCAAGAACATCGCTACACTCCTCGACTACGCCGACGATGTTAAGGAACTCACCACAATCGAAACTGCTATCTTGCGCAACATCGATGATTTGCACTGGAGTGAGAAGGATAAGTGTTACTGCGACGCTACCATCGACGATTATGAGGAGAATAAACTAGTCTGCCACAAGGGATATATCTCGCTCTTCCCATTCTTGACGGGTCTTTTAGACCCAAAGAGTGAGAAATTGGGGCATGTATTGAAGTTGATTGGCGATGAAGAGGAGCTGTGGAGTCCATATGGGCTCAGGAGTTTGAGTAAAAAAGATGAGTTCTACGGCACCGATGAAAATTACTGGAGAGGCCCCGTATGGATGAACATCAACTATCTCGCTGTAGTACAATTACTCGTAAGTCTTGCTTCCTTTCCATTTCTGTCCTCAAATCCACCTCGACCTTTCACCATTTCACGAACTAATACGACCAAAACAGAAATACTCCCAAACCCCTGGCCCTCACAAATCCCTCGCCACAGACCTCTACAGCACTCTCCGCCTCAATCTCATCAAGACCGTCTACGATGCCTGGACGGAGACGGGCTTCGCTTGGGAACAGTATAATCCTGAGACGGGCAAGGGGCAGCGGACGCAGCATTTCACGGGCTGGACGAGTTTGGTGGTGAAGATCATGGGGATGCCGGATTTGAGTGGTGGTGCTTGGGAGGTTAAGGGCGCGGGGCATGATGAGCTGTGAGTGGAAGGAGAGTTTGGAGGGGGCGTGTATATATGTGACACATGAATGTTGGTACTGGAAAAGCCTCTTACAATATTTATTGCGATTTCTTACTCACACTGGTCTTCGCATCTACTCTCCACTGCCGTCCCATCCTTGTGCCTCTGGCGAGGAAAGCGCGGATCGGGAGTACAATCTCATACTCAGCTGCATGAAAGGGGCGCTTGACAAGCTGGGGTGGAAGTTGCAAGCGAGCCCTGCCCGCTCAGGTATATAGGAACGGCCTCTTCCCCCTTCAACTTCACCACCTACTCATCCGTCGAGCACCTGTCGACACGCAAAAGCTTCGAGCCTCGTCACCGCTCTCTCGCGCCCTTTCACGCCCTATTTACGCCCTGTCACGCCCTGATTCCTGCAGCATGGATTTCTCTCAGCTTGATTGGCTTGAGAATTGGCCGCCTCTCGACCAACCCAACATCGCCGATTGCCCCTTCGTCTACCGGAACGAGTAAGAATTTTTTTTTTTGAACAGGGAATGCTAACGCCCTGTTTTTTCTGGAAAGGGTGATCCCAGTCGCTCTACAATTTGCTGTGGGTGATCTGAGTGTTCGATCGGATGAGGTGGCTCAGCTTTGCATCTTCAACCAATCCTCCGACCTGGTTAGTATGCAAGTCTTACCACCGACATCGACAGAAGGCTTCGAAGCGTTCGGTCCCTACCACCATATACGCAGCCTGTTTCCTCATCGATGACCACGCCTTTGGGTTCTTTGCATGACGGGCCCCCAACATCGAATAAATTTCCACAGGCTCTTTCGGAAACTGTCCGGCGCAATTTGCATTCTGTCGGGCAATCTAGCCGTTGTGTATGGCCCGAATGCAGTTCCTCGGATAGTTTCATGGGACTTGAAGCTATCGAGGACCATATCGTCAAGGCCCATGTCTCCGCTGTGCAAGTCGCCTGGCCGGGCTGCAAGTGGCCTGACTGTGAGTCGAGAAAAGGCGCTTTCAGCACCGCGTCCCGTCTCTGGGACCACATTCAAAACATCCATATTGAGCCTCTGATCTGTCCCGAGCGAGACTGCTCTCACAAAAAAGCATTCGGGAAGCAGGGTGACCTTGATCGTCACTACAAGAGTAAACACTTCAATGGTTCTCTACCATTCAAGTGCACCCGTCCATTGTGTCCGAAACCCATCAACGGATTTGCTCGCCGCGACAAGTTGAAGGAGCATGTACGGAATTGGCACGGCGCCTTCGAGTGCCTTATCCCAGGATGCCATCGGGGCTCTGGCAATTGCTTCAGGACGCAGGACCAGCTCGACTCGCACGGCCAGGCCGGGCACAGAGGACTCGAGCGAGGGTGCCCGTTATCGCACTGCCAGACTTCGAATACTTTCGAAGCGTCTCTAGACGTCCTTTTGGCGGATCACATTGCCGCCATTCACGGCTACTATAATTGTGAACTTGGCACCTGTGGCAAGAATCCAGCCTCGAGTTTCATTCCCTATACACTGAAGAAACACCTCATCGCCGATCATAATGTATTGCCATTTGAGGCTGTTGGTCTTGTTGACTCGCTGATTAATGCTGGTGAATGTGGTTTGAAGGATGCACAGCTGGCGAGACTGGGCTGGACCCTCAGCACCCGTGATGTTTCGGAATTTGGAACGAGCAAGACGTTCGTGGAATGCAAATCCTGCTCATTGATTGGATACAGCACTTCTGATTCTAGTGAGTGAGATATTGAGGGGTTTCGGTAGTGGAAAACTGTCAGCGGCTTTATGCTGCAGCGGAGAAGAATTGGGTCTTTTATTCTCCTTATCTATCTTGCCGGAATTTCCTTGCTAGTAATGTGCCTGCGCCTAATTTTGTGCTCTCCACGATGTCTTTCGTTTTTTCTCAGCGTCTTGTTGCTTTCGGTTCCCCGTCAAACCTGTTCACTTCTCCCTTTACGATAAGCTAGTTATTTACCCCTAAATCCAATTCAATCTCGCTCCTGCACCGTGCCAATGTCAATAAACGCCTAAGTGTCCCTCTGACTCAAACATAAAAACCTCCATAAGTCCAATCCGAACTCTCATGGTTCAAAGTCAAATGTGGATCCAATCCCAAGAATGCCGCTCTTGTCTGCGGATCGATGATCTCTTGATCTAGGTTACAGTCCATGCCCATGTTGAAATCTTGGCCTGGGAATGCGGGGAGACCTTCGAGGTTGAAGGTCGGATATGCGTTGTAATTGGTATTGGTATTGCCGTCTGGTTGAGGTGTTTGGACTTCCAATGGGAAGCTCTGGTACTGGGTTGCGGATGTGGACGGATTTGTCGAGGGCACGGGTATTGAGTGACTGGTGGGCGTTGAGAAGGAGGACTGTCTTTGTCTCTGCTGGTCCTGTTCTCTCATCATACCAGCACTCGCACTCGGATTATGAGAAACAGGAAACAACGACTCCAAATACCTCCTCGACCTTCTCTCCAAAATCCCCTGCATATGCCTCTTCACAATCTCCACACTCCTATTCAGCCCGGGCATCGCCATCGCCGACCTCTGCAACACCTCCAAAAAGAACCGCAATCCCAACTTCTCCGTATCCACACCCGTGTCCGGCAATGTCACACTCACATTCACACTCTCTTCCTCCTGTAGCTGGAAATGCAACACCGCTATCGTAGCTGCTACATATGTGTTATAGCAGTTCAGATACGTGGTGTGGCCGTACCCGAATGTGGATGTTAGGAGGATGAGGAGGTCATGGATCGCGGCGGTGGCGGTGATGCAGATTTGGTAGGAGCGCAGGACGGCGGGGTTGTTGAAGGAAGGAGTGCCGATTATGTAGGGGCGGTGCAGGAGGATGAGGGTTGTGTGGTAGAGAAGGTTGAGGGAGACGATGTGGAGGGGTGGGCTGACTGATGGAAGGGATTGAACGTCGAGGCGGACGGGGTTGGGGAGGTCGGTCCACCATTTTTGGATGGAGGTGCTGATTTTGATGAAGGACGAGGTTTTGGGGTTCGGGGATGTGCTGGTGTTGTTGCGATGCTTGGGGGATGAGGCGGGTGTGTCGGTTGAAGATGTCCCGTATATCTCGAGCATGATGGTGCTAAGGATTGTGGAGAGCTTGCAGAGGCCAGTGAAGCAGGATATCATGTAGCCTTTCTGGGGCGGGTAGGGTGGCCGTGGTGTGCTTGTTGGATCTGAGTCGGAACCGTAGAATGGTTCCCATAGATCGTGTTCGGTGAAGTCGTCCACTTTGGAGAATATCAGTTGTTTCTCTCCAGGCTGGGAAGGGTGTCGAACTTACTGAATTCAGGTGGATTTGATTCTACTGGAGGAATGAAGGCTGGCATGCGTCCAAGATACAAACTCATAGCTTTATCCCAAGTATAACAGCCCCAAAACAAACGTTTGCGGATCTCAATATCCTCAGCTGTCAAGCTTCTCACATAACCGCGAAGCTTGTCGCTTGGTAAGTGGATACCGAGATCGATGGCTATTCGAAAAGCCATACCGGAATACAGCCAGGCTATTCTGATCAGAATTAAAACCTTGCGCCTAAGCAAGCATTGACTGACCTTGTGAAGAGTTCCCAAATGCAAAGTCCCGCGCTGATTGCTGAAGCAGCGCTTGAACTATGGATATCGAGCTGGGATTGGTAAGACGCATTGCCAAGGAATGTTGAGCCTGTTGTTGAAGTGCAATCATGACTGCGTTCGCTGCTTCTCTGTCGTCTGAGTCTTGCACTCGAAATCTTGCACTGTGCGCAAGGAGCACTTTCAAGAGAGGTTCTGAGAAATATTGAGTTTCTGGTTGGTTTGGAGAACTGAGAGCCATGTCGCCTACTTATTGTTTAGTAGATATTCAAGATAACTATCGTTGCAGCAGGCTTACGAGTGAAAGCCGGTCGATACACAAACATAAACATAGGGTGTATCCAACACCAATGAAAGCGAAGAAACTCGGCAGCGACGTCAGCAGGCACATCGCTTTGTATTGCTGTGATGTTCCCTATGGCGAGATCCTCAAGACGTCTCTGATGAGCTGCATTGGAGACAAGCGACTGTTTGATCTGGTCTGCTTGGTGATTGCCAACATTACCGGGAGTCTCAGGTGATGCTCCACTCGAAACTTGAGCCAGTACATCGAGCCTGGCTTCTGGTGATGGAGCTTCGTGAAAGACGGAAGTGGGGTTGTGAAATGACACCCCGCCATGGCTGTCGACACTGATTTGTGATACCCAGCGGTCGGAGTCTCTATCAGTTTCGCTTCGTGCTTCTTCTTGGATCTGATAAGCTGGACTAGTCGTTTCGTTTGGATCACTTGCTAAGGTTGACTGATATGGTGAGTTTGGTGGTAGTGTACCGCTGTCTGCGTGTGTGACCAAAACATCGTCATTCTGAAGTACGCCATCCATAAGCATTAATTCTCAGAACGAAAGTGAAAGTTGCTTACAGCAGTCACGGAAATCTGCCCATGAGGAGAGTTCCCACTTCTTTCCAGAAGTAATTGCTCGATCCTGGCTTCCAATGACCTGACATATGCCAATGATGGTGGTTTGTCATAATGGCATTGGCTCTTGTGCGCCAGACACGTCGAGCATGAAGGCAATCGACTGTCGCATTTGCTCTAAGTGACATCGTTAGACCATGCATGTTGCACTTCAGTATCAATTCCTGAGATCTAGTTCTTGCAAGGCAAGCGGTGAAATAAACAAACCTTTCGCTTCCGACAGCTGCTACAAATGGCTTTTCGCCGAGCCACCGTACTCCTCTTGCCTACACTTGTCGTCGGATTCTCCTCCATAAACGCCAAAAATAAATGAAGTGGACTCTGGGTATGTTTTCGGACACTCGCCTTCCCAGCGTGGCCACGGTGGGCCTTTATCAACTGGGCGCACTTATTACTCCCCACGGTATTTGATGCGGGGATCAGATTTAGATTGGAAGCTGGAGTGAGAGATGCCAGGGTTGTCCTTTCTGGGGAAATGGTTCGTCGCTCTATCGAGTCATTGGTGTCGCTTAGTGATTATTTTGGTTGTTGGCCATGATTCGCGGCAGCCCGTCTTTCCCGTCGTCCTGCTAGGCGAATGGCCGAGAAATGTAAGCACGATGGCACGGTGACGGCGTGAAAATCCACATCTCATGCAAGAATTGCGGGTGTTGCTTTGAATCCGGATTGATCTCCTCTTGTGGTGGTTGGGAAATGAGGGGTAGAAATGATGTCGTCTGACGCTTCGAAGCACGGGAGTAAGAGTGGGGGTCAATGTCGAGGCTTGACGGGAACGCACTGATTTTCTGGTTTTTAGAAAAAGAGCGATACGGCACAACAATTCTGGATGACATTGACCTTATTATGAAGCAAGACACCGGCGATATTGATATTAATTCGTGTAGGGTCTTGACAACAGATGAAAAGCACAATACATTCCTGTTCTCACTTTTCGACACACTGTTTAATGGATTCTACTGAATCACTGAAAATTGATATTCATGATAGAGGAATTTTACAGGACACTTTTAACCATCTGGGTATTCTTCTCGGCCAAAGAATCTGCTTTCAAAGCAGGTCTATCCGCTTTTCCTGCTGTTGTCTGCAAATCGAACTGTCAGTAAACAAGATTTCGCTTCGATGCGATTGGCCACTCACTCCACCATCAACGGGCATGATCAGCCCTGTAATCCAGCGAGCTTCTTTACTGCAAAGAAACAGAATTGCTACATCAAATGTTCAGTGGAGTGCAACCTATTGTCGATGAACAAGGAGATCCTTACCATTGCCGACATCCCACCCAGTTCCTTCTATCTTCATCAGATTTTGGTTGACTCGAGCTTGTCTCATCTCATCCGTCATTCCTCGTCCTCTGACCATAGGCGTAAAAACCATTCCAGGGCAGACACAATTGACTCTGATGTTTTCGGGGCCATGTTGAGCTGCCATCGCTCGGGTCATTTGGATGATAGCTCCTTTTGATGTGGGGTACAGCAGACTTGGGTTTCCACCGAGTACTTGAATGATTTTAGCGAGCACGACTTACAATCAGATGGAGAGAGGTGGCACATACGACCGCTCACTGAAGACATATTGACGATTGCTCCTCGACCGTTTTTCCGGAACTCTGGAATGACATGTCGGCACATGAGCACCATACTCGTCACGTTGATTCTGAAGTCACGGTCCCAATCATTCATATCTATCTTCGTTGCATCTCCCATCGCACCACCAACACCAACTAGAGAATTTCAGCATCAGCAAAAATTCATGATGCAATGATTGTCGTAGAAGGGCGAAGGCGCGGTTTTGTTCACTTACCAATATTTACCAGAATATGCACCGTACCAAAAAGCTTCACGGTCTTCGCAACAGCCTTTTTACACGATTCCTCATCTGTGACATCTGTTTGAATAACCTCAGAAGTGCCCCCTTCTTCGTCGATCATTCGTTTCGTCTCCGCTGCCCACTCAACGTTGAAGTCAAGGAGGGCAACCTTGGCACCTTGACGCGCTAGAAGAATGGCTGTTGCTCGTCCATTACCAATTTCACCTGACAATATATGTTGTTAACAAGTTCTCGAGGCACTTTAAGGGGGTTTCTTTACCTTTGATGCGTGAACCAGCGCCAGTGACGATGGCTACTTCGCCTACAAATGAGAATGCCATTCTGATTGATGAGCGGTAGGAATGTGTCACTAATCTACAGATATTTGGAAGTGATATAAGCAGATATTGTCCTTCATTGTGCGGCGTGGGATCAATACTATATCGAACTTCACCTCATGCAGATGTCGAGTCGTGACAGCGAAGGTGGCGATTCCAGCTTGTTTGGCTATGAGGCGAATGACCGCCTCGAGTGCTACTGTATTGTAAACAGTTATCGGCATTTCACCGATCGGAGTTTCACCGCAGCGAGTAGTTCAGACTTTCTTTACTTTGGTTGTTGATCATCTGCTAGCTAGCTGCGGGGTCGACTTCTAATGACATCGAGCCTAGCGCAGCTGGTTCCGGGTAACTGGAATCGAAATCTTGGCTACATAATTAGGCTCCTAGTCACTAATCCCTCAGGGACCAGCTCCCCTGGAATGCTGCCGAGATTAGCGAGCCGAGAACCATTGTCGCTGGAGAGATTTAATCGCATCGTCTAATACACATCACACAAGTAAGATCACACGAGGTTTTTTCATCTGAAATTTTAGTGAGAACTCTGTCAATTCATTCATTTGTGTTAAAAGTACTGCATTGTTTTCATAATCTGTGGCTACTGTGACAGCCAGAACTCAAACCACTTCACGATGCCTTGCAAACTTTGCTCCTTGACGTAACCTATGACATTATCAGCACCCTATAAGAGAAGGAGAAGGAGATAGTTTGCTTACGCTCGTATGGGTTGTGCATATCGCCACGTAATGCGAATCCATGTTGAACTCCTGAAAACAACTGAACCTGGTATGGCTGCTTCTGTTGAATCAAAATGTCAACAGCTCTTCGTCGAGACTCGACATTGAAAGTATGGTCTGTTTCGGCGCAAGAGAGAAACAAGGGCTCTAATCGGGACATCAGCTAGTTGTTCTTCAATTTTCGGGAAATTGGCATTGCCGTACTTTTCAGATTCAAGAAGTGATGCTCCTTCAAAAATGCTGGATGCGCGAATGCACCAGCAACAACGCCATCACCTGCAAGCTGATCGCAGACATATGGAGCTCCAAAGCAATAACTGGAGTACTATCAGTTTAAAATTTCTCGAGGGAACTGCATGTGAGTACTAACCCAACACAAACGTATTTCGTCTTTGGTTGCCCATACTTTTCTCTCACTTCCGTCACCCATTTCGGCACAGCTTCGTCCGCAAAGGCAGTGTGCTTCCTCTTCCACGCCTCATAGTCAAAATCTGGATTTGAGTGATCATTTCTGTCTTTTCTATGTTTCCATACCGGGTCCTGATGTAAACATAAGTAAGTGCTTCAGCTCAAATCAAATATCATCTTACGCCGCGAAAGTAATCTAGACCCAGGACTAGAAATCCATCATCCGCAAACCCATCCATTATCAAGAGCCCATTATTGAACAAACCCCAAACGTCGGGAAAATACAGTAAAATGTGACCATTCGCATTCTCTTTGGGTGGAGCTACAGTGTATGTTTCAACGCCAGCGATGGTGACCATCTCGCCTCGCGGTGTTCCCTCGTGGAGAGAGCCTTTCAAACAGCACATCCCTGATGGTTTGGCAAGATATGCGTCCTCCTTTTCAGGTTCCCGAATACCTCCCATCGTTACGATGACTCTGTATTGCTCTGAAAGGCTAATGAGTGATAGTTGTGAATATGAGAATGAGAAAAATGCCGACAGTGATGATCAGCAAAAATATGGTAGGCGTTATAGAATAACTCTCACGATGGGCTACTATATTCCTACCTATCAATCATTCTTGGCCACTTGAACTAAGATTCCGTACCTTCGCCACCCATCGTGAGTTTGGCGTGTGCTTCCCCACTCTTGAAGACCCTATGGCGGAGATCAGCTGCGAGAGCCCATATTCGGATAACCTCCTCCGAGATATTCGTGACGCGGAAGCTTAGGCGAATGGCCGCGGGATTTCCTCCGCAGAGCAATTGCTCTTGGCTTGGAATTGGAATTGGATCGACGGTAACTTCCTCCACATTTCCCAATATCTCCACTAGTACCCCATTGACCCCCATTTTCCCCAGGAACAGTCCGGGTCGTAAAAATCAGAATATATAAGATGGGATGATCTGCATCGACCATTTGACTTATCCAACTAGCTCTGACAGTTTCTGGCTCCCTGCTGCATTCTCTACATTTCTGTCCTTTTCACGTTTCTCGCAGCTATCTGGCGACGCTCTACAGCAAAATGGAGACCAAACCAGAGGTCTCTGGGCTCGAAGCTCAGCAACACATCCAACAACTAAACACCATAACTTCAGACATTGACCATGTGCCAAGCCATGGCGACTACAAAGTTGGTCTTGACGCTGTCAAAGAGGTGTGCATATGCCTACGAATTGCAGTCTGGTTTGCACGATAGCTGATGATCGGAAGGATAACGCAGTTGGATATCACCAATACCAAGAAGGTCTGCACCTAGAATTTACTGACAAGGAGGTAAGAAATACCCTACAAATAGATCATCCGACCGGTAACGGCTGACACTCACGATGCAGAACAAACGCGTGCGATGGAAAATCGATCTCATCATCCTCCCAATTTTCCTCATCACTCAGGCGCTCCAATTCATGGACAAAACAGCCTTAAATTACGCCAATTTGTTCGGATACAAACAAGCATTGAATCTCAAGGGCCAACAGTTCAACTACCTCTCTGCTAGTGAGTGTGGACGGAAAGCTTGACGAAGCTTGGCTGACCATACGCTTCCCAGTGGTTTATGCGGGATACTTCTTTGGACAGTACCCTTGTGGTTGGTTGATTGGTCGTTTCCCTGCGCAGAAAGTCATCGCTATCAGCTGTCTCCTATGGGGAGCGACAGTTTTGATCATGACTCAGTGCCGGTCTTATCAAAGTGCTCGTAAGTTGTCATTGGTGATTTTGTGGGTGCGTTTAGCTGACAAGAAACTCAGTCGCCGTTCGATGTAGGTAATTAAAGATGAATTTATGAAGCCATACCTGACAGTTAATATAGTTTTGATGGGCATCTTTGAAGCAGCTGTTACCCCGTAAGTCATCAATCCATCCTCAGATTACGATCGCGCCAGACAAATAGCTAACATCCCAAACAGTGGGTTGACTTTGATGACTGGGTTCTGGTATACGAGGAGAGAAATCCCACTTCGACAGTGTATTTGGTAGTAAGTATTACCTATGCAATTGGTTTCATAGCATAATTAACACAGGACAGCTCATCTCTTGGCTGGGGAGGAATCGTTGGCTCATACATCTCCATGGGTGTGTCCAAACTACCCGAAGATTTGACTCCTGCACGCTGGGAGCTGATTTTCTTCATCTTGGGTGGTGCAACTTGCCTCTGGGCATTTGTTATCTATTTTGCCCTTCCCGATGCGCCTTCCAATGCTCGATTCTTCAGTGAACGTGAGCGCATCATTGCTGTCAAGCGTGTCGCTGGAAACGAGACGGGAATCAAGAACAAGGAGTTTGTGCTGAAGCAAGCAATTGTGGCTTTCTGGGATCCGAAAGCTCTGCTTATATTTACTTCGGTATTTGCCGCGTAAGTCTTTCTCCTAACAAGCAAGAAGGGGACTTTGTTGACATGAGAAAGTGCGATCCCGAACGGAGTCGTCAATTCCTTTAGCACAATTATCATTCGAGATCTGGTAAGAAGAAATCCTCGACATGTCTTAACAAAAGCTAATGGAATTCAGGGCTTTTCCACAACGAAAACAACGGAGCTCAAGTCTGTCGGAGATGCAGTCCAGATTATTGCTTTGCTCATCGGCGGCACAATCACGCTAAACGTGCCGAACTCTCGTCTGCTGACCGCAACTGCAGCTAACATCCTCTGCACCATCTGTGCAGCCTTGATGGCTTATCTTCCGCGTTCAAACACATGGGGAAGACTTGTCTGCTTCTGGCTGGTCAATGCCCAGTCTGTCGGCTTCACCGTTTCCCTTACCACGGTCTCGTCCAACATGGCAGGATACACGCATCGTTCCATGGCAAGCGCAATGATCTTGTAAGTTCAGGAGAATAGCATTTTAACTAAGTCCGTTTCTAACGCACCAATCGCAGTACAGCATATTGTTGGGGCAACTTTGCAGGCCCGTTCGTGGTTAAGCCTTCCGAAGCTCCAGACTACCCAACGGCGACCGCCGGCCTTCTCGCTGGATACTCGATTAAGTTCGGGTGCCACTTGGCATTATTAGGTATTTGTTTTACCTAGTCGTTCTATAAACGCCTGCTAACACCAGTCCAGCATACATGTTCTTCACGAACAAACGCCGTGACAAGAAATATGGTCCAGCCAACAAAGAGAGCAGTAATGAAGCTGGAATGCAGGATAAGACCGAGTTCGAGAACAAGGATTTCCGCTACGTGCTGTGAGGCATCGTTGAAGGACACCAATGTAGCATATCAATAGAGAAATCTACAGATGCTAAAATTTTGTACTAATCGAGGCCGTTTGGTAAATCTCAGAGCGGAATAGCGGAATGGGACCAAGCGCTTTCAGGAATCAAGCCGGTCCGAAACCTTTTTGAAGGTTGGTCTAGCTTCGCGGTTCTTGATACTGAGCGCGCAACTCATGGTTTGTTGCACATCGCGACAAGGGTGCAGATGTGTAACTCACAAATGCGTTCATTGTAGCCATAAAGCCAACAGCCGGCCCTGGAAAGGCAGTCTAAATTCCATCGCTTCTATACCAGAGACATACGTCATGATGTGAGGTAAATATAAATGCACATACCAGCAAGACCTTCATTCGCCAGTTTCTTCTCATTATTTCTGAGTACAGCTCATCCCCACTTGAGCGATATGAGAATACAGTACCACGATCATCGCTGGACAGAATATTGAAATTCTACGTGTACAGAAATGGTACTACAATCAGTCCGGACTAGCCACTGGTCCAAGCCCCAGCTACTCTCCATCTTTGCCTAACACACTTCTCAGTTCTAGCTTAGCACATAACTACTTTCCTGGCTGAAACTGACGTTGCACAGAAGTCCTAAGCAGGTGGCATTGCCGGAAGCCAAAATTGCTAGGTCCCAAACATCAGACAACATTCCCACAAATGTTCAGCCCTACACAACAACCATGCACGAACTTCACCGTGAAGACCCATGTGGCTCCAATGTATGAACCAATGATAAGTGAAAGAATCATCAATTGAATATCATACTCTCACTATCCTCCAATTTCGGCTTGTACAACTCCAGTACCAAGTATCAAAGCCCTTGTTCTGGTGTTCGAAGGTGGCCTTACTGGAGTCGAGCTTGCAGGGATTTTGTTGCATATCAGAGATACGCTTATGCAGGAGTAGTGGCTTTGTACCGTGTTTATGGTTCTCTAGGTACCGCGCTATTGTGTCTTGATATGGTGGTATCTAGAAAGAAGTGTTTGTTGCACATCTCATGTTTCGGATGCTTTGGAGCCTGCTTACTACTAAGATACACGTATCATTTCAACACGTGAAAGATAGCAAAGCAGGTCGACTCTTTTCGATGCTAGAGTGGGAAACTCCATATTATGATTGTTCAAGGCTCATTGGGTGTTGTAACTACCCACGTCTTCCTCTTGAATGTGATGAGAAGCTTCTAACATCACTGAACGGAAAATACAAATTGAAATTTGAGGATTTACAGGTCCATGATACCAAGAAGCCTATTATATATGCCCGAATAATACCACATCATCTCATATCAGCCCACTCTTGGTTGTCCGAATATTCCGCGGCACCTTCCGGATACAGGATATCCAAAGGAAGTGGTCCAGTGGAAAAGGTTTACTGATAGTCCTTCAAATATTTGCGCACATCAAAAATCCACCTGGCTACACTCCAGTATCCCAAATTTTCAAACAAAACAAAAGGCACATAATATGCTCAGAAATGACAGTATTTCAAATTCCAGAGTCCATGGCTTATCTCAAAAAAAAAAAAAGCTCTTAATGTATTCCAGAAAGCCCAAGACATTTCATTACACCAAGATACCTTATGAGTATCCCAGGATGCTAGATTACTAAACGTGAAAAGCAAGATTTGTTGATTGTCCTCAGGTTTTCAGGGACATCAAATCACACCTAAGTGCCAGTGAATAGTAAGTCCTTCTTTCCATCTGTTAAAATTGATGTTACTGTCGTCCCTTGCCGGATAGTCACTGGAAGCGCCAAGTGAGAAAAGGAAAGGCGGATGAGAAATTCGAAGCCAAAGGGGATTCTGAATCACACTCGGAGCTTTGGATTCTTCTACCGAAATGTCTTCGGACTTTTTGAAGCCATTGAAATCCATCAGAATATCATGAAGCGCATAATCCCTCTGCGCGAACACTGCAGGAATGATAACGTGTCGTGTGGTTATCAGGTATGGATGTTTGGTGTGCAAATAATTTGTTTTCAAATTTCGTGGGGACATTCAAAGCGCCTGGATACGATTCAAAACATAACTTTCTCGACCCCACTATGAAAGGAGCAGTCGGATGCTCAGTGGATTTCATGGATAGTAATCGATTATCAAAATACACCACCGAAAGTTCTCAAATCTTCAGAGGACATTGGAACATACTGGATGCCAGCAAAAGGCAGTGCGCGGCTGCACAAAAGAGGCAGGAACGATTGGATGCTTTATGGATGCAAAGGAAGCAATCTGCATGTCAGAATACTGTACCAAATGTTCTCAAATATTCCGAGAACACCAAAAGTCACTTACATACTGGTAAAAAGCAGACCCATATGCATTCCTTCCCTAACTAAACTACAAACCGCACCTTCCCAATCCACGGGAAAAATACCTACGCACCTTCCTCATCCGCCATCTCCTCTCCTTCCTCTTCCCAAATCTCCCGAAAGTTCTCCTCCAAAATCTCATCAAACTCCCCCTTACCACGACGACTCGAAGCGGCAAGAGCCTCCTCCAACCAATCAGGGTCGTTCTGTCCTGCCTTACCCGTCTCGACGAATGCGGCAAGAACGTCTTTGAATCCGGAGGTGGCGAGGAGGGTGGTGAGGGCGGTGGGGTCGATGTCTGGAGCGGATGAGAGGACTGCGAGGGCTTCGGGATGTTGTAGGATTGCCTGAGGACATTGGTTAATATCTTTGTATGAGAGGGGAGGAGGGCAGGGGATTGGAGGGAAGACTTACGACGATGTTCGAGGTGTAGATGGGGGATTCTCCGTGAGCGACGGCTAGAGCGGTATCATCCAGCATCTTATCCTTAGCAGTACCTTTGCCTTTGCCTTTGGTCTTTCCATTGGGGAGCTTGCCGTTTGTCATTTTACCCTTCTGCTTCTTCTTTGGACCGCCGCCGCGTTGACGGGTTGGATTGAGTGGGGAGCCGAAGAATGCAGGCCCGTGTCGACGGGGTAGGCGTGGCGTTTCGACGCGGCCGTCAGAGGAAGTTGGTGAGCGTTGGGGCGAGACTGATGGAGTGACGGGGGTATTGTGCGGAGCTTGGAGACCAGATACGGTGTCGGTGCTTGAGGTGTCGCTATGAGGAGAACGAGGGATACGGGCCATCTCACCGTAGACCATGCCGGGATATGGTGAGTCGGGGCAGGTGCGGGTGTTGCGAGGATGTCCGGTAGGAGGAGGTGGGGTGATTGGGTTGTTACTGGCGACTCTTCGACCAGTCTCTCTTCCAGGAGCGGTAGGAGAGGTCCGTGGAGTAGCGGCTGGCGTGTTGTGGGGAGTAGGAATCAACATATCGTCAGAGCAGGACGAGATATGGAGACCTTGCAAAGTGGAGACAATACTACCATTCTGTCCAGGAACCGTGAGGTATCTGCTGGACCGAGCCTGGAAAGAGATTAGCAATTCGATGTTTGACAATGATGAGTTGTGATGAGTATGTAAGTACGAGAGCGGAGGACACAGCAAATCGCTCAAGAAATGTATCGTATATGTAGGGGGAATAGAGTACAGACTCTTTCCAGGGCAAAAGATTGTGCGATGGGGAAAGCGTGGTCCGCCATGCAGCACAAAGCCTCTGCCTGGACTGGAGAAGACGAGAGAAGGAGGAAAGACAAAGGTAGAACTATTTGGAGTAGCACCTTCAAGGTTATTTGAGTCGCGGAAGCCGCTGAAGATCTGAGTGTGGAGAAGTACAAGGACGCGATGGTGACAAGAGAGTGCAAATGAAGAAGTGATATAGGAATTGAGAACGAGGAAAGCAGTTGCCAGCACAAGCGAAGCAGAAAGGCGCGTATGAGAACACAATGTATGGAAAGAGTAGGCAGAATGTAGACTTACGAGTGGGCTGCTAGGTGTAAGACCATTCGTAGCATGACCATTGGCACCTGAAGCACCGTTCGAGGCTCCTGGGTGAAGACCACCGCGTGGTGGAAGCGGAGCATGAGTATAAGCCGTAATACTACCAAAGAATGGCGGCTGAGCGGTTGGGATAGATCTCAACAAGTCCTGACGGGAGGTGGCCTCTGCGACTCTTGGGCCGAGAAGGACGCGTGGAGTGGTACCGGATTCAGGTGAAGAAGGGCGGCTCGGTGGAGCGACACCTTCAACGCCGTCGCTGTCGCCAGCACTACCTTCGATAGAGATGTCATAGAAGTCAGTGGTAAGCCTGTGATTGCTGGGCAGACCGTTGAGGCCATTGGGAGCACCACCGGGAGGACCGCCGTTTGTTGACATTTTGAGACCGAAGCGATCGACCAGATTACTGTAGGAGATATGGTATAATACACAAAGCGAGTTTGTGCTCGCTTGAGAAGTTGGAACCACAAGAATCGATGACAGATTCCTGTTGACAAAAGATCGTGTTGCCGAAGGAAAGGGGAAAGGTTGATGAAGGAAAGTGTGGTGAAGTTGAGATCGAAAAGAGACAATTGAAGTTGTTGTTCCTGGGGAGCAAATAACTCTAGACAACTTCGAGTTAGCTCCCGTCGTAGGCGACGCCTCGAGCCTCAGCGTTCAGGTGTCCACTCGAGCGGCGTGGCCTGGCAGAATTCAAGAAGCCACAGCCTTGTCCAGCTTATGACCACATTGAGACTTGGACTGGACAGAAATCCAGAATTATCTGGCAGTTCTTTCAACCTCCTCCCACGAACAAAATTGTCCACCAAAGAGTCTTCCTTTGCGCGAAGATTTCTTGTCTCAAACAATTCTATACAACCGACTTCTCATCGAACCCCTTTTCACAAGACGTCGACTTTGCGGCAGACGAAACAGCTTCAGCCCAGTAGGGAGCTCTTCAGAACACGACGACAAGGGCGAAGGGACGAGAGAAAACAGCCAGCAAGATGATCTACGCCACGCAAATAGCCAGGCTAGATGGTAAGTCTGAGGATATATTGGGTATTTGGCGATGATCAGGTACTTACTGACTTCTTGCAGGCCTGATGCTCTGCGCCGACGAAGGAGTAAGCCAGACCCTCTCCTTCCGTCAAGTTTCGACTGACGCAAATATCTCAGAATGACCAGTCTCTCGATGAGATAAAGTCACAGATCAAGCAAGTTCTGCGAAGACTGAATCGCAATTCCGAATCTCAGGCTACCGTCGAGGCCGGCCAATATACCTTCCAGTACGTTGGCGATTTCCTACCACATTAGTTAGAACTTCCTTGGGAGGAACACAATCAGTTCGAGGAGAAAAAGATAATTTGGAACCCTTCTCGATATATCCCACAGACACCAAGTGGTTGGAGCCCAGAAGTCGGGAAGCTTACCTGGTCGGAGCCAGGATTTGCTCCCTGGGCGTAGCTTATTCGCACAAGCACAATTGCTACTGTTTTCAGCGATCCATGGAGTTTGTTGGAATACAGCAAGTGTTGTGCGGAGTATAAGGATCAAAAGACCTCCCACAGAAAAGCTTCCATGGTAGACTTGGGACGCAGCGTCTGAGGAGAGCTCTTTTGCGATCTATGGGACTTCCAGACATGAGAGGATGGAGGGACATATCCTTCGTCGCTCGTTGATACTGTATGAGTATACAGTGAGACGTCTGAGGATGCAAGAAATTGCAGCCTACACCACGTTGTAGTCGGCCAAGGTTGTCAGTTGTTGGAGGAGATGCTTCTTACATTGTGTCTCATCCACTTGCTTCGTCCAAGCCTCCCTCAAGTCTCTCCAGCAGTATATCTCAGCTCTCAGTTGTTCCCTCCGAGCAATGCGCTGTTCTTCTTGACTTTTATTTCTAGCGAGGATCCGTAACGTTCCACATGGTCCAAATATGCCTACAACATTATTGATGAGCAAGTGTTGAAGGGATAGCTTTGCGCGGTAGAGTTGTGGAGGAGAAGATCCAAGTCTCAGACTCGCTATTTGTATCTCTCTGTTCTCCCGAACGTTTCGCTTCTTCCTGCACTCTAGTTCTTTCCCGCGTCTTTCTTTCGTCAAGCGCCAAACACCTCCTCCCTTGTCTTCAAGCACAACCGCAACCGAGAGAAAACAAAACACTAACGCACATATCAGCTACCTCATCCACCAAGAAATCATCTATCTCTGCATAACCGCACACTCCTACCCCCGCAAACTAGCCTTCACCTACCTCTCCGACCTCTCCACCGAATTCAGCACCACCTACCCCTCCCACACCCTCCTCGCCCCCACCCTCCGTCCCTACGCCTTCATGGAATTCGACACCTTCATCAACCGTACCAAAGGCACCTACTCCGACACCCGCGCAACGCAAAACCTCGATAAGCTGAACGACGAGCTCCGCGATGTAACCAAGGTCATGACGAAGAATATCGAGGATTTGCTGTATAGAGGAGATAGTTTGGAGAGGATGGGTGAGGTCAGTTCGAGGCTGAGGGAGGATAGTAAGAAGTATCGGAAGGCGGCGGTTAGGATTAATTGGGAGTTGCTGCTTAAGCAGTATGGTCCGATTGGGGGGTTGGGGTTGTTTGTTGTGATTTTTATGTGGTGGAGATTCTTCTCGTGAGGAGGATGAGAAAAGTGTTGCTTTTCCTCCCGGGAAGTCTTTTTGAAGATGAAGCAGCACTATCTTGTTATTGGCTCGGACCTTGGGGAGTGTATGATATGATCTGCTACTTGTGGAAAGCAAGGACAGGAGGAGCGGACGAACGAAGCGTGCATATCGCCTGGCATTCTTCTTGCTCGGAGGACATGCAGCGAGACGCTGTCCACATGGAGCGTTTTGCAAGAAAGATAGCTGTTCCAGGTATCTGAGCTTGCAATACACAAAAGATTTCCTCTACCTCCCTCTCGAGGTATGTTGTCATTTTCCCAGTGGCTGAGTTCAAGTCCTTTCCTTGTCTTTCATGCCTCAGTATGAATAACGTGCGAGTGCACTTCGACCACTGAGTCGTTCCTCTCTGCTTCCTGCTTAGTACAGTACATTCAAATCTCCATCTTGCTCCTCAAGTTGTTCCTCTTCTCTCTCATGATGCATACAGTTTTATTCTCATTCGCGAGGCTTTCTCAGTTCCTTCCAATTCCAGTTCCGAGATCACCAAAAAGATTCAAAGATGAAAGAGACGCACTTCGCGAGCCGGACTTTCAATACAAACCTCATACATACAACACCATCTACTCTCTGCACCATGCGATACAGCTCAACATCAAACGATTGAGTTCGATCAACCTCTCCCACCACAGCGATAGTCCAACACACACGGTGACATCTCTTCACGACTCCATCCTACAAGGTCCGTCCAACCCCCAACACTGTTCTTCCAGGATTGAACAAGGCCATCGATGGTGGCAATCACCATGTCCTTCTTTGCAAGCCCAATTTGAGCTTGTACACAGCACAACCCATTTCCGAATACTTTTCATCTTCAGACAGCAGATTCCATACGATAATCAATAGTCCAACACACACCGTGACACGCTCTCCACGACTCCACTCTACAAGGTCACTCCACCCCCACCACTATTTTCGAGAAGACGATCTGGCCGTCAATTGTGGCAACAACCACATCCTTCTTATCAAGCACTCGGTGAGCTTGTGAACAGCGCGACCCATTTTCAAACACATCTCAACCTCAACAACAAACAACAAACTCCACACACCATCACCACCATCCCCATGATCTTCTCCAGTGCAAACAAGCACGCACAAGATCGCATCTCTCAATGAACACAACTCTATCGACCCCGTCAGATCGCAGCAAACTTCCAATCTCATCCATCCAGTGTTCGGGTGACAGAGACAGGCGCCAGATCTCACTTCCTGCACCTGGAGAGTGTGAGCCCCGCAGTTGAGGTACCACAAGCGGTGAAGAATTGCTGTGAGCTCCTGCCGATGGATCGGCGAAAGGATTTGGGACAGGCAAGTTGCTTGAGGGCTGGTGAGGGGTGAGATTGGGCGGTTCTCACCAAACCGGGTCTCCGGTGAATCGCCCGGGTGGGTGGACCCAGGCCACCAAATTGGACGATGTCCAGTCTATGTGCACAACACAACCCATTTCGGAACACATATATGAACGTCACCGTTTTCACCAAGCCGATGTTGGTTGAGTCACCTGGGTGGGCAGATCCAGGTCGTTCTGACAAGTGGCGAACTGAACTCCGCATATGTAGAATCACCTGGACAGATAGGTGGCGACTTGGGACTATGCGGTACACATATCCATCAGGATAGTGGACCGAAGGTACCGGTCACCAGATTCGGACGATGCCCAACGTTTGTGCACAACACAACCCATTTCTGGAAAACATCAACGGCACAACCCGAAGCTTCAATCTGTAGCCTGCTCTTCATCCTTGGAATACGTTACGGTGTGGCACAACGCGGTACACATAAGTATCCGAGTAATGGACTACTGGTACCTGTCTGGGATCTAGTCGAGTTGTACGGAAATTCTGATAAGGGGCATCACTCGCAGTGCCGGCTTGTGGAATCTGTAACTCGCTCACTTGGAGATCTCGTACCGCAGCATCCACTTATCGGAACTGGTCGTCAAATGCGGTACCTGGAGGAGCAGTATGCAGAGCTGCCCCTCCGCCGGTAACACGTGAATCTTTGTGCACAACACAGCCCATTTCCAAACACATCTATCAGCATCATGGAAGCAAAATCTGGGTACGCAGCCTGCTCTGCATCCTTCGTTTACGTTACGGCTTGGTGCTGAGTCGTATAGATATCCACCCAGTCAGTGAATCATTGGTACTGTCCTTGGGTCAAGCTGCGAGGTACGGAAGATTCGGCAAGTGGCATTGCTGTTAGAACCGGCTCTTAGAAGTTGAAGATTGGTTACTTGCAAATCTCTTGCCGCGGCATCCACTTGTCGGAATTGGTCATCAAAGGCAGCACCTGGCAAGGCCTCTGGCATAGGATTCTGTTGTCTTTTGTCAGTTGTGTTTAACAGACACCTTTAACTTTCACTTACTCGATCTGGGCATTGAGAGCTTGATAGAGAGGCGTATCGAGGTACCTCCCTAGCCCGCTCCTTCGACGAGCCGAGGCAGCTGGAGAGGCAGTATGTGGAGCTACTCCTCCGCCAGCACTTCAAGAATGCTTGTGCACAACACAGACCATTTCCGAAACTCAGCAAGCTCCACACCACCAACGATGGACCAACAGATAGAGGCGTCGGCATTATGTCTTATAGGGCGAGATAGCGAGAGTCTCGCGCTTCCAAACACGGCGCCTAACCCATGCAACTGATTCTCCACCACAGTTCTTGTCCGGTTCCGAATTTCCAATCGCTGGCCGGTATCTATGGAATGTAGGATATCTTTCGAGGTTCCAATTCGCGAAGGACATTTCTACCTCCAACTCGCTCCTCTTCTTCACTGTCGTCCTCAATCTCAGCCACATATTCTCGAAGCCTCTCCGTAGCGGCAGACGGGGTACCAGACAGAATGCGCGCGAGGTATCCAGTAGCACTATGACCTCTGCTATAGGATTGGTCTAGACTTTGACGGAGGGAACAAACTCGTTCTTCAACCCTGCGCGGACCTTCTCTCTTCAAAATCACTCTTCATCGATTGACCTCCACGACCAGCGACTCGCTCGATGGTATGGCCTCTTAGTGGCCCTTTGAGGTCCTCAATTCGCGTGGAGACATTCAAATTGGTGTCTTGAGGGTGTGGGGAATGTGGGAGGGCCGAATCCTTACCCAGGATACTGGTGATTTTCTTTAAATTGGAGACCGAGTACCTTCAATCCTGCACGGACTTTCTCATTTCGAATCCCTTCCTATCAACATCCCTCCCCTCGACCTTCTCGACCTCCGCGACCTCCTCCACCACCACCTCCTCCTCAGCCTTCAGGCTTGAGTATCGATTGGTTTTTCCATGATTTGGGGGCTGAGTGCCTTCAACCCTCCGCGGACCTTCTCTCCCCGGAGTCCGTCCTCGTCAACCTCGTCCTCGGCTCCTGCATCCTCCCCAACCATTTCGCTTTCCTCATCCTTCGCTTGGGCTCTCGCTGGATTGGTGTATCGACTGGACAGCCTTTGGTTGTCTTCTTAGGTGTTTGGTTGGGAGTTTCGTTACTAACGATGTAGATCTCTCACTCGCGAAGAGGGGATGTTGGTGACAGGGCTGGTTCGAGATCAGTTCAAGTCTAAGTTCAAGTCTAAGTCTCGGGCGTCCCGTCTGTTTTGCTGCTAGGATCGCAGACATCTGCAGATTCATCAGACTGAAAGGATGCATGCCTGACACCATACCCATATCTTGGTAGTCCTGGGAGCTATGACGCTGCTGTCCAAGATGTTGTCCTTGATGTCCAAGCTCTCTCTTCTGACGCGGTGCGGAGGGCGTCTGGGGGGTCTGGGGGGTCTCGAGGCTGAGAGCGTTCAAACCTGCGCGGATCTTCTCTTGTTCAACTTTGGGGCTCGATCATGTTGCATTGCGGCAGGCTCTGTCTGTTCTAAAGGAGATGTCCGAACTTCAAGCCCCAGCGATTGCTCAGGGAAGCAACTGGTCTGGGAGCCGTACGTCTACTGAATCCATTCAAGATAGAGTAGTTGCTATCCGTATGACTTGGAGGCTGAGGCTTGTGCACATCACAACCCATTTCCGAAAACGGGTTCGTTCTCCAACCACTCACATCATGCTCTGGCGTCCCTGAGGAGCATTCGGTATTGCGACAGGATCGCTCAAAGATTGGTAACCACGGTGCTGCGGAGTCGTGTTCATGTGCACAGCATGTCCCATTTCCAAGAATAGCTTTGATCCTCAGCCACAGTTACAAAGCTTTGATGATCTGGGGGACGGAATCGAGTACACACGGTAGTTCTCGAAAAAGAAAATGGTGGGCTACTGCGCTGCTGAGACAGATTGGCTATGGTCATCATGCTCTGACGGAGCTGCACGGACTTGGTCGTGCCACAGAGGCTCGTCAGAACTCTTTGCGCCATGATGTTGTCGAAGATTCGAGTCCATCTGCATAGCACTACTTATTCCCTAGCATGTTCTCCATTTCCAAGAATACTCATCTTACTTCATCGACTGAGGAGGGGAATGATTTATGCTCTGAGGTTCTTCGAAGGACCACATGTCATGGTGTTGTTGAGAATTTGAGTCATGTTCGAGAAGCCATGATGGATTTGCGGTGATCGTGTAGCAGCGAACTTGGAATCCACTCAAATTGGTACCAGCAGCCAAGCTGAGCGGGCTTGGAGTCATGGTATTGGGCATGAGTATTGGCACTTGGTTGATCCTCATCGGGGCACGAGCATCAATCTTATAGATGGTTCTCGTAATGTTAGATGGGTGCAGTGGAGGAGGGTATCCGGGCACGGGATGGATGGTGTTGAAGGTACCTTGTGAAATGTGAACCGGACCATCCGCAATGTCCTCTGAATCTGTCGGTGCATTCGGGTTGCGCTAGGCGTTCTCCAGCTTTGTAGCCTGGCAAGGAGAGCTATCATTGAATATGCTACTGGGATGCTCCTCGCTGAAGCATAAGTGTTAACGCGAAGTCTACTCTACTGTCATGCCGAGCGGGCTTGGAGTCATGGTGAGCCCGGATTCTTGATAAGGAGATCTGACATTGACTATTGGCGCTGGAATGCTTCTCCCCCGAGGACGACTATCAATCTGGAGTCTACCCCATTGCCATGCTGCTTGGGCTCGGAGCGATGGCGCATGCGGTTATCTCCAGCTCAGGGGGTGGTGCTGGGTGGTTGCCAGCGTTCTTGGTCTTCCCAGCCGACTTGTTGGCGCTGCGAGGTGTTTTCCGACGAGGAGGGCCACTTCGACGAGACGAGACAGTCAGGGTGCCTGTTCGCTCCTTCTTGACAGGCGTCTCGTAGGTAAGGTCGTCGTCTTCACCCTCCTCGTCGGATTGCTCATATTTGACTTACTTGAGGGCAAGTATTGGCGCTGGGATACTCCTCTCGTCTTCGTATCACGCCGAAACCTCCGATAAGAGAGGTGTGTGGGCGAGATTGGTTTCCAGGGGTCCTGGGCATCTTCAGGGAAAATGCTATAGCGGCAAAACACTTGAAGCACTGGGTCGATGCTCAACGAGACCGATTGTTGCAATGCAGACAGCCCTGCAGATTGTTAGGAACCATCTTCTGGAGGAGATGAGATGAGCTTACCAGACTGGACTACAAGTGTAGGCAATGCTCCCTTTACTCCAAGGAATGACAGCAGAACCTATAAAAAACCACGGGTTGGCAATAATGATTCCGAACACAACACATACATCTGGATGAGGAATGCTTGTGTCTTGCTGATGATAGCGCAGAGGCCAACGGTTCCAGATTTCGCATCTTGGTAGATGAGAGTGTCCTTGCAGGCGAAGAGCCATTCTGAAGGTTTAGGAGCCAAGATCAGCTGATGGACTTGTGGAAGACTTTGTAGAGGCGTAAAATCATCGTTGCTTCCGAGGTAGGCCGTGAGTCAGGCCGTGAGGTATCATCACCTACCCGTCTTTGCCCTCGCCACTGCGAGGTCTCAATATCCTCTAAACATCGTCGCCGCCATCTTCGATGCTGCAAATGGAAATATTAGGGACCAAGATCGATTGATAGACTTGTGGAAAGCTCTGCATAAAGAAAAGAAAATCAGTATCGTGGTTTCAATGCTGAGAACGGAGAAGAATCACATACCCTTCTTTGCCCTTTCCATTGCGTGGTCTCAATCTTCTCTCTATTGACAGCATCGAAGATGACGGCGTAGGCCTCGCGTCTCGGTTGGATTTATGGATTGCTGAACTGCTGAATTGCTAGTCTGCTTGGTGTTTCTTGACTCTGCCTTTTCCGAAGTGGCTGCTCATAGCAGCAACGAGCCCATCGTCAGCACCTCTTCCGAGTAAGAACTCGCTTGTTGTCTCTCGAGAAATCATCATCTAGGTATGACAATGGCGCAGGCCTAGGACGACTCCACTTCTTTCAGGCCTTGATCTTCTTCATGAACTTGGTCGGCTGGCTCATGTGCGGAGCAGACCAAAAGTCGCGGGTATGGCAATGTAGCGCCTTGAGACAACATAGATACGTCGACGTGTCCTGCCACCAAGTTGCCGTATGAGGGACAGTCTTCTTCATCTACTCTTACATCCTCTTTATGGACTTGGTCGAGATGCTCGGGCTTTGGGCACAGAGACCTCCGTGCAAATTCCTACATTGTTGCAGCTGCATTTCGGAAGAGGAGGCCACGAAGAGTATGAGACGGCTAATAGACTTGTGGTATGCCTGACAGAACAAGAATATACCGATGATATGCATGACAGCCAAGTTCGAGGGAGTTCTCTCAATCATAGCGATCTGTAGCATGAGTATAAGCCATGGTCCTTCGAAAAAATGGGAGCTGGGGTATACCGACAGACCACCGCCGGATGTAGAGTCTCCCTTCATTGATTCCTGCATCTTCTTCTCGGAAGACTAGGAACAGCTAGGATGAGCTTGATACCAAGGCAAGAAGTCATGAACGGCTGCAGCTGGCGTTTCATATGGACATCAGCTGAGTATCTCCTCATAGGCTTGGCATTATTCAACGATTTTTGGAGACCGAAACGACATATGGACACTTCGTTGCTCATCTTCGAGTCTTCGCAGTGGGTGGTAAAGAATGGACGTGTTATATGGTACAGATAAGAATTAGCTTGCTTCACAGAAACAGATATGGAGAAGAGTTTACTACCTTGGGGTATGCGCCATGGAGGAAAGAAGTTGAAGAGATCTGCAGAAGAGTCCTCTGGTTGAATGCTTGGCATGAGGCTAGGCAATTCGATCGATGCTATGCACAATTTAGAAAAGCTTGTTCAATGTATTGCTGCCCAGAGGACTGACAGTTGGAGGTCATTGATGCGCACGGACGCTGAACAACGAGAAGCTTCTCTACGAGTTGCCAGTCGCTGTGTTGAGTAGACGGTTGATGGCGCGACTGCTAGCCTTGAGAGTTAGCCCCGACGAGCAGAAATAAATGTGAGCAACAAGTAGCGAGCTTACTGATTGGGAGAAAAGAGAGTATCTGGGGTCAGGACGACCGATGGGTGTTTGCTCGCGGACTTAGAGATATTGCTGGTGTTGGCTCTCACTGAAGGACTGTCCCTCGAGTTCGAAGATGAGACAACGACGAGTTGATTACCAGAAGACCGTCAGCAGACTCCTTATACATTCCTACGAAGCGCGGATGGGGAGCGGAGGTGATTTTACTTACCGCAATGGCTTGAGAGGCGTTGTGGGCGACCGAGGCAAAGTTGCCAAAAGTTGCCGACCGAGAGGCCAGCGTTCATCATGGCGACGACGAGCTCAAAGACGCCTCCCACGGTTGTCAATGGTCTCTCTCCGTATACTACACGTTTTGATCGCCATTAGCAAGCTCTCGAGATAGTTCTCGATGTATCGAAGTGGAATGTTTGAGGTTTGGGGAACCTTGGGAGCTACCCCACCATGACCACTCAACCCACCCACCAAGCTGTGGAAGCTTCTCAAAGCCACGAAAACGGGTAGAAGAGGAATAGGAGACTTACCAGACTCTCTAATATACCTTACAGCTCTACAGAGCTTTGCGTTGTGCTATTGTTGATGCTGGCGATCTGGTGTTGAGGCTTTGAGGAGAAGATATTGGAGGAGTAAGGAAAGCGATAAGCTCGGGCTGCGAGAAAAGGTAAGGGAAAGCAGAACAGACCCAAGTGAGAGGCCGCTAACCGAAAACGGCCTCCCTGCCCTATATCGGGACCAATGGGCTATTATTACCCTTGAGGTTACAGGTCATAGCTTGGTCAGCTTAGTCTTCGAAGAAGGTGGCAAAATAAGAAACGATCTGATCAGATTGTCTCATAATAGAAAGCTTTGAAACAGGCAGATACGTCTACAGCAAGCGTGCAAGAGTTCTGATTAGAGCGTCTGTGATTGATGCTAACCAAGAAAAGGAGACAGGCTTTGTTGGAAGGTCCTTCACCAAGAGCCTTTAATCAGTCTTGTGTCTTTCACAGACCTGTCTTCAGGGCAGCTGATACCAGAAACATAATAGTCCAATTGGTTGAGGAGACTTCAGATGAGTTTTTGAGCAACCGGAGACGAGCATGAGGTCGATGACGTTAGTCCAGGGAGCCTTCGAAAGGAGGTCCTCCCAGCCAAGGTCAAGGCGCACATGCATCTTTCTCCATCATACGACCCCCTAGAAAGATTGAATGCTTGCATGTTGAAATAGCTGGCTATCTGTTCCACTACATGTAATTCTTTGTGGTTGTCTGAATTCTGTTGATTTCATCCTCTTCGTCTCAGCAGTGAGCAAAGCCAAGACAGACGATCACGCTTTGAGCTCAGCCGCTGCATCAATCATTCTCCTAGGGCTATGCTACACTCAATCTTAGCAAAGAAGCATTTGTGCTTTGGACATGCATCTCGGGATGAATAGGCTTGTGTGCAACTCGAAGGCACTCTTCGGTCCAGAACATGTCCCATGCCAGTGCGAAATTTCATGCTCTACCGAGCTTGGTTAGAAGAATAGAGGGATTCTGTATCTGCTCAGGCAACGGGAGGAAGGTTCAGACATGTTCGGAAGGGATTGTTCTGCTGCACTAATGACTTCCCAATCTGGCTCGAGCTAAGCGAGCTGAAGAAAACATATTAACACGTGAGCTGAGCCCATTTCAGGACGTTATCACTTCAAGTCCCACAATGCAGCCCTTGTGTATTTTTAAAAGATCTCGTCACAAAATGACCTTGGGCATGCGAGTTGTGAATTAGTTTCAAAAGACATATTGGCTTTAGCTGCCGACGATGGCTTGACGTGTGGTTGTTATCAACATGTACTAGGAGGCCTTTCTCCTCTATTCTCTTCCCCAATTCCGATTGCGTTTCTTGAATTCCGCTTGACACTTTGATTACTGATTATCATACATCAGATCAACTCGCAGTATGGGACTTGTAATAGAACCGAAAGCACGAAAAGAACCGAAAGAGCCAGCGACATCTCTCAAGCATCAAGGTGAGAGTGTCAGATGAGGCCAACAACCCATCGGTGGCTAGGAGTCTAGGATTGCGGCTCACGACTAGTACGTTTACAGTGTTGTAAATGTTCAGTAATCAAGAGTATGTACTAATTTGGTTTTATCCTCGGTTGATGTGCCGTGGGCTTTCCGTTAGTTTCCCGCTGGTTTCCCGGGCGAGTGGCTGGCTGGCTTCAATTACTCTGCGTATTCTCTAGTAAACTATTGTGATTCCCCGCAGCGTCTAAACATTCGCGCATTCTTGTGACCTGCATACCACCTTCTCCTCGCTCCATTCTTTCCCCATGTTCTCCATGTTCGATCAGGCAGGCTGGGTCTCGCCAACGCCCGCGGGACGCTCTGCTGGATCTCGTGGACGAGAATGTCCTGGACCAACAAACATATAAAAGACTCCTGAAACCCACTCTCAAAGATAATTATCAGTTCCAGCCTTGACATTAATTCCTTCAGTACTGGAGACTTAACAAACTCGAGTACCCTTTTCACTTCTCTCATAAAAGCGACATAGCAAACTGTCATCAACATGTCTTTTAAAGACCCCGAGAATCCACAACATGTGGACCTGCGAGTCAACAGCATAACAGGCGAAAAGGGAAAATATAGTCTCAAGGCCAATGCAGCAGCCCACGAGTTGGCCATCGATGAGAAGGCCATGACCACCATGCAAGCTGTTCGCGCGAATCCAGCAGCCATCTGCTGGTCCCTGGTCATCTCCACTTGTGTGATCATGGAGGGATTTGACACTGCTCTTCTTGGAAACTTTTGGGCCTATCCATCCTTTCAACGCAAGTTTGGCGACTTCGTTGGCGTCACAAGTACTACCAAGAGTGGCTACCAAGTTCCAGCCTCCTGGCAAACAGGTCTCGGTCAGGCATCGGGAGTTGGAGCTTTCTTCGGTGCTATCTTCAACGGCTGGCTTGTCAACAGGTTCGGTCCCCGAATGGTGTTGATCGCCTCGCTCTTCTCCCTTTCTGCCTTCCTGTTCATCACCTTTTTTGCTCCAGATCGCCCAACTCTCTTGGTTGGTCAGCTCCTCTGTGGTCTACCTTGGGGAGTATTCGCGACTACGGCTCCAGCCTATGCTTCTGAGGTCTTGCCTTTGCAGCTCCGAGTATATATGACTTCCTACACCAACATGTGCTGGATTATTGGGCAGCTCATTGCTGGTGGTGTCCTTCGTGGACTGGTTTCTCGTGAGGATAGCTGGGGATATCGGATTCCGTTTGCCCTCCAATGGTTCTGGCCAATCTTCCTCATCCCTGCTATCTACATTGCTCCCGAATCACCATGGTTTCTCGTCCGTCGAGATCGCCTTGCTGAAGCAGAACACTCTATCAGACGTCTCCAGAGTGCGTCCTCTCGACAAGATCCACAAAACACACTCGCTGCGATTGTCTACACCAATAACCTTGAGCAACAGCTGTCGGTCGGCACAACATATTGGGATTGTTTCAAAGGTTTCGAACTTCGACGTACAGAGATTGCATGTATGGTATTTGCTGGACAGCTTGTATGTGGATCTGTGTTTGCATATGCGTCAACCTACTTCTTCGAGCAAGTGGGTCTCAGTTCTAAGCAAGCATACTCTCTCGGCGTCAGTGCGAATGGTCTCGCGCTATTCGCTTGTTTATGCAACTGGTTTCTCCTCATGCCATACGTTGGCCGCCGAACTGTCTACGTGTGGGGCATGGGTGCAATGGCCATCGAGCTCTTCCTCATCGGGATCCTGAATGTGTGGACAAGCAAGCCTTCCGTCGCTTGGGCACAAGCAGTTTTGACAATGGTGTGGACCGTTACGTTTCAATTATCGGCTGGTCAACTTGGTTGGGCACTTCCGGCAGAAATCGGATCTTCTCGTCTCCGGACGAAGACGATTGTTCTTGGGAGAAATTCCTATTATATCTGCGCAGTCGTCGGTGGCACTCTGCAGAACTACATGATGAACCCAACAGCATGGAACATCAAAGGCTACACGGGTTTCTTTTGGGGCAGTTTTGCCTCCCTCACCTTCATCTGGGCGTACTTCAGACTACCTGAGACTAAAGACCGAACATTCCACGAGGTGAGTACAGTACAAGATCCGACTATTCATTTCTAGATCACCATTTTTTCCTATTCCGTACCATATTTGGTGTCGGTGTCGACTCTTCTCAGACTCATTGCTAACATATTGTTTTACAGCTTGATATTCTCTTCGCTAAGAAAGTATCAGCGAGGCAATTTGCATCAACCAACTTGGACACCCTCAGCGATAATGAGGTCAACGACCTTACTGAAAAATATGCAGACACTGAAGGCCGCCGTGTATCTGTCTTTGGCTCCAGTCGCCCTGAGGCTGCCCCGCAGCTTGCAAGAGTGGCAAATGATCTTTACTAGGAGTCCTACCCAAGTTCAGATATTGCATAATTTTGTATCGCAGTCTTTCGGAGTCTTTGGGTTGTTGTCTGCCGCGAATATGACGAGCCTTGTTGAATGCTCCCGGTTATTCGCTTATTCGCAAAAATGCAGCGCTGGAAATTGGGGAAAACAAATGCGGAGCAGGAGTATTCGTAGGAACCAGTTGTTAGCAGTCTGATTCGATGCGAGCATTTCTTAATCAAATCATAAGTGGAACGATAAAATTTGATACCATGATAACGTGGCCCGGGCATCATCTAAATGGTGACACATATCTAAATGTACAGAACAATATTTTGAGTCCTTGTTGCAGGACGTCACTTGTTGTCACAAAATGTAACTCTATGCTAGTCTTGATAAATCAGTGTCTTCACAATGTTGTCAGCTTTCTACCTTCGTTAAGTTATCAACGTGCGGGACGTGTGCCAGGCCACTAGCCACATCTGAGAGAAGCACTAATCTTACATTTTGTGCGGGGAAACTTCTCACCATCTTCAACCACCGTAAAGCCCCGTAAAGCCTTGACTTGGGCCAACATAAAGTGCTTACTGGCGTCGATCAACTTCACATGGTGTGACTTTGACCCCATACAGGGTGATAAACATTCGAGATATTTGCAACGGTCTAATGCGACCTCGGACAGCCTGCTCTTCATGCCGGTAAGCCATTGTTCAGAGTTCCCAAGAAACAGGACGAAAGCCAGAGGTCATGGTTGACAATCTTGAAGACAACGCCAGCGGCGCTGTGTCGTACAAAACAGCGCCCGCAACCCCAGCTGCACATTCTGTTCCCGTAATCAACATGAGTGTTCTCTAGCAAAAAGTCAGTCCTCAAGCTCGCCTGCAGCTGTCGAGCGAAGACGCGAAGTAGAGCGACAACAGAGCGACACCGATTTTGCATCCTTGCCATCATCGTCCAGCCAAGTTTCAAGTTCAGAGCATCATCCTCGACAGGTTTATTTTGAAGAAGCAACGTCTGCTTTCCCCGCGGTAAGATCAACGGGCTTGAGTATGCCACCCCCAGAAGCGTATCTGGAAATCGCTTCAAATTATTTCACTTATATCCATGATCCCTCGCATAATATCTTCCACCGGCCGAGCTTCATGGCCGATCTGTCCAGCAACACCTTACCGCGAAATATACTACTCTGTGTTATAGCTCTAGCAGCTAGGTAATAAATCATTCATTTTTCTCGTTGGCAATCATGACTTTGATGCGGCGCATAAGTCTTACTAACTTTAATGCGGTATAGATTCTCCAACCACTCTTTCTTTAGCCTCACGTCCCCGCGGTCCCGGGGAAGACTTTATGCTAGAGAGGCAGAGAGACAATTTGAGCTCCATAACTTTTCCCTTGTGACTCTTCAAACAGCACTGCTGCTTGGTGCATTCTATGGCACGGAAGGCGACTCGCGGCACGAGAGCCTTTACTATGCTTTGGCTTGCAGGATAGGAAGTCTCTTGAACCTACCCAATTTATCTTTTGAGAATCCACTGTCTCGAGAGTTGGGAATACGTGGTAAGTCGCAGCCCTCATTCTTCCTTGTCATCAGAGCCATCAAAATTTGACGAACCCACAGTCTGGTGGACGCTTGATATCGTCGATGTCTGGTCATCGAACAGCCTCCAAATCCCACGGCTTCTGAGCCCCCAACTAGACGTACCATTTCCAGCAAGCGAGCGAGCGTTCTTTCAGATGCGTCGATCTCATACCTACTTGCAAACCTCAATTTCCGAGTCGCAGGACGACAATTCAAGCTCAGTCCTCGTACAGAAGATCAAGCTGAACCCAATCTTATCTGAGATCGCCCAACTAAACAGGCAACTAGCAGAGAATGTCCTATCACCGCACGAGACGCATGCTGCTACCGAAGCTTTGGCTCTGAGACTGGACGAGTGGCAGCAGCAACTTCCGGAACCATTGACGAACACACCAGAAAACTTGTTCGCTCAAAGTGCTTCTGGCTCCGGAGGGGTCTTCGTGGCACTTCATATCGGCTTTTACCACTTCTCACAATTGTTGTATTTCTACTATCTCCATCAATCTGTCTCCAGCTATCCAGCAGCTGAATCAAATGTCTTTGCGGGGCGATGTCGTGAGAGCTCGACAGCTCTTTGCGAATTACTTTATGCAGCTCAAGCCCTTCCAGGAGCAGAAGTCTATGTAAGTCCTTAGACTGCATGAATAGGATCTCGTCTCGATGTACTTCATGCGGGTTTCGATCTGCCTGTAGGAATCCTTGCTAGATTTCCTCTAACGAAGTCGTCTAGTACTCAATGGTCGGACACGCTCTCGTAATATCCTCCACCGTCCAGCTCCACATCCTCCTCTTCACCGAAGACGAAAACGAATCCTACTCCGCACGCCAACGCCTCGAAAAGAACTTTGTCATTCTAAGCAAATTGCAGAAATTATGGCGGACTGTCGACCACTCTTTTGCTCGCTTTCAAGAGTTCCATGGAGCGTGTATGCGGACTAAAGCGGACTTGGAAGATCCTCGTACGACGTTTCGTATGGACAAGTGGATGATTCAGTTCTTGATGGAGTATTCGAAGCCGCTTGAGCAGAGGGCTGACTTGCAATATCGTTCGCCAGCTGATAGTACGGGAAGCAACTTTTATGAGTCTGATACGGTGGTGCGAGGATATGAGTCTGAGTTCCGGCAGTGGACTTCAACTGAGCTTGGGATTGATTTCGAGGGTGCCTGGGATTGACTTGAATTCAACAAGACTACGGATAGTTCGTGATGCGTCTAATTATTGAGCTGCTGTAGAACTCTGGCTTTTGTGACAGATCTGTGCGGAAGGCTAATAACCGGAGCTGGAGTGAACTATGAATTAGCAAGGAGGCCATGTTCCAAGGCAAATCATTCATAATGTTGCGGTGATGCCATCTGGCAGTCTCTATAGAGGAAGCATACCAAGGTCCAGTCATGTCTGGCGATCTACTGTACTTCTGATATGAAATTTGACGCGAGTCACCATTAATCTCAAGCACGGCATCCAAATTTCAAGTAGGTGAACAGGTGGTTCGGCTTGTCCTTTGTACAGACCCTAATTATAATACCTGATTCTACTATACTTTTGTATCCATGCTTGTACCTACCGGTGCAATGGTCCACGCCACAATCACCTCCTCTTTTTATTCCCCACCGTTAACTGCTAGGTAACTTACATACGGGTGTTCGAATTCAATCGACCCAACACGCACCACCACTAAAGCGGGGTCTGCATTTGCGACGCTACAGTAGCTCGCCATCATGGAGGGACTAAGCGGGAAACTCATCGGTAGTTTTCCTGGTGGTTTCCCGGGTGAGACCAATGATTCTCATCGGAATGATTAGTGATCAACACCTTTCTTTACCACGTCGACCTATCAGTCTAGGCAAGAAGAGCACTAAACGCTGGAAGCAGACAATTTCCCGGCGGTTTATGGCAGACCATGTGGTTATCCAAGTTATTCAGTGTCCAGTTTACGTTTCCCACTTCTATCAGTCGTCGTTAGAAGGACCCCTCGCTCTTGAATAGTTCTGCGGGGCAAGGCGAGGTACTCGTCTTCCCGATGTACTTATATCAGACAACTGCTCTCGAATTGTCATATGTTCGTTTCTTTGGGAAAAAGCTAGTCGAAGTCACAATGCGGAAAACGATCCGACGCTCGGTTTTGTTGTTTGCTTTCGCAGTTGACACGGTCAGAGCAGTCAACAATGGACTGGCGAGAACACCACCACTCGGATGGAACAACTGGAATAGTCTGGGATGCGACGTTTCTGCAGAGCTGCTGCTTGACACGGCCTCTCGCTTGGTCAGTCTTGGACTTATGGTACGTCAAGATATTCTCGAGACATATCTTGTGGTCCATTCGAACCATTGAGGAACGAAGCAATTACTAACTTTCTCGTCACTTCAGGACGTCGGCTACAAATACACAGTCCTCGATGACTGCTGGTCTGATGGCCGAGACGACAACGGCCGTATCAAAGTCGACTTAAAGCGTTTCCCTGATGGCATGTCTTCCGTATCGGCAAGGATCCACGACCACGGTCTCCTCTTGGGCATGTACTCCAGCGCCGGCCACATGACCTGTGCTCGCGGCGAAGGCTCCCTAGACCACGAAGTAGCAGACGCCCAATCCTTTGCGGAGTTCTCAATAGACTACCTAAAATACGACAACTGCTATTCCAAAGGACGAGCCGGCTCAGCCTCAGCGACATTCGCAAGGTACGAGACGATGGCCGAAGCACTCAACAAGACTGGCCGACCTATCGTATACAGTCTTTGTAACTGGGGAGAAGACTTCGTCATGTCATGGGGCGTCTCCATTGCCAATTCATGGCGAATCAGTGGCGATATCTACGACTCTTTCTCCCGACCTGACGATCGCTGTTCGTGCACGGAGAACGATCCTTCAAGCCCTTGGTGTGTCTCGCCTGGCGCGCACTGCTCCGTTCTCACTATCCTGAACAAGATCGCACCATATGCAGACCGTGGTCAACCCGGTGGCTGGCAGGATTTGGACGCTCTGGAGGTTGGATTGGGAGGCATGACTGACGACGAGTATATCGCGCATTTCTCTTTATGGGCAGCTCTCAAATCCCCATTGCTCATCGGCGCTGATCTGCGAACCCTGTCCCCTGAAGCCTTGGTAATACTTAACAATCCTGCGGTTCTTGCAATCAGTCAGGATGTGCTTGGCGTACCAGCCACGCGAGTTGAGCGCAACACAGATGTACCAAAGGACCGGTATGGGGTTGGAGAGACGCATATCTGGTCCGGCCCTCTTTCTGGTGGTGATCAGGTTCTCATCTTCCTCAACGCAGCCAACACTGACCTGGAAATGGTCGCTTACCTTGAAGACGTCTTTGTGGGCCAGGGCCCTTCGTGCTCCGCGCCACAATGCAATCAGGATTGGGTTGTTCACGACTTGTGGGGATCACGTATGGACGATAAGGTGGCGAAGGAGTTACTTGAGAATTCCAAGTCCCGTGAAGACGCTGCTCGGATTCTCCAGGCTGCAAATCATTACAATGCTAGCTCGCTACCCTACAAGGAGGGTTTGGAAAAGCTGGATATACGGTTACTGGGAACAAAGGTAGATGAGATATCCGCACGGGGTTCTCTCTCGATCAAGGTGAAGCGACATTCTGCAAAGGTGTTCCGCTTGAGGCCTAAGCTGGGAATAACAGGGAAGAGGTACAATCACTTCAAAGACGAACTGTAGAGACTAGAATCCTTACAATACAAAAACAATCATAAAGATCTTTTGAGGATCAGGACCATGACTCTGGCTATGGTACTTTCATGTCTGCGAAGGAGTCATGTTGTCGCTGTTAGGGGTTTAGACGTTAAACGGGTTCTTTCTACTCTATAGACTCTTATAACGGTAGGCGAGTCCTGAGTATATTGTTACTGCGAGTTCTCACCGCTAGACCGTGCTTAAACGACTGTCATTTCAGCTTTTGGATACGAGAGCCAAGTGTCGTTCATATTTCGACTTCTTCCCAGCTAAGCGAGCTCGAAAAGGGGTAAACCACGTGCAACTACATTCGTTGTTTCCACCTTGTACCTAGTTATCAGGGAGTCATAGTCATGGAGGGCTTGTGAAACTCGGTAGAAGCTGTAGATATGTGTTTACAAACTGGTGACAAAAAGACGCCTTGAGTCTCGTCACAAGGGAGAAACGCCATGGTTGTCAACGAACCTCGTATTCCACGCTATAGTCAACAATGGATCCCGATAAAAGGAATTCTCGTTGAAGTACAGTTTCAATCACCCTCAGTATTCAAGTCTTTCTCATCCCATTCGCTACGACTAGGCTTTCAGCCCCTCAATCCCCCGCACCACCTTCTCGACATCACCAAGCTTGTCCAATGGTCCTTGAAGTGTGATATTCCACGGCCCAGCCTCAAGTGGACAGTAAGTCTCCTTTCCAGACTTCTTAACACTGTTGAAGAAAGCGTTGATCTTCGCAAACGCACAGTCGTTGAAAGCTGCTAGAGAAGTATGCTTAAAACCGTCAGTCTATAGACCAATCGCTGAGTGTGAAGAAACTTACACCCGTTCCTTCAATCGTAAGGAGTTCCGCATCCTGGAAGATACGAGCTGTTTTCCTCGCACTGTTTGTCCTGCATGTCAGCAATGCTCTTTACATATCGCGCAATTCTCAAGTCCAGAAATCACTTACTTAGCCAACGGCGTAACCGGATCAAACCTATTCCCCACCGCCAGTATCCTACCCTTTGTCCTCCCCCCAAACGGCCCCGCATAAATATCATCACTCTTAACTTCCCAACTCAAACACGGCAAAAACTGCGTCCAAACCCCATTCCCTCCAATCCAGCTCTCGTTCTGCAACACCGGCAACCGCTTCGCATACTCCTCAAAAGAAGAATTAAACAATTTCCCACCCGTGTCAGTGCACGCCACACTGTGGAAACGCTCAAACTGGTACTCTGGATGAGGATCACCTGGTGGGAGGTCTGGGATGTCTTCTAGGTCGGGGAGGAGACCGATAGCGCGGAGGATGTCGAAAATTGTCTCGTATGTTATATTTCCCGACAGGATGAATTCTTCTACGATCACCAGGCCGGAACCGATTGTGGGGAATAAGCTTATGGGATCGTACGTTGCTTGTAGCAGGCCTGTTTGGAACAGTGTGAGGGCCGTGTCGATGGCAGTTGCGTTTTCCCAGTCCTGTTGCGTGGCGTGTGTAGAGTTGAGGTATGAGATCATGACTTGGAAACGGTTGAAGATATCCAGTGCTGATGACATGTTGGTGGAGAAGGGACAAAGTGTTGGTCCGGCGCTGTCACAGTAGAAGAAGAATGTCGCGAGGATCTTGTCTGCGTCGATCGTTGAGATTGCGTCGAGAGTTCCTGCCATCCCTGTTTGACAAACGTTAATGTCCATGCTTTTGAGGCGACGAGGAGATGTGAGACAGAACATGATTGAGAAGGAAAATACTCACAAGCATCAGGATCCACGACTCCATCAACAACCACCCTCCCCACTCTCTTCGGGAACATCGAAGCGAACGTCTGTCCAATTACAGTCCCGTAACTATACCCCCAATAATTGAGCAGCTTCGGATCCCTGTCCGCTCTCCTCCCATCCGACGTCTTCGCATAAGCATCTAGAATTGACATCAAATCCCTCGCCACGGTCGCAGTCGTCATATGCGGCCCAGCATCGAGAGGCTTCCCATTATATTTTGTACAAGTCGCACCTAACTCTGCATAGGTATTGGCATCAGCCAAACTCTCGATCGGAACGTTTGGCCCGTGGACGATGTAGTCTTTGAGCCCGTCTGACCTCTTGCGTTTCTGCTTTGAAGGACCAGAAAATGTAGCGTTAGCATCTAGGAAGAAGCATGGAGCGGCAGCAGGAACGCTATATCCTATGCCTCGAGGCTCCCAAGCAGCGAGATCGTAATCTGGTCCTACGGTGTTCTTGATCTCCTCCGAGGCATTGAGGAGTGACTGGACGCCTGAGCCGCCTGGTCCTCCTGGATTCAGGAACAAAATGCCTTTGTAGCATGATGAAACTGAAGATTTCTTAATTATTGGGACAGCCGCTCGGCCGAGTTGAGGATTGAGGTAATCTAATGGGACCTTAATATTCTATCAGTATTTGAGCTCAGAAAAGATTTCAGAGGAGAAGTATCTTACATCGAGCATCGCACAGAAGTAGCCTACATAGCATGGGTGCCAAACGAGCTTTGTCGAAGAAGGAATCTGAATTGCCATTAGTAATTCAGCGCTCGAGAAAGCCTTCAAGTCCACAATTACTTACCTCAGGGAAATTCACATCCCCAGTCTCATTAGCTGCGGGAACCGGAGATGCAAGCGAGACATGGAAAAGCGTATTGCTAAAGAGAAAAACACTTGACAGCTTGGACCAATACATCTTCACAGGAGATTAGACTTCTACGCTGATCTGCAACCCAATAAATTTGAAGCTCGCGAAGATGCCAAAAGTATTCCGAGCAGATTATAGAGATGCAAAGTCAATCGTGTTGACGAAAGTTATTGTTTGTCTCCTTTGGAATCTTATATCTTCCATCTAGAAGTCGGAAGCCTGAAGTAAAGGCTGTGCAAACCAAGACCTCCAACGCCACTAAGGCACACACACAAATCGCTTCTGCGGCTCGTTTCGGCTCGGCTGTCAACAAACGGAAACATACGAAACGGGTAAAGAGCAATCAACGCAAACCATAGCAATGCCTCATCGTGGACGATAGGACGTCGAACCATGACTTGAAGTCTCGACTAAAATGTCAGCTGTGCGAAAGAAAGAGCCTGACGACTTACGAAGGACATACGTATTTACGGCACAGTAAAGCAGGGCGAAGCATAGAGCAAGCGATGATTGGTCGGTTGCTTCAGTTTACCTGACAAGATACTAAGGCAGCAACTTGAGGCTAATTATCCAAAGTCCAAGCACCCCGCTCAAAGCCCCGGAGTAGGGTGCTTTTCGTCCCACGAATGATCATTGGGCTCGGCCACATGATAGAGGTATGCCAAGGCGAACAGTAGTTGCTTTCCGTGCAAACGAAAGAGACTAGGATACACACACACCTTCTCTTGCAAAATGCAAAATAAGTCATTGCATCTCAAGGCATTACTTATCACCGCTAGTTTGTTGGACATATCAGATTATAGCTAGAATAAATCGGTGCGTGCTATCAACTTTGCCCATAGAAAGATGAGCTGTCCCTTCCTCATCACTTTCCCGCTTCATCCCAAATATCTCTACAAAAGCTCGTCTGCTGGGGCTTTGGACATAAATCCCAGCAATTTATCCGACTATAAAAACCAACATGCAAGGTCAAATGAAGCATACCTTCCTTCCTTCCTTGCCGCGAAAAACCCAAAACAGCTCTGTTCCCTCCACTTCCGTTTAGTCCAAATCACTCCTTGGTATCACAACAAATTGCCCCAAAGAGACTAAGACAACGCCCGATTCCTCAGCCACCACCAGTCTTAATGACCTAAGACAACCAGTTACTTTGCAAAAGAGCTTCATCAAGTCCATAGATCGGCAGTCACACAACACAAAGTAACACGCAGAGAGATAGATTCAATCCTTCACTCCCACCACTCTCCCTTCAGCTACTATCCACTCATGCCGCCCAACAAGCAAATTCAAACTTCCACCCATCTCAAAAAGTCAAGGAGCAAAACCTAACCCCGACCTCAAAGCCTTCATTTCATTAAAAAGCGGACTGTCAACTTATTATCCAGGCCCATTCCCACTCATTCTCCTTTTACGATTATACAACTTACAAATCAATAAACGCTACCATCCATTTCCATTTTCAACACCAATTTCATTTTAGGAAAGAGAAGAAGTCACTCAATACTTGTACTCCTTCACTCACCCAATTTCCATCATAGTACCCAAATAAACCCCCAATCTCCAATCCCCAATCCCAAATAGCCTTCTGGAGCCGGATCCCCGGAATTTCTCTTTCTTCTCCCTCTCCCTATATTCCAGAGAACAGTGACTATTCAGCTAGTTATTAAATTTTCAAGCTCGCATGGATGTTTAAGTATTATTTCCCGTTTGTAATCTATCCAATACCAAGCTAAGATAGATCAATACTGAACAACGAACAACGCATCCTCAATATCCCTCTGATAATCAACGAAGCCAGCGCGCACGCTCCAAACTCCAAACTCTTTTCATCAACCCCGCAATCCTCTATGATCTCCTCCCCTCCCCGGCCTAATTGTCCAGCACCATCTGAGAACATTGCAATTCTTTTATCTCAAACCCTGTCCTTCCATATCAAGCATCCAATCAACATTCTAGATCTCCAAAATCGTAACTTCCGATTAGTTTTATTTCTTATGAGCTCCCGTTTGAAGATCTGTAAAGGCAGCAATGTCCTCAAAATCCGCTAGACAATTAAACCGGGAGGGAGACCATGCTCTACTACCTTACCTACCCACCCAGAGACATCAATCTAACAATCTAGCTATCAATGTAGCAATCTAAATAGCAAACCAGCAAGCACCCCCACAAAGTCCATCGACCCTAGGTCTCAAAGAGTCAAACAACACAATACCTGCACCAAATGGCGCGACTCAGAACCTAAGAGAGCTGTTTCTTACTTCTTTCATTTATTCCCACTACTCAATCTCTATTTCCACGTTTTCTTATCATCAGCTATAGATACAGCGTGAGATCCTGCGACCCGCCCAAGTACTCCAAGGAATTCGTTCACATCGTAGGAAAGAAAGCATCGGCAAAGTGCCTGTATTATTACATGACATTGCTCATTGCCACAAGACACTGACCAGGGTATCAAATCTATGTACTCGATGGTAATGTCATATCATACACACAGGACCTAGTATAGGCCAGCCAACCTTCCCTGGCCCCCAAATCCCTCAGTTACTTCCTCTTCGCCGCCTTCCCCTTCTTCTCACTCCCCGAAACCTTAGCAGCAACCTCATTGATAACCTCATCCGCCTTCCTCGCACCCTCCTTGCCAACCTCCACGCTCGCATCCGCACCAGCCGGCGCACTCAATGGCTTCGCCGCGGTCTTAGCTTCAAGTTCCTCTTCATCACCACCTTGTCCGAATTCATTGACACGCGTGTAATCAACCTTATACTTGTAGCTCTGATACAAGTACACGAAGAAGATGACGTCGTCTCGGAGTGTAGCGAGTCTGTGTAGTGTAGGCATCTTGATCGTGAAAGCGAAAAGATCATCAATGAATGTGTTGAGGAATTTGTACGTCATGGCTTTGGCGGGCATGTGCGCGACAGATTTGAGGCGGTAGTTGATATACAAGGATGGTACCATCATGAGGAATCCGTAAGCGTAGACGGAGCCGACGAGTGTGGTGATGACGAAGGAGTACCACGATTTGTGGCTGTCGTATTTGAGAGAGTAGGCTGCGTAGGCGAGTAGTAAGGGGACGGCGATCATGTAGAGGTATTTGAAAGCTACGGCGTCGTATTCTTTGGTTTTCTCTTCGGTTTCGGAGAGCTCGTGCTTGTCTTCGAAGGCGATGCGGTAGGGGATTATGGAATCTGGGGCGGGGCGGACACGGACATTGACGACAGTGGTGATTTTCCAGAACTCGAGAACGATGCCCATTCCTTGAGAGAAGAGAATCATCCAACCTGGTTTTGTTAGTGTGTGTTTGGTGAGAGGAGCGGGGACCTTACTGGTATTGTCGTTGTTATCTAACAGGTAGAGGAAGATAACAGCTTGCATGAAAACGTTGCCGAGAATGGATCGCACGGAAATACCGACATTGTTCTTCTTGTTACGGTAATGAGAGATATCTGACTTGAAAGCCAACATTTCGAAGATCATGTGGAAGACACTGACAACGACGGTTGTAGCGAGTAAATAGATGTTGGTGTCGAGAAGAACTTCCTTGATCATTTCAAACTCGCTTCCATCACCACCCATGTTTTGACCTGTGAGTGTCAGTAGAGATCATGCCTCGAAATCAAGAGACATACCAGCTGCAGCATTTCTAGCGGTCTGCTTGACACCTTCATCGACACCAGCAATCAGACTGAATTTCCAATTGGCTTGGTGATTGAGATCGATATGAATTGGGAGTCTCTTGACAGTTGAATTGACAGGCATCATGTGCGACCTGAGTTGCCAGAAAGTGTTGACGAAGAGGACAGGGTAGTACCAGCCATTCTGTCCAGATCCATCTCTTGCTCCAGAAGCTTCAAGTTGCACATATTGACGAACAGCTGGGTTCATGGTTGGGTAGTGCATGACTCCAGAATCCGGAATGAAAGAGAGCGTAAAGTTGGGATGGTAATGGGAGTTGACGACTGGACCTGTAGGAAGCTCTTCCTCCTCCTATTCCTGTCAGCGATTATCCTATAAGCGGACCTCGTTTAACACACCTCTTCCGTCTCCTCAGCAGCCAAAAGATTCTTAACCTTCTTAACTTTCTTTTGCGTGATATACTGGGTCAAAGGTCGAGCGAAATGGTATGCCTTGGTTGGGTCATATCCTTGAACCACTGGATCGATATTTGCTCCCTCCAAAGCAACATAGAAATGTGCCCAAAGAGTTCCATTATTCTGCACCTCGTTTGGCACCGCAAA
>NYXK01000054.1 GCA_002685535.1 Deltaproteobacteria bacterium
GAAAAGAGAAAGAAAGAGAAAAATTCATTCCTTGGGAGCTTGTTTGGAAGTATCATGGGTGGGAGTTCTTCGTCACAAGGGAACTCTCGATGAGTCTAGGGTATGGGAGTAGAGTAGTGGCAATTGTGGCTCGATCGGTCATCCTGTATATATAGTCCCATCGTCAAGCATGGCATATTGAGGGTATCCTTAAAAGTCTCCAATTCAAATCGTGAGTCGAAAGGTGCTTGTAACTGTTGACTGAAAGTTATTTCAACTCTGACGGTATGAGCTTGTGAAGATAACTTCCAGACTCAGTCGAATACTTGATTGATTTCCAAACTATGAGTGAGTGGCGAGTCTAACTTATCTTTAACATTACAGTCATGTCTCATGTAGGACAGTCATTCAACCAGACAGCTGAGAGCCTGCGCTTCTTCTTTCGAGATCGCAATTGAAAGGAACAGACCAGTTTGACAATTTACGAACCAACATTAAAGATGTCTGTACTGTCCGTGTCTGCAGAAGAAATACAAAAGGCTCTTGAACTACATAATGAAGGTTCGTATTAACTACAAGCGACACCATGACCAGAAAGAATAATAAATAGTATGAACACAGCCCGCCGCGAAGCTCCTGGCCCTCCTCGTCCCGACCTCGTATGGTCCAATACCCTCACTGCAGCAGCCAAAGAATGGGGAAAGAAGATGGTACGGAACATGAGGCGACAGGGACAATTACAACACGATCCCAAGCTTCTACAGAAGCCGTATACCATGGGGGAGAACCTGTTTGGTGGAGAAGGTGGGAAGATGACTTTGACAACAACAACGAGGGGCTGGATCAGAGAAAGGTCAGATTATAAAGGAGCCCCAGTGACTGCCAACGGAAGAAATAGAAACGGCGTGATGGTGGGACATTATACACAAGTAAAGAACCGGAATTTTGATGATTCTCACCACCAAAACCTGAAGGCTGCTAATGGTGGAATGCAGATCATATGCCCTGGGACAACAAAGGTAGGAATGGTGAAAATACATTCCGGAGATTGGCTGTATATTGTTGCTCGATACGATGGTCCTCAGGTGATTGGGAGCTTGCCATGGGGACATCCGAGAGACTTCGCTCTACGTCGAAGCGAAAGCCTCCCTCAAGGACCTGTCAAGACTCCAGCTGCTGGCCCATCCGCAAATTCGAGATCGATCAGGTCTCTACCCGATCACGAGATTCAAAAGATTTTAGATCTTCATAACGAAGGTATTCAAACTCGTTGACTGTGCCTAAACGAAGTTCTAACTCGTGTCTTCCAGCTCGTCGCGAAGCCCCAGGAGGACCTCGACCGGATCTTATCTGGAGCGAAACACTCGCCACAGCAGCAAAGAAATGGGCCGAGGAGCTCGCTCGACAAAATTGTGGTCGAGGGTATGATCATGAAGACCAGGATGATATGGGCGAGAACTTGGCATGGTCGAAATATAATGTTCAGAGCTTTGCGTCGGCGGTGAGGGGCTGGATAGATGAGAAGTGGCAATATCGTGGAGAGCCGGTTGGAAAGGAAGCTCGGGGGAAGAAAGTTGGGCATTATACGCAGGTAAGAAGTCTCTCAGTCCGCAAAACTTCCATATCCTTGACCGCTGAAAGCAAGGAACTCGATAGGGATGGTCGCTAATCTGGAGGTAGATTATCAATCACCCTGTGACTAATGTCGGGATGGCAAGAGTCACAAAAGGAAGCAACACCTACATCGTTGCACGGTATGATAAGATACAAATTAGAAGATCAAGACCATGGAGATCCGCAACTCAACTTCCCCCAGGAGCAAGTTCCAACCGCCAAGGAACTTCCCAAAGGTCGCAAGTTAGATATGCAAATGAGCCGTCGAGAACTCGTCGCCAGGACAGTGATTCAAATTCCGGCATTTCTTCAAGGCACGAGGAATCCCTGGTTGAAAAAATCATAAACGGTATGCCTCGGCTGGTCATCAAGAGTTCCAAGATCAGCTTCCATTCATTTGGACGGAAGAGGTCAAGGTCTCGATGATTGTGGGAAAGGAAGGGAGATGAAGTAGGTGTGATACACTGCGGGGGTCAGATGTCGATTACGAAGAGCCGAACGATGTTTTTCTATTGGTATGATGCTTCGGTGTGTGTAGTGTGAGGGAACGTGTTCCATGTACATGTTCAAAAGTGTATTGCCCCACTCCTCGGTATTTCTCTCTGAAGATAAACCTAGTTTTGAACCTCCCTGTACCCCCGCTGCGCTACAGTAGCTTCGTTCAACGTGAATCTCTTCACTGATATTCCTCCACAGCAGGCCAGAGGAGGCTACTGTCAACATCAGGAGACCATCATGGGGTTCCCATGTTCCAAAATCCACACCCTCGTCTCTGAAGAGACCTTCGTAATGACATTCTCCTTGCGAGATTCTCCACCACATATCAACCATTCCTCTTCTCCAACCCAGCAGCTTTCTTCCCAATACTCAACACCCTAAAAGTCTTCTGTTTATTCCCCTTCCTATCGACCTTCGCCTCATACATCTTCTTCGCTTTCGTCTCCACCTTCTCGATCTTCATCTCCGTCGCTCTGAGCGCCCTCTGCTGGACATCTGAAAGACCGATTAAACTTGTCTGTGTACCTGGCTTAGGTACGATGCGATGTTCAGTTCGGACTGTTGGTCTGATTGTTCGGACTGTGGATATTGCTGAGGATGTGGCTTGTTGTGGATTTGATGGTGGTTGTGATTGTGATTGCGGTTGTGGTTGTGGTTCTTTGGTGTTCTGCGGGGGGGAGGAGGAGCGTGATCGCGATAGAGAGGCGATTGTGAGTCGAGGATTTCGGTTCTTGCTGCGTCGACCGAGGATCTTGCCGGATGGGAGACGGAGCTCGCCTTCTACCAGGACAGGAATGCCCTCTTTTTCATCACCTTTTCCGTCATTCCCCTCGCCCATATTGCCACTCTCGCTCTCGTCCTCACTCACTTCCCAGAAATCACCTAGCTCTAACGGATCCTCCTCCAGGTTTAATCTGCAATGCCCCTTCCCACGCATGTGATCCTGTACTGCGGATTTACTGCTCTTTACACTTCCGCAGGAAATGCATTCGTGGAATGAGCTGATGATGGTGTAGAGATAGCCCAGGAAAGAGTCGATATCTAAGAGATGTGACATATCAGGTATGTTGAAACTGTGAGCCTGGGACATGTGCGTGAGATTGGTTGATGTTGATGTTGAGATCGTGGGGCAGAAAAGACATCTCGTTGGGGTGAAGTCCTCATCATCGGACTCGGATTCGTCGTCGTGCTGTGAAGAAGACGATTCTGAGGTTTCTTTGCTGATGTTGATAATTTGCGATTCAAAGACAGAGTGAGGAATCGGAGAGAGTGCAGTCATCTTCCGCTTCAAGTTATAGACGCTGTGAGAATTAGAATTCAATTTGGAGAATTTAGGGGTGGGGTGAACAAACTGCCAATCTCCTCGCATATGGTTTCGTTGAGCTTCTCTACTGTCGAATCGGATGCCACAGGTCTGGCAGCCAATCTCAAGTGCCTCCATGTTTGTATTGGTTGTGGTTGTGGTTGTGGTTGTTGATGTTGCTGTCGCTGTTGCGCCCACCATGCTAATGTCAATTGATTGGTTGAGTCGATCTCCTTAGAGTTCTGAAGCTGGTCTAGTGTTGCTGCTTGATTGTAATATTTGTTGTTTGGTATGATTCCTCAATTTTGAGGATCTGAGCAAGCGTATTTGTACTTCTCAACTCTCGGTTGTTGCTACACCACCAAGACCCTTCATTCTCGCTTAATCGCGGGTAGCTTCGAGGCTCATAATGACTCATGCTGCACAGTGCGGTTGCAACAGTCCATGTATCATTCCAGACCACAAAGCTAGACTCGATGAGAAAAAATCGAGCCCAGAGAGTCGGATGACATCATATTTTGACTCACTGAAGCATGAGCCATGGATAGTAGAAAGTGGTGAGGATGAATGATCACGTGACGACTTCTCCAATTTTCGACATAGCTCCTCCTTTGAAGATATTATCTTGACTCGTACATACAGATCCAAAGGCAAAGAGCAGTAGTCGATTACAATCTACGCCATCTCAATAACTTTGTTGCAGAGCGTTGGTGTTAGGCTGTCCATCACTTCCAATCCTTCAATACCGTTTCCCCCTCCTTCACCCCCGCAAACCCCAAACTCTCCTTCCAAAGCCTCCTCTGCAACCCCTCATCATTGGCCTCCGGTACGGTCTTATAAAGCACTCCACCATCCACATATAATGCCTTCGGATACTCCCCAAACTTCTCTCGATCAAAGCACAATGTCATGAGATATCCACCATTCCGCTCAGGCGTGCGCATCATCGGGTTAGAGGAGAAAATCCACGTGAAGAGCGCAAAGAATCTGATACATGCGAATGCAATCTTGACGGTTGTGTCGCCGTTGCGCGTTAAGTCTGTGGCGCCTATCCAGCCAGGGTCGTGGCCGAGGATGGAGATGTTGGAGAGGGCGGGGTCGGTATTGATGCGGCGTTGGAGTTCGTGCCTGTTCTATGTCATTAACAAGTCCGCTTTCATTCATGATAAGATTAAACACTAGATATGAGCTTCTGCAGAGAAAGGAGTAGTAAAGGAAGAAATCGGATCCTCACATCCAAGCCTCCATCAAAATCTTACTCAACGCATATCGTCTCTGCCCCGTCTTAACCGCATTCCCATCCGGATACTCCTCAATCCCCTTCGCTATCTTCTCGCAATCCGTCACAATACTCTTCTTCTGCTCCTCATTGCTAAAATACGCATTATTGACCGACCACCAGATATCAGTAGCCGTGCTGCTCGTGTATATCACGCGTCCATGTTGCTTATCCATGCTTTGGAGAAGTAAGAGCGTGAGAAGGAAGTTGGCTAGGTAGTTGACGAAAAACGTCCGTTCGAAGCCATCGTCGGTGAAATATTCTCTTGCTGTGTCTTGGACGCCAGCGTTGAGGATGAGGGCTGAAATAGGTAGGACCGACCCCGAACTAACGCGGGTGTTGACGTCTGTTGCGAAAGAGCGGATACTGGATTGGGAGGTGAGGTCGATTGGAAGAAGTACGTATTTATGTCCTTCTGGAGCTTTGGTCAGAGCCGCTTTGAGATCCGTTGCTTTGGCGGGGTCCCGAACGGCGTATATTGCGGAGTGGGTGAGTGCGTAGGGGCTTTTGAGGAATTGGGAGACGAAGCCGATACCGATGCCTCCGTTTGGGCCGGTGATGAGGATTGAGCCTGCTGGAGAGTTCATTGTGGTTGTTAGTGCTACAGGAAATCGATGGTTGTACAGAATTAAATCTAGGGATGTTCAAGATGGATATAGACGACCGGTACTTGGCAAGCGGCGTAGCTGTCAGCTTATCCAGACACTAACCCAGTTTCAGGCAAAAGTGCTGGAGGACAAACCCCATACTGCAGATCCCATGGAGTTACTAGCTAGTACCGGGATCTCGGAAACTAATCACAAGCCGGCGGCGGCAGATTGTTCCATTTTGGTATCATGTCATGTCATATAATCAATTAGCAAAAGGGTATCTCAACGACAACAAAAATCTAAAGATCCTCAAGTTCAGCTTCCACCTTCCATTTCAACGGCATACCTTTGCCCACCTTCCTGAACATTCCTTCTAGGTCTCCAATCTGGACACCCAGTTGAACCTTCGGCGCAACAAATAGCTTCAATCGGATTCCGACGTGATGGCCTTTCTTGCCAAGTCCATTGGCAGTTGACGCCTGCATTCGGACGGTATTCGGCAACACTGTCTCGCTGACTGGTAAGGCAGGCATGATAGTAGCCAAGAAGCTTACGAGAATGCCAATGTAATCGCACCACCATGCAGTTTCATGGCCAACCAGTGCTCGAAGATTATCGTGAACTCCTCGATCGACACGGCCGAGATCGTTCCCCCAGCGAGCAGACATCGTGAGAGCGATTACTGCTCGAATCTCGTGTGTCATTCCAGGTAACCCGGCCAGCATGCCTGTGATGGGATTGTGCAGTGCTTTGGCTGAGTTAGCTCCGTCCGGGTCGCCCATTGATTGCCATGTATTCCTCGCGACAAAATGTAGCAATTCGTGCGATAGAATAGCAGGGTATCCTTCAGGCATGGCAGTGACCAGTATTTGAACAATATGATCAAGAACTTTTGGATCCTGGTTTGGAGCTCCGCCTGGCAGCAAAGCGAGTGGATTTAACTCTCTAATCGCTGGCGCAAGCTTCATGTAAAGCACCCCCTCCCTGTTTCCTCCGCTACAGAAGATTACTTGCTTGATCTTTGGAATCGCTAGACATGCACTTAGTATTCTACTCAATCCATCGAGATGATTTCAATATCAAAGGGCTTGACGATTGGTGTCCACTGACTGGCGAAAAGGAACAACTAACCTTCGACGAGTGACTGTACAACTGACACGATAGCCGGAAACTGCTCTCTTCGTCGCTTGGACATCCCGAATATCTTACCCTCTTCGTAATTATTGACGTGCAGCATTTCCTGCCATTTGATAAATCGGTTTCCAGGAACAGTGTAGCCACCGATGGCAGGGATGGGATAAGGCTGTATCGGATCGGTATGCATCTGGACTACAGTCAGGAAATTCATGTCACTGAACAACTTCAGGACTATGGGATGGCCTTACAAGCATGCTTCCATATCCACGGAACCCACCACCACAGAAGTATATGGTGATGCCTTCCTTACTTTCTGATTGTTGTCTTAGCTTTGGGAACTTTGTTATCAACTCCTCATACGTCTCCTTCATCCGAGTCCGCAGCTCGGTCTTCGTCGAATGGGCAGTGCCTAAATTTGTAAACCATCAGCCTGGGCGTCCCGAGAGGTCATGAGGACGTGAAAAGTAGACCAAGAAGCGGTTTAAGGCCGTGAATCTCAACCGAACCTCGAGTCATATCATGAAGTCTTTCTTTCCCAGTATTGTGAACAAAACTTGGAGCATCAAACTCACTCTCTGCACTCAACGCCAGCGTCATCTTCGCCGCACCAAACGGCAGACTCCTGGCAGCCCCCGCGGCCAAAATATCATATCCCTCCTCCATTCCCTCACCCTCCCCAGTCCCCGAATTAACATAAGTCATCTGCACACTCCCACCCCCCAAATCCATAAACAGCCCATCCACACCTGTATACCCACTCCTCGCGCCCATCGCCCCAAACAGACTCTCCATCCCCGGACTCAAAATATCGACATTCAACCCAGTAGCCTCCTTAATCGCAGCAAGCATCTCGTCGCGATTATGCGCCGTCCGCATTGCCTCGGTAGCAAAGACGCTGATATGGTCTCGAGGGACGAAGTAGGAGTCGCAGATGGAGGAGAAGCGGGAAAGGGTGTCTGCTACGCGGGTGATTATCGTGGGGGAGAAGTTGAAGGGTTTGGCGGTTGGGGAGGATTCGTGGAGGGCGTCGTAGAGGGAGATTGGGGCGCGTTCGCGGTAGATGCAGTGGAGGAGGCGGGGGATGGTGAGGTCTGATATGGAGAAGCGGATGCCATTACTATGTATCTTTAACTTGGGTTGCAGGAGTTGCAGGAGGGGATTGTTGACCTGCCCATATCTACGAGTCCATAGAGCTGGTTTGGTGCACTGGTCGAGAATTGGGACATTGATGTAGCAAAATTGTCGATTGTGATGACGGTTCCACCATTGTTGGAAGCCATTTCGGACATTTGAGCGAGGTGATGTCGTGGATGGAAGTTGAAGAGATGTTCGCGATAAGAATGTTGGAAGTTGTGCCAAGATCTGCCCCTCGATCAAACAGAGCAAACAGGTGGGGTGAAAAGAACCCCTGATGTAAACCTCAAATCCTGCCCTCCGGTTGAAGTGGCAATCCTGTCTTTGTTTCCTTTCCTCCTTTTCGATTTCGGTTTCGATAATGTGTTAATCTAAAACATCGCTGAGATGCTGGTAAAGATCACAGCATCATATCTGCCCGTAAGGAATTCTTTTCCACTTCAGATCACAACCGTATAATCCAGCCATCTCAATGTTGGCAAGTTCAGAAATACCCTGAAGCGAGAAGTTGAATACACCAGAACCTGCAGATCTTACTCACGTTGAACCCTGACGACTTCTTTCCGCGCTGTAAGCCTTTCTGTTTTCACGTCGACTGGTCCAGTCACATGTTTTTTCTCGATGCTAGAGCACAGGAAAAGAATTGATTGAAATCATCGGAAAAGGGTATCATTTCTCCTTCGTGTACGCCTAACAAAGCCATACTTCCCTAGTAAAACAACCTCAAAACCGCATACCCACCATAGAAAGCAGCCCACACGAATGGATACACGATTGGTGCCCACCAGTTCTCTTTCATGTCGAAACTCACCCTCCTGACCAACCAACTCTGCATACTGCTTCGTGGCGCTCCCTCCGTGAAAAACATATCCCCCATCATCCCATGAGTCATACGCTGAGCATGTCCAGCTCTGACAAACAAATCCTCCTCAAAGGCCCTGATATTCACATCTAACTCCTCACCACCTCTCTCAATGCCCTCAACAATAGCCTTTGAGAGCTTCATCGCATCATGAAAAGCTAGATTAACACCTTCACCCGCAAATGGCGTCATGAGATGCGCCGCATCCCCAAGAACCGTAACGCCCTTCATATGATCCCACCTGTACCCTTGGGGCAAATAATGCAGATTGTAAACCTTCATCTGCAATTCCGCCTTCTCAATCATATCCTGCAACACCGGACTCCAGTCCTCAAACATTCTTTCCACTTCTACCTTCCCCAACGGTTCTTTCGGTACCACACCATCAGGAAACTGCAGGTAAAGCCCAACATCTATCCCACCGTCCCCAAGCTGCTGTCCAGAAATGGATTTCCCGTCACCAAATGCAAAGACAGAACCTCTGTTCACGACTTTGGAGGCTTGTAGTGCGGTAGTTGCGGCATCCGGGATGGTGAGTGCGTATTTGGATATCCCTGAGAAGACGGGTTTCTGTAGTGGATCTAAATACCTCCTCGTACGACTCCATCCTCCGTCTGCACCAACTATTAGATCGAAGCCTTCTCTAATCTGCCCATTCGCGAATCGTAATTTCATCTTCCCCTTCGCACCTTGCTCAACGGCATCAAGTTTCATCCCCCACGTGACGATCCCCTCAGGTAACGCACTCAGCAACAGCGTCCGCAGCTGGAATCTATCGATCTCGGGGTTTCCATCCGACGAAGCTGAAAGTGCGAAATACGTCTTGAGACTTTTATCCGTGATGCGCATTGCTGAGCCATCGAAGCGCGCGTATTTCAGGAACTCGGTGTATAAGCCGGCGGCTTTTAGGGCGGCGAGACCGGTGGATGGGTGGAGGTCGAGAGTGCCGCCTTGGGCACGGAAGTTAGGAGCTGGTTCGGATTCGAATATCGTGATGTTGAGGGATGGTGATGAGGCTGTAGATTGGGATTGGAGGAGGAGACGCGCGAGCATGCAACCTGAGGGGCCAGCGCCGATGATGGCGATGTTGAAGGGTGCCATGATTTGGAGTGCGATTGTTGATAGTGCGGATTTTTTCTATACGAAGTATTGAAATTGAACTTGAAGTTAAGGCAGCTGAGAGATGAGCGAGGAATGTGGTGAAGTAAAGTGAGAGTGCACCTGATGGGACGTTAGGCCAACTCAGTGAAAGCGACGTCCAAGGTCTATTCAGGCTTTGTTTGGGGCTCAACTGGGATAAAAGTGCAAGCAGACAAGTACGAAATCGGTGATAAAGGAGTTATGTGAAAGGAAGATGAGGTGCGATGCGAATTTGTTTGTTGAATCGATCAGCCCCAACGCCACAATGTATAAACGCGCCGAACCAACAAGACGGACTCAGCCTCAGCCTCAGATATTTCACCCCAGACGCCGATTGGTCACTTCCGAAGTAAAAATTTCATAATTATAAGTATATTGCGGTACTGCTGAGGAATTTTAATGACATTATGCTCTGTCAACCTACGTTACTTCGGTATTTTCGCTGTCCCGCCTTTGACCTCAGTGTCCACCAAAATAGCGCCCATTTTATTCAAGCAGTCCGATCAACTTCAATGTCTCCTCAATTCGAATATGTAACACTGAAAGCCTGGAAATAGCTCGCCGTCCCTGCGATCTGAACACCACCCTTCGCATCAACCGTAACGAACTTTCCATTCTCCTTCTGCAGAGCATACCCCTTGCCAGCCTGGAACGAAATTGTGTACTTCTGTGCACCGCTAGAGCTATCAATCAAGCCAGTGTGACTCCCGATATACCTCCCATCCTTCGCACTGCTGATAATGAACTGGGCCTCATCGTCGTCTTGCTGATGCACGACCCACCGCTGGCTGATATCCTCATGTCCGCTCGTGGCTTTGCTTGCTGTGAAGTCCGTGGCTGGCTTCCCTGCGTTGGTGAGTGCCCAGCCGTTGAGCTCGAAGACGATGTAGCGGCCTTCTGTCAGTGCACCACGCATGGCTTTGAAACCCTGCTCAGACAGACTAGACACCTTCTCTGGTGAGATCTGGTTGTTATACGGAACTGTAGGTCTGGTGACAGCATACAACCCCTCGCAGTACGCAGCACCATCATAGTTCCCACTGGCATCCTTATGGGGAGCCGGTGCATTAGGAAGGGTAGGAACAGAGTAGTCTGGATTGTCAAAGTCAAAAGCGTTGACTAGGTCGGACATATGTGCTCGTCTCCAAGGCACCATCTCTGGTGTATCGACGTTCTTGCCTTTTGCTGCCAGCCATTCTTCGATGAACTTGATTTGTGAATTGTGGTCGCTGTGCTCCGTGAAGACACGACCGCCTCGTGTCCAGGGTGAGACGATGTAAAACGGAAGGCGGAAACCTGGGCCTGAATATGTGTACCCGACTACACCATAGGGATCTTCGAGCCATTCGCCTGGTGTGCCAGATGGGGAATGGTAAGGTGTGACGTGGTCTCCCCATCCTCCGGTCTCGTCGTAGGAGATGATGAGAGCGGTTTTGGCATATGCAGCACCTTGCGTGACGGCATCAACAACTTGCCTTTGTAGCCATGCACCGTCCCTAGGGGAATACGGAGGATGCTCAGAGAGTTCAGATGGACCAATGATGTATGAGATGGCGGGCAGAGTGCCGTTCTTTGCTCTGGCGTAGAAGTCGTCCAGACTTTGTCCAACGATCCCTTGTTTGTATAGATTGGAGGATTCTGAGGCGTCTTGGAACTGACCAAACCAGGCAAGAGGATTGTCGTCGAAGTTATCCTTATCCTGGAAGACTGACCACGAGACATTTGCATCTTGGTAGATCTCGGCAGTGGTTTTCCAGGTAAGGGGGTAGCAGTTGAAGCCGCCCTTCTCACAGCCTGGAGTCTCGTTATTGTCAATATATGGGTAGCCACCTTGAGACTTGGTTTGTGGAGATCCAGGGACATTGATAGACCCTGAAGCCCACGTTACACGATTGGGGTTGGTGGAGGCAATGACGGATTCCTGGCTTCGTCAGTCTCATTCTCAAGTCCATTGTGTATTGTTGAAAGGTGGAATTGACAGCACTTACTTGGTACATATCCCCGACAGTCCAACCGTCAGCGATTGAGAACTGGACCGGGATATCGCTTCTCCTGTAATGACCCCAACTCCAAGGAGTATTGTTCGTAGCCCAATGATCATTCAAACCACCGTTCAACGCAGCATGATTGCTGGCCCATCCGTTATCACCTGCAACCATACACTGGGTGGCTTCCAGAAAGTCTCCGCTTTGGTAGTTAAGATACCATGGGAGTAGATATGATGCGCTGCTCGTCAATGCAGAGTTTACATCCTGTTCCCAGACTGGCTTGCCAGAGTTGACTTGTACATTGGGATCGGAAAATCCTCGGACTCCCGCCATGGTACCAAAGTAATGGTCGAAAGCACGATTTTCTGATTCTTGTCAGCGGGGAAGTGAAGAGCTTATTGCTAGACGAACCTTGCATGAACAGAACGACATGTTCGATATCCGCGATTGACCCTGCTGTGGCTGATCCAGCGAGGAGCGGCAACATAACCGCAGCAGCGGAGAAAAAGTGTGATGTGACCGCCATTGTGATGTCTTCTGTCCAGTTGATATTCTGTCGGCGTATCTGTCGGCGTCTCGCAGAACTCTTCCCCAGGTATCTACCATATTATTTATATCTTCCCAAACTTGGGATTTCGACCGGCCTCTCGCCATCGGCTGACAGAACCAGCCGAGAGGGGTTCCTGGCCCTGCATGGAACTATTGAGAAGAGCGACAGCGATCTGCAGGGTCCACTATTGAGGAAGTATGGTGTTGAGGTAAGCTTTCGTGGATTCCCAGCCCAAGACATACTCCACATGGAGTGATGGAAATTCGGTAGGGCACCATTTTAGACTGGCTCAAATAGAACCTCGCTCTCAACTTCAAAACGTGCCTTCATGATGAGAATTCAGACGACGATCCTACACGGGTTGTTGGCGGGAGCGCTGTCTCCTAGCAAAATACCTTGCGGGAGAAGGCCAATCAGCGCCAAGCATTTCTACCCGTGGCATGCAGGAACCAAACTCTGGTTCGACGACATGCAGCTTGAATGCAACGATCCATCATCGGGGTACACTCCGACGCACTCGATAGGTAAGCAGAACTCTTTGCCTTCCCTTTCGCCAAATGCGAAATCGACCTTCTTTATCTAGCTTGGTCGTTTGTATGTCGCCCACGTGCCGGAGATCAAATGGAAGGTTGGCAGAAGGGAGAGGAGAGAATAGAGTGGGATCGAATGCCTATCCGGAGTCACTTGACCTCAGTGGAGGAGCGACGAGTTTCCGCGTTTGTGCGAACAAAGATGTGTGATGTTCAAAAATCCGTGACTTGTTGACGAGAGTTGAGAAGTGAGAAGGAGAGAAAAGTTCAGCCGAGGATGAAAGACGCGACAGGGGTTATGGAGCCCAACCTAAACACGCGACGACGGCGGTTGAGCAGCTTCTCTTCCACAACAACATCGGCCGAGCACAACGTTGATATTTTTCCGAGATTGATGAGCAGTGAAGAAAATGGCGATAGCGTCTTTCACAGCAGCGCAAATGAGCTTCGCCACCATGGAGATGGCAGCAGATGGCTTCGACCGCTTGGCTTGATCTTCGGGATCATTTTTATTGCCACGGTTTTCTTCAACTCGGCCACAAAGCTGTCATGGGTGCCAGTCAAGACGTCTTTTTTGACTTCCTCAAAGACTTCAGGTTCGATAGAGTCTCAGGAGGCAATTCTTGGGATCGAACTTCATCCAGAAGATCACATGTCACGGCAACCAACCACAATTACGCACCACTGGAACATCACATCTGGGATCCGTTATCCAGACGGAGTGAAGAAAGCTGTTTATCTCGTTAATGAGCTATTCCCAGGTCCGACGATCGAATGCCGGCCAGGGGACCGACTGGTATTCCACGTGACAAACACCCTGGCATCGGAGGGTGTCTCAATACATTGGCATGGCCTGGAAATGCGAGGTGCAAATCAGATGGACGGTGCTGTTGGAATCACTCAATGTCCTATATCACCAGGCGAGACTTTCATTTATGACTCCGTGGTTGGGAATGAGAACGTTGGCACCTTTTGGTGGCATGCGCATTCTCAGGTCCAAAGAGGTGATGGAATGTATGGCGGGCTCGTTGTTCATAAGCCTGCTGAGGGGGGCGGTGACATGAAAGAACATAAATACAAGAGAGACATTCTTGTTATGGTCGGAGATTGGTATCATAGAGGTGCCGAGGAAGTCCTCGCTTGGTACACGAGTGCAAGAGGGTTTGGGAACGAGGTAAGCGCCCTTGGATCTGGTTTCTTGATTTCTTCGATTTTTATCGGCTGACCACTCTCATCCTAGCCCGTACCTGATTCGCTTCTTGTCAATGGATTCGGCAAGTTCATCTGCTCCATGGCTGTGCCCGCAAGACCTGTCGAATGTGTCGACAACTTGAATGGAGAGATGCCAAGTTTACTTGGGTCACGATTTGAACGAGCTCCAATCCGGCTACGACTGGTGAACGTTGGGTATGGATTCTATGAGATTAATAGCAAGTATTGTTGCTCTGGCTAACTCTGATCCAAAGCTCTCTCGCCGGCTTCACTGTCCAATTGTCTTCGGCCGACCTTACCCCTCACACTGTGGATGGTGGCTATTCTGTATCGGGTGACGCTTCAAGCTCTGTTGGCATCCTCTATCCTGGCGAACGCGTTGACTTACTTGTACAATGGGAGACAGACTCTACAGTAAAGTCTCCTGAACTGAGAATATTCCTTGATCCAGAGTAAGCATGCTCGGTATCGCCACCCGCTGCTGTGCTAATGCTTCCGTTCAGGAACTTCAAATATCCTAACCAGGCTCTACGGCAAAATCAAACGTTCCCTCTTTTTGACTCTGGTCCTGTATCCGACAAAGCCATCTTCATAGAACCAACTTCCAATCATTTCGACCTCGCAACTGCTCGAGGTGCTCCAAGCGCAGAGAAACTCCCACCCACAGCTCCGCAAACCATCCTGCTCTACGCCAAAACCCAAAAGCTATCAATATCTAGCAATCACCCTACCGGCTTCATGAACCGTACAACCTGGTCCCCTCAATCCAGTCCAGAGCTACCACTCATATCCCTCCCTCGCTCAGACTGGGATAAGAACCAGCTGGTCCCTTACGTTCCAACCACACCAGGTAATGAGACATGGGTCGATATCATAATCAACAATCTCGATGATGGAGCGCACCCTTTTCATTTGCATGGCCACTCCTTCTATGTCCTGGCAACGCATCGGTCGGAGCATGGATGGGGGAGTTATAATCCCTATTCCAACACTGCGGGGCAACCACGGCCGGAATTGAATCTCGAGAATCCGGTGAAGAAGGACACTGTGAGTGTACCGCGAAGAGGTTATGCTATCATCAGGTTCAAGGCAGATAATGTGGGGATTTGGATGTTGCACTGTCATGTATTGTTTCATCAGGCTAGTGGCATGGCGATGGGGATTCAAGTGGGTGGGGAGGAAGTGCATGAGGAGGTAAATACTGCTGCGAGGTCACTATGCAGGAACAGAACATAATTTACTGCATTTTGCTTTCGATCTCAAATGCTCAACTCTTATCAGTCTCCATCTTGTTGCCTTCTCATGGCACTCCCTTCCCTTTTGGTGAATATTTCAGACCTCAAAGCACGGCAATGATCATTTAGTGATGTTAATCGACGGTCTCACAGACGAATAATTTCAGCGATGAGCTAGCTCTATCTTCCTGGGACTTTGTTATGGTGCGAGTTGCCTGTCGTGAACTTCAGAACGCATGCTAACTTCAAGCTCACCCTACCCGGAGACCCTCCTTTCCCAAGCGAGCTCACCATGCCAAGCAAAGCAAAGATCAACATCATCCCGCAACCACTCTGTACCACTTCGCCATACCCACGTGCAGAATTGATTGCTTGGTATGTAACATCTCTCCCTCAAGAATAAACCCGAAAGTCCGGTAGCAATTACAAAAAGCTTTTGGCTGATCCGCTCAGGACAAGCTTTCCTCGGGCTTCGACCCGATGCAAGCTAAGAGGCGAGGTGGGGATCGCTGACTATGCCGACGACCTGTAAGGCGGGCTGGATCTTGGGGCTTGAAGGGTTTACACGTGGGAGGTACTGATCCGAGGATGTTTGCTATCCCAACGGTACTTTTACTAGACAGCTTTCAACACATCCACCTCAGGTCTACGCGTCGATTTCGGTCCAGAGTTCTTCCCTATGATTTACATCTCGGAGCACCATCCGATATCATTTTTTCATCCTGCCAGTAACCTTACAATGTCAGAACACGTTTTCGAGACATGTCGTCTAACAGCATTATTGGGGCAGGTTTCAATCTGTAGCAATATGCAGGGCTTGGGACCATTTGCATGCACATGGTTCTTCACGCTACGCCGCTACGCGTGTGCCTTTCATTTCAGAGTTGGATAGTAAAAAGAAAGCACGATAAATAGTTGCTCACACTCCCCCCAGAAGAGAATGACTGGCAACCGAAGATTTTTGGAACGACACAACTGTGAGGAAACTTCATTTCGATTACCACCATGATTATCCACACGGAAAATCCAACGACCTTTTCTAATGACCAGAAATATGTCACCGAGAAATCGGGTTACATTGAGAGCGAGCAAGGTTCCAACCAGGTCCACGGTGAATACCCATTGGTCGATGCAGCTGTCCGAAAGAGAACAAAGACTTCCAGCATTCTTTCTATCCTGGTAGCTGGAATCGCTCTCTTCAGTGACGGCTACAACGCCCAAATTATAGGCTACATGCAGCCTCTCTTCAAAGATCTGTTCGTCTCTCCCTCTGCCATCACCTCTCTCTTTCCACGTGCCCTGACGTATGCTCCAGGTATCCTGACGGCATCTCTTCCACCATAAAAACCCGCCTCTCCAATTCCTACCTCATCGGTGAAATCTTCGGCATGCTCTTTTTCGGCGTGACCATCGACCGATTCGGGCGACGCACGGGAATAGTTTTCGCAACACTCTTCCTCATCCTCGGCATCATCCTTGCGACGGCATCTCACGGATCCAACCACCTAGGTATGTTCTGGATGATGATCGTTGCGAGAGGTGTGGCTGGTTTCGGGGCTGGAGGTGAGTATCCCGTATGTGGAACGAGCGCCGCGGAAGCGTCGGATGAGACGGTGGGCGTGAGGAGGAAGCGAGGGATACTGGTGGCGATGGCGACGGACTTTTCGATTGATTTGGGGTTCGTGGGGGCGGGAATTGTGGCGTTAATTGTGTTGGCTTGTTATCATAATAAGTCCACTGAAGGGGTTTGGAGGATTTGTTTTGGGCTGGGCATCGTGGTGAGTGCTCCTAAGTTGTGCGTCAAGTCGGTTGCTTACCATCAATAGCTTCCCCTATCTGTGTTTGTTTTCAGAATCCGGATGGTCAACTCGACCCAGTATAGGAAACACGCGATCAAGTCTAAAGTTCCATACATTCATGCGCTGAGATTGTACTGGAAGCCGATGCTAGGAGTTTGTGAGTTCATGCGCTCGTCCGTCGTGTTTCAATAATCGCTGATAACTACCCAGCCCTTGCATGGTTCTGCTACGACTTCGTCACGTACCCCTTCGGTCTCTTCTCATCAACTATCATTGGGCAATTCAACCCCAATAACACTGTCGTCCAAAACATCGGCTATGGCACGGTAGTAAATTGCTTCTACCTCCCCGGTTGCATCGTAGGTGGTTTCCTCATGGACAAGATTGGACGAAAGCAAACCATGACTCTTGGTTTCATGCTCTGGGCTCTACTCGGCTTCATTCTCGGCGGAGCTATTGGTCCAATCCAAACCGTGTTCCCACTGTTCGTCGTCCTCTATGGCATTTTCAACGCGCTGGGTGAGATGGGACCTGGCGTTGCAACTTTCTTGTGTGCGGCTGAGTCTTTCCCTACACCGCTTCGTGGACACTATATGGGATTTGCTGCTGCTGTTGGGAAAGCGGGGGCAGCGATTGGGACGCAGGTCTTCACTCCGATTCAGGATTCATTTGATAGTGTTGAGAAGGGTCAGCAGGGAGTCTTTCTGATTGGATCGGCGTTTGCTGTTGTTGGGGGTTTGATTGCTTGGTTTTTGATTCCGGATAAGGAGAGGGATTTGGAGAGCGAGGATGCGAGATTTCGTTTGTACTTGGAGGAAAAGGGGTATGATACGTCTTTCTATGGAGAGCCTCTGAAATAGTCAAATAGTAAGAAGAGCACCTATCATAATCTTAAATGGACTTGCTACTTCGTCAATGCTCGTTGATCTGTGCGGAACTTCAAGTGTTTGCTCACGTGTTTTGCTTAGGTATCACTCGGCTAATTTTCAGGGGGGCTTAGCGAGCATGTATATAGAGGGCCCTCGCTCCTACTCCCTCACTTCTTCTCCCACACCTCACAGACCACCTCACCTGTTCGTCAACCATCCATCGACCACTTGTACTTCCATCACCATGTGTCCCCCGGGAGTCGACCAGACAATGCGCTCGGCCCAACAATGGCTTTTATACGCTCCGGAATTGGAACAGCGACACTCATTTACCAAGGCAGACGACGGCTGGGGAACAAAGTTCACCCAGATAATTTCCGGTAATGGATCGTTCGATGCATGGGAGCTGTTGGCCCGGCCAGCAGCTGACTCAGCCATGCAAGTAAACAACGCCAATAACGACTGTCGCCGCGGCTGGTTCGATCTTCTGTCCAACGAGCTTATTGATATGGTTCTCAAACACATCAGCGAAGACTCAGTGGACATGATGGCACTTGGTCTTACTTGCGAAGGTTTCTGGGAGTTGGTGTCTCAGCACATTCACCGCACGTTCCTCAAATCCGCAGCGCCCTGGGCAAACACACCGATTATTCTCCAAGGCTCATACGCTACTGAGCTTCCAGAGTCTATGCTAATGTCTCCAGCTGTCACCAAAGCGGCAGAAGGTAGTAGTATGCGTATTTCAGTTGCGCGAAAGCTTTTCTGGGCAGGCTGGAGTTTCGACAGGCCGAAGACAGTGGCTGAGATAGAAGACGAGTGGCGCAACGCGGCGGACTTGCACAGGGAGAGTAGTCGCATTCCGAAGGACCGATGGAGCCAGATTGAAACACAACTTGGTAGCTCGTACCTCTTAACCAAAGATCAAACGTGGGTGTTGAGAAATTTGACGACGAAAGAAGTCGTGTCTTCACAAGAGAGAACCACGAGAAGGGGAAAGACTTCTACGGGTACGACGTTCGAGGATGTGTTGCTGATGAAGACTTTTTGGACGACGCATCCACAATATGCTCTTGATGATGACACTGAGTGCCATCCTAGTAATTGGGCTGGACACTGTTTCGATATTGTGACGGAGAAGGTACATGATGTTAAAGCCGGTGAGGGATGGCGGGACGTCACGGCTGAGGTAGAAAAGGAAGTTGAGGCGTGGAAGAAGATAAAGAGCTGAAGAGGATACACACTTTGCACGTTTTTAGCACACGAGGAAACTGAAATCAGACTGCTAGGAGTCAGAAAATGGTTTAATCGTCTCCTCAATACCAATCTTGGATCCTCAAGACCCATAGTCGCAAAATCTGGTTATGAATGTAAAAAGACGCAAAATTCCAAATCTTTTTTCCAAATATTTTTCGAATGCCGGCGAGCTCCTTCACATGTGGCACGTTACGTCCATCCATGCGGAGATTTCTGCCACGAAAACGCGCTCGGCGGATAATATCTCGGACGGGCTTGAGGGCCAGGCTGAACGCCCTTCAACCACCACTACATAGCTGCATTATTGCTGTACGTACTAGTACTCGGTTTATGGTCGTAAACACTCATAGCTGAGCCCGTGGCTAAGTCTGTATTGCAGCATGGACATGCTGAGTACGGGAAGCTGTCGGTGAAGCCGCAGTTGTGGCAGTAAGCCATTTTGAGATTTCTGGTAGGTGTCTTGGTTTAGTTTATTGTTCTGGCCGAGGGCTCACTTGGTTGCTCTGGGGAGGTGAAGCGGGCTACTTGCGAAGCCTTTCAGTGTTCCCAATAGTACATGCAGTGTAGGCCACACCCCCCACTTCAGTGATATGGGACTGTTCTTAAAACTACCGAGTGATATCTAACCCAGATATCGGATACTGAATATCACTGAGTAATATATTAAAATACTGAAGCGGAGTAAATTACCTTAGAGGCAAGGCAAGGAGTGCTTATACGGTCTTGAGGCGGTCTATCGATGATTCCTTTGCAGAACAGTTATCTTATAAAAGTATGAATTTGGGACTACCAAGGGATAGTTCTATTTTAGGGATGAAGAAAGGATGACAAGTAAGTTGCAGCTTGAGTGCTTGATAGTACCTAGAAGTTCAAGTTCGAACTTTTGAATACTCTCGTTTAACCACCCTTCACTAGGTCTCACACGTTACCGGCCTAGGTCGAAGTTTCGCTGAATCGAAAGATCTTGTTATTAATTTAATATTAACATAAAGATTAAGCTTATAGCAAAGGTACCGAGTGTCCAAGTAGAATAAAAGCATCTCGACTTAAGTTACTACTTTCGGGAATCAAGAGGGGACTCTTTATTCTAAGAATATCAGTTGATACCGTCCCATGAAGCTTACTGTCCATTAGTAGTATCAGCATCATACTAAGAATCGAAGACTATTTTACAGTAAAATTATATACTGACTATCTACGGACAATACTTTTACTACACTGTTTGCCTCTGAGGTAAAGGTAAAAGTGGGGTCATAACATGACTCTTGCTTATTCGAGTACCTGTTTATCCTGGTTTTTGAACCTAATCAAGCTAAACGTAGTATTTCCCTCGTATGTAGTATATCCTCGTACAATACAATGATATGATTACCCCTACTAATACGTTTAGTCTCAGAAACACGGTACGGGATGCGTGTCGGACCGCCTGCAAACTGAGATAGTAATACAGGACGTACACTTTTAGGAATACTGAAGCCTTTTATAGACTTTGGAATGATTGTTCATCAGATATTGGATGTGGGAGGTGAAGGTTTTGAATTTGATCGTGATTTTCCTGCCATTCAGCGCAAACACAACCCAGTCTTTCTGCGCTACGAGACGGCCGTTGTTCTATCTGCAGAGGCCAGGCCAGTAACATTCACACCGGAATAGGCGTGGTGAGAGTAAACGTCACAGCACTTCCACTCAACGTCGTCCATTTAGTCAGGGGGTCGGCTCCAAGCTGCTCATTCAGAACTCCACTTGCATTTGTCGTTGCTGGACCAGGGAACTGCACTGGTATCGGCTTTGAGCACGTGTTACCTGTGGCACCAACTGTAACTCCATTAATGTGCGTATTATCTCCCGAGTAGATATATGTGAGCTTTGGAGCGCATTGGCTAAGGTGGAAGTCAGCGATTGCAGGTGTGATTATTGGATGGCACTTACTCAACAGCCATGCGATCGAGGAAGGCTTGACCTATGTCGTCGTGTTTTTTGGTGATGATCGGCCAGGTTGTTCTACAATTATACGTATCAGCAAAAGCTTTTTGGAAGCATGAAGCCGAAGAAGTCTTCGAATCTGGGCGCATGTGGAAAAAGATGCGAAACTCACAGCCTCATCATTTCTTGCAGAACAACCTCGACAAAGATTTGATACAGGGACAGCTGCCCTGTGACAGGTCCGACCGTGAAGCTTCCGGTATCGCCTTGCCTGAGATTGGCCTGATGAAACATCATCCTGTGAAAAGTGGTTAGCTACTGGTTGTCGCCGTCATATTTCCCTGTTCAGTAAGTTCGTGGAGGGGAGTCTAGGAACGTACGGGTCATGGCGCAGGCCCAGCAAGTGGTGTACATAAGTAGAACGAGAGTAGTCGAGCAATGAGTTGAAGTCTCCCGAGCCTCCGGAGGTATTAATCCACTCCGCAAGTGTGCAAGCTGCCGAATAGCAATTATAGTAGATGGGGGTAGCTGTTTTAATCGAATAATTAGTATTGGCCTTGAAAGTTGAACCAATGATTAAACAGATGATGCTACTGTGATATATCGGGGCGGGATGAGAGAAGAACTTACACCACCGCGGAATAATTGTCAAACCGTCCCATCCATTAGCAGCAACAGTGGTGATCAACGGCCAATACTCGTTCTCCTAGAAGCCAAATTGTTAGAATCACCTTCAGTCTTTTAGGACATCATAGGCGAAAAATACAAGTATGACTTACCGTGTTCAATAATGGGGGTCGTGTATTATCACCAACAACCCTCGTAATTCCATTGGCCATCCATTCTCGGATCACATCTCCGTTATGGAGTCCCGTGATCGCTGGCGGAACAAGTCCTTGCGGACTGAACTTGCCAGCAGAAATTCCCACCTGAGCCAGCCAGACCTGATTGAATCGAATCTCCTGTCTAGCATCTGAGTCTGTGGCATTATTCAATGCTTCGTGAGTAAATGTGTGAGATAAATGGAAGAACTTATCACGATTTGTCGCGACCTGGAACCAATTTCCAATAGGATCGAGCTTGGTGCAAGCAAGACTCCAGCCATAGGTCAACGGTGTACTAGGCCAGAGATTAATGCCTGTGCCAATTGGCTTCACAAACTCCAATGGTGTGCTTGGAGGATAGTCGAGGAGATTGATGGAACTATCTGGGATACAGATCCCTGCTGTGTCTGCAGCGACTGCTGCTTCAATATTACCGTTGCCGTTGTGAGCAAGCTCGATTGCGAAGGAAGAACCAGCTGGCAGACGAGTATTAAGATTTTCTTGCCAAGTAACATGAGCATTGAGATCGCTGGTCCGGATACGAAAGATTGAAGTGGACTGGTATATCTCAGTGGTCAGGTGGACATCGTCAACTTGAGCTCCGAAAAGGATGCGGCGCTGACCAAGGACTGGATGCATCATCAGTGTTTGCAGGTGCTGGTTCTTTTAGGTAGGTTCTCACAGAGTCCTCGAGTGATCCAGTGTATGTGGGCATGTTGGAGAAAGTTCGAAGTAACAGACCCTAATACAATGGTAAGTCAGTCGTCGCATATCAAGAACGTTTTAGGAAAATGGTAAGACGTGTTTCTGGAAAAGATCCATTCCCAAAACGGTGAACAAACATAAAAATGCGTTCCCAGTACTTACAGTCAGTTCCCCAGCTAGTGAACCATACCATCTGTTGCCTGTTACCAAAGTTATTGATAACAGCTGCTGTAGTTGGGCTGTCGAATGATCCTCCGGCAGCGAACTGAGCGATTTGCTTGGCGAGAGTAGAATTGGTGATGGTCGCAGGATAATGCCATTGGCTTTTAGTGGTCATGCCAGCTCCTCTACGACGTTTTAGCTTGGAACTACTTAATACATGTGTGTCCTGGCACCTACACCTTGAGATTTGCAGTGGGAAAGTCACTGGTATCGGTGAAGCTCACCAGCTGTTCAACACCAGAGTCACAACAGCCTTGCTCATCGATGGTGGTTGTCACACCTGCATCCGAACGTTAATAAGACTATAGTAAGATTTTATGAAAGCAAAATGTACCGAAGTCTGAGCCTGGATAGACATCCAATCTGGCGATTCGGACGCCGAAGGAGACCTGGTAGTTGTATATGGTTTGCCACTGTGCCGCGGTGATACCACTTGCCCAGCCAGTAGAATACTCATAGGACACCTCGCTTAGAATAACGATACCGCCATAATTACCAACTGTTGAGGAGCTGAGCGTGGGCAGTGTGATGCCATTTTGCGGAACAAGAACAAGCTGGTAGGGAATGCCATATGCCTTCAGTCCAGAGGTCCCAGAAGTTGCTTCAGCAGAGTTTCTAGCAAAGACAAGGATGGTGGATGACACTGTCTTGGCGGAAGCCAGGGCGAACACGGTAGCCAGTAATGTGCATGCTATCAAAACGGGCCTGAAAGTCCAAGATGTAAGTTGCATTTTGACTTTCGGAGAAAGTGCTTGCTCGAGCAGTAAACGAACGTGTACGATAATACCCGGAAGAGAAGTAAGTGTGATGGAGATCAACGCATCATCGGACAAGTCTACAAATAGAAGGCACTTTATACATACTCATCTACCACAGGCGAACTTAGCCTGACATGATGGAGAACAGTAGTTGGTACCCTAGCTGAAGTACGACGTTTTCCAGTGTAGGATAACTCAGTACACGGCACGAATGACCTCCCAAAAGAAAACTTAATATCGCCAAGCAAATAGTTCTCCCGAAAGGATGCAATCGAATTGAACAGCGGTACTTGTCAGCCTTACTGATCTTATCTTTCAATATTGGTCAGCCATGCTTGCAGAAGGAGACCGAGGATGCAGACGGCGTCTGATATTCCACCAAGCCAAGCATGTCAGCCACTATCATGGGCCTCAAATGCTGCAAATGCGTACCAGGATGCTACACAGACCTGAAGAGGACTCATGACCGTCCCCGGTCTGGAGTTGAGACCATTCACGATCAATAAGCAACCGAAAAAATCGCGATAGTATTCTTGGCTGTATGCAGCTCGGAGTGGTGAAGCGCATGGGGGGCTGATTAATTTTTGAACACCCCTGCACATCATGTCAGATTGCTTCGCTGTCACATCGGTCCCGAAGTACCTTGCATTTTGGCGCCTCCTCTCCGCATCCCACAGAGGCTTTTGTCCGCAGGAGGGGGCTTGTCAGATCCCAACACTTTGTAGGCCGATTACGCGGAGAAGCATCTCTTGCAGCCGTAAATAATCACTCACAGTATTGAGCTTCGAAAGAAATAGCCAGCATTTTTATGTACATAAAAATTTAGTTAGGCCCAAGCGCCCGTGCTCTTGAATTAGAGTCTTGTCTGGACTGATTTACCTGATTTCTAAGAAATTTTTTCGCCCTCGAATGCAATTTCCCAAAAGAACAACATTAGTCTCAGATTTAAGTTCTCTCAACGCGTTGTCAAACTAAGTTTAGACATGAATGAATATAACATGAGTTACTTTGTAATTGCTCTAACCTTCAAAACTTTGATATCACGGTCGGTGCATATCCTGCTTCGTGTTGTGCATGACCTTTCTGTAGCTTTCACGGTCATTCTTATCCCGTCCCAACCATTGCCCATGTGATTAAAATGGAGCACGTCTATCAGTGGCGACCAAGGACGCCACTAGATGATACATTTCAACCGCATCTGCTGTCGTTTCTCGTCAGGAATACCAAAACCTTAAAGGGTGCTATGCCCGAACAGCAGGGATGCTTTCTTTAAGCCGCTACTGCAGCTAGTCTGCCAGGAATCTCATACTGCTCTCGGTAGCCGATGGTGTGTCTAAGCCTTCGAGACAAACTGAAGGAACCTCTGTATGGACTGCCTTTCTTTGACGTCTCATGCTGTGCAACATCACTGAGTATCCGAAAGCAGGCATGCCAGACGAATGATGGATTCGAAATTTTATGTCCAACCAATGGATCTTCAAAGTTCAAAGTCGTGGCTATGATGTGCGGTTCCGCCACCGGACTCTACTTGGCCCGAAGTACTTGACGTGACTTCCGACAGGATACTCTCAACAGTGTCGATACTAAGACTTAATTGCACTTTCCAAGGCCAAGTCAAAGCTCATATCGACGCCTTGAAAGTTTTATCCAATGAACGTCTGCAGCTTTCAATAAAGAAGTAGCCCCAGAACTGGGCCTTGGTATGGCTATTCAGCTCTAGGACTTTTCTTATGCAGGCAAGGCTATGCAAATGACCGTAGCTGGGACGCACATCAATCAGGGAGTTGGCATTGGGACGACGCCCTTTTTAATGGAGTGATGCAACTTAGTTTGGAAGCCAAGAGCTGAAAAGTCAAGATCTAGAATTTGGTGCCATGTGGAAGGTGTCTCTTTACGGAACAGTCTACTGCATCTGAAGTTTGTCAACGATATTCAACAATTTTAGAGAGGAGTCTTACTTCCACATTCTATCAACTCAATTAATCGTCTTGCAGAGACTGTACCACATAGAACACCAGCAGCTGGCTATGAACTTGATTCGCCTTCAACGCGGATACTCAATAGTCGAATGCATGGAGGCTCGGTAGACAACCCTGTTGATGACATATTTTGCCTCCAGTTAGCCATTGTAAATATTGTTTGAGTTTCAGCACGTGCAAGACGGAAATGATATTACCTCGAGCTTCGAGGTTCCAATGTATGCATTTCAAGGATTCTTCCCCACATATGCTTGTCGATCATGAACCCCACCATGTATTCTCCAGCACCGAGCTCATCGGGATCCTCGACACATCACTCCATTCCTTCCACTCCAGGGACCGACCTAGGCACCTTTTTCGACGATGGACAATATCAACCGAATTCTGATGAATACATCCTTGTGACTGGTGGGTTGGGGTTTATCGGAAGTCATACATCACTCGAACTTCTCAAAAGCAGTTATAATATCATTATCGTTGACGATTTCAGCAACAGCTTTGACGATGTGTTGAGCAAAATCCGTACGCTAGCAAACCGCCATTTCGACGAGCATGATGGTAACTGTCCAAAGCTTGAGTTCCACAATGCAAATTACCAGGATGAGCTTTTCATGAGGACTTTGTTCGAGGCGCACAGAGCACCGAGGTTTCGGGGCCAGGAGAAGAAATCTGACATCACTGGAGTGATTCATTTTGCAGCTTTCAAGGCCGTGAAAGAGAGCATCAGAGAGCCACTGAAATACTATCAGAACAACGTTGGTGGCTTGATTAAACTCTTGACACTGTTGGACGAGTACGACATCAAGTCTTTCATCTTCTCCTCTTCAGCTGTGGTATACGGAAGCCTTGCTGAAAAGGATGAGCACCTCATAGAGGAGCATGTTGTCCATCAGGACGAGGTATTTCAAGATATGGACGGGAAAATACGACATTCAAAGCCTGGTTGTAAAGGAATAACGAATCCATATGGACGTACGAAATTCTTTGGTGAAGCTATTCTTGCCGATCTGGCGAAGTCGGATCCTTCTTGGAACATTGTTGGCCTACGATACTTCAACCCAATTGGATGTGATCGTTCAGGTCTAATCGGAGAGGATCCCAGAGGTACCCCTTCCAATTTGTTACCGGTCATTGTGAAAGTGATCACGGGTCAATACGATGAGCTAGCAATTTATGGAGGAGATTGGAATACCCCAGATGGAACAGCAATTCGCGACTTCATCCACGTCACGGATCTCGCAAGAGGTCATCTAGCTGCTCTGGCAGCTGCTGGAGATGGTCGTATTCCTGGAGGCTACCGTACATATAATCTTGGTGCAGGTGCCGGGTACTCTGTACTGAATGTGGTTGCTGCGATGGAGGCTGTCATACAACGTGATATTCCGAGAAGGATAGTTGCCAAGAGAGAAGGTGATGTCCAGTCATCTATAGCTTCAGCTATCCGGGCGAAATGCGAGCTAGGGTGGGAGACAAAGGAGTCGCTCGAGCAGGCATGTCGTGACGTGTGGAATTCTCTCGTGGTCAATGGAGTACATGCCATCTGAATAGTGTGCTGGGAAAGTCGTCTAATGCGGATGTCTGGGAAGTGCCATATGTAATTGAATACATTTGAGTCCAGTACTACTGAGGGTATGGCAAGATTTAATCTAGGGCTACAGGCGTGTTCCGATCACAATAACTGTATTCTCATCTTAGATGATAAAACAGTTCAATGTTAATACATTGTTTACCGTTGAGCGAGATACTAAGTTTCAACAATTATAAGCTGCGTCTTCTGAACTGTATTTAACTTGTGGTAAGTGCTTTCACTGGCTCACGGCATTATTATAGACCCTCAATCAAGATTGTTTGTTGTCAATCTGGGCTTAGGACTTTCTTCGAACACGATCAATCTGGACATTGAGCAATAATATGGCATCTGCCAATAAAATCGAACTAGCGAACCTTCACCCAGCGTTTCGTGAAACAACTTATGAAATGAAGGCTTCTAACTTGTGAAAGGCCTACACTTTATATACAAGCCCTTTCTAAGTTACAACGAATTGCTGATACATTCAACAAGTCTACACATTGAGTTGAGTGTATGATACTAATCACTATAGAAAAGTTTAAGACAACGAGGAATTTGAAGGATTTTACCTGACGGCTCTGTATTTACCAGTGACCAACCAAAAAATTGTTGTCGAATGTAATCACAGTAAATCTTTCTTGATACGCCCGTCGAGATGTGCAGGAACTTGCCAGTCACCATGTTGCCACACAATAATAGCCAAGCGAGCTGGACACCCTCTCAAGGGCCTGCATACAGGATCCTTATCCCAAGTTCCGTCTTTTCCCCTTTCGTATTGGTAGGCCGTACGTGCCGTGCCGAGATCTTGGGAACAGGGTCGCATGCAGAATGCCCTAGAACGAGACGACCACAACAAGTCATCGCCAAAAGAAGCTCAAGGTGATAATGCAAATGCATCTCGCTTACACAAAGTGTCTCAGCCTGAATGGCCTGGGATGAAATTCGCCACGATTAAGACCTAGCAGGACATTGACAGAAATATCAACTTTTGGTGAGGTTGAATCGTGGCATGGCATGACGACTGGACAAACGTATTCTTGGCAGCATATAATAATAGAAATACACCCAATTGCAATGCTCAGCTCGGCCACGGTCAGCAGAAAAAGCATGGGTCTTTCATACAGAATTTGATGCACGCCGAATATAGGGAACGTCGCGGGATGACTTGGGGTGGAAAGTCGGATAGCCAGGCCGAACTTGCTCGTTTTCGCTCCACCGATCGTGACGCCCAGCCGTTTAAACCTGTTATCATATCTTCAAGCGCTGACACACGCGGGAGAGAATCCACATCGAGGTTGACATCCTGATCTGTGGGTCCAAGCTTCAGCATCAAGCTTCTGAATGGTGGGAACCCCTTGTCCCTGAAAATGCTACCAACAGCAATCACAGAATAACCAATGCACCAGCACCACACCGGAGAAATTTATGGGGGCGGGGACGGGGAAGACTACCATCGTCCGAAGGCTTTTTTGGGCTGATAATCACACCATGGAGGCAGGCATCTACTTCCGGAGGCGCTTTGGGCGAAGCGGTACGTATTCTTTTGCTTGGCATGCGCCCAGATATTGACGACCGCATGTTGACTTCCTCGTAACACGGGAATCTCTTCGCATGCCGACACTCTGTACAGCTGGTCGTGCATGAATCAATCGAGGACTCGCTCTCGCCCCTTGGCTGGTGGCGAACAACGTGGAAATGTCATTCAGATCGGTCCGCATGCAAGGTTGGAGATGGAAACAGTGGCAGGGAGTGCAGATATTGGCAAGCTTGTTCCAGGCTTGGGCCAAATGTAGTCCCCTCCCTGATTTTATCGACTAAAGCTGTCGAGGATACAATTGCGGCTTTTACTGGTCTCCAAGACTTATGAGTTATAGACCCAATCACAAGATGAAGTTCTATAAGTCTGATATCTTCACTGGACACATAGTCGTAAAGAACAGGGTTCCAAGAACAAAAACAGTAATGTCCTCGAAATCCGCTAGACAATTAAATCGGGGAGGGGACCATGTTTGCATTACAAAGGAGTGAATTGTTGGCTACCCCCGCGCTAAAAGCTGACGAACCCTGATTTCCCCATGCCAAAACTTTGCCCCTGTCGATCATCCTCGTCTCTTGCCTGCATCTGCTAGGTCAAGCTGGAACTGACTTCACAAAATCATCCCACCCAGAACCAAAGTTCTCATAGAAGTCTTCGGTGTTATCCGTCACAAACAGAAACTCGGCGAATTCGCTTATCTCACCCAAGAACCTTTTCATGCTCTGTTTGATAGAAGCTGGGATGGAATTTATCATGTAGCTGTATTGTGAGCGGTCGCCGGGAAGAGCGATGAGGCTACCTACCAGACTAGTATAGACTGGGTAGGACTGCTCGAAGACAACGGTGATGTCGGTGTTGGTATCGTTATAGCGTGCGTCCGGCACGACACCAGGGTTGTGAACGATCTGCGGATTGTCAGCCGGAAGTTCCGAATCTGGATCTTGGTCGGGGTAAATTCCGCGAAATAAATTTGTTCCGACTCACAATCTTATCACCCTGTAGGGTCTTGGCATCCTTCACAGCCTTATTCGCAATGCGCATGTAATCCACTGCTGCTTGTGCATATTGATAAGGCGCTTCGTCGAAAAAAATGCCGTGCATGGCCAGGCCGCTGGAATTTGTGGCCCAGTTGGCATAAGTCGATACTTCGGCGAGGACAGTGGCGATATCTCTGTTCGCGTAGTTGGTTCGAACGTAACCAATGGTCTGCACGTTCTGATACGAATTGAGCTTCGTCAAAGCGGTACTGTATTGGTCATTCGGAAAAGGTGTTGAGCCAGGACCACTGCTTGGGTTCACAATCACGATAAACTTTAATTGGGGACGACTTTCGATCCTAGGCAAGAACATATGTTACTGCCTCAAACTTTCAAGTAGCCAGGCTTCAGCTTGCGGTACAGAACTTACGCGTTGTACAACGGCATCCATGTAGAATCAGTCTCTGGATAGATGTAGAGAGGTAGTAGGACAGTGGAACTCTGATTCTGTTTCTTTTTTGGGGGGAGTGTGACAGCCAACGGAACAATAATGGCGATTATCATGGCAAGTACTACGGCAGCGACGAGAGCAACACACCAGGTCCTCTTGCGAGGAGAAGTTGGAATGAGAGCCATCTTCAAGAAAGAAAGGCGAGCAGAATGAGTCTCTGTGCTGAATCGAAACTCGCAAAATGCAGAGAGAAGTGAAATCCAAATTTTATTGTAGCAAAGATAGAAACCGACAGGTTGGATGTCTAAGATCTTCCCGAACTTGGCCAGAGAGCGACTGCTGGAACCCCCTTTCAAAGCCCTGGGCGGCACCCAAATGTCTGTCTGTATCTGGGAACTGGCCGAACGACTTGGTGATGACTTCAGATCGATGTCCCACTTTGGCAGGCATGCTACCCTGGTCATGCATGCAGCCAATATCGAGGATATCCTAGACTTGCAGGAGTCCCTCGTTCTGCTTACAGCTTGAAAAGAGACCGGGGTCCTAGTAGGAGAAACCGTGGCCTGTGGCTGTGGAGACGTACTATTGGAGACTTAACGATACACCACTTGGCAATATTGTCAAGTTTCTCAAAGTGCTTGATCTGGGTTTCTTCACCGAATCGCTGGCTGACCCTCCGGCAGCATGGCGTTACCCAGGAATAGCATATGCGTGGGAAGCTGGGCCAGGACCTTCGGCTCAGGGTCTGGCCAGATCAGAGCCCTCCACCTGCAGGTATACGTCCTACAGCAAGTATTCTCTGCGTCCCGTTGCGAAGGGACAGGTTGGGAAAGAGGCAAATGTTTGCGTCTACTGAAAAATTCGAGAGACACGTACTGCTGAAGTCAACATGTGGCTGGCTGATGGCGTTCTGAAGGGGAACTTTCTATGTGAGTACAGCTGGGACGAAAAAGGCTCATCCGACCGTGATTTTGCAAATACAGCTGACGCTGCGTAATTCCGGAAGTAACAAGTCCATGAATACAGACATGCATTCTCCCATGGGAACACGAGTCTTTCTTTGAGAACCTGCGTAATTCTATTTCGATTTTCCGTCACTCGCTCCCAGAGCGCCCGTCAACCATGAGACCTATATTCTTGGGCTTGTCAGCCATTGGCTGGAACGTAATGATAAGTAGCTGGTGGGATAAGGTAGGATAGAAGGAGTCCTCAATTGAGTCTTCAGACGTACACTAACCATAGCGAAGCTTCTGGCGGGGTTCCTCCTGGCCACTGTCGTACTTGGGTCATGTTACGTGCTGTACCGAATCTTTTGCAAAGTTGTCAGGTTTTGGAGGGTTAGTAACTCTGCTTCTTGTCCAGGCGCACGGCACAATCACTGTATGCTAACCACATTATTGCTTCATGTAGGCACGGCACCAGCAGATAACAGTACCCGCCGCTGTGGCCCGACACCTCAAGGCCCTCAGAAAGAAGTCCAAGCCTACGCCTAGGAGACCAGGGTGTAGCGAAGAGCCAAAGTCCTTTGGAGTATTCCTAGGAGAGATCGCCAGTCCACCAACAGCTTCCCAGCTACGACTACTATCGAAATGGGATATTCTAGTCCTCGATCCCACACAAGATGGCGTGCTGGATGCACTGTCGACAGCAGGGGTTGCTTCATCACACATATTGGGTCGTCTTGATGTTCGAACGCTTGTCAAATCTGACACTGGGTCAAGCGACGACAATATAATAGAAGTACTAGACACAATTGATCGAACACTCGCGGCACTCGTCGGAAAAGGGCCGCAGAAGATTCTCACGGGCGTCCTACTGGCTGGCTACAGGACATACCTTCAGCCCGTCGTATTGAACCAGGCGGCTAGATACATCCATGAATTGGGTCTTGAACTCTGGCTTGAAATCGAACCATCTCCAACGCATTGTCCTACCGAGCGAGAATGCCGAGAAACAGATATGAGTCTTGTGAAAGGAATCGTATATCGGAACGGAACTATTCGACCTGATGGTGACCGACAGAACTACTTCCAAATGGCCGAGATGAGACAGGTGATGAGAGCAGTCGCAGCTCAACGAACTCGCACAGTCATGGCAATTTGGGAAACCATTCAGACCGGAAATGATCAGCAATATGCCGTCGTCCAGCGAACATTCAACTGGTGCAGATTCAGCAATTTCCTGTGCTGGATTGGCTCTGAAGCCGCACTCACAGATGCCGCCGCCGCCGCTCAACAAACAGTAGAAGAGAAACCTTTAGGCGCACTCATGTGGTTGAAAGGCGAAGACATTATGAAGGCGCATGATACTTGGAGAGCCAATGATCAGGTAAGTGCTTCTTCGCATTGATGAGGTTTGAAAATCTGCCGTATTCAGCTCGTTGAAGTTTGGCGATCGCTTCGCGCCAAAATACACGCTAATAGACGCGATGATCTTCAGATATCCCAAACTACGTGTCCGGACATTGACGAGGAATTATACAATTCGTTAAATTCTTTTCTGCCGGGACTGAGAGAAAAACTGCAACAATATCCTCCCTCGAACCGTCATGAACCCAGGGACAGAGAAGCTCGAACCCCGCTTCTCCGATCTCACCCTGGCCGTATACTAGAACCTACACAAACGCGTCACGATGATAGTGAGACTCAACTACACCCGCTATCAGTATCTGCAGGCGGAGATGACTTTACGGGGCTTGGATGCTTTCACCTAGGTAATTAATTGCTGCAATCAAGGTCCTCGGAGGCATACAGGACTATTGGCTAACATATCTCCCTTTCCTAGGACTCGCAGCTCGCCCCAAAGACTTCGCGGACCTTCTGCTGGCGCAACGCCATCTCAGAGACCTAAATCTGCTACAACGAATCGAGAAAGAAGAGCTACAGGTTATTGGCGAACATATCAGGGGTCTACATAACAAATGGAGTTCAGACCCCGAGGCACCTGCGTTTTGCGCCTCCGTCAAGGACTTGCTGGATCTCTTGAATGTCAACAATAATGACCATGATCGAATTCCTTGCATCCGAGTTTATGCGGGCTTGCATTCCGGGTTCTCGACAAGCTCCAAGGTTCAATTCTGGGGTCTCTATGACATCGAACCAAAGACTGGGGTCTTGGACATTTATTTGTCGAGTAAAACACCGGATCGTGCCGGCACCTTACTCCATACATTTCTCTCGAGTCGAGGTCTTAGCCGAGCGCAATGCTTCGCAGCCGAATTTGCCATGGCTGATCAGCAAGGATCCCTCTCTCGTATCTGGCGATTGCCTGCGCGTCTTGTCAACGACCTAGAGCAGCTCTCTCCCGAAGAGACAATTCTCTTCCTCCGTCGCCTCATCCTGACAAGATGTCCGGATGACTCGCTCTTTCTAGCGAGACTGCGAGAATGCTGCGAATATCAACTCATGGAGGTTCCTACACTTGCCCAGCTCCGCAAGTTGAGCTCTACTGTGTATCTCGGTGGGCATATCTCACCTCGCGATTTAGTAGTCGCGCGCCTCGATTGGCTGCGTGACAAGGGCTGTTGGCACCCTGATCCTGCTATGGCAGTCTCTATTTTTGAAGATGTTGAGACCCGCGTTCACAAAGTCCTGATGAATGGCGAAACGGAGCTTCTTGCACAGCTCGGGGTCGTTATCCAAGCCATTCTTCGGAAGGATCAGATTGACGGTAGAGCAGATATATTCGCCCTGTCAGTATTCTGCGCATTTCGCAAACTCGCTGTTGACGAGATATACTTGGAAGTCCTGGACCGTAATCCTTTGCCAAATCATGCTGCGGATCAGGCTGCTTGCTTTTCAGAGAACTTTGCGCTGGGGTCTCGATGCGAGTCATTCTTTGACACGACTGCCAGGTCCCTGGGAAGGGTCATTTCGGACAGATACCGAAGCTATTACATGCTGCATCAACCACCTCGACGAGAAGAGGGGTTTACTGATCTACCATCGGCTTACGCACCGATGCAAATTGATCTAGATCCGCAAGATGGCAAAGAAGTTGTCCCGGCCTACTATCAAATCACATTTCTAGGGATTTTTGCTGTTCCTGCTCTCATTGATATCATGCTGCTCACAACCATCGGACGTGGTCTTTACCTTACAACCTTCATGACCTCAACAGAGAAAACAATGGCAACAACAGCTCTGATGCTTGCGCTTCTCGTGTGTGGTGCTGTTGGTTCTTGGATAACATCTGGTGGTTGCTATTATCTCTATGCCAATGCCTTCCCAGCGATGAACATGTTCTGTCTTACTCGGTTTGTTGCTGGTATTGCAATTGTTCTGATCGGCGGATCAGTAGGCTTCATCGTCATCNCTGTGTTGAAGGGTATAACCGCCGCCCTGGTCTTCTTCTTCTACTTTGCCATGCTCACCACGTACCTGCTCACGCTAGCGGCTCTATCAATCTACCAAGTCCCAGGATCTAGTTTCCAGTCTGGCAGAACTGTCATCATGCTCTGTATTCCCATTCTATTCATTTCACCAATCGTCAGTTTGTGGACTGAGCATGACATAGCAGTATACTTCTGCGTCTTAAGTATCTTCCTGTTGTCACTTCTCTATGGAGCCCGGAAAACGATGTCGCAGTGGAGTACCTGGTATCTCAATATCCCCCATGTGACGGACGTCGAAGTCTGTAGTTGGTATGTCGACAAAAGGGTGGAATCCGACTGCTCATCTGAAAACTTGGAGGATGTTGCTATGGGTCCGCACCCAAGAAAAGCTCTTCATGCCGCTGTCCTCAAGGAATGTAGTCGCCATTTCTGGACAAAAGCTGCAACAAATCCATTGGTTTTGAAGCTTGCAAAGGGTTATTCCTCCACTACGTTCCTCATGTCGTGGTACTGCAGATTCAAGAGGACCAGAATGCCACTGCCATACAGTGCGACTTGGAATCTTACACTCAAAGCTGCTCTCGAGAATATGACGAACATGCAGAAGGGCCTCAAGCTTCATGGTGCTTTTCTCCACTGGCGCCATACCGGTTCCGATATCATGTCTGGTTTGTTGTACTTCGTTGTTGCCCTCTTGGATAAGTGGGCGGCGCTCGTATCTGGGGGTGCTATGGTTGGACTATCTGCCGCCAGCAGTGCAGAGTATCGACTTGCCGTGGGATTTGGTTTGTGCTATTATCTCATTGGCGCAGTCTCTTTGGACACGGTTTCTCAACCTCTATGGACAGCTGCAAATGAAAACACCGATCAGCCTATCACATCTCTCAGGTTCCTTCGCCAAGCCACCAAAAACGATGTGAGGGCGAGACAAGCACTTTACTGGAAATCTCTCACGAAGTTCTTCTTCATGCATATCTGGGGAATCTCCATTACATCCGCGCTGATGTGGACTTTTGAAGGTTCTCGGAATGCAACAATCATGTACTTGGGTTATCTCGGTGCCTACACCGGCCTTTTATGGTACCAGTACAATAAGATCTACTGTGGCAATGACTCCGCGAAATGTCTCACCGTAGCCTGCACCATTGGTCTCCCAATCGGCATCGTTTTGCACGTTTACTTGCCGTACTTTGCCTTCAGTGGTGCTATATCTTTGGCAATTGGAACATGGATTGCTGCGATCTACTCAATGCGTCTTTCAAAGATTGGTTGGCCAAGCATATTTTGGTCGAGCTCTGCAACGCAATCATCCATCGGTGATGTGGAGACCAAATCATTGCCTCCGTTCTATTTCGCGAGCTCTCTTGAACCTTATAGTGAGATCTCGCAGGCGACTCTGTGCCAAACATTNGATTCCATCTGCGACCTGAAGGCCGAANAGCGGTACAACCTACAGCCATCCGAGCACCCAGGAGCGAGAGTGCTAGAAACTCTGCTAGACCAAAGCATCTCGAGCAAATCGGATATTTTGACTCGCGCTTTCCCGTCCTCGAGGTTCATGCTTCAAGAAATTGCTGGACATTGGACTGCCGGTCGAACGATCGTTGAACTCGTCTCGACCAGATATTTGCCCCACAATGAACAGAAGCTCAGGAGTATTAGCCGCAAGAATGGCGACGGGCTCCACATCTTTGTCTTCCTCGGCTTAGATCTTGATGGCAACGAATGGACGATAAACATTCACAGGAATCGGAAAATCGTTGCTGAATTAGTTGTCCAGGCCACATTTGAGGCTCAACTTGGCTTGTCACACGACCATGCGATGCTGGCAGAGCTCTTAGTTGTAAGTGACCGCGGTGGGGAGAAGCTCGTGCTGCCAGAAGGTATCAAACAGCAACTCGAAACCTCTACAAGGGAACGCACTCGAGTCATTGGCAATTGGGACAGGTCGCTGCTCCGATATCTTCTCTTAGGGATTGACTGCGAACGCGATTGGGATCATCTACCGCAACAAGTCAGGTCATTTCTGTTGAAGAGATGCTGTGGGCAGTCAGAATCGATGTCCCCTGTCGTTGAAGGGTGGATACGTTCTAGAATCTGCCCTACCGATTCCATCGACCCATTAGAATTTGTTGCACGCTGCAATCTTGGCGCCACTTCGATGCTCTCTCTGTACGCGTTTGCTTCGTCCGTTAATGGACATGGGCTCTGGGACGAAGACGATTCACCAATATCAGATCCAAGCTACGAGAGGCTTCTTGGGTCAGCATCTCTGCCAGCTGTTGCAGGACCACGGTCTATGCACGAGCAAGTCCAGCGCCGCGGTTCTGCTTTCATCCAGAGCATCAAAATTTGCATCAAATTTCTGTGCATATCACTCACTGCAGATCCAGAACATCAGAGAGAGCTGCACTACATGATTCATGGCAAGCCCATCCTCATCAAGTGGCCCGTTACATTCTTTCTGGATGGTATCTGGTCATTTTGCAAAGTGTTACAAGGCTATATAATTCCGCTGGTTTTGTTCCACGGTCGGGAAAAAGTCGCGAGACTTCATAACGACATGAGAGGTATGAAGACTGTGATCCATAAAAGCCGTATTGTCATCGAAAGCCTCAATGGTCCCTCGACCTGTTTCTTGGCTGCACAACCGGGAGGAGCTAGTAGACTTTCACAATACAGCGGGCGCCATGACCACGAGCCAAGCGACTGTAAACAGCTCATGGCGATCAACACTTACACTGACAAGTTGACCCTGCGTCAGCGAGAAGAGTTTCGGGACCAACAGGTTGTGAACATGTTTACATATGAGTACAATCAAGACGGCAAGAAATTAAGCCAAAAGTTCCCCATACAGCGACAGTGCCTGAAAGGGGATCTCACAGGAGAGATTGTCCAATACGATGAAAGAGGATACATCTCGACTGGATCTACGTTAAGAGGCGTCAATCCCGTCAAATTCACTTACTGGTATCGCAGCAGTGCCAAATTCGAAGATGAGCTACTCCGAGGAGAGTATATCTTTCCACACATCACTATCAGAGTCTCCTGGAGCATGCCAGGTCGCAAGGATCCACGAAGACTCGACGAGTGGATCCCTTTCACTAAGGTCACCGAGGCCACGTTTGTGCAGGGTTCTGAAATTCATCACGCCTCATGGACATATGAGCACAAATCGCACCCCGAAATCTCTACCACGCTCAATGGCGAGCTGATCGCGACGCCGGAAATGATCCGTGATGACTGGTTCCATGTCCTCAAGAAACCTTCGAAGTGCGGATTTCTCAACGACAATCCCCTACTGTCTTTCTCTTCGGGAAAGTCAAGCTTCCTGTCACGCATGCTCGGCTTCAATGTGAAGAGGTATCCAATATCAACGTCACAGGCAAGGACTCGGCTTTGGAAAACGTGGAAAGGTGGCAAAGAACTCGATGCTGTAACTGCACGATGGCTCGACGAAGGACTGCTACGATCAGATCGTGTCCTGAAATCATACTGGAAGAATCGCGATCGTGGTCGACTCAACGCTGCAAAGGAGTATCTTGATGCGCAGGCTGACACAATCATGGCTCGTGTCGATGTTGATCCGGAGATCAGCTCCTGGGTGCATATCGCATTCAAGATCAGTGACTTTTACAGCTTCGGGCAGGGAGGGGACTCCAGGATCAACACGAGAACCCTCTCTACCCAACTTCGAGACAGCGACGATGAACTCCACATTCTCGCTATGGACACCTCAACATGGCCGAATGAACCTGGTGGAGTCTCTGCTTGCCGTCGTGATATGGTCAATGACCTGAAGACAATCAAGTGTAAGTTTTGTGTTTGCCCCACCTGATCGATAATCTCATGAGTAATGCATTACTACCTTGCACATCAACTGAAAGAGGAGAATACTAATCTCTGATCGTCACAGGGCATGTTGTCGCCGAATCCGCCAATGACTATGGAGTACCGAAATTCCAGATCGAGAGAAACGTTCAGTCGTTGACAGTAATACCACAATGGGGCCTAGATTTTCTCAACCCTACTCATGGCATTCTTGAAAACATTATCGATTCCGCCGTAGTACAAAGGTCATTTGACACCAGCGCTGCGGACATAGAGAAGAACTTCTTGCCAATCCTCGCCAGTCTTGTTCGATGCTCAAGAACACTTCACATGACTCGATATCACGTTGAAGAGGCTACAAAGGCTTTGTGCGACTTGAACACGTACTTTGAGTCATCACGAAATTGGAATGACGTTTGGGACAGCGATATTGTCAAGCAAAAATGGCGAGAGCTCTGGCTAGATGAGGACATGGACGACACTTTTCCTATTTCGAAGTGGTGGGACTTCGAAAAACCAACAATGTTTCAAATGGACCAAGCTTTGAATTTGTGGCATCGGTATCTCTTTATCTTCTCCATTCCAGTTCCGGAGAAGATTCCAGATGTCTTCCAAGCTTCTCACCATTTCACCGGAGCTACGTATGGTATTCTCTGCAAGGTGAAGAGACAGTGTACGCTCCACATATGGGACCACTGCATTAGCTTCAGAGAATTGACAAACTTCATGTCTTCCGCTGTATCCTTCGACACTCCTTTCGTCAACAGTTCTCTCATCTCACTCGGCTTGATGGGGTGTATCTTACTCGAGCATCACGCTGATGTTGTCCTGCCATGCGCTGCATACTTCAATCCTGGATGGGAAATAGAATTAGGTACCGCCGAAGGGGTCTTAGAACATCGGAAAACATTTGCGCGCAAGATCGACCCCGTGGTCAACGGGATCTGCAATATGGAGAGATTCGAGCCGATCGAGAAGGTCAAGACGGACAAGCCTACAGCAGTCATGTTGTCACACGTCCAGTATATCAAAGACATCAAAAACGCAATTTTGGCTGCAGATTTCATCGTAAACAAATGGGGTTTCACTGATTACAGTCTTCACATCTATGGTGACATGGAACGAGCGGCAAGCTATTCAACGGAATGTCAGGAACTCATCGCTTCCAAAGGTCTGAGGGATCATTGTGTCCTCAAGGGGCTTGGAAACCCTTCTCTTGTTCTTCAAGATGCATGGCTATTCCTTAACTCATCACTTTCAGAGGGGCTGCCACTGGCTATGGGCGAAGCTGCCCTCACAGGAACACCTGTCGTATGTACAGATGTTGGTGCTTCATTCTGCGTCGTGACGGATGGCGAGACAGGCAATCGATTCAGTGAAGTCGTACCACCAAACGACTCCGAGTCCCTTGCACGAGCCCAGATCAGTATCCTAGGTCTGCTTGGACGATGGAGTGTGTACGCCGAAGATGCTCCAGGATCCCCACCTCAAGTCCTGGCTTATCCCAATCCAAGCCCAGAAGAAGTGAAACAGATCACACAGCGTATGTACGATAAGACTGTGCAACGTCGTCGCCTTGGAATGCTTGGTCGCGAGAATGTACTCAAGAACTTCTCATCAGATCGTTACTTGCGAGAGCATGAACAGATGCTTTGGATAGGCAAGCATCGCAGTCGTACCTATCATGCCAGGACAAGCAAGCCGACGTCAGTGGTACAATCAAGTGCGTACCTCGCGGTGGAGAAATCGACTTTCGGTGTTAATTTGATTACGCCGCCGCTACAAAGTCCTCGAATGACCCCAGACTCTTGGTCTCTGTCCAGCCAGCTGGAACCAAAGGGAAAACTAAGAAAGAAGAACCGGCGAATCCCGTACGAGAGGAGACATACGCATAACTCGATGGCTTCCAGTCGAGTAGACTCGGACGACATCGTGATTGAGGGTGATGCGGTGTGATCAATTTCAATGAATCAGTGCTTGCAAAATATAATCTTACAGGTCGAGCACTTTAGCGAGCGTGCATTTGTTTTGATCTTGTACAACTCATACACCTATTCAACATGTTTCAGACACAACACACAAATCATTTAATGGTGTTTTTTCTGGTATGCGGTGTCGTCAAGAGCCTCGGAGCTTCCATGTTGTGACTGAATGTGTGAAGACCTGACAGCCGTAAGCGGTACGTAGTGCCCTACGGCCACATTTCTCTCTCTTTATTCTTGATGATAGCACGCTATTCCCAACTGCATCCAGTCAGTCCTACCGGTAGTTGGATTAGGAGATAGGAGCATCAAGTGATTGGCCTCTTTTCGAATACGCGAGTTCTACGCGGGAAATTCAATGACCTTAGTCAAAAGCCGGCCAATATTCCGCCAGTACTTCAGGAGGTTGATATTAGTTCCCTGTTGGATACGAGCACATTACCGGTTTCTGGAATCTACCCATCGTATTATATCATCAGGAAATTGGCACGAGAAGTAGCTAGATCTAGCTGAACACTCACTCGTACTCGGCTCGGCTAATGTTCCTGCTCATTCCCGACTTTCGCTTGAAAGGAAGTCTTTTTAGAATTCTGACTCCCGTGGGTAGTGCGAGCACCCGGTCAGATACGGCACTGTGCGCCATTTGTGGGGTATGAATGTCAGGATGTGAGAGGTTCGTCATAGGTTCGTATCGAATCGAAATGACTTGTGCAAGTCTCAGTCGGGGAGACCACAAAACCCGCGGTAAATGCGTCCACGTGTTCTGAGGGAGTGGACGGAAACAATTTCATTTCGTAGTACAATGATCTTGTAATACTTAATACTTTGGAACTAAGCAATCTGATAGCCTCTAATTGTTCTGGGGTGTCTGACATGTCACATGTGTCAAAGATGTTGACTGTTGGGCAGTTCGACCAAAGATAGCCAAAGAATCTTTGGGAATCTTGGCAATGNGTAATGACGCCTCCAAAAATTTAACATGAACACAAGCAATGTGACAGCAAGGGAAATTGCAAGTTCAAAAAGTCTCCTCGCTGCATCTGGAAGACCGGATAATCGCTAGGGGGGAGTCAGGGAACTGACGATCATGATCAAAGTTCGATTTGCGATAAAGATTCTTGGCAAGACCAGCAAGCGCGTCCGCCTCAAAACAGTGGCCTTAGTGGTGGGGTTCGCTAATCTGGACTCTCAGGTAACGTCATTCAATTTCGATGCCATGCAAAATCTCGTATTCGAAACAAAGTTCTGAAGTCTTTGATCATCGCAGACTTCGTCCAGACAGAGTTCTGCCCAAATTCGCCAATGGTCAACAGCAAGCGAGACAATGCATCGGAAACTGAGAACCGTTACTTTCCCATCCGAATACTTATGAGTTCGAACCAAGTCAAAGTTGCTGTCAAGGAATATTCTATGGATTCTATTTCCAGGGGAAGTGGGGATGGCAATTGAAAGACCGAACAACTGGGTCTTCTTCAATGGATGCCATGAGGTCATGCATCCACATGGTCAAGGGCGAACAGAATTGCGCTCCAATGAGCATTTACAGTGGTTCTTCAGCGGAACTCAGCGGAACAATGGCATTTTGTAGTCGTGAAGCGGATCAGAACTTTGCTCGCTGGTGCTTTCTAGCTTGTAGATTAGATCGGCGCGATATCAGCTAGTCTGCGGCTAATACCTCGTGCTCCCCATCCGTGACATCTAGTGTCTGCGTATGAAAACCTGTTTCCTTGATGGAAACACTTTAGCATTTTAAGCTTCTTTGGTTAGCGTTGTCGTCTATTGGTATTGTTTATTTTTGGGCAGCAATCCCTCGTATCGGTCGTGTTGCGGCTCTCCACGTCGGGTGTTGATCTGTGGCAATTTTTGGATTACTTATCGAACCTACGTATAAGTATCAATCGGTCGCCTCGCCTTCATTCATTCAGCAACCAAGCCACCGAGCACTTCGGAATCATTCGTTTCAAACAATACCACATTCGCTTTCAAAATGGTCGCCCGCTCACTCAGCCTCTTGGCAGCACTTGCTGCAACTGCTTCAGCCTACGGCTACGAGTACCAAAACACCACCACTTCAACATCCAAGCCTGCCTACGAGACTTCGACTCTCTCTACTCCTGTAGAGTACCCAACGACATCTGTTGAAACCACTGTTTACACTACAGTCTGCCCAGCCACGTCTTACTCCACTTCCGGTACCAAGACATATACTTCAGTCTACACGACTACATCGACTATCACGTCATGCAAGGGAGGCTGCCCAACCTATGTCCCCAACCCAGATTGCGAGAAGGTCAGATCCGACTGCCAGTCGAAGCCTGATGCCAATCAGTCCTATTGTGCCTCGCTTTACGTTCAATGCGGCGGTACGACCAGCGGTCTCAACAAGCCACCCGCTCATCCAACTTCTTCCGCACCGGCGACTAAGGATTGCGAGAAGGTTCGTTCGGACTGCCAGTCCAAGCCCGATGCCAACCAGTCATACTGCGCTTCCCTCTATGTGCAGTGTGCCGGAACTACCAGTGGATTGAACAAGCCTCCTGCGTACCCAACTGCTTCCACTCCCGCCACCAAGGATTGCGAGAAGGTCCGTTCCGACTGCCAGTCCAAGCCCGATGCCAACCAGTCATACTGCGCTTCTCTGTATGTGCAATGCGCCGGAACTACTAGTGGATTGAACAAGCCACCCGTTGAGACGACAGTATACACAACTGTCTGCCCAGCCACAACTTACATCACCTCTGGCACCGAAACGAAGACTTCTGTTTACACCACCACCTCTACCATCACAACCTGCAAGGGTGGTTGCCCAACTACCTACGTCTCCCACCCAACCACTTCTCCAGTTGATGTTTGCCAGGACAAATTCAACAAGTGCCGCAACGGAGAGGACGGAGGAGATCGCAACCAAGCAAGATGTGCCGCTGAGTTCGCTGCTTGCCAGTCATCCACCAAGACATCTGCCCCTGCTCCAACCAGCACCCCGATCGACGCTTGCCAGAACAAGTTCAACATGTGCCGCAACGGCGAGGACGGAGGTGACCGCAACCAGTCCAGATGTGCCGCTGAGTTCGCTGCTTGCCAGTCGTCCACATCTACCCAGAAGACATACGCTCCAGCTCCCACCACCAGCACTACTCCAGTCGATACCTGCCAAGTTAAGTTCAACAAGTGCCGCAACGGAGAGGATGGAGGCGACCGCAACCAGTCTAGATGTGCCGCTGAGTTCGCCGCATGCCAGGGACCGACTGCCACCGAGAAGACATACGCTCCAGCTCCCACCACCAGCACTACTCCAGTCGATACCTGCCAAGTTAAGTTCAACAAGTGCCGCAACGGAGAGGATGGAGGTGACCGCAACCAGTCCAGATGTGCCGCTGAGTTCGCCGCATGCCAGGGACCAACTGCCACCGAGAAGACCGCTGCTCCAACTTCCAGCGCTACCACCCCAATCGATGCGTGCCAGGACAAGCTCAACAAGTGCCGCAATGGAGAGGATGGTGGAGATCGCAACCAGTCCAGATGCGCATCGGAGTTTGCTGCATGCAAGGGTGGATCAGGAAGCACTGTCGAGACTCACCCTCCTGCCACCTCTGCTTACAAGACTGAGGGAGTTGAGACCCACCCAGCTCAGACTTACCCTGCTAGCACTTTGGCTACTTACACACCTACCACTGTGGGTGCACCATCTGCTACTACATCCAGTGTCCAGTACACCGGTGCCGCTTCATCTTTGAAGGTTGGCTCCGCTGGCCTGTCCGGTGTTCTTGCTCTTGTCTTCCTTTTGTAAGGAACTTGGGTCTAGAAGGATATCATGCTCCATGAGCATTGATCCATTGACGGAAAAGAGTGCGAATTCTGGAATGATATCGCACCAGATTAGGAAACAGGCGAGAGGATTTGCCATAATATGGCTGTTCCACTAGATAATTACTTTCTCTGCATATATAACAATTAATGTATACTTATTTTTATCGCAATCATCTTTCCCATCGCAAATGACCGGGAGAAATCTCATTGCGTGAAAGTGTTAGATGATGAGTATCGTGCTCTCTTCAGCTGAATTTCTCCACAACTTGACAGCTGAAGCATTCCTTTCGGGATGGGTCTGGGAAATGTAAAACACCCCTACCCTCTGAAAGACGCCGAGTCCTTCGCGGTCCTCTTCACATCTTTGAAGCAAGATTCCTCGCGGTTGTGACTTCCGAGCCTTGCTCTTCTCACTCCCCTTACATTTCGCAAACAGCAGAGCCCAGTAATTTCTCAACTGTCCGACTTCCAGCTTCTCTGTATCAGAAGTGGCTTGCGCAACCTCGACATCCTGATAGTGTAGACTCCACTGTGGCAGAGATGCCTTTCTGTCCAGTATCTGGCGGGCTTCCATCTCGAGCAGCCTGCCCTTGATCTTCAAAAATCCGTCGTCAACAGCTCCAAAGGGATCGAGTCCATGAGTGGTGACTTGAGCGTCTAGAATAGTGCAGTACATCTCGCACTGGTTCGACTCGCACGATTTCCAGAAAGGATATGATATCTTCAAATCAACAGATGCCCACGACCAGGACGGTGCTCGGTATGTTTCCGGCCTTGTAGCAGGATAAACACAATACCAGAATAAATCATGCATCAAGTAATCCCTCCAGAGTCCAGCGAGATAGCCACCTCCGAGCTTCTCTGAGAATTTGTTCGCAATGCCCGATATTGCGGGCAACTTATCTGCGGGGAACGTAAGTTCTCGGTAGGAGTAATGGCTGCATAGTGTCTGCCAGTGATCACTGGAGGATCTCATCTGGGAATATTTCGATGCTCGAATAGCGCCGTTCTCTTCTGAAGGAATATTGCATACACTCCCTACCCAGTCCGGACGCAGTCTATAATACTCTGTGTCTTCCGCCCTCTCGATGGTCCGGCAATCGAGGAAGAACTTGTTCTTGCCAAACATGAGAACTCGTCTTGCCAAGCGCTCTTCCTGGAATGTCCATCCTCGAGTGATCCATCGACTATCGAAAATCTCGGACATTTTTTCTGTTCCTCTAGGTCGCCTGGGACGGAGGCTGAACTTTCCATCTTCTAGACCGAAAGTCTCGGAACGGACCTTGACGTCGCAGGTGAGCTGATTGGGTTCTCGGTAGAGAAAGCTATCATGACATGAGGCGCCAGCAGCTGCGACTATGGTGAGGTAAGCGTTACTGAATATGTCTGCCATTCGGCTAGACTCGATTTGCCAGTCTTCCGAGTCGTCTTGTATGATGCATAAGCTGTCGATCCAGATGTACTGAACTCCGAGTGTCCGTGCCACCGTAACGGCATCTTTCAGTGCAAGTGGCAGTGTGTCGAACTTTATACTGCTCCGTCTCTCATGCATTGTTGCATGGGTCGTCTTCAAGAGCCTGCTCGACTCTTCGGGAGGGCCCCAGCAATAGCTAAGCGCAATATATTTCGAGGTACTCGTATGGTCGGTATGCGATTCGGACAGATCTTCGGTCAAGATGAGACGTGGTTCAAGGTCGGTCTCCGAATTTCCCACCTCGACAAGTCTTGTTGGGAGGAAGCGTGGCGTTTTCGCTGTAGCTGTCCACGAACTTGCCGAGCACCACTCATGATTGCTGTCGCAGTCATCTATCCATCTCTTGACATTGCTAACATTCTCTTCCGAAAGAGGCGAAGCATCGAGTGGCTTTCGATGGATATTGAGAAATTGTGCAAGCGAGTTGTCCTGATCCGCAAAGATCTCGAACTCAAGCTCCACCAATGTGTGAGCCAGCGCCTTCTCCAAGTACACTGCAAAGACAACCCACTCCAGAGGGAACTGAAGTGAGTATTGGCCACTTAAGAAAACAGAGTGTACATTCCAAGTCTTCAAACTCTCCTGTCCGTCGGCCCACGGAGAAGTGTCTTTGACGAAAGCGAAATTATCGAGATGGATATCTATCTCGACAGGTATCTGCTTCCCACCTTGACTCCACTCTGCGATATACTTCCAGGTCCAGAAGCGAGATTTAAGAGATCTCTGCACTCCTTGGTTCAAAAGCAGACAGAACGAGCATGAACCGCATAGCGGGGTCGAATCCGTCTGCCACTTTGGAACCACCAGATTTCCAGTGCTATCTTCATGAGCGATCTCAAAATGACCCTTGTACTTCAAATTGATGTTGATATCTCGTAATAAGGGTCTCCTAATATCATTCCGGTGAAGAAACACCAAATCATCGTCGTTAAGGGCCAGGAGCTCCGAACTGGTGGGACAAAGCCAAGGCATTACAAATCGATCGCAAAGATGTAAACGTGACGAACAAATATAACAGATTCGAGAATTTTATATACATGAGTGCCATCAAAGGGAAGAGAAACATTGAAGGTAAAGAAAGTGATGAGGACGAGAGATGAAGTTGGGCTGACGGGAAAGCCCAATCCTGCTGCGTGGCGCAAAAACAGGGGAATGATTGGCCTGTAGACGACGAGATCAGGCGCAAGCGCAGCACATGTTCAGCTCTCACCTCTACAGTTATTTCTGGACTTCACCCTTCCTGATAAAGCACTTTCTCACGTAAATATCTATTGTTCCATGCCCAGATCTGTAGAAGAGGCACAGGAGTATTGGCAGTCTTGAGTTTGACGTAATCGACACACTTATTTCGACCAGGCTGTGGCTTCGTGAATCGAGAATCAATCCACCTATAGCTCGCAGGGCTGTGGCAGGCTGTCTCATCAATCTCCTATTTTCCCCCTTGATAACCGTTCGAGCACATTGTTGACTTTGCGGGAAGCGCCATGGACGAGGAAGCGGAGCCAAGTACAGCCGAGCGTGGTGGAGCACAGTCCACAAACACAGGTATGTGTACTTGGAAAGAACTCAAATCTCGTGGATTAGATTTCTGAGCTCAAATTCCTCTAGATGTTGAGGACCTTCCGACAGACGCGAACAGAGGCCAGATTGGTTTTCAGGGAGAAGCCATCTCGGGAGCTGAATCATCAGCCACAAGCGAGGAGCAGGTCGCCGTCGGTGGAGACCAGGCCGGGAATGAAGAAGTGAACATCGAGCAATTCTACCCACTTACATCGAACAGTGATGGGGCACGAGTCAGTGTAGACCTGGCCGACTCTGGAGGAGCCAACCCCGCACCAGCTGAACCAGCAACACCAAGCGAGGAATCTGTCGCAATTCATGGAGACCAAAATGCCGACAAGGAAGAACTGAATACTCAAGCTGGACAGACGAGAGCAATTGACGAACCAGTATCAGTCAGCGGAGACCAGACCAATGCCGAACAAGTCAAAACAACACAAATTAGACAAACAGCAACTAGCGAGGAGCTAGTAACCATTCCCCTTACGAAACTTCAACAACTCGTCGAGTTCTGCGCCCAGGTGCTCCAAGAAAGCAAATCCCGCGAGCTACCTTCTATAGACCTTGAGAAAGGAACCCGAACAAGCGCTCTTGCCAACCACTCGATAAGTCTCACCATGAAGATGGCTGATGATATATCTCTTTCGGAAGGTTTTGAGGTATACGGCCGTTACTCAAAGTTCCGTGCCACGATATCACCTGAAGTCAGCTTTAAGATCAAGCAGCTCTGGAGTGGTGTAAAAGCGTATAAAACAGAGGATTCATTAGGTACGGAACAAAGTGATCTGGTCGAATGGGCTCAGCAAGATCATCATTCGATATCGGATCTAGCTCGTCTTTTTGACGACGACCACAAGTTTGTAGATGATGCACATGCTCCTCTAGGGACAGTCTTTATCCACATCATGAGCTCTAATGCTAGTCGCGCAATCTTTGAGTTTGATACTCGGCTGCTTGCTCTCGTTTGCGTCTATGGGGCACAGAAATATTGTCTCGGTGGTATCCTAGCAGGATGCTATGCGTGTGGTGTTTTGGAGCGACCTCAGCCGACTGACTCACGTGGACATGCCGAACAGATACTGCAGGTGGTACAGTACTCATTGCTGTTCAACCGCATGTCGTCATATCGAAATGTCCCCGGCAACGTTGGCTATGCGGCCTTGAATTGGCACGACAAGGACCCGCCATCTTTGGGACACTTGCTCGGATTGTTATTACAAGGCAGATCGTTGAGTCATGCTCTTGGGTTAACTCTCGACCAAGTTTTCTGCATGCTACACTATTTTGACAGAAGTGTTGCTTTTGATGCCGCAAATTGCGCAGAAGGGGCTGGGCTGCGAGTGGATGACCTTAACGTTAGGTCAATTCACACTCTGGGAGGCCTTCGGATCGTGTGGACTCTGATAATGGAAGAACACCTGCTGCTCGACATGAAGAACATGATACTATATGTGCTTTGGCAATTACCCATAGTGTCCAAAAACTCCGCCATGGGAAGATGGGATATTTTGTAAGTTGATAGACGATATCGATTGCTCGGAAAGATTTGAAAGACAACTGACTCTCTGCAGGAGCTATCGGGCATTCAGGGAAGGAACTTACAATGATCGAAGCTTATTCGATAGCGAATGCATTGACTTTATGGCTATCAACTACGAAGTACGTAAAACTTGGGCCATGCTCTTTGCAGCAGATCGAACGGCAAAGAAGAGGAAGCAATACTACAAGCTAGTTAGTGGTGAGAAATTCCTTCGCACCTTTGAATTTGACGAGATGAGAGTGTTCAAAGACATGCGTGACCATCACCTCGATGCCGCTACCGAGAGACATTTCTCAAATCGGAATTATCGGCGGACTCTTGACTCTGCCCTCAACAAGGAGACGATCTCTTATGCGAGCTTTCCAACTTTTGAAATCCGCCTCCGCCAGCTTCGGCATTACATGGATTCACAGAAGCCTCGTGGAATTCTCCAGCTTTGGAAGGACAAGAGAGATACGCTGAACTACTATACATTCTGGGGCGTCATAATCTTCGGTTCCCTCAGCATCTTCCTGGCATTCTTCTCCTTGGCAGTGAGCGTTGCGCAGACTATAGCTTCGTTCAAGGCTTTGAACGCTTCATGAACCATAATCGAGTTTGTGGTGCTGGAGGCTATCTAGACGTGTTATATTTGACAAATTTGACAAAAGAGGGCGGTCAATGGTATTCATTCATACATACTTTATGAGTTGGCGAGTATTTCACGTCGCAGACAGTGCAAATAACATCTTATTCTCTTGCTGCTATTATCTCGTCCTCCCTTGACCTTCTAATCTACGCTAGAGAGCACGAACACAACTCTCCAAGACGTATCTAGCCACGTCAACTATCTGATTCCGACAAGCTATATTTGAAGAGAGATAATACACGAGAGTCAGCATTAGTCAGCAAGTAACGCACGACTACAAAATATACATACCATGAAATCCCTCTCCTAAAGCAGATTTGGTCCCGTATCAGCTTCAACCCATCTCCACACAGGAGACAAGTTTACTAACACCCACCGCGACGAGAACGCTCAGGACCAAGGTAGGCGCTCCCTCAGCCGGTATATCCACTGAGCAAGTACACAGAGCGAAGGGAGCCCCTGTTTGACGTGCACCTGACAGGGAAGGCATAGAACTTGAATTGACAAAGATACCACACGGAACACACAAGCAATCGAAATCGAAACCGAATTGGGAGTGAGTTGCCGAAGCAATATCTGGGGCGTTCTCGGGAGCGCAGATTCTTTGCATAGTTGATGCGATTGGTAGTAGCGATTCCATGGGTGTGTGGTGTGTGTGATGTAAGAGGTAAAATGGAGACCTGAGCCTTCTCGGGAGTAGCAGGGGAGTCCAAGTATGTGGTATGTGAGATGGGGTCAGTTGTCGAAGAGAGCAAGGGGATGGAAGGGTAGGTAGGTGTAAGTGTGGATCGGACGGGAAGACGGGCCTTGCCTTCTCGGGAGCTGTCGCTGTCTTTGCCTTGGAGGGGTACGTTGATATCATCGTCGTCCGGGGTCCAGAGAGGTATGTGACTTGACTGTAACTAGCTAGTTTGACTCTGACTCCTCTTGGGACGGTTGGGGTATTGGTAATGGCGAATTCGAGTGGATGGCAAGCGCGGGACTATTGCTGGTGCTTTGGGATGTATTAGTCTTGTTGTTGATAAGTACTGTAGTTCAGAAGAAGGAAAGAGAAATGAGGAGAAAAGACGAGATGACTTACGATAGCTTTGATGTCGTCTAGCTTAATTATGATATTCGAATTTGGTTACCGTGTACTAGACGCCTGGTGTTCGGATGAAGCGCAGTGCGGGCCTATGGGTTAGCAGGAAACAATATGGGTGATACGTACCTCGATTCAGGATAGTCGAAGAGAGTCGAAGTCGAATGTCCGAGCCAGAGCCAAGCCAGTCATCAATGTCAACAGTCAGCGGTCAAGAGAAGAAGTAGAAGTCCAACACACTCCAACCCTTCAAGTAAAGAAACGCGTCCTCTGTATCGGACTGTGTCGCGGAGGAGTCTCCGCCTTCTTCCGAGGTCTAGAGGCCGAAGCCATAGGGACCTGAAATATAGGAGTACTCTTCGCGATAGCGACAGCCGAATCAGGGAGAATCTCACCATGAAGCCAGGTATTGCGCTCGACAGGTGCTCGGCGGCAATCAAAGCATTCTTTGAAGTGGATGAGGTTCTTGCAGCGAGGGCGAATCGGGGCGACGCAAGTGGGTGGATGGAAGGTTCCGAGATGTTTGACCATCTTGATGGAGCCGTCGGGGTAGACGAGACCGCACTTCGCGCCGGGGATGTGAGGGGTGTTGCAGTGGTCGGGGACGTCGCGGAGCTCCTTGTCATGGTGGACGGTGTAGTGGAGGACGGAGACGAGGTCGCTGTCGGGGTCGCTGTCGAGGGTGACGAAGCGAACGGACTTTGACTTCGGGGAGGAGGTGTTGCGGACTTTGGAGGTTAGCGAGTCATCAGGGACAATGTAAACAAAGGGTCAGGGACGGAGAAGGAGACTCACAGCATGATCGAAGAGCTGGGGAGGTAAGCTCAACGACGTTGCTGGCGGGTGCTGGATTCGATGCATCAACCTCAAGAGGGGAGCAAGTCTTCGCAGCACGAGAAGCCGAGACAACAAATGCGAGGACGACCGTGAGAGCGATCGCGTAGAAAATGTATGATATCATCGCGGCGGTATTGTAGGTAAAGAGGTTGTAGGGTGGCAGATGCCCAACAAGGTGGAGAGAGTTTAATAGCGTGAGAATGGGGTGCAAAGTCGAAAGAGGGATGAAGCTCTGTTCGACCGAAGCAAAGTACACAACTAGTGATCGTCCAGGAGAAGAATCTGCGTGGATGATGAAGCGTTGTAGTACTGGAGAGGAAAGGGGAAAAGGCCAACAAGGTCGACCGCGATGAAAATTCTTATAATTGGCGCTGGAGGGTGCGGGTGTGCGCCCGCCTCGCTTGCGTTGCCTGGCGGGAGCATTTTGAGCCGCCAAGACTTGGAATGATGCTATTCGCAACAGCGGCGACGACCTCATCGAAAGTTTACACAACAACAAATACCCTTGCACTGGGCTTCAGGTATATTCGACTACGTAGCAATGCAGATAGATATGCAAGATAGTCTCATTGCAACAAAAAGTCCAAGTGTCTGGCTACCAATTCCAACATGGAAGCCATCAGCTAGCAGATCTGAGGGTAGACGCTGCTGCTTCAACAAGTGTGGTCAAACGGTGCAAAGATGTTTGCCTTGGTTGAAATATCCTGACATAAGTAGATCAACATGAGATATCAGTCCCCCCATGTCAGATCATCTTCATCCAGATGGAAACCAGGTATCATCTTGTCACAGAACATCATCTCACACAAAAAGCTGCTGTGACTTGCAACCTACCACTGTTACGGTCCCCTTACCAACCTTTAGTAACTCCACCATGTGACATATCAGACATGATAGAATGGCATCATTTTTGTTGAACTCTTTGCAGATGCGAAGTAACTTGATCCAGACATAAGCCAGAGCACCATGCGGCAGAGGAGAAACAACCACGACACCAGACTTTCAGAGCTAGCCAACCTCTTCTCTCGAAAGTATCCTCAACCTCAAACCCTCAGTGCGCTACGCAGAGATGTAGCCAAGACCCTCAATCCGAAGATATCACATCATGCACTAAAGAGAGATCCTCCGTTTTCTCATTTGTCTATCCTCTATTCTCCATTCCCGGTTGAACAACTAACATTCTCTACTCTACCCTGCTTGTTCGCTTTGATACTTGCACAATCCGGTCAGCATCACTAACCAGTTCTCTCGTAGCCTCATCATCAAACCATATAAAAACTCCTTCTCATTACCCATTCCTGTCACAATCATCTGCACACTCATACTCACACCTACACTCATACACTAAACTAAAAAAATAACCAAATGATCCTCAATATCCCAACATACACTATTATTACATCGCACACATCACACTTCGCCCCCCCACATCTTACACTTCACAAAACCAATATCCAAAATCCAACCAACACCAGCACCCTTCGACAACCCTCCTCATCTCCTACTTCTATACTGCATCCCTCTTCCATCGTCATCATCATCATCATCATCCCCCAGAATTCAAATGCAACATACAGTCAGTCGGTCCTATACATTCCACTATCCACATCCACATGCACAAACATATCATCACTCATATCCACGCCACTATCCTCAGCCTCACCGTCCTCGACATTCTCGAATTTCGATACTCAAAGCGAAACCCTCCACCCAAAAATGGGATGGAGATGGGGCCGGATTTGATCTCTAGACACACACGCACGAGCATCTATTCCCATTTGATGTGTACAGTACAGTAGCTCAGCTTACATTGAGACGGACTAGCTACGACAAAGGACGAAGAGGAAGGCAATCGGATGAATCAAAGAGGGGCTGGAGGGTTACTTATAATCAAACGATATCAAGCGAGATGCGATTCTATGTAGTCTCGAGGCCTGTCACGATGAAGAGCCTTATTAGGCATGGGAGTAGAGTGGAAATAAGCTCTGTTGTTTTCGTGACCGGATTCAGTCTTGTATTTTAGCTACCTCTACAGCGTGAAAGCACTATTAATCTTACCACCCACAAGTTTTACCCGACCAACCCTATCAATGCCATCGTATCATAACTCATACCATTCATATCCATACTCCACGGACGCAGAAACACATCTCATCACCTTACTCCATTGCCGATCCCCGCTTGAACTCTGTCGCACGATCAAGGTTGAAAGCGGCGCTGATAAGGGCGAGATGACTGAATGCCTGCGGGGTGTTGCCCAACTGTTCGCCGGACCGGGAGATCTCTTCTGAGAACATGCCGAGGTGATTGCTGAAGCTAAGCATGTTCTCGAAAATGTTGACTGCACGTGGGAGGTACTTTGGTTCATAAACACCAGCACGAGTCATTGCTTCAACGAGCCAGAATGTACACATGCTGAAAGCACCCTCACGACCACCGACGCCTGGGACTGTTAGTTGCGTACCATGAATTAGGTGGAACAGGCTAACCATCTTCAACACGCTCCGTATCATATCGATATACCAATCCTGTCGACGTAAGTCCACCCTTCTCGGGAGACAGAAGAATTCTATCCATAGTTCGGAGAAATCGAGGATCGTTGGGTGTGATGAAGAAAACTAGAGGTGCAATGAGGATAGAAGAGTCAAGGTAATCACCACTTTCGTAACTTTGTACAAAGCATCGAATGTTCGGGCTGTATCCTGCACATAGTGTTAGATGGAAGGGAAAAGTTGGGCAAGGAAGCCTACCCTTGGTCATAATCTCCTCATAGATCTCATCACGAGCAGCCATCCAGGCATTTCTATTCGGGCATGGAAGGCATCTCTTCTCAGCCAGACGAAGACCACGATCAAATGCAACCCAAAGCATGACTTTCGAGTAAGTGTAATTCTGTTTTCGGCTTCGGACTTCCCAGATGGACATGTCGGGATCCTTCCAGATAGTCAAAACGTAGTCTGCGCAAGTCAGCAAGATGTGGGTGTCAAAAAGGAGAATGTACTGACCCAGTATCTCGCGAATGGCAACCCATTGTTCCCAAGTGATAGGCTTGCCGTACTTATTGTAGAGATATATTCCGTCCATGAGTTCACCGTAAATATCAAACTGCAGATGGAATGCAGCTCCGTTGCCAATACGGACAGGTTCGCTGTCTCTGTAGCCCGAAAGATGACTGGTTGTGTGAGCGCTATCCGTTGACTCAGACAGGCAGACCTACTCAAGCTCGATTTCTGGGATCTCTGTCTCACCACGAATGGTAAACATGATTGGCAAAGCTCCCTCAGCAGATCTTGATTTTCGAAATCTTTCGCTGATGAATTCCATGTAAGCGTCCGCCTCTGCCGTAAAGCCCATGCGAAGAAGGATATAGATCGTGAAACTTGAATCTCGAACCCAGCAAAATCGATAATCCCAGTTCCTGCCAGAATGAGCTTCTGTTCGCCCGAAGCAATAATTGGCTTACCTAACACCTCCAATATCCTCCGGGATTGAGAATGTGGGAGCAGCAATAATGGCACCAGTGGGTTCGTATGTAAGTAGCTTCAGGATTAGCAAGCTCCGTGACACTACCTCCCTCCATCGTCCTTTATAAGTGCTCTTGGAGATCCAGTTGAACCAAAAAGTCTGGGTATCGTGCTGTTGACGATCAAGGACCTCGGTAGTCACATCCCGAGTAACGTGATTAGGGATATCATCGCGTAGAACAAATGAAATAGCTTGACCTTCTTCCAGATGGATATGTGCGACAATGCCTGAGAGCAGTGAGTGAGTACCAATAATGCTCAAGGAAGGGCAAGGACATATTTACCTGCTCCAAGCATTCCTGGCCGAGTTTCTTTCCGAAATGTCACCGTTGGGCAGGACTCAGCATTCTCTTCACCATGATCAATTGTAACATCGACTTGAAGTTTAAGGTTCTTGCTGGAAAAGGTCACAGTCTTGCTCTCGAGACAGCCCGGGGGGTGATCAGGCAGAAGAATCTCGGTGGTATGTTCGTCCATTGCATAATTGAAAGCTGGGAAGATCTCGACATCTACGAACTTCTTAGCCAAGCATTCAAAATGTGCCCGTCTTAGAGGCATTCGCCCCCAAGGCCGACTTTTGGGAGTGATGGGGATCTCGAGTTGGCCCTAAATGAACTTACCCAAATCAACCTTTCCGCGAATGCACTCCACACGTCTGACCAACCACTTCTTCAACTCATCTTGGACACTAATGCCCTCTCGGAAAGGCATCTGCTTCGAAGTCTTTGTCACGACAAGGCTATTCCTCGGACGTGGGAAGAAATCAACCAAATCCCCCACACCTTCTTCATGAATATACCGTGTTTGTAGGATGTTGGATGAGGGTAGATATTGCTGTTTCGTAGTATATTGTTTGTCGGAAGGCGGAGAAATGGTAAAGTAGCCACCCTTATCTTTATCGAGTAGTCTGCAGAAGATGGAAGGAGAGTCGAAATCGGGCCTGGAGATTGGATTGTTAGCAGATTTACTAGCAATTGGTAATGAGGGTACGACAGACACAAATTGCACTAGAAGTGACATATTATGGGAAGACTCGGACCTGACTTACCAACACATGAAATCAACGCTGCCATCAATACCAACAAGAGCACAAGTTCGCATATTCCCAATCAAGCCATAATTCTCAATTGGCAGATATCCCGTCTGATTCCGCCTGGAAGTCTGGACAGCAGCGGGAGCACCCATCTTCAGCTATTGAGAAGTATTGTTGCTTCCTGGTGCGGGGTTCGTAGAAGCTGTATCGTTGATGGACAGGTTGGAGAACAGCTGTTGTCGGATTCACAGCTGATGGGCTGGGATCTGCCGAATGGGTGCCGTCTGCTTGGGGAATGCCAGTCGAAGCAATTGTGGCTCGAGGGATGGTCGAGGAGAACGGAAATGGTGAAGATCGAGGCAGGGATAATGGAGAGGAAGCCGAGCTGTCACTGAACGTTGGAGAAGGTGGGTCCTGAGTTGATGGCGGAAGGTTTGGAGCTGGTGTACTGGGACTATTTACTAACACAGGCATTGAGTCAGTGCATTGTTCCAAAATTACAAAATGGCATTGAAAACAGTACAGTTTCGACTTCGAGAATTGGACAGACCTCCGGAGGCAACGCCGTTGAGACCAGTACCTGGGGGTGGGAGCCTGTTATTTGATGCTAAAGGCAGAGGACCAGGTGGGGAAGGACGTGGGATATCCGCCGCTTCAGGTGCAGAATTCCTGGCAACCAGACTTCGTAGGCAATTGTTCTTGCTTGACGACGATGATGGTCAAATGCAGCTTTTTGTGTTATGGTAGCTGCTGGCCTGAGTTGAGTTTTGGGGTGGAAGCGTGTTGGGTCCTTGTTGTGGTTGTGGAAGTCCGGGAGGTGGTTGTGACGATCTGAGAGGAAGGGATCCAGGAGGAAGATTTGGACAATTATTACGCCTCATGATCCTCGTTCTCGCTTTAGCTTGGACTTCGTCCTAGCTCTCGTTCTCGTCTGAGACTCGACCTGCAGCTGGACCCCGAGTCGGTGTGGGATTGGCTGATTGGGGACAGCTGTGTGAGTGTGACATGGTGGGAGGGATCCTTTGTAAGCTCGGGCGTGGGAAAGCAAGGCATGGCATTCAATTGGACCTCGCATTGGCTGGAGAGGAAGGAGATAAAGGGGGAAGGTGCAGTGGCATTAGCTTCAGAAATGAACGGTGTGAAAAGCTCCTACCTAGGGTTATTGAAGTAGAAGTGAGGGCATTGGAATGCGTCTCACGATGTTAAATGCAGGACGGCAGCTGCAGCCCGATAAGGTAACGAACGATAAGGAAGGGGCGAGGGGCGGATGTCTCGGACTCAGCTCAGCTGCCCTTGCAATTGGAACTCAATCTGCTTCACCCCGCATTTCAATCGTGACAATGGACACCATCTGATTCAGGGATGACCAGTGTAAATTACCAAGAACTGGCATTGGCCTCTTGTAGAAGTAAGAGAGGGCAAAAGCTGTTCACGTGGGATACATGATAAGACCCTGAAAAAGAGATTTTTCTTTTTCGCTCCCGCGACCAATATTGGTGCCCTTAACTGGCGCACCGAACGTCTGCAGTGTAACGGCTGAATCATTGGTCTGGAAGAGAATGGGGCGACTGGGTGCATTTCTGGACTGCCTTGCTGAGCCTTATGAGTGTTGGAAGAAGACATCATATGAAGGTTGTTTTGACTGAAGCTGTCGGACCAAGCGAGCAGATGGAAAGGATTGGGATTCGAAACGATTCAGCGGTCCATCGCCGGCGTCGGAGAAACTTATTCCGGGTATCATTGAACGTGACTCGAGTAGATTCTCAAGGTGGGAAGGGCATACCTATTCCTACGGGATATTCTGATCACTCCACTTCACAGCTCAGATTCATCTTGAATTCCCTTGCCTGGCCTCTCAGAACTTGCTTGAACGATGGCGTCAAAATTGTATGTCGTTGTGGCAGTCACGTGAAAGATACTTTGATTGAAGTTTGGTCTTTTGTTTGCAGTCGTTGTTGCATCGAGGACATCGCCAACCTTGTTAGGCAATCTCCTGGCCTCCGATGACATGTCGGATAATCGCATAACAAACTTGCGCGATGAAAAGGCGGAGAAGCTGTCTAATTCTTCAACAAACTTATTAAATTGCGATCTTTTCCCTCCGAGACATGACACATCCCAATTGAAAGATTGAAACGCTCAACTCCTCGCAGAACCTCACATCGGACATCTAAATCCCTCAGTCAAGCTTCATGCTTTCAAACAGCTGGCTGACATATGGAGGGGTCCATCCAGGTCCAGGTTCAAGATCATCTCCACTCAAGCTCCGATTCCCCTCCGTCATTTGGGCCTTATCGCCTGAATTGGCGGGGTCAATTCAGAGGTGGCGGCTGGAATTTCTCATCATTTCTCCATCCCGAGTCAGGATGCCAGTTGTCTTCTCGAGATCAATGAGGAATACAGCTATGATTCTATTTCCCTAAATGGGAAGTCAATGATACCAATAGGAGTTGCATGCGTCTTACAATATGCTAGACTCAATGTCTCTTACTGGATGGTTCGTCGTTCAATGCCGCTGTCCGGCCTCAGCCTTGTCTTCTCTTCTGCTGATTTGATGGGATGTGATGGATGAATCGGAAGCGCAAACACAACATGCTCCCTGATGCGCCGCCATGCCCTGTCTGCCCCCCACTCAGCCGTTTCTGATTCAGACTCTTTGTAATCAGCCAGCGTCGGCTATGATGAAATACAAACCAAACATCATGAAGTGCTTCTCCTGCTCAAAGTCCAGAAGGGGAAGAGTCCGGACAAATAATAATCTGCATACAATAGGTCACGGAGATCTCGAAATGGTATTTCAGTGTCCTTAAGCTTCTTGAAGCCTGGCACTGTTCATCCCATCTCAATAACATAAAAGCAAATATAATCGCTACATCTCCTCCGTTCCCGCTCAGACACCACACGCAGCGCAGCGTCTCCTCTCCGCGGTGATACTCCTTTCGTCTTGGACCTCGATTATTGCATTAGACCCGGCCTCCTGTCCGCGTTTTGACAGCAAATACCGTACGAGGACATCTTTTATCTGCCTCACTAAGCAAAGAGGACCAGACCAACAGTGTGAAGAGCCGTACAATTCTTTCCTTAGCAAGCAACAGCCAGTGCATCCTACCTACCTGCCTACCACTGAGGTGCCTCTGCCCCTCCATCCCGATTCATCCAGGGCCCACATCCACCCCTCCCACCTGCTTCCACCACTCAATCCTCGCCAACCAAAGCCCCGAGAGATCCCAACCCGCCGCCTGCCTTCCTAGCCAAACCCAACCCAAGAGTCTCCGTCTTAACTTCGTCACCTGCTAGTTCTTTTCTTCCTCCTTCAACAACAAAATACTCCTCTCCTCTCAACACTACTCTTTCCGTTTGGCCAGCTCCAACGGACTATCTGGACTTTCTTCCCACCGACCATCTTCACACAATTGAATCTGCCCCTCCATCAAGATGAGCGGACCAACGTAAGTACCCCTCATCTCATTTACCTCATGTTCATGAAAAAATTACCCCACCATCGCTATCGTCACTGTCTGCGGTCTGCCTCAACCACCCTCGAAGCAAACAACTGCAACAGTTTACTGCGCAGAGAGCTGTATCTAGCTACCTATTCTCTGAGCTTTTCTTCTTCCCAAGACCTCCTCTGACCATTGTCCTGCACAATCCAGTGCGCGCCTGGCCAGCATCAACATTGGCGGGTCCGCGCGCGGATTCCCGGATCACTCAACATCAACAGCTGCATCTACATCTGCATCTGTGTCGTCTGCACCCGCAAATACTGACAATGAACCCAGAGGAGATTTCGGCCTCATCGGCCTGGCTGTCATGGGCCAGAACCTGATCTTGAACGCTGCTGATCACGGCTTCAATGTCGTTGCTTTCAACCGTACCGTCTCCAAGGTTGATGCTTTCCTTGCCAACGAGGCCAAGGGTGAGTCTCTTGTGATTCTTTCTAATATCCATCTACGCTAACTATAAGATTCCAGGCAAGTCTATCCAAGGTGCACACTCGATCGAAGATTTCGTTAGCAAGCTCAAGAAACCCCGCCGTATGATGCTTTTGGTTATGGCCGGAAAGCCAGTCGACGACTTCATCGAGACCCTCCTTCCACACTGCGAGAAGGGCGATATCATCATCGATGGCGGTAACTCCCATTTCCCCGATACCAACCGCCGCACAAAATACTTGGCTTCCAAGGGTATCCGATTTGTCGGTACCGGTGTCTCCGGTGGTGAGGAGGGTGCCAGATACGGTCCCTCTTTGATGCCCGGTGGAAACGAGGAGGCTTGGCCATACATTAAGGATGTTTTCCAAAGCATCGCTGCCAAGAGTGATGGTGATCACGGTGACCCATGCTGTGAGTGGGTTGGTGATGAAGGTGCTGGTCACTACGTCAAGATGGTGCACAACGGTATTGAGTACGGTGACATGCAACTGATTTGCGAAGTATGTATTCCAACTACTTTCACTTGGCTTTACTAACATTCCTAGGCCTACGATATCATGAAGCGTGGACTCGGAATGCCAAACAAGGAGATTGGCGATGTTTTCACGAGATGGAACAAGGGTGTTCTCGACTCTTTCTTGATCGAAATTACCCGCGATATCATGTACTTCAACGACGATGACGGAACTCCTCTCCTCGAGAAGATTATGGATTCTGCTGGACAAAAGGGTACCGGAAAGTGGACCGCCATCAACGCTCTTGATCTCGGCATGCCAGTTACCTTGATCGCTGAGGCAGTCCTTGCCCGTTGTCTTTCTTCCGTCAAGGAGCAACGTACCAAGGCCTCTGAGGTTCTTCAATTCGTTGGCAGACAAAGCAAGTTCGAGGGTAACAAGGAGCAATTCCTTGATGACCTCGAGCAAGCTCTTTACGCCTCCAAGATCATCTCATACTCCCAGGGCTTCATGTTGATGCAAGAGGTATGTACACCACTCTCTGCTAACTTTCGAAGGCTAATAATTTTAGGCCGCCCGCGAATACAAGTGGAAGCTCAACAAGCCATCCATCGCTCTCATGTGGCGCGGAGGATGTATCATTCGCTCTGTCTTCCTCAAGGATATCACCGCTGCCTACAACGCCGATGACAACCTCGAGAACTTGCTCTTCAACGACTTCTTCAACAAGGCCATCCACAAGGCTCAACCTGGCTGGAGAGACGTCGTCGCCAAGGCCGCTCTCCTTGGTATCCCAACTCCAGCTTTCTCCACTGCCCTTTCATGGTTCGACGGTTACCGCACCAAGGACCTCCCTGCCAACCTCCTCCAGGCCCAACGTGATTACTTCGGTGCCCACACCTTCAAGATCAAGCCAGAGTTCGCCAACGCTAAGTACAAGGTCGGAGAGAACATCCACGTTAACTGGACTGGTCGTGGTGGTAATGTTTCTGCTTCTACATACCAGGCATAAGTTTCTGGGTGGAAGATGGAGGGTTTGACGTGTGTTGGAATGGATGACTGCAAAGCCTGTATTTAGAATTCACATAGGCAATGAAAACTTCGTTGATTACCCATCGTGTTCTTCAAAGAATTTGAATTGATAAGTTCAGTGTGATGGATGTGGAGGCTCTTGTAAAATGCGAACCGGGTGAAGACTGTAACTCGCAGTAGCTTCAAGGCATCAGATATGTACCAATTGGGGAGGAATCGAAGATAAGGAATCCAGCTCCGCACCTCTTGAGTGGGCTCAGTCTCATTAAGATATTGCGATGAATGCGCTTTAAGGAGGGCGGGTTGACATCTTAACCAGACCCCTGAAATATTTCAAGGTCACGTGGCTGAACTTCGTCGCGTTGAATTCTGAGAACATCGCGTCCTTTCTTCAGTTCGCAACCCATCCAGCCTTACCAAACCCGCATCGCATAAGTGCGCCTACCACCCAAAATGCAAATGTCAGAGCCCATCCAGGGCATCCAACGGGAACTGGTAAGCTTCTACCCTCCTCAATGCGCATGCGCAAAGCCTGGCACTGACTTCGATCGCAGCAAGGACATGTCCATCTGGTCTCCAGCTACCGCTTCCCTCAACTCGCACAGCTTCATCCCGACAAGGTAGCTGAATATCTACTTGGTGCGCCAAAGATTGCGCGCGATCAGGCTACCTTCTACTGGACTTATCTCGATCGACCTGCCGATGGAACGGTGTTGCTGGTCTGGCAATCTGTGCAGCTTGGGACGGAATTTCCTAGCGATGGATATATTTGGACTCCTGGGGAGAGCTCCTTTGCGATTGAAGTCGCAGGGGGATATGTGAGTTCGATGACTGAGATATGAGAGGGGGGGTCTTTGCTGATGAATTGTGGCAGACGCTGGAAATGTACCAGCAGAAGACTGGATACGCCGCAAACGAGCCTGTCGCAACACATTCCCGTCGTCGATACCGCTTGATGCATTCAAGGACCAACCCAGGTGGTCCTGCACCCGATCCTTCTTTATGGATCATTCACTATACACAATGCGAACCCCATGATCGAGTCCCTTCGAATGTCATTCCGGTCGATATGCGCGTCCGCGAGATTATGAACACCAGGGCCTATCTACACTCTCATGGGCAGATTGTGCAGAAGGAATTTATGCTTCACGATCGTCAGAACTGGCCCTCAATTGCCTTTCCACGAGGTCAGCCAAGAGGACAACCAATCTACGGACAGGGAACACCAGCCCCAAGAGTTCCACAAACGATGGCATATCCTACACAACCTCATCCTCCAGCTGGCTTACCACCATCCAAGCGTGCTAAAACTCAAGCAAGTGCCAGTCAAGCTGCTGCTGCAGCCGCCGCCGCCGCTGCGAGTGCTGCTCCTGGTCTCGATGCAGATGATGAAGAGGACTTTTCTCGAGGTGATTACTTTGATCTTTTCACTCCTCGGGATATCAGCATCGCAAGATACAAGCAGAACCATGAGTGGATGGAGGAAATTCTATCTTCGCCATACGCTATCCATCAGATCATCCCTTCGGATCTCGGATTGGGTCGCCGTGGAGAGCTTCAAGGTCTCACAGACGGCATTTTTGATGCACCTGTAGATCCTTCAACGGATGTTGTCAAGAATAGCTATGTTGGACGATTGGATCCTGCAAAGGCAGAACTGTTCCGTCAAAGGGCTAAAGAACATATTGATGAGACCAACGCTGAGATGGAGAGAATGAAGGCCAAGCATGCGAAGCGACTTGCGAAATTCAAGCGTGGGTCTGTCATCACTCAAGCGGAGAAGCAATTGCGCACGGCTGTAGAGAACCCAGATGATATGGGCCATGAGGTCTGGCGTCTTGAAGGCAAGATTGAGGAGGACGAGGAGGGCAAGGTCATCAATAAGGCTACATCACGAGTTTCCGATATTGTCGCTCAAGTCGAAGCCTCNGTTGGTCGTCATGCAGCTGCTGTCAAGGANCTCATCCGAATCCAAGATGGCGGTTATGAAGAGCCTGCTGCCGTTCCTTCGCCTCCTCCTGCTGTGCCAACGCCACACGTTGCTACACCAGCTTCTCTCAATGGATCTGTGCACCTCTCACAGAACGGCTCAAACAATGGTTCGAATGGGTCACAACACAGCGGAGTTCTTGTCGGCGATGCAGATATGGATATGAGCAACTCTGCAGCTGGTCTACTCGATCAATATCACACCGGCCTCTCCTCCAACGCTACTCCTGGAACTGGTAGTAACTTCCCGACTCCACAGCCTCACTTGCAAGCACATTCTTCGGCCGGTACTCCAAGCAATGTGCACATCGCTTCTCCCCAGCCAACACCTCAGGCACAAGAGCAGTCAACTCCAGATGTTTCCATGTCCAATACCTTAAACGAGCAAATCCCATCCGAGACACCAGGAGGTGACTGGGTCGTCGTTCCTTCCGGAGGCATCTCGCCTGCCAACTCAGGTTCAGGCTCAGGCACCGGGCTAGCACAAGCCCCAGCAGAACCACAACAGCCCAAGTCGACCTCTCCCACGCCGCCCATCCCCAACCCAACACTCACAGACGCCAATCCCAACCCCTCCGCACCGCCTAGTAATCCCTCACCCCATCCCACTGGCGCCGGCATAGCAACCGGCACAGCACCCACATCTACAGTCAACACACCCGATACCACCAANGCACTGCCCGACTTCCATACCTCGCCCAACGATTTCGCAGACCTAGGCGATCTCGAAGGTGCGGGAGAGCTGGCTAATTATGGTGGTGATCTCGGTGGTGATGGAGAGGGTTTGGGAGATTTGGGCTTGGATATGGATGTTGATGTTGATGTGGATGGAGGGATGGGAATGGATGATTCGGCGTTTGGGGATGCGTTTCATGGGGTTGAGCCGAGGGGTGATGGGCAGGGCGAGGATGGTGGGGATGGTGGATTGGGTGATGGTTTGTGATTTACAATGCGACTTAATACTGCGGCTCGGAATTGGGCCAAAGAGGAGAACATTGCTTGAGGGTCAGAATGGATTGGGAAAGAAGAGTGTGTTGATCTGTTGATCTGTAAGATGTATACTAGTTAGACTATGCAATACTATGTTTCCTTGCTTATCCTCTCTTCTCTTCTCTACATCTCGATTAAATGTCTTGAAAGAACTGGTTTGCCTGCCCGTATCTATGAACGGTATGTAAGTAAATTATCCCCGAACTTTCCTTTCCTTTCCGTTCCTTCCGTTCCCTCTACTTCACGTCATATCTCTCCTTATCTCTTTCCTTCTATTCTTCCCTCCTGCCATTTCTTCTCTCTTCTTTCTTTTTTTCTAGCCCGGGTACGCATGCTTACTTACATTCCCTATCTACCGCACTCCACTCCACCATACTTCTCTTCTCTTTTCCTATACCTACACCATACCATAAGCATACCATAGCATACCCACATAAGCGGCCATACAGTCAATCAGGTAGTAGAAGGCGATTCGAAAATCAAAAATCGAAAACAGAATAAAAATCAAAAAACAGAAACGCAATGAGCTGGAGATATGAAATGTGAAATATGACCTGTCGATGCTGAGGGGGCTAGAGAGAGGGTGGAGTTGTAAGGTGGACGGTTTTGTAAGTACGGTGCGAATGCAAATGCATGCAGATAGACTTGCTTCCTTGCTTTACAGTACTTTGAGCGAGCGAGTGCGTGGTACGTGCGTGCGTGCTTGCGGTGTAAGGGAGGTGCGGAGGGGAATAGATGGGTGAGAGGAAAGAGGGGAGAGAGGAGAGAGAAGGGTGGAAGGGAGGAGATACTGTATGGAGAAAAAGAAGGGAGAATGAATCGGTGGTTGGGTAAATGGATGGGGTGACTTATCGTCCGAAAGCGGAAGTGTCCGTCAATTATACACGGGCAGACGCCGGCGGGCCTCGCTTGGGTTTTTTCTCTTTACTCTTTGTATGGAATTTTGATTGGATTGGGTTGAATTGGTTGGAATTGAGTGAGATAAGTTTTCTCGCTACTTTTTTACTCTCATTCCCTTTTTTTCCCCTGCGCATGACGCTAGATCACAATTCCGCCTTGGCTACCATGCTGACTTTGCTGTATATTTGGTGTGCAACGTGACCCCCAGATACTATAAGAGTTGAGGTATCGGAGATCGCTTCATGCGTTGGAGTCTGCCATGTGTGTTTGTACATCTGTGACGTAGCCTTTGAATTTTCGAAGGTTGATTTTCTTCTCGAACCTATTTCGTTGACATTAGATATCAGCATATGTAAGTCACCTTCACCTGGACAAACAGTGGGAGAGAGGGGAGGATGAGCTTACATCTCGTCGATCTCGGCTGGTGTACGGCGTGCTACTTCCGGGAGGAGGAACCAGGCGATTATTACGGCGACGAGACCTGTTGCTGCGAAGCTGATATTTAGAGGGGTGGTTAGCAAAACATCCCTCCAAAGCTCTCCCAAATCGATCTTTCACCTCTCAACCTCCCATTTCTGAATACATGCTCGCTTATCCTACCCAAGCTCCGACTACCACCACCCAAACAAACAGAAAGACAAAAAAGGGGAAAACTACTCACAAAAACCCCGTCTTGACCCCCCAATGCGCCGTCCCATTGATCATAAGCGGCGTGCAGAAACTAAACATGATAGCAATCATATTCGAGGAAGCGAGTGCCCATCCAGCAGTTTGAGCACGCAGGCGTTGGGTCGGGATCTCGGCGGCGTAGGCGTAACCTATGGCGCTGGCGCCGGTGGTGGAGAAGGTGGCGAGGCAGGCGAAGAAAACCTGTGGAGAGGAGGTTAGCTTTGGATTGCAAGGTTTTGTGGGGTGAGAGATCGAGAAGTGGAGAGGAAGGGCTGTATACGTACCAGAAGCGAACTCGTAGCCTGTTTCGTATAATCAAAACAGCCAACGATACCAAGCGAGAGGACGGATGCGACTGTTACGGCATAGGGGTAGACGGTGAGTGGACGACGACCGACGGAGTCGGTTAGGGTGGAGGTGACGAGCATAGACATGATTTGGACGCAGCCGAGGATGACGGTTACGAGGAAGGGATCTTTGTTACCTGCTGCTTGGACTGTTTGTTTGAACGTCGGTCAGCGATCCTTACCATATGAATTTGAGTTGGGAAATTGGGAAAGAGAAGAGCACATGCAAATATCAAGAAATGATAAATGAGGTAGGGAACCAGGGGAAAGCAGGAGAAGGAGAAACGTACAGAAATACGTAGCATAAGTATTGAATACGCTTAGTCCAACAAACTGCTGGACGATCTTTGGCCATCCGGCGATGAAGAAGCGGATTAGGTTTCGGCCACGGAAGATAGCCCAGATGCCTTCTTCAGAATTGCGTTCGGCGGTGTAGCGTTCTTCCGCGATTGTGGCTGTCATGACGTTCTGTTTTGAAGGTATGCCGTGTCAGTTAGTGTTTCGAGTGCTAAACGTGGGAGGAGGATCTTGGAGGGGGACTCACGATATGCTCTTTGACATTGTAGCCTTTGATATGGCCGTTGTATCTCAGGAGGATCTTCTCAGCTTTCTCGAGCTTGCCTTTACCGGCTAACCACCAAGGTGTTTCGGGGATGAGGAGGAAGATGGCGAGCATCATGCCGATCATCGCCCACTGGGATATTTATGAGCTTCTTGACTCCAGAACCCGATAAATGGAAGGTGTTTGTATGTACCTGTGTATAAATCGCATCACGGAAATCGTATGGGTTATTCGCGTTAAGTCTGTTGAGCGCAACCGAGCCAAGGAGTTGGCCGATGACGAACCAGCTACGTTTCCAATGTCAGCATCTGCTTTCTTCTCTTTGACGAACTCCACAATACTGATAAGGGGTGGTTGGGGGTAGTGTGGCTCACAATGAGTAGGCATTAATCAAGAACCCTTTCAGTTGAGTCGGTGCGATTTCAGAGAGGTAGACGGGCATTGTGGCTTGAAGCATCCCCACACCAGCACCCGAGAAGAGTTTGGCGACGAGCCAGTGAGACCAGTGTGTTGCGAAAGATTCGGCGAAGATGCTCTAAGAGAAATATGGGTGTTAGTTGCGGTAATGTATGCTTTAGTCAACAAACACGCGGGAGACGGAAAGAAGATGGGAATGAGGAAAGAGGAGGGGCCAATGGAAAGTGGAGCACGAACCGCGACGAGGAAGATCCAGAGAATGAGGAGAGCGGGTTTACGACCGAGTTTATCGGTTGCGAATTGTAGGAACTGATTTTTGTCAGTCAAATCTCTCCTGAGGCTGTAAGCTCATGAGTGAGATCAGAGTAAACTTACGATTTGTCCGATGGTTTGACCAGCGGATTGAATTCCTCCCCATGCAGAAACGTATTTTCCTGCAATGATCTTGGTACCTGGCTTTGCGAATTGTCGAATGAATCCCTTGTTCGAGACGATTCCGCCGTTGAGACTTATTTCTGTGCAAGTGTTTGGTTAACATTCTGTGTTTTGGCTCATGAAGAGACGTTCGCGCAGAAAAGTCACAAACAGAATGGAGAAGAGAAAAAGACTCACGATATCCATCCAAACTCGCCGCAAATGCTGCCGCCATGGCTACAGTGGTAATGAGCTTATACTGCTTGACTGTTTCCCAAACACCGAGATCATCGTCTTTCGAGCGCATCTGTGGCGCCCCAGGCTTCATGATTTCATCGTGTTCGGTTGCAACATTGTCTTTTGTTTCTTGGATCTCCTTTTCATTTGGCTCGGATGAGACGATTTCCGGAGATTGTTCGTGTATTGAAACCATGATTGTGGATGGACCTTGGGCGGGCCAAGTCCAAAAGATAGAAGCTGGGTCGTGTAGTCGATGAGGAGAAGTAGTAAATCGTGGGGTAGACTTTTGGAGAATCGATGAACGGACGGCGCGAGATATTCAGGGTCCTAGGGAGCTTTATCTTATGATAAACATCTTAAAGCTACCCTGCTCTGCAGCGAGCTGCACCAACTTAACCGGTCGGTCGCTGGATCTCATGATGGCAGATGCCCCGATCCCCGCATCAGAAAGGGGTGTAGTGGGGTCCCCAGATATCTTCAAAGCCCTGGTCAACGGCCTGTCGGGACCGATAAATCATGGTCCAATGCAGGAACGGCTAGAAACAGTCGTATTCTCTGGACGAGATGTAACGAGGGCTTGTTTTGCTCGGCAACTTTAATCCACGAGTAAGAGGCCAAGAGCTGGTAAGCCTCGAAGTGCTTGTCTGTTTATGGAGTGCAGTTCGGGCAACCCATAAGCTTTCGGCTTGTTACAGCCGGGCGGGGAAGCGCGGGGAAAGGCTTGAAGAGTGGAAGGTAAGCTTTTGTGGCTCTTTCTGGGCGTGATTGGGTGGTGTGGCTAGTTTCGATCATTGTTGGGGTTTTTCATTGGTGCGGATAAAGTGTCAATAATCGCTTGATCTGTTTTTAGTCCTGGATGTTCGATAGAGACTGGGATGCTTTGGGACATGTGCTCGCAGCTGTTTATGCCGGAGGCCGAAACGCACGTGAATGGGAGGCCCTGCTGGGAATCTTCTGCCGAGAGATGTTGGTTGATGTTTGGCCTGGCATAACCGTACGAGAAACTTGACTGGTTGCAGTTTGTCTGACTGTACAATTTCCAGGTTCCAGCTCACGTTGACTTGAAAACACGTCAATAAGCAAAGTACCGCAGATTTAATTCCTCTGAGAAATATACCTGTTGGACCTACCTTTGGATACAAGTCAAGCTGCCCGTTCAATCCCCTCCCTCTTCAAGTGAAATGGCTCTATCTGAAGAGCAAGCTGTTAGTATCAAGCTCACATCTAATGGACGTAATAGACTAACGTCTCGCAGGTCATATGCCAGCTCAACGACAATTGGGTATGGGTACCAGATTGGGTTGACAGCTCTCCCACTCCCATAAATACAGCCGGACGACTCGTGAGCTTCACACGAGAATTTGATCTTGATGCAACTCCAAGCAGAGCAATACTACACGTTTCAGCAGATACCAGATACAAGATCTACATCAATGGGCATCGAGTCGCGGTTGGTCCGAGTCGAAGCAGTCTCATTATTTGGTATTATGATACTATTGACATTGCACCATACCTCAAAAAAAGCAAGAATGAAATCAGGATCATCGTCTTAAGGTACTTTGCCGCAACGCGTGCAGCTATGCCATTTGAGCGGACTTCGTTCCCTGGAATGACGGTCGTCGGGAGCACCGGTTCTGGAGAGGGTTCTGTGGATCTTTGTTCAAGACAGGGCTGGTTAGCTCAGGTGGACGAGAGTGTGTTGTTTCCTACAGGTCTTTTGGATGATGTGTTCCTGCATGTGAGTATCCATATCCTTCTTTCGCTTTCGCTTGGCAAAATTTACTAAGTGCTATTCAGATCAGTGAGCGCATATCTCCAGTCCCTTCAAGCTTACCGGTGACTCCCAAGCCGTACAATATGAGAACTCTGAACGGCGATCTTCTACCATGGCGCCTAAAACCACGTCCCATTCCAATGCCTGAGGTTAGCTCGGTCGCTATCAATCTCAAGCGAATATGTGACAGTAGTGTCCATGCNGCATCTTGGAAAGTCTTCTTCNGCGGGGCTCAACCACTATCTTTACCCGAACACTCAACCCAGATAATTGAGCTCGTAGCAGATGTACATTCAACAGCTTTCGTGCGGTGGAAGTTCAAAGCATCGGAGAAGTCACAAATTCGACTCAAAGTCACGTACTCTGAAGGCTACGAGCTAGAGCCACGATCGTATCCATTCTTTCGAACCAAGAAAGACCGCTTAGATGCAAATAATGGGCATATCCTGGGTCCATTTGATGAGGTGACGCTGGACATTGCAGACGGTGGCACCGTCACATATGAGCCGTTTTGGTTTCGTACTTTCCGCATCATGCAGGTTGAGATCACAGCACTTTCAGCACCAGTTGACCTAATTTCTCTCGAAGCGACGCAAGTCAATTATCCCATGGCTGTGAAAGCGAGATGGTCCGAGCCTGGAGATGAGCACAATGAGAACATATGGGACGTATCGATCAGAACAATGCGGAATTGTATGTTTGATGGTTATTCGGATTGTCCTTTCTATGAACAGCTTCAGTGCGTATACTCCTCCAATGCCTCCCAGCCAGTTCACTGACCCTCTCTCCAGGTATTCGGGTGACACCCGCACAGTCGGTCTCTTCCACTACCTGCTCAGCGGCGACGACCGTCTCATGCGTCAATCAATCATCACCTTCGCCTCGTCACTCACTCCCGAAGGCCTCACACAATCGCGCTTCCCCTCCCACCTCCCACAAATCATCGCTGGCTTCTCCCTCTACTGGATTCTGCAAGTCTGTGACCACCACCTCTTCTTCGGTGACGAAAAGTTCTCCCGCTCATTCCTGCCTCGCATCGACGGCGTGTTAGAGTTCTTTGACTCGCATGTGGATGAATTGGGACTTGTGAGCGGTCTGCCGTATGACTGCTGGCAGTATGTAGATTGGGTCACATCGTGGGGAGCGACGGATGAACATCCTGATAAAGGCGTGCCTACGTCGGGGAGGAAGAGTAATCGACATACATATTTTAGTATGCTGTACGCGTATGTGTTGAAGCAAGCCGCAATGCTAGTTCGACAGGTCAATCGTCCAGCACATGCAGCGGAGTACGAAGCAAGAGCTGAAACTTTGCTGATTGCTATTCGCACACACTGCTTTGATGGGACTTTCTTCACAGATTCACTAGCTTCTATCGCTGATGAGGGAGCTTACTCGCAACATTGCCAAGTATTTGCTGTTCTGTGTGGTGCCTCTCCGCCATCTGACCAGGCACGACTCTTGACATCTGCATTCGCCAACCCCAATTTCTCGAAATGTTCATATATGATGAAGTTTTATGCTTTCCGGGCATTCACCATCGCCAGCGATGATGTCTACGAGTCCATGTGGAGAAGCATGCTGGAACCTTACAGGAAGATGCTAGGGATGAATCTGACGACGTGGGAGGAAGATGATGTGAGGCAGCGGTCGGATTGTCACGCGTGGGGTAGTGTACCGATCTATGAATTCTGTACTGTGCTCGCTGGCGTGAGGATTCTAGAGCCTGGAGGGACGAAAATACTTTTTACGCCGAGACTGGGCCTCAGTAAAGGCTTGAAAGCGCGGGTTTGTGTAGGCAGGGATAATATGGCGGATATTGAATGGGAGACGAGTGAAGACGGTGAGGTGAAAGTGGGGCTGAAGTTGAGAAATTCAGTTCATGTTGTCAGTAGACTTCCAGGAGCTGGGGAAGTAGAGCATGGCGTTGTGGGAAGGGTTACGCTCGTATATCTGACGAAGGCGCTCGAGTTCGAGGGTTGAGGTTCTGACGAGCAGAGCTGTGGGACAAAATAAAGGGATTGTCATACTTGAATCATCTGTATCAGCTCATCCATTCGCATACCTTGGGTAGATTTGAGATACGAAAAGAATGGGTCATATAAGATTTCCAACGACTTCACACACAGTTGTTTGTTTGGAAAGAGCCCATAGCCGAGGTCGCATGACGTCACCTTGTCTTCACACTTAACTGCAACCATGATCTAGGAGTTTCAGGCAGAGTAGAGCACCTGAGAGTGTTCAAACAAACCCCTCAGAGTCTATGATATGTAAGACAATATAGTACACATATTCTGAAGGCGATAAGTAAGTACGGAAAAGTATATCTCCTCTGCAATCCAACCTTTCTGTCCCCCTGCAAATCTTCCCGCCCTCGTCTAAATCAGAATGTGGAACGCCATTCTGACACCAGCACAAGCCATGATGCCGAACCAGAAGTACAGAAACGCCATCTCCGCCTCCCACGGAAACCACTTCGACACAGCTTCAGCTGCTTGACTTGGTGGCAGTGCCCAAGAGTCCTTTTGCGGAGTCAGGAACGTGTACATTCGATATGCGGGACTGATTGCTCGATACGATAGATAATGTGCTACTGTCATGCTAAGGCCTGCTCTTGGCTTTGTAGAACGAAAGTAATTGTAGACTGGGGGAATGACTTCGAGGCAGAAGAGGTCGAGTAGTGAGATGATAACTAGTTGTTGACCCATGATAGCGTAGTATGCAATCCAGAGGAAGAGCAAGGGATCGTAAAGTCCTGAGCGGAGCATGTATGCGGTGTAGAGATAGCCTTGGGAGAGGATGTATTGGTAGTCGTGGACTCTGTGGAGATGAATACCACGGCTCCATCGAATCTGTAACAAAGTTAGGCCACGGAAGAGAAATAGTGATCGGGATTACTTACACGTTGTCCGACCCAGCCATCTAATGTCACTGGTCCTGCTGTTTGGATGATGGATTCTGCTGAGTACAAGCGACGCCATCCTCCTTTTCCGAGCAACATTGTGACTTGCATGTCTTCATTCAAAACCTATCCGAAATATCAGTCTTGCCTATGTGGAAAAAATCCCAGTGGGGGCGTCTTACTGTGCGTGATTGCGAAGCAGGGTATTGACAATGATACCAAGACGCAGCAACTGTCCTCAAAGCAGCAATCCTGAACAACGACCCCGGCCCATTCAAGCATTCCGACCGACCTATGGCGCCAAGTGCTGAGCGATTGAGATATGCATCACAATTGTAAGCAGTCTGTGCCATCTGGGCAATGAATGAGAGATGTGAGGTATTAAGCTGAACAAGAGCCGAACCACCTGCGGCAGTCGGTTCTGCATCAACAATTTTCGTGAGACTGGAGATCGTGTCTGGGAGAACAATGGTATCCGAATCGCTTGACCAGAGGTATTCGACGCCTTTCAGGTCTGCGAGAACAATTGAGAGGATCCAACCGGCGAGGCGGACTTCCTTGAGATCGCGATGGGGCTGTGTGAAGCAGATTCCCAGATCTTCCGTTGTGTCTCTGATCACGTTCAAGAAACCTGAGTTTTTGACTTCGTTGAGCATGTACTCGTATGCTTGTTGAAATTCTAGATCGTCCTCGGGTAGTTTCTGACGTGGTGGTTTCGGCTCGAAATCGATTTTGCCGAACCATTGGTTCTCCATGAACACTTGACCGACGCACGCGTTGAGTCGTAGTACAATGGTTTTGCGCTTGGTATTCATGACCTTTAATTGAATAGTGAGTACTGAAGTGAAGTGTTGACAAGATTCAGGGCTGTCTTACCCTCTGAAATATTTTGACCATTTCCTCATCCTCGGCAGAATTGCCGTCGATGCCAACAACGAGAGTTTTGGTACCGGCAGAATTGTAGCTTATCAGAGCATCCTGGAATAGCCTCTCTTCTTCACGATAGCCGACTAAGCATGCGATCGATGATGGGGTAGCCTTCTCGCTGTAATTGAGCCTGGGTTCAGTTGACAGTTTCTTGGAATTGGCGATCCGGTTTCGTTCTGCGAGGATTATTCGGTACAGAAGATCGAGCCAAATGACGATTCGGTTCGATATATACAGTACTGAGACGAGAACTGGTAATTTTAATGTCTTGAAAGCCGTCATGATGAAAGATCGAGTCTTGATGTGTGTTGATAAGCTGAAGTAGCGAGGAGATTCTCAAATTTAAGCAACACATACAAACAAGTGATGCAGATGTGACATCATATGCTGCCCTGGATTGATACAAGCTTTTGAAACAGAGTGAGAATGGGAAATGGTCAGATATAGCGACAGCGCTCAGAATTCCCTAAACAGGAAATTCGTAGGATTCGTTTTGACAGGGGTCAATATTACTGTGCTTGTCGCTTATGGTGAGATTCCACCCGTTTCTTGGCTCAGCCCTTCCAAATAAGTACTCTCAAATGCTTTGTTTCCTTGATTCCGAACGATGGACGCTCCACATTGACGTCCTTGTCTTGTCTTACAATAGAGTTGCTGCTGATCCTGCTCTCTCTGGGCATGCTGCGAGCTCGTTGTCGGCCGCCGATCAATAGATCTTCAATGCCGTGACTGTGTTGCCCTCGTGAACGAGAATAACAATGGGGTACTCGACAGAAGAGTTCGTCGACCTGGAACATAGTGCAGATAGAGAATCTTCCTGTCTGCTGGGTTTTTAGTCCAGAATTTCAGAAATTGATGCTAAGCCTTGCAGGTTTGAAAGCGGCCAATCAAATACAATACCTGTTGATCCAGCGGCGGTATATAAAGATCACACCAATCTGCGATCGGGACATATGAGACCGAGTATACAAATCATTCTGCATGCAACGCCAGCAGCGCATCCGGGGTAGTGTCTCGAATGTATACTGTCACGGATGTGTCCGGTCGTGTTTCCATCAGATAGCTGAACCAAGAACCCGAGCCAACCTGGGAGGTCCGTCAGCGATAGTCCACATCAGCTCAAACTTGCCCTTCCTTGAACGCAGATTTCGGGACTGGAACGTAAGGAATGAGTGAGAAGTGAATTCTGGCTGCAGTTGTAAAAGTTCTGATAACTGGTTGTCCGCTGTCAAAATGCACGGCATTCAAGGAGCTCGCCGATAATGTCTACACTCATATGCCCGGGCTTGTCATAACTCATTAATTCGTCAGAAGCTATGTTGGTCCGCTGCTACAAAGGGTATCTTTCGAATCCGCAGCAACCCCTGGATGTGCTGCAACAAATGTAAGCACGTTTAAAAAGCAAAAAACCCGACCCAAACTCCTCCTGTAGTCTGACACTCAATCTGAGGGACCAATCAGCTCGAAGCCAGTGCATCGTTACCAGCAGATATCAGCCTCCACCTTACAGACCAGGGACTCGCTCTACCTCTCTCAAGCAAACAGCTGCGGCCAGATACTTGAAACTCAGTAAATTCTCATGGCGCCTGTAAACATCCTTCTTCTCCAGGCTAACAGCCAAGCAAGCCATACTGCGCTCCAAAGACTCTTCAGACCACTCGCTTCCATCTTTGACGATGCAGTTGACGATGAAGGCAGAGTGCTCTTCGAACCGATCCTTCATGGTCGTGGAGAGCTCGCGCTGGTTCTTGCTCTGCGCACCGGTGCGCCCTAAGATATTTCCGATGAATGCTTCCAGTTCAGACACGGAGTGGAGCGTATGTTCGCTGTGGTTGATCATGATGTCTAACATCGATTCTTCATACCTGGATTCGTCAGGTCAATAACAGTTGAAGGGCAGCTGGTGGGTGCACTTACATGGCGCGAATATCTCTAGCCCACACGAGGTGGTGACTGTACTGGAACAGAGCGCATTTGGCCCGTACAGAATCCCAAACGGAGTCAATGACCGTTGACTCGCTGCTGATGTCCGGGTTCAGGGAACGATGTTTAATATGCTCGAAGACTTCTCGCTCATCAATGGCGCGATATAACTTACCAAGAACCTTCTCGCTCTCATAGTACCGATATGTGGAGAAGTCATCGTCTTGGTCGACTTGGTCGTCTGGGTCTCGATCGTCGATCTCCTCTAGCGAAAGTCCACCTTGCTTTTCGATCTTCACGTGTGGACCAGGAGCTTCGAAATCGGGTCGCCATTTGTTGTATCTGGGGAGCTTGGACATGTCAACCTGCAAAACATGAAGTCAGTAATTTCTCTGACGACACCAAAAATTGTGGCGGTGGAAAGGCTACTTACCGGAATGCCTGTCTTGGAAAAGTCAACAGCTGTTGAATGCATCTCCGCCAAAGTAATACAATCCATATGCAAAGTACCTGCCGGTTCTTGATCGGCAAGAACACGATGAAGAACAGCAATTCGGCCAAGTTGATCCGTTTCCATGAATTGAATGAAGAAGTCGGTCATGTCCTCCTTCGTCACAGCTCTTTGAATATCGATCGGAGTCTGACGGGCGTAATCGGCTGGCATGAAAGTTCGCTTTGGCTTACAATGTTCGTCCCACATCACATAATAGCGATCTCCATCTAAATCACCCCCAGAGAGTTGACTTGGCAAGTCTCGGTGACCCTTACTGCTGAAACAAATGCAGTTAGTAAGCTCCAAAAGTGGCGATCCTGGTGGTGGGATGACTGCATCTGCTAACTGCACATCGCCTGGATGCAGAGCCGGGGCCTAGAAGAAGTCAGTACCGCTATGGATCTACTCTCGAACCAATATGTGCACTGGATCACGTACTCGCGATATGACCAGCTGCTTCTTGGTAAGAGCCATGGGAACGCCATCGAGCAATGCAGAGCAGTACACTTGACCTTCCTCAAGGAAGCCCGTCTCATCCATAATGCCATGTAGATGCCAGCCCTTCTCTACAGGAATTCGTGTCTTGTGCTTTAACAAGCGAAGTTCAACAAGAAGAGACATTTCCAGCACATCCCGAAGGAAGCCATCTCTTCTGAAATCGAGGCCCAGGAAGGCAAGCTCATTGATAAACCAAGGCAGATGGAGAGCAGTACCAATTGACTGGCGTTTCAAGAAAGTTGATGCATTCAGTGGACTCTCGGTAATGGATCGAAGACGATGGACTTCTTGGGCTTGGAGATCTAGAAAGAACTTGTCTTCAACCCCCAAATCCTCGAGAATCTTGATGAATTGGCGATTCAGGTACATTGTCAGCGGTTGGTATGCTGCTTCACAGATCTCAATGTCTGGCCATGTTGAACCATCGAATTTGATCATCGATGGACGGAGCACAAGGCAGTCACCCTTCAGTCGCGTGTCGAGGGAGATCATACCTTTGGCACCTAAGCAAACCATCAGCAATGTTTATGAGCCCCTCATCAGCATCCGTACCTTGATATCTGATCTGAAAGAGAGCTGGTTTTACTCGTTTGGCTTTCGGAAGAGCGTCCCAGATTCTTTCCATCATGGAAAGTGACATGGTTCCTACACCATCGCTGAAAGTACGACCATTTCGTTCAACATCAGCCTCCGAGCGAACAAGAGCTGGGTCGATCGCCACTGCAGTTCTTGTATCAGAGAACACCTGACCGATTCTGGCAGCACACTTTGCAGGAGATTGAATGGCCGTAAAGTTCCCAAGCTCTTGGATCAGAATTTCAGCCCACATCAAACCTGCCTCGCAAACAAAGGGCGCCATGAACCAACATGACTGCGCGCGAAGAGAAGAATGAGAACAACCAAGATACGCAAATTCTCTACCCGCGATAGATATGCCATTGCGCAACACATTCTTGAAGCGGTCGTGAAAGATCTTCTGATTCGAAACCCGGGAATTGAAGCGCACTGGTTGCCCATCTTCGTCGGAGAATTGCACGCGGATGAAGTACTCATGGTGGTTAGGGTACTTACGCAGGACTCGATTGTTGGACTCGATCTCCGGACCACAGAGTCGCATTCCTGATGGGGTGATCTTTACCCGGTGTATAATGGCGATGTTATTGGATCTCTGAGGGTCCTCATCGGCAGCAAGGTTCTCCCTCTTGCACTGTTCCTCGTTGTCCTTCAAGCATTTCAATAGTCCTTCCAATTCGAATTCGCTTGCCTCAGAGTCGGGTCCCGGCCAGTCGAGCTGATTGAATATTTTCCGAATGGACTTCACACAAATTGGAATAGATGTTCGGCTTGCCATGTCCTGGATCGATGGCACCATCTTGACAACAGTCAGAGGAGGAAGGTAGCCATCTAGAGCAAGCTTCAGGATCTGGAAGGCCAATGGGAAAGGAATGGTGGTAGTGCTTGAGGCGAGGATGGCTTGCAGCACTTGCATTCCATGCTCAAATGTTTGCCGTGGCCGAATAACATCAGTCCTCCGGTGGAGTATGCGGGGTAGTCCATGGGCAACTCGTAGAGACTGCATACGCTCGGCCACATTGTCACGTCCGAAGGGCACTGGTTGCAGTGCAACACGATAGACGAAGCAGCTTCCGGCAGCTTTCTGATGTGTTTCATCCAGGTAGGGAAGTCTATGTCGCTCTGGGCCACCTCGACGGTTTTGCGTTGGAGTAGCTGGTGATCGTATTCCAAGCTGTGCCATCAGGTCTGCCAGAGGATCTGACAGGATCTTTTCGAAGAAGCGAGGAGCTTCACGCATAGAGAAGATGAAAGATGGTGTTGACCCCTCCTCGGCTGCGATTGATAGTGTAGCGAAGTGTAGAAAGTCAACTCTGATGCCGGAGTCCAGATTCAAGATCGTGCTGTGCTCACCAAACTTCAATGTACCTGGCGACTCCCATGACTGCTGAGGCTCGTAATATAGGTTGGATCTGGAATAGCTCCATACTCCACAGGATATTGATGCACAATCAAAGAGAATGGGAAGGATTTGAGGCTTGTAGTGATCTATTGTTGTCAGTGTCGTGACCTTCGTCTGACGATCTTTTTCCTCCTTGGCAAGAACTCGAAGCAGGTAAGGATTGGCATCGTTGGTACTCTTCTGGCAGTAAATTGGTTGTCCGAGGAACCTGAGGTTGACTGAGTTGATTTTGGGACGAGGTTGGCTCCGTTGACTGCCGATATATGGGGTCAGGTTCTTGGTCTGGCCGTAATGCTGGAGAAAGGTCTCGGCATCGCTGAGATGGAGGAATGTGAGGAATGCAATCGTCTTATCATTTGGTTTTGTACAATGTACAGATCGAATGGAGAGATTCAGGAAAAAGGGCTTGAGAAAGTTCTTCAAGCTGTTCTCTGTACTTTGCTGAGGAACATTTCGCACATAGACGTCCATAGCGGCGGTCGTGGCAACTTGCTGTTGTTCTCAAAGAGTTGTTGAAAAGCGACTTGAAAGACTCCCCAGACCGAGAGACTCTTGCATGTACTTGGGAGAATTATGCGAGACAGCGACGAAGGTGAGAGTGTCGAAGACGACAAGGCTGGAGGATCAATGCACGCGCGCGCGCCTCGAACATGGTGGGACACGTGAAAGATGAACTCAAACTCAGAAACAACCTGAATACACGTAGTCTGTCACCTTCGTCCACCGAAACGACAGCCTCAAGCTAGCTTCGAAGCAGAATGCGGATGCTTCTGCTTCTGATGATGGTTGAGAGCATGATCTGGATGAATGTTTCCGGACATCTTCGGAAAAGTCCGCGCTAAGCCGGCTTTGGCCAGGGAGAATACTTGGCACCTGACATGCTGGCAACATGAGACGAAAGACTTCAGACATATTTAAATCTAGATGTGATACTCAACAGTATGCTCAGATGTATTCTGACGAACCACGAAGCCGAGGTAACAGCACGACCTACCCAGAATGGCATCACAAAAGGATCTCATGATTGGTATCACGTGGAGTGCACGCGAGAGATGTCCTTCTATTGTAGGACTCTGCCATAACTCTCTTGAAAATAATCTCAACGTGGATTTTTGGGTGCTTCAATAACATCAGATCTGGCAAGCCCGCCGGGCAATTCAGCGTCCCAGGAACTTCCACCAACGCCTTTCTTCACCAACCCTTTCAGACTTATCTATAACTGTTACTTCCATCTTCTCTCCCCCAAAATCCTCCAGAATCTCAATAACCCTCTTGTTTCCACCTTCTCGTGCTGTCCGCACAGCTCTCTCCATATCAACATTACTACCTCCCCTTTTCCACAGCATTTTCAGAATATCTGCCCTCTCTTTCCGTATCGCAGTATCCAGCACAGAATTGCCCACAAAAGCACCTCTCCTCAAGATCTTGATAATGACGTCTTTTGCTTGTTCTCCAAGTAATGCAGCGAGCAACGCTCCACCTCCAGGTCCCATACCATCATTGACATCAGCCCCTGCATCGAGAAGGATATGGATGAGAGGATTGATCTTCGACGGAGGCTGGGAGCAGGCGTCCGTTAGAAATGTGCGCATACCATAGTCGATCGAAATGCTCGCAAAGCCTGGGTCGTGAGACAGGAGTAAGTTCAGGATGCGGGTGTTGGATGTTTTGAGGAGGGAAGCAACGATATCAGTCCTCTGGGACAATGATAGATCGGGGCATGTCGAGAGCAGATAGTCGACAAGATGAGGATGCTGGCACTCGACGGCTGTTTTGAGCAAAGCAGAGACTATTCCAGATGCTTTCAAATTCCTGCCGTTCTTCTGCATGAGTCGTTGAAGTATGGGCAGATCCCCCTGCTCGCAGGCTTGTTGCATATCCAACTTAGAATCGTCGGCGAGCGGGGCGTCGTCGTCATAGGGCTCGTCAACCATGATGGATGCCCGTGGGAGAGAAGGATTGTTGCGTGCGTGATTGGGGACTGTGGTGGCCTGTCTTGTTGGAAATAAAAGATTCTCTGGCGAAATGAGGATAAAGATGGCTTGATGTTCTTCGATGATGGATCGAGGGGTTATATTTCTGGCATTTGAAAATGCGAAGTCAGCCTGGCACATGTAGGAATCGATCCGCCGATCAAATCGAAGCCTAATTGAAACTGCTTGGCGCGCGCATGCAAGTACCAGATGGGATCGGCCATAATGTATTGTGATAATTCAATTATAATGAAATGGGTGTACTTAACCACGGGGATCCACATGGTTTCCCACTGCTAGTATGTTGGTGTTGGGTATCATGGCTGACTGTAGGATGAAACGAAAGGTGCGGGGATGTCTTGGTCTGTTGGTGTTGGTTGCTAAATATGGCTTGGCTGGCCACCTTCAAAATACCTTGGCGCTAAACATTGCAAGCGAGGCGTGTCCAATACCAAGAACGAAAACATTTGGGGGCAAAGACAAGGCAAATCTGTTCTGCTGAACGTGGAACGGTCAGCCGAAAGAACAAGCAACTTTATATTGAAAAGTGGCCTTCCCAACAGGCTGATCAGTCCATCCCATAAAAACCCTTGGACCGAGACGTTGTTGGCTCACCGACATTCACGCAAACAGCTGCTTTATGGCTACCGATTTCGAGACCATCCATATCTTGTGACTGCCACCGACACTGAAATGCCCACATGTACCTCAAATAGATCTTATACAGCCTCAATATTTGTTAAATTGGGAGTTTTGCTGTCCAACAACGCAACGTAACCTGGGAAACTATTGGCCGCGTGTGCCTGTTGACCCGGACATGATATATTCAACCAACATATACTGTGCCTTGTTGTTATTGATATGATAGATGGGCTGGCAAACATACGACCACCTGCACGCTACAGTGGATCCGATGGGCTCGAAGCTATTTGAAGCTTCTGCGAAGCAATAGTTGCAGCTCATCGACCCTGTCAGGCCCGATCAACTACCAATGCTCTACCTTGAAAAGCTATATAAGCAGCTGTAGTTTCTAGGCTGATTGCCTGATCAATATGACTTCAATTCTCGAGAACTCTTCAGATCGTTGAATACTTTCGCCGGAATCTCAAATTATCTTCACTCGACGGCCAAGCACCGCGACACTCACAATGCTCACGAAACATATCTTGGCCACAATGTTTTGCCACTATCTCGGTACCTCCTACGCCGGACCTTGCTTCTCATCAATTCGAGATCCAGATAATGAAGATGACACCGGTATTACACCCATCACGTCACCTTGGGCAAGCTGCAAGAACCCTCAACCAGCTGCTGGCTGGGCTTGTGGTGACAAAACCCTCACTTTCCCCACCGTGGATTGCATTCTTTCTGATATAAGGACATGTGGTAATATCGGTAGCGGGCCCAACAGTATTTTACTCATTGGACCACAACTGTCGAAGTACGAACAAGGTTCCGCGATAAGCTGACTCCTCCGGGCGTCATGTTCAACGACGCCCTTGGACTAGAATGGTGGGATGAAGTTATATCTGGTCGACCAGAGTTTGGAATCAGCGGCAGTGGTGCCCGAGCCGACTATTTCAGGAATACTTTCGCTGTCGCCATGGCAAAGGCGTCCATTGGAGAAGTGTTCATCCTGGTCAAGAGCCGAACAAGCGAAGCTGTCCCTCCGGGTCTACCTGGTGCTTACCAGAACCCAGTCAAGTCGCCCAACATCTGGAGAGACTTCGAATTTCCAACTCTGCAGGCAAACGAAGATGTCAAGAAAGTGACAAGCGTAGATATTAGCAACAACTACGCCTAAACCACCGATTGGGTCCGAGGAGATAGTAACTCCGTACTACCGCTGCCGGTCATGAGTGGTCCTCCTGCACTACAAGCAAGAGCAGGGATATTGAAACGAGACGATACTATAAACACTACTGGAGCATGCGACCTCGGAACTGGACCTGCTGTGACTTCCTCGGCAAGTGATAATATTATTACACCTGCGCCAACAATCTCTTGTGATCTACACGAGCAAGATTCAGACCAAGGAATACTGAAACCATTCTGTTTGTGTGACAATTCTGTCACTCTGACACCACTCTCTGTTCCTGCAACAGGACACCAATCCGATAGCTGCGCTTATACCGCCATTCCTGGTACTTGAGTAGTGCACACGATTGCCACTCTCGTAGAAACATATACAAAAAGCTGCCAAGCGTGCACGCTGATCGGTGGCTTTGCTGACGCACCCACCTGCACTTCGGTGTCCGGATGTAATGTTACCACATAAGTCATACTCAAATCTTTTTGCCGCTGGTTCCGCTTTAGTGTCTGGAATTGAGCTGCTGCTGCTTTAATCTGAGTCGAGGGTGAGCATTTCCTGGGTATGCTGAGCACGGCCTGAGCAACCTGGGAACACGCAGAGTCAGCCTGAGCATGCACTCCCCTTATGCTAGGTCACACTTCCCTTGTTGGGTCGCCAGGCGCAGATCCTATTTTGGCTCCCTTGAACTCTTCTACATCTATCGAAGTGTGCCGGCCAACCTGAGTCCGTGTAGCACTTGTTTCATAGACGTCTCATTTGTAGTCCTTATATGTGGCTAGATGCCTTCCGTAGCTTGTTCTGTACAGTTGAAAATATTGTTGATTCGCCCCAATTGAGTCCTGCGTACCATTCTAGTTACATTGTATCGTTGAGCAGGAGACGTGACTTCCAACAGCATCCATATTCGCTTGCGTACACGTAATAAGTAGCTCAGCCTCGTTGGCTGTTTGACCACAGCATGTTCGTATATATCAAAGTATTCTCCATGTGAGGAGTACTCAAAAGGGGACTATGGAGTGAAGGCGCGGCAACGGGGCGCGTCCATAAGTCATCTTAAACTCTAGCGCACTTATCATACAATCCCTTGTCTAGTACTCCATCTGACACTGTTCTTCCACCTCGTCTATCAACCTGGCGGCCCGTTTGTCAATTGCTAGGTTATTGTGAATATCCAATATAGCAAGGTACAAGTGCATTACTTGTAATCCTGGGAGTCTGCTCCAGCGGCTGGCTAACCCTGCGTCTTTATAAAAGCATAGCATTGTATTTGATATAATTATCTGGGCTAGAACCTGCTGTTCTCTTTGATGCATGCTACGGACTAACTTATGGCTCGGAATCGATCCAATTAAAAACAAAAATCTGATCCTTGAGATCTACAGGACTTTGAAAACTTGAATCTCAGCCTCGAAACAGAAAGAATCAATCTTATCTTGTCCGTAAAAGTTGAAACAACCAATCCGCCGGTATTGGATTTGACTGTCTGGTGCGCGATTTGCCTCCTCCAACATGAGACAAATGACACAGGGGGTCCTCTCTCTATTCTCACCATATTGATATGACAGCTTGAATGGCACGTATCTAATGTAGCCGTTCTCTGCTAATTTGATATCCGTTGTGTCTGGATGGATCTGTACTGAAAATTGGCTAAATTCTGTAAGAAAGGTAGCGAACGGCGGATTAACATGCTGAAGGACAGCTGCTATGAGTCGGCCCTTGAGCATAACAAAGCCCTCAAGAACCGTAGACATTTCATCTGGCAACTTAGTGGTGACTTCAGCGCTCAAAAGCTCCACGAGAAACTCAGCACCAGCAGAGAGCCCACACATCCTGATTGGCCCATCGACGGATGCCCATGACCATGAAGGAGCTCGGTATTGGGTGGATTGTCGTGGTCTAGGATCGTAAACTCTCCAGTCCATCATAGTGAGTACGTGCGAACTCCAAAGTCCGGCAAGGTACTTTTCATTAATGGCGCCCTGGAAGAGCTTCGCGACGCCCGCCATGGCTAAAAGCTTATCGGAAGGATATGTTAGATCGCATCGAGAGTATTTTTGAACGAGATCATTCCAAAGACTGAACGTATCCATAGGAAATCTCCCGGACTTTATGGGATCATCCGCTGGCGATGTCTCGAGCAGAGCATCCATCGCCTTGTCAGACCAATGAATTGGAATGCCGTTAGGGAACACTTCGCATCTGTGTTGAATACGACATTCCCAGAGGAGCTGGTTCTTCCCAAAGTAGAGAACTCGCGGTGCCAGGAAGCGTTCCTGAAAGACCCAGCCTCTATTGTGCAACGGACCGTTACAAATCTGGCGATCCCAATAGCTTTTGTCAAAAATGTAACAGGGACGTGGCTCAGTGGAGAACAGTGAGCTTTCGATCAGGCCGGGTAGAATCAATCCCAGATCTTTAGTACGGAACAGGCTTTCTTCTGGATTTGCAGAATCAGAAGCAGCAATATTACACGTCGAGTTTGAATAGACAAGATGCATGGTTGCGGCCTCAGTATCCCAATCCTCTTCAGAATCCTGAATGATACACAAGGCGTCGATCCAAATATACCGAATTGAAAAGTGCCATGCAATTGAAATAAATTCCCGAAACAGCATAGGAAGACAGCTTACAGGACTTCCACGACGAAAACTCGCAATATTTGACGACAGAAGAATTGCGTTTGGCTTGTGGCCCCAGCGGTAACTGAGGGTTAGATACGCAGCTGGTGGCGATGGATTGCCGTCTTCGGAAACAACACGTAGCTTCCAGCTAGTACTGCCTTCCTCGCCGACATCAAGGAGCCGGGTAGGATACCAGTTGTATTTCGACGAAGGCGACTGTTTACATTGTGGGTGAGACGATTGGCACTGAGAGAGCCATCTTCGCCCGATCGCAAGAAGGACGTCGGACTGAACATTGCGCTGAATTGTGGGGAACGTCAGCTGTTCCTGGAATTCGGTATCTAAATAATAACAGATATTATTAAGCACTCTTCAGGACCTCAAAGCTCAAATATAGGCTGTGAAGTGCTGCAACCTAGAACTTACCATCAACGGGGATAAGACGAAATTTTGCTTCGGTACCCTGAGCCACTTGATGGTCTTTGAGCGGGTTTTTGTACAACACATGGAGCTTCACAATGTTGTCACCATCAAAGTCTTTGTATGGTCTAAAACTCATCTGCTCCCACAACTCGGGCGATTTAGACCAAATATGTCGATACTGGTAGCTCAGATCCCATACAACAGAGCAAATAATGCACATTTTCCTGACGGCTTCACGGAAGGTGTTGAAGGTCTGTCCAGCCGCTTTAATCCAACCTTTTGACAGTGCAAACTCCTTTGGGCACACCACACTGCGGCAAATTGAACAAAGCCCGGTTTGATGTTTGGCGTCCATAGAGAAGACACGGAGTGCACTAGACTGCGAACGTGAAAAGGGTGCTACTCGCCTATCCATGTAAACTAATCGCTGGGAAATCAGAACTGACATCAATATGAGTCAGGAGGTGGAGGTTTTAGTGCCTCGGCACTGAGCTGTTCATCATCACGTGCCGACAGTTCTTATGCTTGGCAGACCTTTGGTCCGAAACTCTGAACGTACGTTCAATCTTAACATACTCGGCTCTCCTAATGCCACTACATGAAGAGTCCCTTCAGGGAGGAGTTTGTAAGCAGCTGAGAGGGTCAAGAGTGGTTTGCGTTCACATTCTTTCTGCCAGGTTATATCGGCCGTATGTTGTTCAAAGGATGATTCGGGCGAGGACTCTACGGCCGCAACGAAATCCTCGCAGTCCGGATCGCCACTTCGCAAGACATTCTGCTAGAGCTTAAATAAAGTGGTATTCCCTTTTTCGGATCCTGTTAAAAACAAAGTAATATACCAGACGGCAAGCCTGAATCAGGAGACCGCGACCTTCCCTACCCCGCCAGCAAGACCCCGCACGTGCTCTGCCCCCCGAATCGCTAGCTGTCCTTCTCCTTCAACAAGACCGCTATGTTCCGCTTTCATGAGGCGATAACCTGTAGATCTAACGCGGATCTATTTATAGGAGGGATCTGTTAGGGATCCGTGAGAGCCTGTTTAGGCTTTCCAGGAATCATTATCCAAACTTGACAAAATGAGACGACAAGGTCTCTAGCCTGAATAGAGATCAATTGCATGAGATGAGAGTGGATACTGATTAGGACCACTAAGGAACTACTTAGGCAGCCCAGATGAGCAGGATGAGGAGAGGGCAAACAAAGGGTGATCAGCGCCTGAGTAGAAGCGGCTATCGTACTAACTGACCTTGGGACAAAGGAAAAAAAAAAGGTATGTTCAACTAGCAAAGCTGTCGCCCAGGTTCAAGCAGCTCGGTTCCCAGTCCATGTTGGGACACTTACCGGCACTGCTGTATACACATCGATTTCTTCTGCACTTGATACACTCTGCCTGCCCGTCACCTAAACAACAACTTCCACAGTTTGCGAAAGCACAGGACGAGTCATTGGCAAGATCTCATACGTCACCGAAGACTTTCTGGAAACCGATGGCGAGCTTACAGTTCGTGCTGAGGCAAGTTTTTACAACGAGACATCGTTGCGGGATGCTATGATCCACTTGGCAGCATTGACAGCCTAGCAAGCCAGCATGTTAGAAAAGAATTGCTATAGTCAGAACTACATCTTTGGATAGGCAAAGCGAGATATAACTCCGTCCTGCTTCAATCTTCTTGGTCGGGAGCATCCATATACTGAGGAGAGGAAAATAACTTTCTGCAGCTCGGTATCATTCGCAGCCGTACAGTAGTAAGTCACCAATTATCAAGCCCCTGCCGATGAAGTCGATTACCTTGACTGACATATTTTGAAGTTACAACCAGTATTGGAGAACATCACCTGAGCCTGGGCCAACAAATTTCATATATGCCAACTGGCAGTTCACTGTGGGGCCAGGTGGAGAGTTTGTGTGTGAGTTCCTGGGTGATCTAGCCGATGCACTCATTGTTGTCGCTCCTGAATTTGCGATTGAAGATGTTGCTCTTGGCGAAGAAATCCGGGTGACTTGTGAGGAAGCTATTGAGATGGGTCTTCTTGGTTAATCATTGGCGAGTGTGGTTTGACTGACGTTTATGTGAAGGAAAATCTGTTGCCGGGAAAGTGGATTATTATTCAGGCGACAGCGTTATGTGTCCATGCGTTCCCAACCAGTTCTTCCTCAAGGCTTTGGATCTTCCATTCAATTTTCCTCCCATATTCCCTCTTCAGCTTCCAAGACAAATCTCGTCTCCCTAACCTCCCTCATGACACGCACCTTCCTTCATCTATCTACAAACAACACCTTGCCCATTCCCCTCACGAGCAGAACCATAACTAGACAATATACACCAGGCCGTAATAATCGCACAAAGGAGCAACAGCGACGTGAGAAGTCCGCTTATGTCATATTGGAATCGTGCGATGGAGATGAGAACGATGCTGGAGACAGAGCAGATGAGCACGATGAAATCGAGGTTTCGCTGCTCTTCTGTATATTGTGGGTGTGATGAGGTCATATCTGGTAGTTGTCAGCTACATGAGTGAGGAATTCGCGGAGATGGGGAGCATACTTGGGGGTGAGTGTGGATGTGAATGTGACAATTTGACGTGGTGTATGTCTGTTTATCTTGTTCTTGGGAAATGTTGACTCGAACTGGGAAAGGATCTGTGGGGGAAGTGATCCAAGTGTGCGTCTTAGAGAATACTTTCGTAGTAGAGTACTAGTAGCGACTTAATGCTCAAGTGCGCAACGATATGTTTAGCTTGTGCCTAGCTAGGTACAGTCGCGGGCCGACCCAGTAGCCACTACGGGCAGTTCCCTATTCGGGCCCGATTTTTAGGCTCCAAAGTCAAGCTATGTGAAAGTGTAGGGACGTTGTGATATTGAACAGCTGAAAGTGATACCGGAAGCTGAGCAAAATTGAAAATCGGACATAAATTTCTTTAGCTCAGGAACTTAATTACAACAAGTACTGAAAGTAAAGGTTCTCCTTGTCCGTCATGTCCTGGAGACCATTTTCGCTGTGAATCTCGGACCCAGCCTCGTGATATTTGTCGCTCATTGAGTGATCGGCAATTTCTCTGGGAAGACCGGCTGCTTCCCGCTGATCTCCCTTCTTCTTTTGCATCCATCTGATCAGGAAGGCCTGCGCAACAACAACACCCCATAAGATACACCAGATACTCAAGATGCCTTTGAGAGCATTAACCTGATAGTTCATTAGTTCAAGTGATCGCAGGTATGGCTAATATGGATTAAGAAGATGTCTTACATATTGCGGGGCGAACTTGGAATTGAAGATGTAGGGTGTGATGATGTTGCCGATAGAATTTCCAGCATTGAAAGATGTGTAGTATATCGCCTTTTTGGTCTGACCGGCGCAATTACTACCCATCCAGGAGATGAGCAAAGGGTTGATAGCAAAAACAAAAGCGATCAGGTAGTAGCCAACGAGAAGACCACCCTTATTCGTTTTGGTCTTGGGCAGAGCAACCATTAGAGCGACTCCGACGATGACAATGGTGACGAGTGCAAGCACGAACGGTGATTTGCGCTTGAAACGGTATGCCAGCCATGATGCGAGGAGGATAGACAAGAATTGAAGGGCTCCGAATGGCATGTTCAAAAGCACAGCCTGATCGGGTGTGAAGCCAGCTAAGCTCTGAAGGATAATAGAACCAAAAACCGAAGAGACCGATGCACCAGCATTGACGGCGATAACCATAACTAAGGCACCCATTATCAGCATCCAGTGACACGATGTAGACTGACAGCACATACTCATATAAAGCCAGTATTTAGGCTCAGTAAAAGCCTCCCAGACGTGCTTCCAGTTGAAGTTATGGGCAACGATACCCTGCTGATTGGCCTTCAAGCGGTCAACGGCCTTCAGACGATCCTCGGCTGTCAGGAAGCGAGCCTCTCCAGGACTGTCGTGTGCCCACCAGTATGTAACAATTCCAACGACAATAGTCAAGAGTCCAAAGAAGAGATAGACCACCTGGTATCGATAGAGCGTGTGAGAATGGATACGTCCAAAGCCGTAGACAATCGGTGAGCTGAATAACGTGCTGAGACCATAACAACTGTACCAACAGGCAACCCGGAGCGGCTGCTCCGATCGCCTGTAGAAGGCGATAGTGATGATGGAGAAGAGAGGAATTACAGCAGCCTCGAAGGCACCAAGGAAGAATCTGGAAGCCATGAGACCTGCGTAGCTTCGAGACCCGCCAAGACCACCAGCGACTGCGATCCCCCAGCAAGTAATTATGACGGGAAGTACTTGGCGATATCGTGCCTTGACAAGAATCCATGCAGCCAAGGGCTGAACACCAAGCTGTGCATAGTACCCAATGTTACCAATATTAGCATAGTCGTTTCCCACTAGATGTGCGTCCTTCTTCAATCCGTAGACAGCTGTCAAGCCAATTATCCCTTTATCTGCTGACTGGAGAAAGTAGACCATGCAGAGAAGTGAGAGCATGTAGATGTCGGTTCTGCGAAGGATTCGTTTGTTGTCCTCGGCGGTGCACAGGTGAGCATTGCTCAAGCCAGGATCCTTGCCTTCTTCAAAAGCAACCGCTAATCTCCCATTGTTATCGAGATCGCTGGCATTGCTACTGGGTATGTTTTCGTTGTGGATGGCGTCGGTCTTCTCTGTCGAGGCCATACTGCAAGAGAGTGTTATTTGCGCAAAAGAAGTGGCAATGAGGCAAGATCTTGGAGAAGAAAGAGGTCTTTAGTTTTTGTTTTCGAAGGAGAGACAGGCTCATATGTGCTAAATCTTTTCCTCTCCCCCTGTCGCATCAACGACAGCGACACTAAGACTGTGCCGGGGTCTTGCCACAGCGTTGGTACTCCGAGTACTCCGGGTACTGGAATGTAAGCTGAGATGGAGGCCTGGGATTCTAGCGTAGCGGAGCTGCTGGGTATGGTCCTTCCACCAATGGCTAATTTTGAATTCCAGGGGCTTTCCCTCAATCTAAGTTCCCCAGCCGCCCCTCCCCCTCAGTTTCCCCTCAATTCCCACTTAGCCTAGAAACGTTCTGGGAGTATCCGCACGTAAGGATGTCCCCACGAGATTTGAATACCCACTTCAACTTGGCGATGATAGACTTACCTAACCACTTGTTGCTCTCATACAGGTGGCAGGATGATTGATGTCCAGTAGATAATGTGAAGAATAATCATGTACTAGACAAATTGACCCATATATCGCTCCCGGCAAACCCGAGCGTATCTCACCAGGCATCCCTCTCAGGACAGTATGAAAATATGAGACGGCGCAGCTTGGAGATAAGCTTTGGGGCCAAGTTTTGTGGTCTCTAGACAAGCTTTGGGGTAAGCTTCGACTAGCCGGATAAATGCCTAGCGCAGAACAGTCGTATCACTCAGCAGTGTAGCTTACGATTACATTCAACTGCCAATCTGACATGACACAGCAGGGAAGAGAAATCCGGAAGCTCGGTATCCAAGATTGTACCACGGAAAATCTCTCCTCGAAACTATGCCCACGGAGAAACTCATCCCGTAATATCTGCTACGAACTTAGACGCGTCGTTCTTAGAACGGGAACTAGGAAGCCATGCAGATTAGAATTCCGATACCTGTATATTTCGTGCGCGAGGAACTTTCATTGGAGCCTCCAATTCTCGCTTGTGGTGACCTATGACGGTCTTCTGGCATGGATCGCGTGATTCACATATCGAAGGATGGGCAGTGGTATTTTTTCGAGTGCGCATGGATTGGATACAAGTCTTCAAGAAATTTTCTACTGGCTAATGGCTGCACAACCTGGACTGTACCATGATAGCATGTATGGGAGACTTGTGCAGCATATCAATTCGGGCGATGCAACACTCAACACGCTCGCAGCCAACAGTAGTGGAAACGCTCTCCATGGTGGAGGTGGCCATGTCACCTTCGAAGAACTACGGTGTCTCGAGGTACAAGAGTAATGGCTTTGTAACGCAGAATCAGGACTTAGAAAAGACAACCTTTGGGTCGTCTCACTGCTCCCGAGGTCATGACGTGTCCATGTCTTATACTCTACTTCTTGACTGTCAACATCGGCCTGAAAATTGGACTGTCTTGTCAAATATTCTTCCAAAGCCTCAATTCAAAAACTTCATGCAACTGCTATTCTGACAGCCAGGAGTGAGATACATCAAGTTTTCGACCACTGAAAATCCTTCGAGAGAGCCGTAAGAGTAGATAGTTCAATTGCTCAGCACTGGTAGCAAGGGCTGGCGCCGTAGATAGTTGCTCTTCAAGCTGCTGATGGAACTCGTGGGACATGTTCCTCTATCGCTTCCACCTGAAATAAGGTATATATACCACACTGGCGTCTTATTTACAAGGACAGAGAGTCTAAAGCAATACCTCAGACACCTAGCGAGACGCGTGAAACGATATTTCAGCGAAATATCAGCTCGGACTAAGAGGATACAGTTTGATATCTTTTAAGGCACATGACTTTTGTAGCTATCACAACCTATGAAATGCGAGATATGACGCCACGTGAAGAAGTGGTAGGATTGATATGGCAGCTGAGAAATGGCTCCCAGAATACAGATTGAGCTTGGCATAGGATCATATAAACAAGAGATGGAACTTTGCGAAGGTCATATTTTCAAAGTTGTCAGATCAGATTACTTTATTTGTCTGAGTTAGTACCTGTTACTATGAATAAGAGTGCTTGTACATGGAGTGTGGTGTACCCGCCTAGCTTTGCTCTGGTCAGACTCTCACAAAGTACCGTTCTGCATCCAGAACATCTTCAAAGCATAATCGTAGGCTCAATACTGATCAAAGTCTATATCGAGAACCTTAGGGAAACACCCCTCAATGTCGGTTCCGCATGTCAGGGGCGATACCCCACAGCGGTAAGGGAACAAGAATCCGACCAATCACAAGCCCACCGGAACGACGCGACGTTGTCCAGAGTGGATCCCATCTCAAGATGTGGCACAGCTTCGAAGTTGATGCGAACTTCATCGTCTTCAGAGAACACAAATCATTCTTCTCTCTGTACGAAGCTCTTCAGGCGAGGTCATAACATTGGCCATCTGCTCAACATCGGACGTCGAGACAAGCTTTTCTACATCCATTTTGGGCACGATTTTGAAACTCGAATGCACGCGAAGTCATCCCTGACCATAACGTAATCCCACCTTGACGAAGCTGCAGACATAGGGATCCTGGGGATAAGTTTGAGGTTCAAGCTCGTCAGCATGCGTCGTTTCCATAAGAAGACCAGAGTGGGTTGTCAGCAATGCAAGAGTCGGAGAGTGAAGGTTCGTCCCAAATGATCCCGACCTGCTGCACGATATCTGACCTGCATCAGTGCGACGAGCGAAAGCCCACCTGTTCTGGCTGTCAGCGACAGGACCTAAAATGCAGCTTCGAGTTCCTGACTCCAAGCGTGCCCAGAACCCGGCATGAAGCATCTGGGTCTTGGCCAACGCGTGATATTTGCCTGAGGGCCAACCCTCTCCCGTCATCAAATGCCAAAACACTTGAGCTTCTCCATCACTACAATCAGAGGACCAGTACGACGCTTGGAAGAGCGGGGAAGATGGACCTCTGGCTTATCATTATACCACGTATTGCTCTGTCGCATGAATTCCTCATGCATGGCCTGCTTGCCGTGTCGGCTTTGCATCTTTCAACCGTGCAACCTGCGAGGAAAGAGGAATTGGTGACTTTCGCGTCTAGATCGGAAAGTCTTGCGTTGCCGACGTTTCGAGAGTTGATCAAGCGGAAAGATACTGAGGATATCAGCGCGGTGTTTGCCTTTGCTGGATTTGTGATTCCGTACATGCTTGCTGTGTCGGGGGTATTGGAGATAGCAACGATGGGAATTCCATGTTTGGAGAAGCCGCATTGGTTCATGATGGCGAGGGGATTGATTGATTTGCTGAGGGAGAATTGGTCTGCGCTGGAGCAGGGACCGTTTGCGTCAGTGTTGATATCAACTTCGCTGCCTATAGAAAAGAGCTGGAATCCGGATGATGCGCATCTGGCGGAGATTCAAACGAAGTGGGGGAAGGAAAGCTCTGCGAATGAAGTGGTTGATAAGGGGCTAGATGAGTGCATCAACACGATGGACCAGTTGAGGAGGGTCTGCTGTCTACAGTATGCTCCGTACCAAAATCTGACTATCATGAGTTCGGTGTATTTCTGGCCGGGCATGGTCTCGTCTGAGTATATGAAGTTGGTCTACGAAAGACGGCCAGAAGCTCTCGTCGTTTTGGCAATGTATTGCGTACTGCTGAAACAAGCTGACTGGGTCTGGTTTCTGAGGGGAGTTGGAGTAAAAATGTTGGTTGCGATCGAGGAAGAATTGGACACAGACTGGAAACCATGGATACAATGGGCACTTGAACAGCCATGTCGATGATCCGACCTTTGTATTTATTCAATCGACCTCGACAAGAATCAACGATGGTCCTCCCTGTTGTAGATATCATTGTATGTCCGCAATGCCCTCGCCTCAAGTACCTTTGAGTCCTGTCCAGCAAATCGCATCACATCGAATGCCTCCAGGATCGCCTGGTCATCCACTCCCTGAGACTTGCCCGAGATAAGGTCTGCGACCAGTCGCGCTACACCAGCTCCATGTGTTATCCATACTGCAGCTGCGATGAACAATCCCGGAACCTTTGGCACTGCGCCAGCAAATGGCAAACTATCAGGAGTGATTGAGAACATGGAGTTAAAGCCCTGGTAAGGAGCCTTGGATTCGCATTGTGCTGGTTCGGAGAAAACGGTGAGGGCAGCATCAAGGATCGCACTGTCTCTTGTCAATCATTTTCTGCTGTTCGTTGGGTATCTCCGTACCTTTCTGTCACTCTATCGCAGAGGGCACTATGTTTAGGGTTGCCTATCACCGGCTCATGGTCGTACGATCCGAATCCATCAACTTCACCATGGTCGCGAGCATAGATATGCCTTTCTGGCCATCGCACAAACGGTTGCTTGATTTCTCGGACTGGCCTTGAGGGCCCATATGCATACGGGTGAGCAACAGGAATGATCGGAAGGGCAATGTCCAGGGATTTGAGAAGTTCTTGAGTCCAAATACCAGTTGCAACAACCACGGTCTTGGCCTGCAAAGTCCCTAAATCGGTCGTGATGGAGAACTTGGAACTATCGCTGCTTGCGGAGTTCGAGTCGATGGAGGAAACGTTTGCCTCCAGAACCATGGCACCTTTCGCTCTGGCCTCAGCTTGATAGTACTGGGTAATCTTAGGTGCATTGGCTGTGCCATCGGAGCCGAAGAAAAGAGCCCGAGAATGACTGTCTTGGGCGTGGAAACACGGTGCAATCTTTGTCGCTTCCTCGGACGATATGACCTCTGCGGGCAGTCCAGCAGCATGTGCAAGCTGTCTTCGATGATGAAGCTGAGCGATGCCAGCTTCAGTGCTCGCAATCTCAAACCACCAACGGGATCGAATCCACCTTAAGTCGTCAGCCGAGAAGAAAACTTTGAACAGTAAATATACCTGGGATCTTCTGGTATGCTTTCACGCTCTCCTTCGCTACTTGAGTGAGGTGGTCGATGGAATTCAGTTGTCCAACAAATCCAGGCGCAAATGCGGTCGAACCTTGGGGATTCGACTGAGAAGCATCGATGAGGACAATCTGAGATGGCTCTGAACTTTGGCTGAGATAGTATGCCAGAGCAGATCCTACGATACCTCCTCCAACGATGATTGTCCTGTCTATGGGTGACTGCTGCTGCAGATGGTTGAAGATCTCAGGGGCTGACATGTTGATAATTCAAAACTGAAATCAAAACGAGTGAATATTGAAATATACTCTGATGACTAGGGAAGATGATGGATCAATGGAAGCTCTTCTTCATTCTTATATGTGATGCATTTGGGCAGATAGAGATTAAGTCGTTGGAAAGGCGTGCTCCACACACTTGTCATGCCAAGGAGATCCATCACTGAGGGCCCACTGAGATTGTGAAGATTGTGCCTGATCCGGTCGAACAGAGGTAATTTTGTTATTGTAGTCCAAAGAGTAACATGTTATAAGCATGTGAATTGTGAGAGATGCTTCTTCAGGCTGGACGAATGAGGTCGAAGTTGACGTCCTCATGCAAGGCTGCCAAAAAGGTGGAGACCTCGAGATCATCCTGATCACGTGCCACTGAGCTCTGTCGCGTCAGCCATCGTCGCCTGAAGCTCCATCACCCATCAACCTCCCACGCCTGAATCTATCCCCATAACCTCAACAACACCTCTCCCAACCTTCAAATCACTCCTTTGCTGCAATTCAAGATGGATACTCTCGTCGCCCAATACAGCAGACCGATGTTCGAGAAGGAGAACTATGCGGAAGAAGACCAGATGGAGCTCTACCAGCCAACACCAAGCTTGTCCCTCAAGTTTGCCATGCCTCCTATTGCACAACCTTCAGCCTGGCTCCGCGCTGCAACCGACGACAATGCCAACCCCAACTGCCCCATCAAGATCGCCCACGGTACCACAACATTAGCATTCAGATTCCAAGGTGGTATTATCGTAGCGACCGATTCGAGAGCGACGGCCGGCAACTGGATTGCGAGTCAGACAGTCAAGAAGGTTATTGAGATTAACAGTTGTTTACTAGGCACAATGGCTGGTGGAGCTGCTG
>NYXK01000055.1 GCA_002685535.1 Deltaproteobacteria bacterium
AAATATTATTTTAAAAACGTGCTTTATCCTGCTGAAATGAAATTCTGGAACCGTGTCATTTCGTTTCGTGCGAAGCAAAAAATCTTTCATATATTAAACACCAATAGCATTTAGATTTCTCGTTGTGTCCAAAATGTCAAAAATTGTATTTAAAATTTATTGCTAATCATCATACTTAGCTTAAACCAGAATTCTATAACTATTATTCTGTTGCGGCAACTGGAGTTTGTCAACATAGATTATTGCATTCTGCCAATATTCTACTTATGCTGATTAAGGTTCAAACTTGAAATTCAGGCTTGAAAACCGTTAAAAGACGCATTTAATTTCTTTAGAGTCTTCGACTCTAATCTTTTTCCTGCGTCATTCATTTGCTAAATCTGGATGAATTCAATGCTTAAAAACACACTCTCAGTTCATATCGGCTGGGGTCATTGTGACCCTGCGAAAATTGTTTTTTATCCAAATTATTTTATCTGGTTTGATCAAAGTGCCCACCATCTGTTTGACAAAGCCGGCGCAAATATGGGCGATTTAATGGATCAATTCGGTGTAGTCGGTCTGCCGATCGTGGATGCTCATGCGGAATTCCTTTATCCTTCAAAATATGGTGACGTAATTGAAGTTAGCAGTTGGATCAGTGAATGGCGTGACAAAACACTGGTTGCAACTCACGAAATTCATAACAACGGACGGCTTGCCGTAAAAGGCAGCGAAGTTCGAGTATGGGCCAGACCTCATCCCGACGATCCTAACCGTCTGCAGGCACAAGTAATTCCTGAGGCCATCAGAGCCCGTTTTGAGCTATAAGTCTTGTTTATTTACGGCTTTCCTGAAATCCTGAATTTTTAGTAATTTCTGCAGCAAGTGCTAATTCAAATGCAGAAAGACCATACACTTCAAAACTATACTATGAATCTGAAAAAACTCTTCCAGCAGCCAACACTCACAAGTTTAGCAAAAACCTGTGGTTGAGCAGCGAAATTCAGTCCGGTCGGATTGAAAAAACTGCTGGCTTCTTTGCCTGAAAATATAGACAAGAATGTGCTGGTTGGTTTTGACACCAGTGATGACGCCGGGGTATATCAACTGAATGATGAGCAGGCTCTCGTATTTACCGCTGATTTTATCACCCCTCCAGTGGATGACCCATATTTGTTTGGACAAATCGCGGCTGCTAACTCTTTGAGTGATATTTACGCAATGGGCGGCAAACCATTAACTTGTCTAAATCTGGCCGGTTTTCCTGCTGATAAACTTGATCATGAAATTTTAACAGGAATTATATCCGGAGCACTGCAGAAAATAACAGAGTCCGGTGCGGTTCTTTTAGGTGGCCACACAACTGATAACGATGAACCAATATTTGGCCTGACTGTTACCGGGATGGTGCATCCTGAAAAGATTTGGAGAAACAGCGGTGCACAGCCAGGGGATCAACTAATATTGACTAAGGCTCTCGGCAGCGGAGTTTTATTTAATGCTAATCTGAAAAATTTAGTCTCAGCAAAAGCCCTCGACGAATGCCTTGACTCCTTGATCTTACTCAACAAAACAGCCGCTGAAGTTTTTGCAAATTTTGAGATTCACGCTGCTACAGATATAACAGGATTTGGATTTGCGGGTCATGCATTGGAAATGCTGAGCGGTCCGGACTTGTCCTTTAATATCTCGCTGGACGCGATTCCCATCATGAACGAGGCCAGGGAAATGTACGAGCGCGGTGTCACAACAGGAGTTAATCAAACTAATCGGTCTCTGGTCGAAAATAATTGGTGTTTTGCAGAAGGCTGCTCCACTACACAACAGGAATTAATGCTGGACCCTCAAACCAGCGGCGGACTCCTCGTTGCAGTTCCGGAAGCCCAAACTCCAGCTGTTTTAAAAGCCCTGCATGATGCAGGTATTACGGCTTCAGCCCAAATTGGTTACGTCAGTAACTTCTGCGAGTCTAAACTCTGCTTTCGATAACTCCCGCCGATTAAAACTTAATCCAATCCCGCAAATTTCCACTTTGAGAATATCACTTGAATAAGACTTAACTTCCAGCTATACTGAAGGATTACATTTTATTCCACTATTTTTCACAAATACCATTTAAAACGGATTGGGCAATGAACCCTGCATCACAAAAGATTCTCGAAAACACTAGAAACATCGGCATTTCCGCTCATATTGACAGCGGAAAAACAACTCTCACGGAACGTGTTTTGTACTATGCCGGAAAAATTCACAAGATTGAGGAAGTGCGCGGCGGCGGTGCCGGAGCGACCATGGATCACATGGAACTGGAAAAGGAAAAGGGAATCACGATTACTTCTGCTGCAACCAGTGTGACTTGGGGAGACAAGAAAATAAACATCATTGACACACCCGGGCACGTAGATTTCACGGTTGAAGTGGAACGTTCTCTACGTGTTCTTGACGGCGCGATCATGATCCTTTGCGGAGTGGCAGGGATTCAGTCACAATCGATTACAGTCGACCGTCAGATGAAGCGTTATCGTGTGCCGAGACTTGCGTTCATCAATAAGCTCGACCGCATGGGTGCAAATCCACACAACGGAATTAAAGGAATTAGAGATATTCTTGATTTGAATGCGGTCGCCATGCAACTACCGATTGGGCTTGAGGAAAACCACGTCGGTGTAGTTGACCTGGTTACAATGAAGGCGAGTTATTTTGACGGAGACCATGGTGATGACATTCGGATAGAAGAAATACCAGAGGAGATGCAGGCTGATGCAGACAGTTACCGTGCTGCAATGCTGGACGCGGTTTCCATGTTTGATGATCAAATGATGGAAGATTTGTTGGAAGAAAAAGAAATCTCCGAAGAGGCCATCCATGCAGCTGTCAAAATTGGTGTGCAGACTTTGGAATTCTGTCCTGTATACATGGGAAGTGCTTTCAAAAATAAAGGCGTACAAACACTCCTAGATGCAGTTAACCGCTACTTGCCTTCACCACTGGAAGCCGCGTCAACGAAAGCAACTGACATCAAAACGCAGGAAGAAGTGCTATTGGAATGTGATCCGGACAAACCGACAGTAGCAATGGCATTTAAGCTCACAGAAGAGCAGTTTGGACAGTTGACATATACCAGAGTTTATCAGGGGAAATTGTCCAAAGGCGAGCAGGTGATTAACTCCAGAACCGGTAACAAGATGCGTATCGGCCGTATGGTTAGAATGCACTCAAATGACCGTGAAAATATTGATATTGCGGAGGCTGGAGATATTGTGGCAATGGTTGGGGTTGATTGCGCTTCCGGAGATACTTTCTGTGGAGAAGGCGCACGTGTTTCCTGCGAATCTATTTTTGTTCCGGATGCCGTTATTTCACTAGCAGTTAAAGGGAAAGATAACGAACAGCACATGAAGATGAGTAAAGCGCTGGGTCGTTTTATGCGTGAAGATCCGACTTTTCATGTCTCCTCTGACGAAGAGTCCGGAGAAACAATAATTTCCGGAATGGGTGAATTACACCTTGATATTTACATTGAACGCATGCGCCGCGAATTTGAGGTGGATGTGATCGTCGGTGCACCACAGGTCAATTACCGTGAAGCAATTACTACATCAGCAGAATACGATTATTTACACAAAAAACAAACTGGCGGTTCCGGACAATTTGCTGGTGTCGCAGGTTCTATTGAACCACTGCCTTTGGATGATGATGAAGATTTTGTTTTTGAAAACAAAATCTTTGGCGGTTCAATTCCTTCTGAACACATTCCTGCCTGTGAAAAAGGATTCAAGGATGTCATGGAAAAAGGTCCACTTGCGGCATTTCCGATGGTTAACATTAAGGTAACCTTAAACGAAGGGAAATACCATGATGTTGACTCCAGTGACTTAGCTTATCAACTTGCATCACGTTACGCTATGCGTCAGGCAGTTGGGAAAGCAAATCCTGTTTTGCTTGAGCCGATCATGAAAGTTGAAGTGGAATCACCAAACGAATATCAGGGTTCTGTCATCGGTGACCTTAGTTCGCGCCGCGGTGTGATCTACGGATCAGAAGTAAAAGGTGACGACACAGTGATAAATTCCGGAGTACCACTGGCGGAAATGTTTGGTTACGCTACTACTCTGCGTTCGATGTCCGCCGGTAAAGCAAACTACACGATGGAATTTGAGAAATATGCAGAGTGCCCTGCCTTTGTTCAGGAAAAAGTGATCAAGGAGCGCCAGGAAAAACTTAAGGAAAAAGAAGGTTAAGACTGGTAGAAATTTGCAATTTGCTCTACGACAGTTTCCCGCATTTCCTTAGTCATTCCGGGATAAACAGGTAGGGCAAGCACTTCTTCTGCTGCTGCTTCCGAGACTGGAAAATCACCTGTCTTTCCACCTAAATGGAGGAAGCATTCCTGCAGGTGAAAAGGCAGCGGATAATAAACCTCAGAGGCAATTTCATTTTCTGCTAAAAACGCCTGCAATTCATCACGCCTTTCTGCTTTAATCACATATTGGTTATAAATATGAGGATTCTGAAGATTCTCAGAATGTCCGACGAAAGGCAACTGAACTTTCCCGCCTAAGTCCTTTTCTGCAAACAACTTATTGTAGTGCTCCGCATTATCCTGTCGCTGGCTGTGCCACTTATTCAAGTGAGGCAGTTTAACACGGATCACGGTAGCCTGAATTGGGTCCAGCCTGAAATTACCCCCAATGACCCGGTGGTAATATTTACGTTCACCGCCATGAACTCTTTTGAGACGCAACTGATCCGCCATTTCAGAGTTGTTGATTGTAACAATTCCGCCGTCACCGACTCCACCTAAATTTTTTGAAGGAAAAAAGGAAAAACAGCCAAATTCTCCTGAACTTCCGGCGCTTCGTTTTTGCCCGTCAATTTCACATTCTGCACCGATAGCCTGCGCTCCGTCTTCAATCACAGGGATATTATACTCTCTGGATATTTTTAAAATTGCTTCCATGTCAGCACATTGTCCATAGAGATGTACCGGAATAATTGCTTTGACACGCTTACGGGTTTGCGCATCCATCTCTGCTAAAGCCCTGCTCAAACTTTCCGGATCTATGTTGAAAGTTTGCGGATCAATATCCACAAAAACCGGAGTAGCATTCAAACGGGCAACCACCCCTGCAGTTGCAAAAAAGGAAAAATTACTCGTCATGACTAAATCGCCGGGACCTACATCTAAAACCATCAATGCCAGTAAAAGCGCATCTGTTCCGGAAGAAACACCTACTGCGTCATTTGTTCCACAATATGCGGATATTTCTTTTTCAAGACCATCTATTTCCGGACCCATAATGTAGCGGGTTGAATCAATGACTTGAGTAACGGCTTCTACAATTTCATCACGTAACTCCTCTAATGGAGGACGCAGATCGAGCAAAGGAACTTTCATACTATTTTTCTAGTCGTGTCCGGAAATTATTGAATTGGGTTGAAGTACTAAAGTTTGATTGTAAATTTATAAAAATTAATCTGAAAGCTCAAAATCAAACCAGCACCCAAATATCATAGAGTGCGTGAGTGTAGGCTGTTATGGCAAAACCACGCATGAAATACAGAACAGTGAAAAGCATGCCCGCAATCCAGCGGAACATGAAGCTGTATAGCTGCCATGAATCAGCCATGGAGCCGATATAGTGGCTCAATGAGAACAGGAAGGATGCGGCTAAAACGGAAATGACGGCTGTAGTAACCTTGCTTTTGAACACGTAGCTGAGGAGAAAAAACAGCAGATTGAGGAGGAGTACCCGAAAAATAATTTCCTCAAATAAACCCGCTCCGAGGGAAAGCGCAAAATTCTGTAGCGCTCCGTTTCCCGGACCTCCCGCGGTAAGTCCGCTGAGTCTTAAAATGTACTGCAGTGCCACGCCCAGAACAAGGCTGTAGGCAAATGCTTCCGCGAACATCAGCAAAAAATAATTCGCTTTTAATTTAACACCAGAGGAACGAGTCTTAGCCAGTGGAATCAGCGCAAAAGCAATCCCAATCATCACAAAGGTCAAATGCTGCGCCTGTAAATCGAAGGCCATCAGGAATGTACGTATCCACATATCGGCGGCATTTCTGATGCCCCAATAACGTGACTGCGTTAAAATAACCAGTATTTCATAAACCACTAGTAACGGCAGTGCCGCGACCACCGAATAATATGCTGATCGTGAAAAACGCCAATAATTACTCATGGCTGCCCGGATTAACTGTTAAGAGAGAATATTTGAAATAATGACGCTTAATACTGGGCACGCTTCAAAAGCGTGTAATTTGGACGGAGTCAATATATTTGAGCTTTTTCAGCTCATTCGCAAATTTTTGTGTTTCTGAACGCTTTAACTTACCTACACGGACCCGATAAAGCGTTTTGCTGCCTGCTGTATGCTTAAAGATAAATGCTTCTTTAAATCCGCTCTTCTTGAGTTTTTCGACCAGTATTTTTGCATTTTGATGATTACGTGAAGCAAAAACCTGAATTGTATATGCAGCGGATTTTTTAATTTTAGCGACAGCTTTTTTTACTTTTTCCGGACTTTCAGGCACGTCTGTTTTTATTGCAGGCTCCTGTTTTTTGCTGATAATTTTTTGTTCCGTTGCAGGACTTTCGGGTGGAGTTACTTTGGGGGTTGCGGCTTTGGGCTTTGCCGGCATAGTTGCTTTCGGCTTTTCAGGTACTTTTGTCAGTTCCTCTGTTTTCTTTTTTAAATCGCGTATTTCTTCGAGGTCAAGTAAATCCTGTCCTTTCTTTCGCTCTCCCAGGCTGAAGAACTTCAGATCTTCAGCAGACATTGGTTTCTCTGCCAATGATTCTGCTTCATCTGTAGAATTTTCCGGTGGACGCTGCATACTTTTACCAGCAATCATGCCTAAATAAAATGACGCTGACAAACTTAAGGCACTCAGAGTAAACAACAGTAAAACAACTGAAACAGATAACTGAATGCGAAATACTTTTTTTGCTTGTGATTCTGGCATTTCAATTTTGAAATATATTTGTTTTAACTGAAGCGGAACCTCTGTTCCAGCTTCCTTTTAGAGTAGGTTGCCCAAGGTGTATTTTCAATTTATTCAAAAAGACTTCCCGTCGGATTTCCTTTGCGCCTAAAGTCAAGAGGTGCGATGTTGTCATTTGGCAGTCAATCATTTTGATCCCGACCTCTCTGGAAAATTCTGCCAGTGCCACCAGTGCCGCTTTGGAAGAATCGTTCCTTGTACTGAACATTGATTCACCAAAAAAACACTGCCCTAAGGAAANTCCATAAAGACCACCGGCCAATTTGCCATCCTGCCAACTTTCTACNGAATGCGCAAAACCCTCCTGATGCAGNTCCGTGTANGCCTGCTGCATTTCCGGAATGATCCAAGTTCCTTCGCCCTGCTCCGTTCTAACATCAGCACAGGCTTTGATCACTTGTTGAAAAGCAGTGTCGAAACGAATTTCAAACTGTTGCTTGCGCAAAACTTTGCGCATACTGCGTGAAATCCTCAACTCTTCCGGAATTAAAATCAGGCGCGGATCAGGACTCCACCACAATATCGGCTGCCCTACTTCATACCANGGGAAAATACCTCTGTTGTATGCAGCAAGCAAACGCTCTTTAGTTAAGTCACCGCCAATCGCCAACAAGCCATCTTCTTCCGCNTCTTCGGTCGGCGGAAATAAAGATACTTCAGGAATCAGTTGGTAGACCGGCATGGCAACGCTGTGGAGATTTTAAATAATTTTTNCCTGCTTNAGACAAGCTTAAACGAAGCGCATCTTACTNTCGGTTACACACACATAATCGTCTGAAAAACGCAATTCTCATGCCATATAAAAGAGGCTCNNCATGAAATATAAAAGGCTGGGATTACAGGGTTTTTATTTTGAAGGCTAATTTAGGAACGNATATATATTTGATATTTGCTGATTTAAATGNGGGAACTGCGACATAATTTTGCTTGGCCTTTTTACTTGGTAATTCTGAGGATACTTACCATACTAAAGACAAAGTAGAGCAGTTGCAGGACGGCAGCAACTTTGCTTTAAAGGAATAATTTCAATGTTAATGCTATCGTTTCTTGCATCAACAATCTTCTTAGCCAGTTTTACGGTGGCTATTATCAAGTGGGAAAATCCATTATCAAGAAAGAACGGATATCTAATCTAATTAGTTGGATGTAAGGAATACTTGAATTTAATTGTTCCCACAAGCAAACTTTTAATAAGCCGGCTTGTGGGTGATCCGTTGACTCACCTTTAATCTGCTTAACTTTTATTAAATATGCTAATTTAATTTAAGCAGATCAACTGTCCTTAAACCAAAATACCAATTACCCCAAAGAGAACTACTGTCAGGACAAGTCCGGAGGTTATTACACCTTTTACTGAAGCCATTGGTCCAGGTTTGCCGACTATTCCATTAACTTCAAGCAAGCCGATAATTATAGCCAAAACCCAAAACAGTCCTGAATAATTGGTATCCTCTGTCACTGCAAGAGGAAAGTGACTTGCCGCACCCATGAAGAGTAGCATAGGAATGGAAAACAATGTGTTTGTTCTGGAAGCCAATGCCGCTTTTGCAGCACAACCTGCTGCTTCAGGTAAGGCCTCACCACCATCTGCCACCTGATTTGTAGAAGCAATTACTACTTGTTGTTTTGGCCAGATAATCATCCACACATTTAAAAACATAAATGTGCCCAGTGTAGCACCAGTAAGAATGATAATACCCCAAGATGATTCGTAATAATTCCATCCTAATTCCATACCTTTTTTGATTAATATAAGGGAACCCGCAAGGAAGGTAAACATGGCACCCCATCTAAACCACCATAGAGCGCGAGGAACAAGTTTTTGCACCGCTGCCGTTTTTGAAGAACCATCCGTCTCTTTGAACCATTCCCCTTGCACAAAATTAAAATAATACAAAAGACCAATCCATGTTATACCGGCCAATAAATGTATCCAACGCAACAATAAATCAAAACCAAGACCTGACATGATATCCACAGTACCTCCTAAATTATAAGTTAAAAGCAGCAAATATAACTTTTTTACCAACAAATTTCAAGTAAATATAATCAGCTCCTCACAAAACTTTATCTGCTGTAATTTACTTTTAGCATTATGTTTTATAAAGATCTTTCGGAGGAAAAATAAGTATAACAACTTTAGAAAAGTTCTTCAGGATCAGCACGTTCAGTATCTTTGTTTTGCTGAAGAAGGATACGGTTTTTAATGTGGAATAAAATAATCTGAACAGGAAGATGTTCAGATTTTCTAATTCAAACCGCTGTCAATCAACTCAAGTAGATTATCAACTGTTGTATTTGGGCTGTGGTGAAAGGTATAATCCAGCTCAAGATCAGACATTAACGCATAGCGTTTATTACGGTAGACAAGTAATTCTCCAAAGCATCTACTGAGGGCTTTTTGGGGATTTTCCCCCTCACAAGGCAGATATTTCCCATTCCAGATTACTGGCTTAGGATCTTGGAGGTAGGTTTCAAAAAGTTCTTCATGTTTATCAATGGGTAGATTCAGGAGAACCGTACGTGTCAGATTCCGTAAACGTTTGAGTATTGTTTCTTGGAGATAAATCAAGCTTCCTGTCGTGTCAACCACCACAGGAATATCTTTTTGAGTGGCATACTCCAGATCATCACAGATCTGAGCGATAACAGCGCTTTCAAGTTCAAGATACATTGCTTCTGCTTCGTGATAGCCTTTTGAATAAGGCTGTCCCATCCATTTTGCCAAACTATGTGTGGCCTTACCTGTTTTCTCAAATTCTTCCCCTAGACGTTCTGCAATCAGTTCATCACAACTGTATCTGCGGTACCCCAGAGTTTCCATCTTTTTGGACCAGTGAGATTTTCCTGTCCCGGACATGCCTATCAAAGTAAGATGCATAAATTCTCTTTCCGAGATTTAAGAAACTGAAAGTGCGCGCATAAGATTTTCGAAAGGAAGTTAAAAAGTAGGTGATTTTGCTAAATCAGAAATGACTCAGCAGTGAGGTATTTTCAGCAAGTTCACATATTGTTCATCGTTCAAACGAAAAATTCCTTTCACATTTGAAATACTGACTGAGACCTCCTTAGGATCCAGTCCCAGTACTACATGTTTTTCTTCATTCAAACGCAGGAAATAAAAAATTGTCAGGTTTTCCTGCATTTCTTCGAAGTAAAATCCGACCTTGACAATACCTTCGGAAATTAGTCCCTTAATCAATTCCGCCAGTTCATCTTCGCGATAACCAGGAACGTTTTCAAAAGCGCCCGAGAAAGGAAATATGCTGATAGCATATTCAAGAATTACTGATTCCAAACCTTGCTCCACTAATGAAGCAGATATGTTTTCAGCAGCAGATGTTTCTGCAACAAACGTTTCCTCTCTTATGCTCCCAATCTCCATACATTCCATCCTTGTACGATTCTTTGGTTATCAAACTGAGTTACAATTTGCTTGCTCAGCATATCCCTTATCCTGAGTAAGAGTAAAGTTTTTTCCCTGAAAACATCTATAATTTCACTTTAAAATTTCAAAGTTCCCCAGACTGCGTTCCACCGCAAGGAATGTTGAGACTGAGAGAAAAAGGAGAATCACCGCAACGGCCGAAGCATATGAAAAACGATATCTGGAAATCGCTCCGTATATTTCAAGCGGTAGAGTACGTACGCTGTCATCAGCAATCATCATGGTAGAATTAAGTTCACCGAGTGAAAGTGAGAAACTGAAGAAAAAGGCGATTATAAATGTTTTGCGCAACCACGGCCACAATATCCACAAAGCATATTCCAGAGGTTTTTTACCGAGCATTTTTGACTCGATGTGCCACTGCCACGGAATGCTTTCCAGTGTCGGCAGAACCACCCGAATCCAGTAAGGACAAGTCAACAACGCATGCATGGCCATAATCACATAAATCAACGGAACTGTACCGGCCATATGCCACTGATAAAAATGGAACCACGCCACACCAAAAACTACTGTTGAAAGTGCGAGCGGAAACAAAGTCAGCACCTCCCAAAAACGCCGCTGTCCACCCTTTTTATAGGCAATTAAACTCACCAGTCCAAGTCCACACAAGGATGAAATAAGAGCGCTGCCGAGTCCTATCCGGAGGGAGTTCCAGAGAGAAGAGAGGAAATGATTGTTTTCACGCAAGCTGAAAAGTTTGTCGTACCAGTACCAGGTGTAAATCCACTCACCATTCTCAAACTTGCGAAAAGAGTCCAGCACGATTGCAGACAACGGTCCCAGTGTAAAAATTAAGATAAGTATAATCCAGCAAACAGCAAACCATGCTTTCAGGGAATGATTCCTCAGTTTTTCCGGCAGCCAATTTTTTATTGCGGATTTCTGTTCAACTCTACGGGTCCTCCCCTTGAGCAGAATTGCCATGCCGAGCAGGCTCAAACCGCCCTGCAGAAAAGCTAAACTCGCTGCACCTGAAAAATCCAGTTCGATGCGTGC
>NYXK01000056.1 GCA_002685535.1 Deltaproteobacteria bacterium
AAACGTTCATCTACGTTACAAAAACGTTTTGATTACGTAGATAAATTAGATGTGAACTTTCATCGACGACACCAAAAATATTATTTTTTGGAAAATTAGTCAAGGCTTGACAAGAAAAAAATGAATTTTTTTCAAAAATTAGACAAAATAGCGATTTTTCCTGGGGATTCCGCAGGAATAAGTTCTTCAGTCAGGCAACTGAGCAGTTTTGAGAGGCTGATTTTTTTTCATGATCAAGGAACGTTTACGTTCCTTTTCATCGGTTCTTTGTTGCTGCATATATTTCTGGGTTTAACAATAGGAATTATTTCAGAATTCTGGGTAGCAGAGCCGCCACCCATTCGAGCCAGAATTGGTGTAAGTTATGCAAAACTCCCCTCAAAACCAACGCTCATTAAGAAACCAAAACCAGTTATTGAAAAACCTGTTTTACAAAAACTTGAGACAGGCTTGAAACCAAAACTGCTCAAACTTGTTCCAGATAAACCTGTACTGAAGAAACCTGTTCTTGATAATAATCTAAAAAAAACTGTACCGCCAAAGCCCGCAATAAATAAAACTGAAGCACCGCGTCTTAAAATGTCGCAGCCTCAAATCACAACTAAGGCGCCAAGCATTAAGCAAAGTCCTAAGATAAGTCCGCAAGCCTTAAAAAAACCCCGCAAACCTTTGCTGTTTCAGCCTGAATCTCCGGAAAGATCAAGTGCGATCACTAATTTACCGAAATTGAGCAAGGAACCTCTTCCTCTTTCTCCCCTTACGTCAAGAAAATCTGTACTAAAGCCGAGCCAGATAGAATTACCCGAATTTTCGCGTGAAGAGATTTCACCGCAAAAATTAAAAACGCCAAGTTTTTCAAAACCTTTAGATCTACCCCTACAGAAACTCCCTGAAATATCGCAGCCTACTGTAGAAAATATCCCGACAATCTCTCCGGTCAAACCTGCGGCAGAAGCTGCTGACAAAGCTGAGCCCAAACTTGAGGAATTATTCCCGGAAGGAATAAAACTTAAGGAGTCTCTGCAGGATTTAGGGATTCCTGAGCAGACTCCTCTCAGCAAAACGAAAGAAATAACCGATACTAACTCCTTGCAGCGTAAAAGAATAGCACAGTTGGCAGGAGCGGAATATAACGTGCACATTCGTAATCAGATCAAGGCAAAAAACATGCGGAAAAGTAGCAAACTCGGGGGCTACCCTGCTGAGGTGTTTGTACGGGTACGGCTAAAGATTATTGCATCAGGTGAAATAATTGAATATGAATTCATTAATAAAAGCGGATTCCCCTCCTTCGACCAGGCTGCTGAGCTTGCTGTGCGCAATGCTGTGCTGGACCCTCTGCCCCAAGCTCTGGCTCAGAATCCTCCCTACATCGTGTTGATTCGGATAGTACCTCAAAATTAATAATTGGATTCTGCCTAAACTTATGCGCTTACACAAAATTCTTTTAAGACAACTTTCTTTTAGATTCAGTTTAATTATTTTCGCCCTTTGTTTCACGACTTCGTTGCAGGCACAGACTTATTCCAACGAGGAGATTGTCATCAGTGGACTGGGCTTTGCCAGATTCGGTGTAACCATGGTTCCGGAAGAGAGTTTTACTGAACATCCTGACGCGAGTCGCTGGCTGCGGATTATCGACCGTAACCTCTGCTGGAGCGGTGTATTCCTGGTGACAGACTCACGCTATAAAACCTGCCGTACAGTAGATGCTTCTCAGGTCGACATGAAAATACTGCTCAAGCTGGAGCGGAGGTATGCAGATTCCGGAGCTTTAGCCTCAAAACATTTGATGCTTACGGTTGCGGATAATGACGGTGCGGAACTGTTTCCACTTGATTTGCCTTTACGCAAAAATCGTTTCAGGGAAGCAGATTTGATGGATTTGATTAACAACATGTCTGCCCAGCTCACAGGTCTGGAAGGTGTGCTTGGGAGCACAATAGCTTTTACACTTAAACAACCGAAACGACGCAAAATTATTGCCAGGATTAATACACACGGGAAAAAATTGGCGGCAGTTTCAAAAAATTCGTCTATCAGTCTTCTGCCGAGTTGGAGTCCGCAGGGTGATGCCATTGTTTATACGACCCTAAGCCGCAGGGGAACTGCAATTATTTATAATAATTTTAAAAATCGGCCGGTAAGAATACTGCGGTCCAACACATCAGCAACACGTTATTCAAACAATTTTCTAAGTGTCAGCGGAGGCAGCTGGTATTCCGAGGGACGTCAGCTCGTTGTGACATTAAGCCGAAAGGGCAACACAGATTTGTATTCCTTTGACAAACAAAAAAGGAAAGAAACACGTTTGACCACTCACCGGGCGATTGACACTGTTCCTGATTTATCTCCGGATAACGCGCATCTGATCTTTGTCTCGGACCGTACCGGACATGAACAGATCTTCTATCTGCAGCTCGGCACAAAAATTCCGTTTCAACTCACTTTTGGCCAAGGCAGCAGCAGTGACCCTGTCTGGTCACCGGACGGTACTCTCATCGCTTATTCAAAAACCAGCAACAGGCACAGCCAAATTCATTTGATGGATCCGTTTACTGGTGAAGATCACTCGCTAACACGGGGACGTTACAATTCGGAGCAACCTGCCTGGTCCCCGGACGGACGTCAAATCGCTTTTGTTTCTTCCTCAACCGGCCGGGACAAATTGTACATTATGTTTGTGGACGGAACCGGGCGGCGGCGTTTGACACGTACACCCAAAGATTTTGAAGAGGGTTCTCCGACCTGGACTGCAAGGAAATTTTGATGCAAAAAAATGATTGGCAGACTGAACAGGACGCTAAAATAATCCGACAGGAAAAACAAAAAGCAAGAGAACTCCGGAAATCACAATGGTGGAAAAACCGGAGAGCGGGTAACAGCTGTTATTACTGTGAAACACCGACTCCAGCACGTCAATTGACAATGGATCACCTGGTGCCTTTAGCACGCGGAGGACGGAGCGTTAAATCAAACCTCGTACCTTGCTGTAAATCCTGTAATACACAGAAAAAAAACTTGTTGACCATCGAATGGATCGAATTCCTGGAAAAAATTAAAAAAAATAAGTAACTATTTTCCCAAATAAAAATATTTGTCTTAAGTTCTGAATTTCCTGCCTTTTATATTTTAGCCCTCATTAATTTAATATTTTTCAGCTTTTAAAACTTTACAAACGTGTTGCTTGATGTTAGCATGACCGCCATAATATGTATGGTATTTTTTCCAGTTGAATGACCGGCAAAATATTGATGTTGATCTCAAACATAATTTTTCTGAAAAATTAAGATGGACAACAAATTTAATCGACAGGCTAAGGGTTTTGGAGCTGACAGGAAAGTCAAAGCAAAAGTTGGTAAAAACTCAATAAAAGCCAAACCTTCCAGTGAAGATATTGAACTTGCCACCAGGGAGTTCCTCAGAAAAGGAGGAGAAATTGAACATGTTTTACAGAATCCTGCGGTTACACAAAATGAAGTCTTTCGAGCAAATCTAGAACCTGACTCCCGGTTGGGTATGGGTACTCTGGTAGACGATTCATGGGACTGTTGGGAAAACAAGGATTATGAAACTAACCCAAGCGGATCAACACTCTAAATCTTTGAAGTCATCATTTAAGGCTTTAAAAGCTATTGCTTTCATGATGTGTATGCTGATGTTCTGCAGCTTCTGCTGAACGGTGCTGGTTGTTGGCCTTGCAGCGGAAATATTACGCAGAAGAGCAGTCCCCCCCTTTCTTGATTAAGCTTAATTTTTTCTAAAAAAACAGCTGAAGACCAACTCCAAGCTGTTTGTGGCGGATTTAGATTACTTTTCCAGTCAAGATTTCTATTCACAGTATTAATTTTTTTATTATTGTTTTTTGTTTTATCTGCGTAATTAAGCATGGATATTTTGTCCGCAGGCCTGACCCTGCTGCTGATCATGGATCCTCTGGGAAACATTCCCTTGTTCCTCTCAGTCTTAAAAACTGTCGAAAGTGAGTCGCGCAGACGAAAAATATTAATCCGCGAATTATTTTTTGCTTTGCTGGTTTTACTACTGTTTTTATTTGCCGGTGAATATTTACTTAAATGGTTAAACCTGCGACAGGAAGCAGTGAGCATTGCCGGTGGCATAGTGCTGTTTTTGATTTCTCTGCGCATGATCTTTCCCAGTGAAAAGGGCATCATGGGTGAAATGCCAGAAGGTGAACCATTTTTTGTTCCCCTTGCAGTTCCTTTACTCGCAGGACCTTCCACGTTGGCAATGCTGATTTTACTCGCCAGGTCTCAGCCTGAGCGAATCTTTGAATGGTTAGCTGCTGTTTTAGGTGCCTGGGCGGTAACCAGCCTGATCATGCTCTCTTCAAGCAAACTCAACAAACTATTCGGCAAAAGAGGACTCATTGCCGTAGAACGTCTGATGGGTATGGTTCTGGTGGCAATTTCCGTGCAGATGCTGATGGATGGAATATCAACTTACTTGAATGTATTGACAATCCGCTGATTCATCCGGTACAAGTCTTTTTCAAATGTAAAAAGATTCTTTCTTTTCCCCTTTGAACTCCTTAACTTTCTTTCCCAACTTCTCCTCAATCTCTTCTTTTTTCTGTTGCTGAGTCTACTGGCACAGTTTTTGTTGTATTTATAGGAAGAACAATCGTTTATCCGCTTTAGTTTCAAGGTTCGAAGTCAACTAAGAACAAGCCTCGATCACGTAGAAGACACCAAACGATACTAAAAATCATGTCATTTAAATTTCACCTGAGCGCAGTAATTGCGGCTCTGTTTTTTTTCAACAGTCCTGCTCCTGCAGCTTCATTGTCTGCGTCCTCAAAAGCCGTTGAAGCTGAAACACTTCCACTGGCGTCATTTTTATTTGCTCAGCGTGATCCGATGCGAGTGGGCTGGTATGACAATTCTAACAACCAGGAACTGAAAGATTTGCGTCCGGAAGGAACTAAAGTGGTCGGCTCCTTATTTGTGCAGTTGCGGCCGAGAAAATATGAAGGTGAATATCAGCTCGCGCTCCGTGTTTTAAGGGACGGATCACATCAGTTTCAACTCATACGTGAATATATGAACGGTCAGCCGCTGAATCACAAACGTTATTTAACTATCCCTTTTGAACAGCTGATAGGCGCAATTCAGGGTGAAGCCCTGCGTGTACTGTTTCCGAATGATCGTGTTGAATTTGGAGGATGGCGTCATCAAACTACATACGGCTGGGAAACTCCGGACTTGATCGCGAAATCTTTTACCAGATCCGCAAATTCCATTTTTCCTCAACAAGTTTACAAACAAGGTGAAACATTTACCATTCCCTGGAACATTTTACGTGCCGATTTGGAACTGCAACCTCTAGCTGTGCATAAACCGCTTTTCATCAAAAAAGACGAATCCGGACTGCGCTATGCCTTTTACCGGATTCAACCAGGAGATACACTTTATTCCTCAGTAGTAATACGTTTCATTGGTGAAACCAAGCATTACGTACGCAGTCAAAATGCCAGTGATTTGTTGGTTTTGAACAGACTTGAGGACGCACACCAGCTTTCAGCAGGTCAACTAATAAAAATCCCGCTGGAATGGATACGTCCTGAATATTTACATCACGTGCCTGGAATTTACAGAATCTCTAAAGATTTAAATGCAGAGGCAAAAGAGGCTGAGCCACAACGCGGGATATCAACTGAGATCGGCCTTCCTCAAGCAGAAAAGCTCTACCAAATCAGCATCATCAGCCAACGTTAACATAATGAAACTAAAGTTTGTCATCTTCGCACTCGTTCTTTCTTCTTTGTTAGGTCTGACAGAAAAGACATTTGCAAAGTCGCCTAAAAGTTCTAACTGGAAGAATTTCCGTTTAGAGTATCAAAGTACGGGAAACTCCGAAATGAAGGTCGGCTGGAATGGTAAGCGGCTAGTTGTAAAACTCAAGCCTCAAGGCGGAGAAGGAGGTTACAGTCTGGCCAGGAGAGTTCTGGAACCAAAATACAGAAGTCTGAAAACAATCCGTAAATACAGCAAATCACGGCACCTGTACAGAAATCGTTTCATAACATTTCCGTTCAAGGTCATTAGCAATGTCATCCGCAGTTCCGCGCTTAAAGCAATATTTTACAAAGACAAAGCCGACGAAGACTATTGGAAACATCGGGTAACCTACGGCTGGGAAACAACCACACTGATTGCGGGTCTCTTCACCAAAAAAGGCATAAAGGCCGGACATTTGGTACGCTACAATAAAATGCGTAAAAATGGGAATATCCTCAAAAAAGGTGATGTTATCAAAATTCCTTGGAAGTGGATAAGTTCGGAACTTGCGTTGCGCCAAGTTGCTGTTAGAGCTCCTTTGAAACTCAAGCAGGAAGCTTCCGGAAAATTTTTCGCGCATTATCAGATGAAACCCGGTGAGACACTTTATTCTTCGGTTGTGATCCGTTTTACCGGACGTCTGTTAAACGATGAGGTAAATCATGTAGCAAACAAAATATTAAAATTGAATAATATCCCTGACGCAAAACTCATTCAGAATCGGCAAAAAATAAAAATTCCACTTGAATGGTTAAGTGAAGAATACCTTGGTAACCAGACAAATGCGAATTTGTCCACAAAAAAAGCTGCCTCAGCCAGGAAAACAATTAAAGTAAAAAGTAAAAAAAGCAAAACAGAAAAAACCGTTGCTACTAAAAATAAAAAGAGCAAAACGAAGATAGTTGCCAAAAAAACAAAAAGAAAAACTAATGTTCATAAAATTCATGTCATTCTTGATTCAGGTCACGGTGGCGGCGATCCCGGAGCTTCAGGGGGATCCAGAAAAAATAAAGATCTGATTTATGAAGATGAGGTGGTTTATGATGTCAGCAAGCGCATGTCTGAGCTACTCAAAAAAGAAGGTGTGATAGTACATCCCACCCTGGCTGATCCTAACCAGAAAAAACCTGTACGTTTTTTATCTCATCGACATGACAAAGATGAACAGCTTTTAGTCACACCGCGTTATTCTACCCGTAATTCAAGGGTTGGCGCAAATATGCGAGTCTATCTAGTCAACCATATATATCAGAAGTTAAGGAAACAAAAAGTACCTCCTGAGAATATTTTATTTATCAGTCTTCACGGTGACTCCCTTCACTCATCGCTGAGAGGTGTGATGGTCTATTATCCTGATCGACGCCTGCGTCGCGGAAGTTTTCGGTTGAAAAGTAAAATATACCGCAGGATTAAGGAATATAATTCAAAATTAACTTTTCAAACAAAGGACAATCGTTATTCTGAAAAACTGAGTAAATCATTTGGAAAAGTTATTATTGATCAGTTCCGCAAAACAAAGCTGCCTACACATCGGGTTTCTTCAGCAGTCAGAGGTTATCTTTACCGCAAAGGTAAAAAGACTCTGCCGGCTGTTCTTCGTTACAGCAAGGTGCCAACTTCTGTTTTAGTAGAAATCGCAAACCTTAATAATAGACGTGATCGACAGGATTTGCTCAAACCAAAGACCCGTCAACGAATAGCAAAAGCCATTTCAAATTCAGTTTATGCCCATTTTGGCCGTGCAAGCGGTTTAGTCGCAAAACGTTAGTCCAATATACCCAATTATGTCTTCAAACAAAGCTGTAGTTTTCGACCTCGGAAACGTCTTAATTGACTGGAACCCCCGCTATCTTTACTCTAAAATATTTACTACCGAAACAGAAGTTGAATGGTTTTTGGAAAATATCTGTGATGAAGAATGGAACGCAAAACATGACGCAGGTCAGCCTTTTTCAACAGGCATCGCTGAGCTCTCCAGTTTACATCCGCAATTTTCCGCACAAATCAGCAACTGGTATGGGCGTTGGGAAGAAATGCTGGGTGGTCCTCTGGATGATACAGTTGAAATTTTAGCCGAGTTGAAAAAAAAACAGGTACCGCTTTTCATTCTCAGTAACTGGTCTGCTGAGACGTATCCCAAAGCAGAAGCAATTTATGATTTTCTGCACTGGTTTGATGGAAAAATAATTTCCGGTGAAATCGGCAAAATCAAACCTGATCCGGATATCTACAAATTACTCATAGAAACTTATGATTTGACTCCAGATAATACTGTTTTCATTGATGACAAACTTGCCAATGTTAAAGCTGCGGAGGACTCCGGTATCCACGGAATTCATTTCCACAATGCTGCCCTGCTCCGCAATGATTTAGCGAAACTGAAGTTGCTCTGAATTTTCTTGTCTGCGCCACAAGTTGCGTTTATTAGCCATTTGAGCTATGCTTATGCGCATATCATTCCGTTCCAGGAATTGACAATCTACTCATTTTTTCTTCCGGAAGTCTTGCGAAAACTTATTGTTTTAAGCTGTGTTTTTTTGATTCTTTCCGGCATACTGTTGGCTTATCCAGAGCTGTTTCCATGGGCCGAAGAGTCATCCGCGACTTCCTTACTACACATCTGGGCCGGTTTTTTCTTTTTGGTTATTTTTCCCATGTATTCCTGGGATCATATCCGGGTACATGCGGACCGTCTTACGAAGTTTTCGCTGGTTACAGCATCCGGTATTGTCCAGTTTTTCAGCGGTTTGGGATTAATTGTTTCCGGAATTCCTTTACTGCTTTACGGAGCAGATGCGATTGACTTTCCACGCGAAATACATCTGGGATTGACTTTTGTCCTAGCGGGAAGTTTAGTTTTGCATAAATGTTCCAGAAAATAAACGTCAGCATTTTCGCACCATTTTTCAAACAAAAATACACACAGCATGTCTTCTTCAGCAAATAAGATCAAATTGATGGACACCACCCTGAGGGATGGCGAACAGACACAAGGTGTCTCATTCACACCTCCGGAAAAAGCAAATATTGCAAAAACCCTGCTGAAAAAACTGCGTGTTGATCGAATTGAAGTAACTTCCGCAAGGATTTCTGCGGGTGAGTTAGGTTCAGTTCAAAATATCACGGCATGGGCTGCAGAAAATGGATTTTTGGATTGTATCGAAGTTTTAGGCTTCATTGACCAGAAACGCAGTGTAGACTGGATTAAAGAATCTGGCTGTACTGTCATGAATTTACTGACTAAAGGCAGTGAAAATCATTGTAAAAATCAACTCAAAAAAACGCTAAAGGAGCATATTTCAGACATCCGTCAGACGCTGAAATATGCACATACAAATCAGCTCGATGTCAACGTTTATCTTGAGGACTGGTCGAACGGATATCACAATAGCCCGGGATATGTTTTCGAAATGATGGCGGCACTCAAGGATGACGGCATCAGGCATTTCATGCTGCCTGACACTCTTGGAGTTCTATCTCCGGATGAAGTTTATTCCAGTCTTTCCGATATGCTCGAACGTTTTCCATGGGCAACTTTTGATTTCCATCCGCACAACGATTACGGATTAGGTGTGGCCAATGTACTCTATGCGGTCAAGGCCGGGGTGAGAAACATTCACTGCACTATGAACTGTCTAGGCGAACGCGCGGGAAATGCCTCGCTGGCGGAAATAGCGGTTGTGCTGCATGACAAAATGGGCATGGAACTTTCGATTGACGAATCGCATCTTTCGCCGGTAAGTGAAATGGTAGAAAGCTTTTCCGGGAAAAGACTGGCAGACAACGCGCCTATTGTTGGAGAAAATGTGTTTACACAAACAAGTGGCATCCATGCGGATGGTGACAAAAAAGCGAAATTGTATCATAACCCCATTGTACCGGAACGTTTTGGACGTAAAAGAAGTTATGCCCTCGGGAAAATGAGCGGTAAAGCATCTCTCGCAAAAAACCTGGAAATGCTCGGTATTCAGCTGGTTGATGAAAATTTGCAGAAAGTTCTTAAACGTGTAGTTGAGCTGGGTGATACAAAAAAAACAATGACTGCCGCGGACTTGCCGATCATCATTACTGATGTGCTTGAAACCAGTGATACTGAACGTATTGAACTACTGAACTGCTCAATTTCAAGTGGGCTTCATTTAAGAGCAACTGCTACAATTCATCTTAAAATTGATTCAAAAGAATACCTTGAAGCAGGCAGTGGAAACGGTGGCTATGATGCGTTTATGAGTGCGGTTAAAAAAATCTTAAAACGCGTGCATCTCGAGGCTCCGGAACTGGTTGATTATCAAATCCGGATTCCGCGTGGAGGTAAAACGAATGCTCTTACCGAAGCAATTATCACCTGGCAGGTTAACGGTAAACGTCTGCAGACTATCGGCATTGATTCCGATCAAGTAATTGCCGCAGTCAATTCAACGCTCAAGATGCTCAACCTGCAGCTCCTGCAAAAAGAAGTTGCTGAACAGTAAGCTAACAGTTTGTTGATTTGCCTCGATTCAGCCCTTACAAAAGTGAGCATCAAATTACTTCGACTGTGCTGTGAAGAGTTAATTCATGAATAGCTCAACTTCAAAGGCTAAACTGCCCACCGTATATTTCCCTTTAACAGCAGATCCCGCAGGTCATCATCATCTGTTATTAGCGGAAACCGTTCTCAGGCAATTTCCGGAAACTCAACTGGTCGTTTTTATACTTTCCAACGGCATGCATCCTGACCCTCTTAAGCACCGGAAAATCCCGGCAGCTACGTTACGTGCGGAAATATTGAGGAGTGCATTAAATGACTGGTCTGATCCTGCTAAATCACTAGCTGCGAAAATTGCGGAAGAATCCGGAGTTGAGTTTAAATTAACAAATAATAATTCCGCGGTTTCACGCAGAGAATTGTCTTACGAACGTCCCCTACGTCTGGCTGAGCATATCCGAACTTTCTCCTCAGGAGAAAAAGTACGCGTGATCTTCGGTGCGGATTTGCTTGAACGTATGCTCAATCCACAAATTTTCACAAATGAGGACCTTGCTGAAATCTCACGCGGCTGTCACTTGCTGCTAGCACCGCGAAATGATGTTGAAATTGAAAATGTTTTAAATCAATTAAAACAAAAACGCGGAATAACTCTAAGCGTCACCTTAATAAAAACAGAGTTCTTTCCGCAAAATCTACAGAGATTTTTTTTGATTTCATCAACACTTATCCGCAGAGCAGCTCAAGCCGGACATGAGCTTAAGGCTTTTCTCCCGGCAACAGCCGCACAACAGCTAACTCGTTACGGTTTATACAAAAAACAAAAAATCCGCCTTGAAATACATTCTTCAAACTTAACTGAACTGCAGCGGCGTTTACATGAATTGAAGGAGCAACTTGATGAATCTGCCAAAAAACTGCAGCAGTTCCTCATGCATCGCGAAATGCAAAATAAACCGCACCGCTTTTCTGTGCTGGAAACCAGTACTGGTGGTCAAATTGCTGAAGCTTTTACCAGCCTTTCCGGAGCATCGAAGCATTTTTTGGATGGCCGGATTCTTTACAGTTCGGCGGCACAAACACAATTTTTAGGTTGCACATCAACTGTTGACTCAAGTGTGTCGCAGAAACGGGCCCAGGATCTTGCGGAAGCAATGCTCAAAGAGTCCGGAACTGATTGGGCACTCGCAGAAACAGGTATGGCCGGTCCGCCCACAACTGAGAGAAGAAGCAGGAAAAATGGGCAATGTCATCTTGGGCTGGCAATATCTACAGAAGTCCGGTATAAGTGTCTGGAGTTTAATCCATTTTTAACACGCAAAGAGCACCAGCTGCTGTTTGCGATTGAAGCCCTTAACTGGGCTGAAGAAGCTCTTCAAAATTAAAAAATAACAAACAAATGAAAGAATTACTGGAAAAATTACTGGCGACACAGGAACTAAGTTTTGAAGAAGCACGTCAAATGATTCTTTGGATTATGAGTGAAGATGCGGTTTCGGTTCAGGCAGCAGCTTTGTTAGCCCTCCTGCAGGCAAAAGGCGTGACTGTTGATGAAATGGCAGGCGCAGCACTGGCAATGCGTGAGCGTGCTTCCGGCATTGCGGCACCGGAAAATGCGATTGACACCTGCAGTACAGGTGGAAACGGGATTAGTACTTTCAATATTTCCACCTGTGCGGCCATTATCGCAGCCGCAGCAGGAGCAGTGGTTGCCAAACACGGTAACCGCAGCAACACCCGTAAAAGCGGCAGCGCGGAAGCTCTTGAAGCTTTAGGTGTAAATATAACCTTGGACTTAAGTGAGGTTGAACGCTGCCTGAGAGAATTGGATATTTGTTTTTGTTATGCAATCAATCATCACCCTGCGATGCGCTTTGCCGGCCCCATACGTAAAGATTTGGGAGTACCGACTATTTTCAATTTACTCGGTCCACTCACAAATCCGGCCGGAGCTAAAAGCCAACTGATCGGTGTACCCAACAAAGATCTGACTTTGAAAATCGCACAGGTCCTGCAGCGGCTTGATAGTTCCCGTGTGCTGGTGGTGCATGGACATGACGGCCTTTGTGAATTGACCGTTACAGCTCCTACTCATGTGGCTGAACTACGTGACGGCAGGATCCGCGAATATGAAGTGAATCCGGAGGAACTGGGATTCAAGACCGGAAACCTGGATGAGATCAGAATTGACAGTCCGGAAGAAAGCGCAAAGATTATTAAACGTATTTTTTCCTGTCAGGAGCAAGGTACTGCGCGTGATATGGCGCTGATAAATGCTGCGGGTGCCCTCGTTGTAGCAGGGCTCGCTGATGACTTGAAGGAAGCAGTTGAGTTGGCAACAAAAACCGTGGACAGCGGTAAGGCTGCAGAAAAAATGGCTCAGCTGATAAAATTTACCCTGCCGGTTTAGTAAGATTCACAAGAAGCTATAAAACTATCATTCACTGTTCTCCAGCCTGCGGATTACTTTCCACAAGAGTTCCGGTTCATCGCAAATTATTCCGCTGACACCCCAATTAATCAACTGCTCCATCCTTTTTTCAGCATTCACCGTGTAGGGAAAAATCCGTAAACCTTCCGTTTGTAAAAGCTGAATTAGTTCAGGGGTTACTAGACTTTCATCGGGATGATATGAATATGCCTTATGCCGCTGACATAGAGCCACCGCGAAATCATCGGCAAGAGGAGCCTCCTGCAAAGTTGCCGTTCTGATTTTCGTGGGTTTCTTTTGATCACGATACCAGCGCTGTATTCTGCCAAAAAAGAAATGTTCAAAACTTGAAATCAACACAGAATCCGCCATCTCCAGTTTTTCCACCATTTCACAGACCTGCACTTCAATTGCGTCCGGAGGAGCTGGTGCTTCAAAACTTTCCGGCTTTATTTCGATATTTACGGTAATCCTGCCTTTGATTTTCAGCAGCAGTTCCTCAAGTGTGGGAATAGTTTCGCCTTTAAACTCTGCGTCAAACCAGCTTCCGGCATCCAGTTCTTTTAATTCAGCGATAGTATGTGCTGAAACCAGTCCTTTGCCGTTTGTGGTTCTATCCAGAGTTTTATCATGGATCACCACTGGTATCCGGTCACGTGTCAGGCAGACATCCAATTCAAGCATATCCGCTTCTACAGCAATTGCTGCTTCAAACGCCACAAGTGTATTTTCAGGATACTTAGCTCGATAACCTCTGTGTGCCACAACCCAGGGACGTTTTTTTAGTTCAATTGTCTTAATATTTTCCATAGTTTGACACGTCAGGGGAGTTGGTATAAAATTGTAGTTAAATGTTAAGTCGCAGGAGACTGAGTTCCAAGCATACCTTTCCTGCTGAAAATCTCAATCCCAATAAAGGCTTCCATGTTTAAATTCAAAGATCTATCCGAAGGCAATGATTTCAATATCGCTGAATACCGGCTGAGCCCTCATGAGTTTTTTGAAAAACGCCGTACTTCCAAACGTCCTTATGTTTTTGATCTGCGTAGTTCTGAAGCACATGAAGCGGAGAATATCCCTGGTTCACATAGTTTGCCGATCGAACATTTTGAAACTTCGATTTACCAAATGCCTTTTGCCGGAGATATCCTGCTTTACGGTGGTGAAGACGGTGAGGTATTGACGGCAGCAGAAATTCTTTATGACAATGGTTTTGACTCTTTTAGCTTTACGGATTCCTACGAAGCACTTTTCAGCAATGCAAATACTTCATATTTATCCATCACAGATTCCGCAGGGGAGCAGATAAATAATAAACTGCAAAGTGTTGATGCCCTGAAAGGTGTACAACTTATAGTTGAGCCGACTTCACCTTTAAAAGCAAATTACCAGCTTGAATTTGTAGAATCACCTCCGGAAAGCAGCATTCAGTTCAAGGTCGCCGGAATTTTAGTCTTTAGTGAACGCAAAAATGTTTCTTATCTTGAAGGTACTATCATTGAAATCAACGAAGACGGTGATCTGGAAGCCAGAAACCCTCAGCTGTCAATCAGTAAACTAAGTGGTTCACTTGAAGATCAAATACAGCTCATGCTGGATGAACAGGTCAATCCTATGCTGGCCTCACACGGTGGAAATGTCATGCTGGAAGGAATCAAGGACAGCGCCGCTTATGTACGTTTTGGAGGCGGATGTCAAGGCTGCAGCATGATTGACACTACTGTCAAACAAGGTGTAGAAGTAATGCTCAAAGAGGCGATTCCGGAACTAGTTGGAGTTTTTGATGTCACTGATCACTCTGAGGGCGAATCACCGTTCTTTACAGGTTAAAAATTTTTGACGCCAACTTTTCTTGCTTGAACGCTTTTCCATAATCCGTATTTAAACAACACCAGCAAAACCCGCCTTTTTATGCCATCTGCCACGGAAGATAATTCGAATGACTCTCCAGGTCCGATCATCGATAGAGATGTTGAATTTGCGCAGGTGGTCTTTGACGGCAGGAAGCTGCTTAAAAACAAAAAAAAATTCCAGACAGACGATTGGGCATGGACAACAGAGCTGGATGATGGAGGTATCTTTATCTTCAGCTATCTATTGTATGACTACAAGCAGCAGGTACTAAGCTTATCACGTTTAAAAGAAAGCGTTTATATGCTGAACCTCCTGCGTCACAAGATGCTGCCGGCACAGGGAAAATCGGGGTTAACCCTGCTGGCAGAGTTTCAGGTGATTTTCACGCTTTATGAGAGATTAAAACTTGAAGAAATGTCTTGGGATGCATGCGAGGAATATTTAAAAGAGCAAATTAAAGAGCACCGTAAAACCAACTAACTTTAGTTGGTTTCGCCGTTCATTTTTTTCGCCTGCTTGATGACTTCCAGGTTTTCAGCAACTTCAACCGCAATTTTATCATTCAGTTTTTGTTCAGCACATTCCTGTGCATGTTTGATTGCATTGCGTAAGGTATGCACTTTTGAACTACCGTGACAGATAATTACGACTCCGTTTACGCCCAGTAAAGGCGCTCCTCCAACTTCAGTATAGTCCGCCCTTTTTCTCAACTGGCGGAAAGGACCTTTCATCGCAAGGTAACCTAACTTTGAAAGCCATGAACTCTGAACTTCTTCACGTAGAATACTGCGCACAAAATCGAAAGTTCCTTCTGCGACTTTAAGCGCGATATTGCCGATAAAACCGTCACAAACAACCACATCAACTCTGTCTCTGAACATGGCCTTACCTTCTATGTTACCTGCAAAATTAAGAGTACTCTGTTTCAGCAGATCGAAGGTTTCTTTCAGGTCCAGATAACCTTTACCATCTTCTTCACCAACGTTTAATAGGGCGACACGCGGATTATCCAAATGCAGATACGTACGTGCATAGGCATCACCCATTAATGCAAACTGAAAGAGATAAAGGGGTTTGCAATCTGTGTTTGCGCCGACATCCAGGAGGACGAAGGGATGATTGCGGTGTACTGAGGGCATGAGCGAAGCAATTGCGGGTCGCTCTATTCCCTCGACTGACTTGAGGACAAACTTTGCGGTTGCCATTGAGGCACCGGTATTTCCCGCGCTGACAATAGCATCTGCTTCACCTGCTTTGACAAGATCAACAGCAACCCTGATTGAGGAGTCTTTTTTTTGACGTAGAGCGGTAGCGGGAGACTCGTTCATTTCCACAATTTCTGTGGAATTGACAACACGCACTTTTTGCTGATCGTAACTGAATTGTTTCAGCTGCTCATTTATTTGAGCTTCTGCTCCAACAATTATGACTTCAATTCCGAAGTCTTTGACGGCCTGAACTGCCGCCTCCACCTGAACAGTTAAAGGTCTGTCTCCCCCCATTGCGTCAACTGCAATTGCCATGCTTTTTACCGGTATGCTGTTGATGAGTGAAAGAGCAGAACAAACGGCTCAAGATGTTTTAACTTCAATTACTTCAACACCCTTATAGAATCCACATTCAGGGCAGACTCTATGAGGACGGATCAATGCGTTACAGTTAGTACATTCTGAAAGCGCGGATTCTGTTATTTTTATATGTCCCCGTCTGTGGTCACGTTGACTGCGCGAGGTTTTACTTCTTGGTACGGCCATGGGTCGTCTATGTTTGTGTTATAATTTGTTCATGTGCAACGTTTTAAAAGAATGCTGATCCCGGATTATTGCTGAACACCCTAAATCTGCGGCTCAATCTGAAGCTGCTGTTCAAAATAATGAATCCGCCACTACTGTTCAGTTTCACCCTTCAGCAGCTTGTAATTCTTCAAGAGTTTTTGCGGTTGGGAGAGGATCTTTTGCTTCCTCGATAATCGGATACTCTTCACATTTTTCTTCGTTTAATGCTGTGTAACTTGCCCATTTCTCAGGAACATCCACATCCGCGTAAATTGCTTCAACAGGACACTCCTCAACACAGGCATTGCAGTCAATGCACGTTTCCGGATTTATGTACAACATAGTCGGCCCTTCGTGGAATGCCTCCACAGGACAGACTTCTACACAGTCCGTATATTTACAATTATCGCAGTTTGGGGTTACAGTATAAGTCATCCACAGCTCCTCAGTTGAAATTCGGTCTAGAGTTTTACACTCATTTTAAGTAATAATAATTATCAGTTAATGACAACCTTTGATATTCCCACAGAAACATCATAAAAACAAGTTTTTTTAATATGTCCACACATTCAGATTTTTTATTCGTAACGCAAAGGATCAACCGGATTAAGCCGGGATGCTTTTGAGGCAGGATAAAGCGTTACCAAAATACAAATTGTGAAGGAAGCCACGGTCGCAAGCGCTACATCAAACCAGTCAATCAGCACAGGTATCCGGTTTCCTCCTGGATAAACTCCGGGGGGAATATCAATTATATCAAAGCTCATTAAGATCCAGCAGATAGCGAGTCCCACCAAAACTCCACCGATGGTTCCCAGCGAACCAATCACTAATCCCTGAAAAAAGAAAATCCTCCGTATACCGGAATCTTTTGCGCCGAGTGCCTTGAGGATCGCAATTTCCCGGGATTTCTCCAGTACCAGCATAATCAGCGAACTAATGATATTGAAGGCTGCCACTACAATGATCAATGAGAGGATTAGAAACAGGCCGATTTTTTCAATTTTCATCACTTGAAAGATACTTTTGTTTTCATCCGCCCAGTTCCCTACAATATAATCCTCACTCAGGTCAGCAAGTTCATCTGCAATATCCGGCGCATTTTCAGGATCACCGATACGCACACCCAAACCTGTAATCTTGTTTTGCATGCGGTAAATCTTTTGCAACAGACGATAATCGATAAAAGCCAGAACTTCATCATAACCGGAAATTCCTGACTCAAAAATGCCGATCACCTCCAGTTTCTTTATCCGCGGCACATCGCCGATAGGGGTCAAGCGCTGTTCAGAAGAAACCAGCTTGACCGAACCTCCGACTTCTGCTTCCAGTTGGCGGGCCAATTTTGCCCCTAAAATTATTCCATCTTTGAGGCGTTTTTTTCTTGCTTCCGGGTGTGAAAGACGCTCCAACAGTCTTGTTGAAATTAGCTCTTGATCTTTCGGTGATGGTGTAAATCCGTAAACTTCGTCACGCAAATAAGAAGCGATTCTTGTCACATTTGCTTCCTGCTGCGGGTCGATACCACGCAGCAGCGCACCTTTGGGCTTTATTCGACCAGTGAGCAGAGCTTGTTTAAAAATGTATGGTGCGACACCGTTTACTTCCGGATGAGCGTCTAAACGTTTCTGCAGCCCTGAATAGTTAACCATTGCGTCATCCCAGGCAAAAATCGTGATGTGTGGTAAAGAGCCTGTCACAGCGTTACGTAAATTTGTGCGGAAACCATTCATCACAGAAGTGGAAACGATGAGTGCAACCACACCTAAGGCTACACCACCGATCGAAATCCAGGTGATGACTGAAATCGAACGATCCTGCCGTGGAGAAAAAAGATATCGTTTGCCTATAAATGTTTCGTAGCGCATCAGTTAATTTGTCAGTTTTTCTCGTACTAAATCTGCTGCTGAGGCCAATGCTTCTGCAAGTTTTTCTGGAGCTTTTATGCCGGCCTGCGCCATATCAGGTTTTCCACCGCCTCGTCCGTCAGCAAGTAAGGCCACAGCATTTACCAGTTCGCCGGCCTTTAAGCCGCGTTTAACCAGGTCATCTGTAACAACACAAAGCAGAGTGCTTTTCCCTGACATCGTTGCAGCCAGCCATGCTACACCTGAGCTCATCTGTTCACTGAGTGCCTGCCCCATTTTACGGAGAGTGTCCGCGGAGTCGACCTCAATTATTTTAGCTAAAACCTGCACACCTTCAACTTCTTCAGCCTGCGAGATCAAACCTGAAATGCCTGCAAGAGCATTCTCGCTGCGTAAATTTTTCAGCTCTCCTTCCAATTGTCTTTTTTCATCAGCAAGTTTTTCGACCATTTTTGGAACTTGCGTTTCCGGAACATTCATTAACTGACGCAAACTGCGGGCGACCCGTCCGTGTTCCTGATTCATTAATTCGGCCTGACGTCCTGTTACTGCGACAACCCTGCGTACTCCGGATGCAATTGCCTCTTCCGAAAACATCCTGAACTGACCGATTTGACCGGTGGCTCTTACATGACATCCGCCGCAGAGTTCTTCGGAAAAATCTGACACTTTTACAACACGCACGACATCACCGTATTTTTCCCCAAACAAGGCGGTGATTCCGGAATCAATTGCTTCCTGAAAAGGAGTTTCATAAATATCTGTGGGTATATTTTTTCGAATCACCGCATTGACAATATTCTCAATTTCCTCAAGCTGCGTCTCGCTGACTTTTTCAAAATGGGTGAAGTCGAAACGCAGTATTTCCGGATTAACCAAAGAACCAGCCTGATTTACGTGTTCGCCCAGAACCTGCCTCAGAGCTTCGTGCATCAAGTGTGCAGCCGTATGATTATTGGTTGTTGATAAACGCAGTTCCTCATCAACCACTGCTGTCAGCGGAGAGTCGTCCGGAGTGAATTCCGGGGAAGATTCCGGAGAATTTTTTTCAACTTCGGAACTTTGTTTTTCACAAAAATGAATGATCGAGTCCCCTTGTTTCTGCACATCAACCACATTCCACTTTTTACCATTTTGCTCAAGCGTTCCGTGATCACCGACTTGACCTCCAGATTCTGCGTAGAAGGGAGTGACATCCAGAATAAACTGCAGTTGCCCCTGTCCATTGAGACTGTACCTGCGGATTTTTGACTCAGTACGGAAAACATCGTAGCCCACAAATTTTGAATCCGGGCCTGCGGAAAGTTCTGTCCACTCATCAAGCGTCGCTTTAAATTTACCGGCTTCACGGGCGCGTACACGCTGTTGCTGCATCAGTTTTTCAAATGCATTTTCGTCAGTACCGATTCCCCGTTCTTCGCACATCAACCTTGTCAAATCAACCGGAAACCCATAAGTATCATAAAGTTTAAAAGCATCTTCTCCGGAAAGAACTTTTGCTTTTTTGGTTTCCGGAGTTGAGACCATTTTTTCAAAAATTTCCAATCCGCGGTCGAGAGTCAACCCGAAACTTGTCTCCTCCGCCTGAATTACATTTTGCACATGTTTTTGCTGTTTGTTTATTTCCGGAAAAGCATCACCCATCACTTCCGACAGTACGGGTACCAGTTTGTAAATAAATGGTTCATGCATATTGAGTACACGTCCATAACGCGTGGCACGTCTTAACATGCGTCGCAAAACATATCCGCGTCCTTCGTTTGAAGGGAACGCACCGTCCGCAATTGCAAAACTCAGCGAGCGTAAATGATCAGCAATCACCCGGAACGCTACTCCCACATCTCCGGGGCTATCTTTTTGACCGGTAACTTCGCTGATTTCCGCCAGAATCGGCGTGAAAAGATCTGTACTGTAATTCGAATCAACACTTTGCAAAACACGGCAGATTCGCTCCAATCCCATGCCGGTATCCACATGCTGTGCGGCAAGTGGCTCAAGATGACCGTCCGGATAACGCTGATATTGAATAAAAACCAGATTCCACAATTCAACAAAACGCCAGCAGCCTTCAAGATTCACGGAGCAATTGTGTTCTTCGGAAAGAGGACAGGTGCCTTCGCCTAAATCTATGTGCAGCTCAGAACACGGTCCACAGGGGCCAACCTCACCCATTTCCCAAAAATTATCTGCTTTGTCAAAACGTAAAACTTGCTGCGGATTTATGTCGGTAATGCTACGCCAGAGATTTTCCGCATCTTCATCTGCTTCCACGCCTTCTCCACCTTCATAAACGGTGGCCCATAATTTATCTTTCGGCAGCCCCCAAACATCCGTCATTAATTCCCATGCCCAGCCAATTGCTTCTTTTTTAAAATAGTCACCGAAAGACCAGTTTCCGAGCATCTCAAAAAAAGTATGATGATAATTATCATGACCGACGTCTTCAAGGTCATTGTGTTTTCCACTGGCACGTATACATTTTTGTGAGTTGGCCGCACGGTTATATTCGCGTACACCTGTGCCCAAAAAAACATCCTTGAACTGCGCCATTCCGGAATTAGAAAAAAGCAAAGTTGGATCATCATTTGGAACAACGGGGGCACTGCGTACAAAACGGTGACCTCGATCTTCAAAAAAAGTGATGAACTCTTGTCGAATTTGTTTTGAGTTTTTCATTATCCGCTGTGAAGTGTCAGTGATTGATTTTTTGTGAACAGCTGTTCGAACTTGGGAGGAGGGAATGGATTAAGTTTAATCCATTTGCAACCGGCTGCCGCAGAGGACATCCGGTTGTTTAATGACAAGAATCAACGAGCCATGAATTCGACGACCAGGTGATCTTCTACTTCTATTGGAATTTCCTCACGTTCCGGAATCTGCACCAGAGTACCAGAAAAATTTTTTATGTCACGCTGAATATAGCCTAACTTCTGTTCAAAGAAATTGTACCAGTCTTTGTATCTCTCAATTTTCTGGCTTTTCTCTCTCAGTTGGACAATATCACCGGGACTTACCTGATAGCCGGGTTTATTGACTCTTTTCCCGTTAACTGTAATATGACAGTGAACCACCATCTGTCTTGCTGCGCGTAATGTACCAGCAAAACCCATACGGTAGGTCATGTTGTCCAAACGTGTCTCGAGTGTCTGTACGAGTGCAACGTTGGTTTGTTTACGGACTCTGGCTGCTTTTTCATAATAACGGCGTAGTTGTTTGGAACCAATTCCGTAAAATGCTTTCAGCTTTTGAGTCTCTCTTAACTGTTGACCAAAGGGGGATATCTTGGCTTGTCTGCTTGCTCCATGCTGTCCCGGACGATTGGGGTGGCGGCTCAGTGTAAGTGCCGCACTTGGACTGCCAATCAGATTGACACCGAGCGCACGGCAAACTTTATGTTTGATGGTAGATTTTCCTGGCATATTTTTCGTTTCCGTTCAGATGGCACCTTTGGAGGACTATAGAATTACAATCAGCTGAGAAATATATTCCTCAATTATTGCGTTCTCAATGAAAAATTCTCAGGATGCCATCCCATAAATGGGTCCGACTGAATATTCATGCTTCTATGAGAACATTGGATTAGATCCATGATTGTCGCTGAAAAATTGCTTTTTGTCAATTGAAAATCAACCCCTCCTCGAAATCCCTCCTTAAATTTATTTATATTATCTAAAATTTCCTTGACAAAAACTCTCAGTATACTAAACTCCAATTTTGGAAAAATATAATTTTCCCCCAATCAAGCCTCACAAATAATTTGTCAACTCAATCTTCCATACTCCAAGTCGAGAATATAGCCACTCGCTTTCGCACCCAGGATGGCTTGGTGCATGCGGTTAACGGTATCAGTTTCGACTTAAAAAAAGGTGAACTGCTGGGTGTTGTTGGAGAAAGTGGTTCCGGAAAAAGCGTGACAATGATGTCACTGCTTAAGCTGTTGCCCATGCCTCCCGCGGAAATTGTTTCGGGGACTGCAAAATTTGATGACCAGGACCTGATTCAGCTTGATACAAATCAGTTGAGAAAAATTCGTGGTGGTAAAATCGGTTTCATTTTTCAGGATCCGATGACTTCACTCAATCCTGTACTGACCATCGGTTATCAGCTAGCCGAACCGATGCGTGAGCACCTTGACTTGAGCCGCAAACAAGCACGCAAACGCTCCGCTGAACTGCTGGAATTGGTGGGTATCCCAATGGCGGATAGCCGTTTAAACGATTACCCTCATCAATTTTCCGGAGGAATGCGCCAACGGGTTATGATCGCGATTGCACTAGCCTGTGATCCAAAAGTACTCATTGCCGATGAACCAACCACCGCGTTGGATGTGACTATTCAGGCGCAGATCCTTGATATTGTAAAACGGCTGCGCAAGGAACTGGGTATGGCCATTATCTGGATCACACACGATCTTGGAGTGGTTGCAGGAATGGCAGACCGTGTAGCAGTGATGTACGGGGGATTCATTGTTGAAGAAGCACCGGTGAATGAACTATACGCGAACCCAAAACATCCTTACACGCAAGGCTTGCTGAAAACCCTGCCAAACCTGGAAGGTGATCGTGCTGAAAGATTGGAGAGCATCATCGGACAGCCTCCTGATCTTCACCAAAAACCGCAGGCCTGTCCTTTCGCCCCTCGCTGCAGCAATACCTTCGCTCATTGTCTGCAGGAAAATCCAAGCTTAATTAACAGAGGGAAAAACCACAAAGTTGCCTGTTGGTGGAACCCTGATTCTGGAGAGAAAGTATGAGCTCTGAAGCACGTCCTGTTCTCTTGAAAGTCGAAGGGCTTACCAAACATTTCCCAATAACCAAAGGTGTTTTCCGCAGGCAAGTCGGTGCGGTAAAAGCAGTAGATGGAATTTCCTTCGATATTTTCAAAGGAGAAACACTGGGACTGGTGGGTGAAAGTGGATGCGGAAAATCGACAGCGGGAAGGGTAATCCTGCAACTCTATCCTGCTACGGGTGGTAATGTAATTTATCAAGGACGTGACCTAACGTCCCTCAGTAAGGAGGAACTGCGTAAACAACGTCCACATATGCAGATGATTTTTCAGGATCCTCAAGATAGTCTAAATCCAAGGATGACTGTGGGAAGTATCATCAGTGAACCTCTTGTAGAGCATGGGAAATTTAAGGGAAGGGAACGGCGTGAGCGTGTAGAACAATTGTTGGAGTCTGTTGGAATGAATCGGGAATACACCAACCGCTATCCACATGAATTTTCCGGGGGGCAACGTCAGCGAATCGGCATTGCACGGGCACTTGCACTGAGCCCCGAATTTATTATCTGCGATGAACCAATCGCCGCACTGGATGTTTCGATTCAGGCTCAGGTGGTTAATCTGTTGGAGGATATACAGGAAGAGTATGGTTTGACCTATCTGTTCATTTCACACGATTTGGGCATGATCCGTCATATTGCAGACAGGGTCGCAGTTATGTATCTGGGACGGATAGTTGAACTGGCCGACAGTGAATCTCTCTACAGCACGCCTCAGCATCCTTACACTCAGGCTCTGCTTTCCGCAGTTCCAATTCACGACCCTAAACTGGAAAAAACACGTAAGCGTGTGATTCTCANTGGAGACGTACCGAGCCCGGCTAATCCTCCATCCGGTTGTCACTTCAATACGAGATGCCCAAGAGCAGAAAAACGCTGTTTTANTGACTCACCAGAATGGCGATATATCGGTCCGGGACACAATGTCGCATGCCATCTAGTATAAAAAATTGAAACGTTGTTGACATATTTGCCAAGAAGTGTAAAATGACCTTGTTTCCCATGGCTAAAGGCCTGTAATTCTACGGCACAAGGAAAACATTACAGAAAGGTTCCCGGCTTTATAGTTGGTTCCTTTTTTCTCTGGCAAACCTGAATTTCAGGAATGCTTTTTATGGCCAGTGAATCATCACCAGGCCCATCTAAAAAANCGAGGAGATAAAATGAAAAATACTCTTAAAATCTTGCTTAGCTTGGCTTTTGCCTTGAGTCTGGCAAGTGCTGTCGAAGCTAAGCGTGGCAGTGACGGTCAACTGAACTTGCTTTACTGGCAAGCTCCATCAACCATGAATCCTAATCTTTCCGGTGGAACCAAGGAGCTTGAGGCTTCTTCGGTCGTNCTNGAGCCTTTNGNTCGNTATGATGAAAANGGNAATTTGCTTNCNTGGCTAGCTGAGNAAATNCCTACNGTNGCNAACGGNGGCATTTCAAAAGACTTGACCTCAATAACATGGAAAATTAAAAAAGGCATCAAGTGGTCTGATGGATCAGCCTTGACCGCAGACGATGCAGTTTTTACTTATAAATACTGTTCCAATCCTGACACAGGTTGTACNCAATCAAATTATTGGAGNGATATCAAGTCAGTNACTGCTGTTAACAGTCAGACGGTAAAAGTTGAGTTCACTGTTCCAAAGCCTTTCCCTTATGCACCTTTTGTAGGCTACAATGCGCCAATTTTGCAAAAAGCTCAATTTGATGGTTGCCAGGGAGCAAAAGCACAGGAATGTAACAAACAAAATTTTTACCCAATTGGAACTGGTCCTTTCAAGGTAGTGGATTTTAAGCCTAATGACGTAATAGTTTTTGAAGCTAATCCAAATTACCGNGATGCAAGCAAACCAGCCTTCAATAAGTTGGTTTTCAAAGGCGGAGGAGATGCCGTTTCTGCAGCCCGTGCTGTCCTGGAGACTGGTGAAATGGATTATGGCTGGAACCTGCAAGTCGAGCCTGAAATTCTCTCCAAGATGGAAAAGGCAGGTAAAGGGAAAGTAGTTTCGGCTTTTGGTACTTCAGTAGAACGTTTGATGGTCAACTTTACCAATCCTGATCCATCACTTGGTGATATGCGTTCTGAATATGTCGGAGGAAATAATAACCGAAACGCACATCCNTACTTGTCTGATTACAATGTAAGGCGTGCACTTTCCTTGGCCATTGACCGACAGGTCTTAGTGGATGCTGGTTATGGTCAGGCTGGCAAGATCAGTTGTAATGTCCTTCCTGCACCGGCGATTTATGCCTCATCAGCAAACGATGAGTGTAAAACACCAAACGTTGCTGAAGCAAACCGTCTGCTAGACGCAGCTGGTTGGAAACGTGGTTCAGATGGAATTCGCAAAAAAAATGGGGTCCGTATTTCAATTCTCTACCAAACTTCGACAAACTCTGTTCGTCAGGGTACTCAGGCATTCATAAAGGAAATGTGGAAGCAAATCGGTGTAGAAACTGAACTACGTAATCTAAGCGCGTCCGTCTTTTTTGGTGGTGATATTAGTAGTCCTGACACTTACCAGAAGTTTTACACAGACATAGAGATGTACACCAACAACTTCAGTGGAACGGATCCGCAAACTTATATGTCCGGCTGGACTTGTAAGGAAATGGCGCAAAAATCAAACAAGTGGGGTGGAAACAATATGCCTCGTTGGTGTAACCCAGCTTATGATGCNCTCTCCGCTAAAATGTCAATAACGTCAGCCATGAAAGATCGTATTCGTCTCACAAAAGCGATGAATGACATGCTGATGCAGGATTATGCGATGATTCCTCTAATCCATCGTGGTAACGTCTCAGCTCATTCTAATAAGCTTTCCGGAGTGCGAATGAATTCCTGGGATTCAGAACTCTGGAATATTGCCGACTGGACTCGCAAGTAAATCGAGTTATTAGTCAGTAATTTACGGTTTGCGGGCTCCTGTTCGCAAACCGTTTTTTTAACCTCTAGGCGTCCGAACTTTGATCCATTATATCATTCGCCGCGTGTTGATTGCCATCCCAACTTTACTGGTAATTAGCTTCATAATCTTCGCCATACTCGATTTAGCACCGAACGACCCCACAGGTAATCTACCAATGACGGTCCCTCCGGAAGTGCGTGAAAAGATACGTGAGTCACTAGGTCTTGGCCAACCCATGCATGTGCGGTTTGGCAAGTGGCTTGTACAATTCTTCGTTAACGAACCGTTGAACTTTCTCCAAGAGGGCTTCGGTATCTCCATCGGAGATTCTGAAAACAGAACTCGCATTATTTCATGGTCGACTCGCAGCCCGGTTGTGGA
>NYXK01000057.1 GCA_002685535.1 Deltaproteobacteria bacterium
AAGGAGGCAAACTATAAGCCCACCCTATCCCCACCGCGCCGACCATTAAGAGCAGCATTCCAGGTCGTTGTAGACTTCCCCCCCAATAAAGGGCTTGCGCCAGGAGGAGACCTAATATGACCCAAGACCCGATCCAAAGGGCTTGACCGGAAAGCTTCCCTTGGGGAATCACGCGAGACCCGCCGGACAACCAATAGGTGTGGTTGTCGCGATCTAACTCCTCATCGGCATAGTCGTTAATATAGAGAACGTAGATTTGAAAGAGAATCCCATAGAGTTCCAAATGAAAAAACCAGCTCCAGTCGAAGACTCCGTGCATTCGAAAGGCAAGGGCCTGCCCCGCTAACAGTGGGATGAAAATCATTCCGTGCGCGGCGGGGCGAGCCGCCTGGATCCAGGCTTTTAACACCGCTATGGTTAATTTTGGAAGTACCAATTTTTTGATTAAATATATATATATTCAATTTTATATGTTAATTCTTTCTCGAATATTCTTGTCAACCGGAGGAATTATAAATAAGTTTGGAATTAACATATTTTCAAAAAAAATTCTTACTAACCTAACAGCCATCTCTAAATATCTTTTTATTAGACTTGTTCGTATTATCTTTACCACATATTGTCTATATCGCCAGGCCGCCAAAGCTAAAATAGAGTATTTGTGTAAATAAGGAAGAGACTTCTTCTCACAAACTTCCAGAGGCCTAACTGATTGGTATCCATCAGCTCAATCTTCCCCAAAAGGTCCTGATTTATCTTTCTTGCCTTTGGTCCGCGTTTCATTTAAATTACCAGTGTGATAATGCAAATGTTTTCAGTCATTATTTTATAATTACCATTGATAAAAGTAAATTAATTTAAACCACATCACTTGCTCTTGAAACTACACAAACTTCCATTTATGATGCTGTTATACTATTAGTATGAACACCTATACTTTATCCACCAAAAGGGACGCCAAGTGAAGCACCTACTCATCATCCTCTCTTTCCTTCTTTTTTCTTCTCCTGTGAATGGAGATAATCATAAAGGGGAAACTCTTTATGTGTTGGGTGAATACCCTGATTGGGAATGGGTGGAATCTGGAGATAAAGATACTCAACCAAAGTTTCAAGGTCAGGTAAAGGATGGGAAGCCTAATGGTCTTGGTGTTTTGACTTCAACTAATGGATGGAAGTATTTTGGGAGTTGGAAGAATGGTGAAATATGGAACGGGACAGAATACGACAATTACGGAAACATTATATACTTGTGGGTAGAAGGAAAAAGAAAGTATCATAACCTCTATAAAACCAACTAATAAACTATGAAACACCTACTCATCATCCTCTCTTTCCTTCTTCTTTCTTCCCCTCTGNTTGGTCANTCNAAGGAAACAGNTGTNNTATACNTTTGGGAAAATGGAACGANGTATATNGGTGAATGGAANGATGGGAAANAACANGGTCANGGAACATNCACTTATGGAANAGGGAAANGGGAAGGAGANAAGTATGTNGGGGAATTCAAGNNTGGATATAGAAATGGTCAAGGAACNTACNCNTGGTCTGATGGAGACAAGTANGTAGGGNNATTCAAAGNTGATAAACCAAATGGTCAAGGAACATACACTTGGTCTGATGGAAGAAAGTATGAAGGGGAATTCAAGGATGGGAAAAAACATGGTCAAGGAACATTCTATTACACTAATGGAAGTGTGTATGTAGGTGAATTCAAAGTTGGGGAAAGATATGGTAAAGGAACTTACACTTTCCCCTCTGGAGGAAAGTATGTAGGAGGTTGGAAGGATGGGGGAATGAATGGTCAAGGAACACACACTTGGANTGATGGAGGAAAGTATGCAGGAGATTGGAAGGATGGGAGNCCAAATGGTCAAGGAACACTNACTTATACCAATGGGGACAAGTATGTTGGTGAATGGAAGGANNGCAGAAAAGACGGTCAAGGANCATACACTTATGAAAAAGGGGAANGGNAAGNAGACCAATATGAAGGAGAATGGAAAAAGGGNNAAANGGATGGGNATGGAACANACACTTGGTCTGTTGGNAGCAAGTATGTTGGNGAATTCAAGAATGGNAACTTTTGGAAAGGAACAGAATACGACAAAGACGGAAACATCNTTGGAAAGTGGGTGAATGGAGTATTCCAGAAATGAACCCCCATAAAAACAAACCCCCNTCATCTCCTGTGAGTGACTCCCACTAATTCTTCACATTCANAGAAACTCCCTCTCCCAATATTGCCAAGTAAAATCTCTACTCATTGTAATTCAAACCAAGTTCTGGAATAAATTGGGGGCTCCTATTTGTTTATCTGACTGCTTAATGGACTGGGCAAGCCGTTATGTGCAGCCATGGAAAGTCTCAGTTAGCATGGACGATGACTTCTGCGTCAATGCCCTTAAGAGAGTGCCCTGCACAAACATCATGCATTTGTAATATTATCAATACAGACTAGGGAGAACAATATACCGGTAAGGCATTTTCTGGAGCATTAAAATACCATGGCGTTCAAATCAGTATGGACGGCAAAAGGTTGCATGATTAATGCAATAAAAAATAAACTAAAGCACACCTTAACTCATAAGAAATACTGTCCTTGACTTGGGGTCCACTTCAGTAATAACACTATATATAGATAAATAATTTTCTTAGTCCAAATTAAATGTAGGTAATTTATGAATGACTGGAACATTTACGTAATTCTGTTTAATACTGCTAATATTATTTTCTTATTAGCTTTTATGGCCAAAAAAATTGTCTGGCTGAGATTACTGACTATTACAGGGATGATGGTAAGTATACCTTATTACTTATATTTTCTTGAAGCACCTATGTGGAATAACATTTTCTGGGTTANTACCTATGCTTTAATCAACTTGGTGATGCTCTTTATTATTTACCTCGAAAGTAGGCCCGTCAAACTAAGTGATTTAGAACAGAAGATATATGATCTGACATTCAAATCTCTCGAACCAAGGGTATTCAAAAAATTGATCGATCATGGATCTTTGGAGGAGCTCCAACCGGAGGTTGTTCTTGTCAATCGTGATTCAGAACTGGACAGCCTTATGCTTGTGGTAGAAGGTGAGGCTGAAGTGGTGCTCAAANATGGAGAACATCTAATTATCCCTACAGGTGGATTCATTGGTGAGCAGTCCTTCATAACCGGCGGAAAAACCTCGGCGGATGTCACCAGCGGCNAGGAGGCAACTATGATTTTACGCTGGAATAGTGAAGTTCTAAGAAAGTACCTTGTAGGAAAAGAGACTCTGAAAGACAACCTCGACCTAATTTTCACTGCCGATTTGATTCATAAACTAAGGGGTATGGAAGAGGATATTGATGAAATCAGACATTCCCAAGATTTGAAAATCAGTCAAAATATGTGAATGAGNGGATACTATAATATAACGAAGAAAATTATCTGGTCACATGAGTCCTCTTTTAAACTAAATTAACGGCCTGAAAATTTAACCAGCAATCAAACTTGTGTTATATAACGCCTCAGTATAAAAAGGTTTTTGCACCCCACTTATTCCTTCCCAGAGTCAAAGACACTTCAAGTAAAATCCCCACACATTGTAAATCANACAGTTGGATTGATGTTATATATTGGGTTGACATATATTTCTAGTGAACCAANANATTATACGCTTGCTTCCTAAGTTTGTTGNTGTTAATTTTGTGGCAAATTATTTTAANCAGGTGGTAAATTTATATACCACCTTAAACTAAAACATACTAAGGAGGTATTATGGCTGATTCTAGAAAATATAATCTAGGTGGAAATTGTGCAATTGCTGCAGCTGTTTGCTATATTATAGTAGGGATAACATTTTTCAGTCTCCCTCTAATTCAAAGAGGTAGTCAGGGAAGCAAACAGCTTACAGAATACTTTAATTCAATAGCGAGCGATTCATCTCTTTTGGAACTTCAATACTGGAGTTTCAGTTTTGCTGCATTGATGGGGCTTGCAGTTATGATTGCAGCAAACCGTTTCTTTAGAGATTTAAGTGAAGATCTTGTTGATTGGGCTACTGTCGTTGGTTTGATTGGCTACGGAGTCATGTGTACTAATTTTATAAGAATTGCAGATGTAATCCCCCAGAGAGCAAAATTTTTTNNTGAAGGGGGAGAGCANATTCANCAAGCCATGCACGGAGCAAACCCACTCACTCTTGATCCAACTGGTGTTTTAAGCTTTGGCTTTGTTGGGTTTTGGTTTCTGATTATAAATTATTTGGCCATAGAGAAAGAAAATTTCCCAAATATTTTGGCATATATAGGACTAATTGGTGGAATACTTCATATATTTGTAGCGATAGGAAATATTATTGATCAACAGATTTTAATTTCCATTGCTGCTGGACTGGGAGGTATTGTACTTGGACCGATATGGTTAATTTGGTTCGGTNTGACATTGAAAAAGGGATAGATCAAAATAATTATTATATAATCTCAGAATAAGGATTTGATATGGATTCTACAGTTGCTTTTACTATAATTGGATGTGTTCTTGGCTTTGTCGGAATTATGTTCAATCTCATCCCAAAACAAATTAACCAAAAGTTGATGGGAGATCTCANTGAAGAGGCATCTCAGGTATCTGCTGGATTTAGGGTAATCCTTGGTTCACTAGGAATAACACTTTGTATAGTGACCCTATCATGTAGAAATTTTCCACCTGGTGAGGCGCAGACATTACTTTATGCTTTAGGTACGGGTTTTTGTCTTATCATTGTGGTATTTATCTCTATAAAAATTAGAGGTTTTGGTGAAATCCCGATACCACCTGCAATAATGTTTGCAATATTGGCTGCTATTGCCTTCTATACAGCTTCTGGGTTAGTTGTAGAGTAAGTCGATTAATAAATTGCTGTCCCATTAGCATTTTTGGGATGATAATTTAAACTTATTATTTCATATATTTATGGGCAGTTTGGTNGGGCGGGATCAACTCCCGCTACCTCCACCACACTNACATTTCAAACTGTTCCAAATTATCCCACAATCAAGTAATAATCCCTTGTAAACACTGGTTTTTATTAATTTAGTGTTTCCAAGGTGTTCCATTTAATTCTTTNAATTTCCACATTTTTTGTTGGTATTTTTATTGGAATAAAATATCATTTGCTGGTATTTATATGTCCCTACTAGTTAATAATCTTTAGTTTTTATAAATTACCGTTACCAAGTAAAATCTCTTTTAGATAACAAATAAATTAAGGTAATATGAAAAACGAAATTTCAGAACAATCTGTTCAGAGTGTGAATCATCAAAAAAATGTGTCCACACTCCAGAAAAGACGTCCATCAAAAGCGGAAGATGAAAAATTTCATTCACAACTTGACAGCAGTCACGACGCAGCCAAGCTGCGTATGTCCTCTTCTGATGAAAAGCTACACACCTTTCATACACCAGTAGAATTCTCCTGGTCCCAGTTCTGGACAACTTTTATTTATGAGAACCTACCTCCGGTCTTTGTTTCCCCTATAGCCGCCCTAATCATTGAGCGGTCTTTTACAAGAGCTTGGAATGTATCACAGCATAGAGGTTTATGTGCAGTTTCAACAAAACACAATTCATTAGCGTTTATTATTTTTTGCTGGGTCATTATCTATCCATCTTCCTGGCTTATNACTATTGCATTGACTCTGAGGATATTTGGATATGAAGGAGCAGTGCAGAATGTTGATCTTTTTCAGATGATACTTGCATACTTTTTCCTGTTTATGCGTCGTCTTATTATTTCGGTAAAATATGCTTATTTTAGACCGGAGGATATAGTACTACTTGGTCTTCCAGCGCCTAACTGGGATGACGACAAAACAAGCCGACGNTTAGTGGGTCAAGGTTGGAGCAACCCTGCCAGTTACCCTGGACTCATTGAGGACGAACTGATTTGTGCCATGGATGAAAATGATCTATCACTGCAGGGGATTACTTTTAAATTAGATGAGAGTACCTGCAATACAATGAAGAACCATCCTACCAACGAGCTATTTACAGCTGAAAAGAAAAATAATCAAAGAGATGAAGTAAACTCAGGTTTCATTCTTCATCAAATATTACGTGCAGTCTACAACATCAAATTACCCATAATTTTTAATTTAATACCNCTGTCGTGCGCATTTTCCATTGCATTGTTACCGATCTTTTTAAGGATGTATTACGGATTGGATGTTTTCGGTGAAACTTTTTTTGAAAATGTTATATTTGCTGGATGTTTCTTAGGATTTCTTAGTGGTATGAATATTATGCTTTTTGGATTTATATGTGCCTTTGATTTCAATAGGAGATTCAATGCAATGAAAAGATTGGGTGAATTAACAAGTTTTCCAGGAATCCCTTTAAGTGATTTCCTTTTTCAAATGCCTAAAAAGGAAAGTAAGAATAGCGGTGATCAGCCTGATGAAAATATTAGTGCTGATATTGAGAATGACGAACTTGGGGGACCCCAGAAAACACCTCATGTTTTTATTGACCTTAAGAAGCGTTCGAACGTTTTTGCTTGGATGAATTGNCGCAAAACCTTNCGCTCTTTCGGAGAGGGATTTTATCTTCGGATTCAAGGCTACACTTCCATCCTGTTAATGTACTCTTTCTTTTGTGTTGTCATTCTAAATGTAATTGCCTGGATGCAGATGAGGCACCATGTTTCAACAATTTATTTGATAATGATGATAGTGATTATTATAGCTTCAATTAGCATCTTCTCAATTTCTAAAGCAACAAAACTACAGCACTTAAGTTCGAGCCAGCGAGATTTAATCAGGAAAGAAATTTTCCTTCAGGAAGAGGAAATATGGGATTCAGAATCTGAAGAAAATAGTGATAAGGAACTACGACAACTGAGAAGCGCCAAGTCTTTATTGGAGCAGGTGGACGAGTCTATTAATTTTAATGATTTAATCCACAAACCTACCAGAGTTCTGGGGTATGTGGCAAACCAAAATGTGATTGGCTCTGCACTAGGTATTATAGCGACCGGTTGTTTTTTAGCAATTGAAGGATTTTCAGGGTCAGGTATCTCATATGACCAAAACGGTTGGTTTAATTTTTAACTGGTTGCTGTCCAGATGAAGTAGCAACTATTTTTTTATTTTTATATCAATATCCTAAGACCAAACTGACCCATTACAACTGTCCCATTAGCGATTATAGCAGTCTAATGTCATTTAATAATATCATATAATTATAGAGTTTTAGGTGCGGCGGGTTCGATTCCCGCCACCTCCATCATTCCTCGTAAATAAGCTTCATCTCGCTGATATAACACCTTAAATTTTTTAATATACTTTTAGCCTGTGGGACAGGTATTGTGGGACAGGTCTTCATAG
>NYXK01000058.1 GCA_002685535.1 Deltaproteobacteria bacterium
CAGGAACTGCAATCTTCTCTCCAGACTCACAGGTCCGGAAATACATATAAAATGCACCTCCGGAAATTGATCCTTTGTTTGCTGAATAAGTTCCATCGCGTCCGAATTTCCTTCAGTTCCAGTTTCCAGAATAATCAGATCAAGAGGATCTATTTTCAGGAAACGCCAGAGATTTTCTTTTTTGCCGACACACTCAACTTCCATTCCGGCACGTTCGCTGAGGTATTTTTTCAGCAGTTCAGCCTGTTCTTTTCCCGTATCAAAGATCACCAGTTGTTTTCCCGCAAAACTTAATGGACTTAAGTCATCTTCATGAAATTTGTCAAAAAAATCGTCCTGCTGAGTTGTTTCATCGAAATCAGCGGTATCATCCAGCGGTTCCACAAGATCGATATCCTCTAAATCACTTTCATCCAAAGGCGGCAGATTATCAAGCACTTCGTCCCTATTTTCAAAATCAGGACTCTCCTCCTCATCATAATCTTCATCAGTAACAACATCAAAGTCGAGATCCCCTAAATCTCTTTCTGTGGCCTCTCCTGCCACTTGCTCATTTCCTATTTCATCTTCTTCATCGTCCACTACGTCAAAATCCACTATATCAAAATCCAATTCACCTGAATCAATATCTCCAACAGTAATTTCGTATTGGTCTCCGCTCAAATTTTCATCTTCAGTCAAATCATCACCATCTGCGGAATTTGTTTCAGCATTTTTTTCGTCTTCCATTTCCATTTAATGATCCTCCTTTATTGCTTCGCCATTTGAAAACGATTTATGATTTTTAATCCATCTTCGCCTGAATTATTTAGTTCACGAACGAACAGAGAAATTCGGTTGTCCGGATTAAGTTTCTGCCAATAATTATCAGCGATTTTTTCGGCATCGCCTTCTAGAGGCAGCAAAATTGGATCTCCCGCAAAAGCAGGCAGTGGATTGCCGTCCCCCATGTAGGTCGTCACACAATATCCGTAACCCGCTGGAATGTCGGTATAGCGATAATAAAAATGTGCTGAATGCTCTGCGGAAAAATCGCTTTTGCTTATTCTGGACAATGCCATACTGGAATCAGACTGCTCAATTATTCCGGAAATACGCGTTGTATAATTCGGCGCATCCGGTTCATGTTTTTCGGAATGCAGAGATGTGTAAAAACTATTACCCTGCACTAAACCGTCACAAATTGTGTCGGTGTGACTACCGTTTGTGACCACAATCCGCCTATCAACATCACGCATTACATTGTAAATAATCAAGCTCGGATCTTCAAGCAGTGTAGGATCAGCGGCTTCGGTACGCAAAATTCCGTTTTCGTGCGTAAAAATCCGATTCCTGCTGTTGGAACTGCGTCCCATAATCCAGTAAATCACNATCCACGAATTTTCNTCGTTNCGGCCAAGCACAATTCCNCGTCCCGGNTAAACGTTTTCCGCAATGTGCTGCTTTAAATTTTTTTCCGCAAGTTCCATGGTAAGATCAGTATTCGTAAAGTTCAAATTGTTCATGGTGCATTTCGTCTGATATCTTAAAAGTAATGGCTCTGCCCATTTCCACCTCCAGTTTTTCAATTGCTTCCTGCTCAGTTTGCTGTATGTAGTTAAAAACATCAGAGTGCAAGAATATTGCGATGGAACCTTTTGTATTTCTGCGGCAGCTGCGCCGAATTTCACGAAATGCTTCGTAACTGACTGTTGACGCNGATTTTATATGACCGTTGCCGTCACAATATGGACAAGGGTCNCACAGGTANCGGCTCAGATTTTCTCGGTCACGTTTACGAGTCATTTCNACGAGCCCCATCTCGCTTATCTGCAAAATCTTGCTCCGNGCTTTATCNGAACGCAGNTGATCCTTGAGCGTCTGATAAACCATTTGCCGNTGNTGCTGCGTTTCCATGTCGATGAAATCGATAATGATTATTCCGCCGATGTTACGCAACTGCAGTTGGTAAACNAGTTCNTCTGCNGCTTCNATGTTGGTNCGCAGAATAGTTTTTTCGTGACTTTCCTTACCTACAAAACGGCCTGTGTTNACATCAACCGCAGTCAGGGCTTCNGTCTGATCAATGACAAGGTGTCCTCCGGAACGCAGCCAGACTTTGTTTCCAAGCGCGCGGTCAATTTCATTTTCAATTCCGTAATGATCAAAAACAGGTTCGGCTTTTGAATAATTTTCCAGCACAGATCCATAACGCGGCAGGTAGGAACGTACAAATTGACGAACCTTTTGAAATTGGTCTTTGTCATCCACAACCAGTTTACGGATATCCGTGGAAAAGAGATCACGGATTGTGCGGAAAATTACATTAAGATCCGAATGTAAAAGCGAAGGCGCGGGGAGGGTTTTATATTTTTCCAGCACATCTTCCCAAATAGAAACAAGGTAGTTAATATCGGAATGCAAATCTTCTTCTGTGTGGCCTTCTGCAACCGTTCTGATGATGAATCCCGAATTTTCCGGACGCAGTCGATTGACAATTTCCTTGAGTCGGTCACGTTCTTTGTCGATACTNATTTGNCGTGAAACTCCAAGGGTTTGGGTTGTCGGTAGGTAAACCAGGTTTCTTCCGGGGATGGATACATGATTCGTTATGCGCGCTCCTTTGGTGCCGATGGGCCCTTTTGAAACCTGCACCAGNACATCCTGACCTTCCTGAATCAGCTGGCCTATTTGCTGTTTGTCGCCGTTATTCTTTGATGTTTCTCCAAGGATTTCATGTTCCGGAAGAATNTCATCTATATGTAAAAATGCCGCCCTTTCCGCGCCAATGTCAACAAATGCGGACTCCATTCCCGGCAGNACATTCAGAACTTTGCCCTTGTAAATATTGTCCACAACACGTTTCATTTTTTCCCGTTCGTGATGCAGTTCGGAAAGGACTCCTCCNTCCATCACGGCGACACGTGTCTCGTGCGAAGTGTGATTTATAATTATTTCTTTTGACATAAAATTATTATGAATTAAGAATTATGATTTCTCTCATTTCCTGAACTGCTTGAGTAAGGCCGACAAAGATTGCCCTGCTTACGACACTGTGACCGATGTTTAATTCACGCAAATGCGGTAATCCACAAATCCGCTGAGTGTTGATGTAATTCAGCCCGTGTCCTGCATTGACCTGTAAATTTTGCTCATTCGCGAATTCTGCAGCGGAAACGAGCCGCTCATATTCTTTGTCCTGCTGAATTCCTCTTTCCGCATTTGCGTAACATCCAGTGTGCAGTTCAACATCTTCCGCACCTGCNTTTTNAGTGGCCTCGATTTGNTCTGCTTCCGGATCGATGAATAAACTCACTCTGATTCCGGCTTCNCNGAGTTGNGNGATTCCTTTGTGCATTGATTCAGGAGCNCCTGCTACATCAAGCCCNCCTTCGGTTGTCACTTCTTCACGTTTTTCCGGCACAAGAGTCACAATGTCCGGACGCGTTTCCAGAGCGATGCGGAACATTTCTGCTGTTGCGGCCATTTCCAGATTGAGCCTGGTCTGTACAGTTTCCCGCAAAATCCGCACGTCACGGTCAATAATGTGTCTTCTATCTTCACGCAGATGTATTGTGATTCCGTCAGCGCCCGCCAGTTCTACTAGACCTGCCGCCGTTACAGGATCAGGTTCATTTATTTGACGCGCCTGTCTTACTGTTGCTACGTGATCGATGTTGATGTGTAATGATATCATTATTTTTGTTATTATTTTATTCTAGTTTTTCATTCTTAACCCAGACAGAAACGATGGGCCACTGCTGCAGTACGGTAATTCCTTCTGGAGTTACTACTTTAGGTGTCACCTTTGGATAGTTTCCAGGTTCATATGTCGAAAGATCAATTTCTCCATAAAGCTTATCCCGATCTAATTCCTGTATCAAGTATTCCGGGCCTTCAACAAAAACATTAAAAGTATTAGGATTTATCACACTTACATAATCCATGTTTCGTAAATAAACCGGAACGTTGTCAAACCGTTTCTTAATCGGAAGACTGTTGATCGTTACTTCCGCAGTGTAAAAATCAACGTTTTGATTGATAATCTGTACGTTTCCTCCAGGCAAATCCAAATCAACCCGCATAGTGGTACTTTCATTTAAACCTTCCAGTACAATTTCATGTGCGGAAATATATTCCATTTTTTCCAAAACGGAGCGCGGACCACGCATGGTAAGAGTGTCCGGAACTATTTTTATGTCACCCAGTAGATAACCTTTTTTGGGTGTCCCCTGGTAACGTGGTTTGATCGAAAAAGATTTTTCAATCAGTTCCTCTATTCTAACCGTGATTTGTGAAGGATGAATGCGTGTTATCTCCACTTTAACCGGTGATAAAATGTGATTCTCGGTCAGCACATAAGAAAGTATTCCTTCCTGTGCTTTGTCCAGATCAAGCACCGCCTGAATCTCCTGAGGATTAAACGAATCCCTGCTGTTGGTGTGTACCACAATGTTGACCTGCGGTGGATCAGACGTGACTTGGAATTCGGGGGATACATTTTTAAAAACAACAGGTGCGTAAAAACTCATCTGTATCGGTTCTCCGGATTTCCGTGCGAGAAACCAGACGAAGACCGCCAAAACTACCGCAAGAACTTTGTATGAAGCATTTATCCGCATTAGTTTTTCTCTGTCTGGATATCAGGTGACTGGCTGGAGTTATCCGGAATTTCTGAACTTTCGGTTGAATCGGATGTACCCGTAATTTTTACTGCAGCCTCAGTCGCGGCTTTTCTGGCAGCATCTTTTGTTTCCTTGTCCTGAATTGCAGCCGGAATGTTTCCGGAAAGTACTTCCATCAGAGCTTTACGTATATCCTCATTTGCACCGCGAATCAACTGTCCACGGTAACTGAGACTTATTTCTTTGCGTTCCTCAGAAACTATCAGGACTGCCGCATCGGTTTCTTCTGTTAAACCAATTGCCGCGCGGTGTCTCGTGCCAAGGAAAGAACTGAGACGACTGTTCATCGACACTGGTAAAATACACTGCGCCGCCAGCAAATCCCCTTTAGTGTTGATAATCACTGCGCCGTCGTGCAGCGGTGAGGTTGGATGGAAAATGCTCAGCAAAAGCGGTTCGCTGACTGTCGCGTTAAGCTGTGTGCCGCGGTCGCTGTAATTTTTCAATCCGACTTCCTGCTCAATGACAATGAGAGCTCCAATCCTCTGCTGTGTCATCACCAGACAGGCCTGCAGGATATTGTCTACTACATCTTTTTTTTGCTGATTGCTTTCACGGAAAAGAGTGAAAACTCCGATTTGCGCCAACGCATTGCGGATATCAGTTTGAAAAAGCACAACCAGCACCAGCACCAGCGATTGCCCTAAATTATCAAGCAGCAACTGAGTTGCTTCCAGATTCAAAATCAGCGAAACAAGATAAAGAGCCAGCAACAAAACAAATCCCATTAACATGGGAATCGTGCGGGTACCTCGAATAAGAAGCAGGATTCGGTAAAAAATAAGAGAGAGGAGGACTATATCAAACAGATCTTGCCAGCGAAGGGAAAAGTTGCCGCTAAAAATTGATAAAAGTGTTTCCACTAAAGTCTCCGGAAGGGAAAGCGGTTCTAAGTTTTCTGATTAACACAGTTAACCTGGGACGTNATTTTTTNGATTCTCTGGTTTCTTTAAATAACCANCTACTTTGTAATTATTTCAAAGATGTCCCAGGTTATTAAGTAATTCTAAAAATGCTCAAAAGCAATTTTAAGTCTTTGAACTTTTTTTCTGCGGAGTCTGTCTTTTAGTTTTAGGTGCAAACTGCTGCATTGCCTGGAGTACATGGTCGCCATCGATAGTTTCTTTTTCCAGCAGAGTTTCAGCAAGTGATTTAAGAGCTTTACGATAAGTTTTNAANACTTTNTTCGCNCGGTCATAGGATGAATTTAGAATCTCAAGCACTTCTTNATCTATCATCTTCATTGATTCATTGCTGAATTCCTTGTGCTGTTGTAAATCACGNCCCAGAAAAACATGCCCCGCGTCTTCCGCGTATGTCAGCGGTCCAAGTTTTTCGCTCATTCCCCACTGGCAAACCATTTTACGNGCTAANTCAGTAGCTCTTTTCANGTCATCACTGGCACCTGTGGTGAAGCGTTTGAAAACAAGATGCTCTGCCGCACGTCCGCCCATCATCATCGCAATTTGACCGAGCAATGCGCGTTTATTGTGACTGTGTCGATCTTCTTCCGGAAGCAGCATTGTAACACCCAAAGCACGTCCACGCGGAATAATGCTCACCTTGTGCACAGGATCTACTTCTTCAATACTGGCCGCTACAAGCGCGTGCCCAACTTCATGATAAGCAGTAGTTTCTTTTTCTTCATCAGTTATCAGCAGACTGCGCCGTTCAGCACCCATCATGACTTTGTCTCTTGCATATTCAAAGTCTTCATTCTCTACCGCATCTTTATCCTGACGTGCTGCCCATAGCGCCGCTTCATTAACGAGATTTGCCAAATCNGCGCCGGTAAAGCCNGGAGTTCCACGGGCGATTGTATTCAAATTTACTTCTTTATGCAGTTCAATATTTTTGCTGTGCGTTTTTAAAATATTTTCACGTCCGTTAATATCCGGAGTCGGAACTACTACGTGACGGTCAAAACGTCCGGGACGCAGCAAAGCNGGATCCAGCACGTCCGGTCGGTTAGTCGCCGCGATTACAATGATACCTTCATTGACTTCAAAACCATCCATCTCAACCAGCAACTGNTTTAGCGTCTGTTCNCGNTCATCGTTGCCACCGCCGAGTCCTGCTCCGCGGCTGCGTCCAACCGCATCTATTTCGTCAATGAAAATTATACAAGGTGCGTGTTTTTTCCCNTGCGCAAACATGTCCCTGACTCGGCTTGCNCCAACNCCCACGAACATTTCCACAAAATCAGATCCGCTGATACTGAAAAACGGTACTGCGGCTTCTCCNGCTATTGCTTTGGCCAGTAAAGTTTTTCCGGTTCCTGGTTCTCCCATCAGCAAAACGCCTCTTGGAATTTCACCGCCGAGTCTTTCGAATTTTCCCGGATCTTTGAGGAAATCTACAATTTCCTCCAATTCTTCACGTGACTCATCAATTCCCTGAACGTCTTCAAACTTGATTGGATTATCTTCAGTGTTGGTAATGCGNGANCGAATTTTNCCAAAACCCATCGCTTTGTTTCCGCCGCCCTGAACCTGCCGCATAAAGAACAACCAGATTCCAATGATGAGAATCATCGGAAGCCAACTGTTAAGAATCGCCATAAATAAATTGGTTTGATCTGTAGGTTCCACACGTACACGTACCTGATGACGGTCTAAAATTTCAAATAACGCGGGATAGTTTGGAGCCTGTGTTTGGAAAGAACCNTTTGTGTCACTAACCCCGTGAATTTGACTTCCGCGGATTGAAACCTCAAGTACCGAGCCGGATTCGATTTGAGAAATAAATTCCGAAAATGAAATTTTTCTTTCGTTCGATTCTTTTGGNCCAAGCAGATTGAAAAGCATNAGCATCACCAAGCCGATAACGAGCCAGATTCCAATATTTCTTAAAAATGTGTTCACAGTTGTTTGTTTTTTAAGTTAATGATTTTAACCTATAGATGCTCCCACATTTTCTGTGGAAACGCAAGTTTGAGACTGAGAAATATACAGTTATNAGCCAAATTGATTTATAATTAACAGCAGTCAATTTGCGTCAGAGTCAACTGAGCAGGTTTTTTCACTTGACAACAAAGCTAAAAGTACCNGAAGATGCTGTAAAGACTTGNTAAATTTTTCTATGAAAGAGTGGTGAGCGAAAATAAAATTCAGCTGCGTAAAGTAGGGATTTTTTCCCCGCAATATGAACAGCCTGTGACGGAGTTGGTGCAGGAGTGGTTTGTTCCTCACGGTATCGAAATTTCACCACTCGAAGAGAACGCGGGCAGAAATGAGGATCTGGATTTGGTACTCTCATTCGGCGGTGACGGTACTGTACTTGCGGCTTTAAGTCTTTTTCCGCAGTGTCCTGTTTTGGCAGTCAACTTTGGCAATGTCGGTTTCCTGACCGCCGGAGACAGAGAAGAATTGACCGATATGCTGCAGAGTGTTCTTGAGGGGAAATATATAATCAGCGAACGCTCAGTACTTGAGTGCGTTCACCCGCAAGGAAAGGATTTTGCGGTGAATGAAGTTGTTGTGCGTGGAGCGACCAGACTGATTGCGGTTGAGTTGAACATCAACGAGCAACACATTCGCAGGGTGCGCGGAGACGGAGTAATAGTTGGAACGGCCACCGGTAGTACAGCATATTTACTGGCCGCGGGTTCGCCGATTG
>NYXK01000059.1 GCA_002685535.1 Deltaproteobacteria bacterium
AGTTAATGAAAAAAGCATTGGAGATTAACCCTAATCATGCTACGGCTAATTTAGAATATGGTCTCAGTATAACTTCTTTTGGAGAATACGAAAAAGCTAAAGAGCATATATTTAAAAGTATAGAACTGAACCCAACAAGTGCAAATGAATTATTCCCAAATACAAGCCTGATGTTCTGTCATATGGGGCTCAGAGACTTTGAAAATGCCTTAGATGACATCAACAAATCACTGGAGATCGATCCTGATTTTTCTGGTGCACTTGGTTTCAAAGCCAGTTTATTAGCTCACTTAGATCGAGTGGAGGAAGCCAAAGACTTTTTGGCGCAATATCAGGAAAAGAGGCCAGCAGTCAAAAACACCAGTGATTATGAAAAAGTTGCCCCTACCATCATCAAGGAAGTTTTGATCGAAGGTTTGATTAAGGCAGGAATGCCAAATGAATAGATACACAAGAGTTTTTTCCTAAGTAATTAATCAAAACCAAAACCTCCTGTGAGTAACCCCCACTAATTCTTCACTGTCAGACACCCTCCAAGTAAAATCCACCCATTCTTGTAAAACAAACCGATCGGTGTTATATTTGGGTTCTTCTAAAACAACTTTGGTAAACAATTAAAGAAACAAACATGAACTATCAAATTGAACCACTCCAAAATGAAGACTGGCCACAGGTACGCTCGATTTATGCGGAAAGCATCAGTACAGGAGTTGCTTCCTTTGACACAAAACCTCCAAACTGGAGAGACTGGGATTCCTGTCGTCTGTCATCTTGTCGTTTTGTTGCGCGTGAAGGAAAAAATGTTTTTGGCTGGGCAACCCTGAGCCCTGTTTCAAGTACCTGAGGCTATATTGGAGTCGCTGAGGTCAGCGTACACGTTAGTCAGGAAAAACAAAGACAAGGAATTGGCTTGGCTTTACTCAAGGCCCTTTTGGCTGCATCCGAAAAACAAAAATACTGGACTGTAACAGCTGAAATTATTTCTGAAAATGCAGCTAGTCTGACATTGCATCGAAAATGCGGATTCAGGGAAGTTGGTTTTCGGGAAAAGTTAGGGCATCGGCAAGGAAAATGGCATGACGTGATTTTGCTTGAAAGACGCAGCAAGAAAACCGGGGGACATGGATTACCCACTAGAAAATGTAAATAGTGTGGAATTAAAATTTAAGTATTAAAAATAAATTTGTGATACTCTCGGGTTCTCTTAAAACAACCAATTGCAGGGACTAAACAAAGAGTTTTTTTTTGAGTTCGTACATGTTCCGTTTAAAGTAAGTAATCCAACCAGAAAAAATTTGGAGATTGATTCCATGCAAATTTTTGATGAATTGACGATTGGTATTGAGGAGGAATATCAAATCATTGATACCGAATCCCGTGAACTGACCTCTTTTATTTCAGAATTCATGGAACAAGGTGCAATGCTGTTCAATGAAAATGTAAAACCGGAATTTCTGCAGTCACAGATTGAGGTGGGTAGTAGCGTATGCAAAGACATCAAGGAGGCAAGAAGTGAGATCTGCCGTTTGAGAAACTTGGTTTCAGATATTGCAGCAAAGAATAACTGCAATATTGTCGCCGCTGGAACTCATCCATTTTCGAAATGGGAGGACCAGCTTGTTACCAACAAGGAGCGCTACAGGGGATTGCTTGATTCGATGCAGATTGTAGCAAAACGTCTACTGATTTTCGGGATGCACGTACACATTGGCATCAAGGACCGTGACCTGCGGATCGATATCATGAACCAAATGAGGTACTTCATGCCTCATATTTTAGCCCTGTCAACTTCTTCACCATTCTGGTGGGGACAGAAAACGGGTTTTAAATCTTACCGTAGTATTGTGTTTGAAGATCTCCCCCGTACTGGCATTCCTGAAAGGTTTAATTCATTTATGGAATATGAACAGTACATCCATACTCTCATCAAGTGCGGGTGTATTGATGAGGCGACTAAAATCTGGTGGGATATCCGCCCTCATCCAAAATTCCCTACCCTCGAATTTCGAATTTGCGACTGTACCACTAAGGTCAATGAAGTTATCGCCATTGCTGCTTTAATTCAGTCATTAGTGGCCAAGTTGATCAAGCTCCGTATGTTGAATCAATCATGGCGTTCCTACAGGAGTTCCATGATTGCAGAAAACAAATGGCGTGCTATCAAGGACGGTATCAAAGGTGAGCTTATTGATTTTGGCAAGCAGACCGAGATTTCAGCAAGTGAGTTGATGGAGGAATTGATTGAGTTGATTGACGATGTTCTTGATCCTCTTGGAACCAGGAAGGATGTCGAATATTTATTCACCCTACTCAAAGAAGGTTCAAGTGCTGATAGACAGATTTCATGCTATGAGCGAACGGATAGTTTGGAAGCAGTTGTGGATCAACTGTCTGAAGAAACAATGATGGATTGTTGAATTATGCATTTCCCCACTCCCGGAAATGCCCAGCCATCTTATATCATGAATGGCCCCACGAATTTTTCACAGTCAGACACCCTCCAAAACCTCCCACTTCCTTGAAAATCAAACCTCTACACCAAAAATATATAAGTGTTGACAAATGTTTGACATAAGCCTAAATTTTTAAATCAGAAAAGATTGAATCGACAATCTCTTGTGCAGTTTCAGTAACTCTGGATTATCTACTCAGAATCAATGTTTGTAAAAGATCAATGGTAGGAGTAATAGATGAGTAAATTTTTACTGATATTGCAAATATTATTTTTTAGTCTGACCATCATCTCTTGTAGTAGTAGTGATGATGGTTCAAAGAGTGCTGACAATACTACTACTGCCGACACAACCACTACTGTCGACACAACCACTACTGACGACACAACCGCTTGGTCAGGGCTTTTAGNCAACACCACNACTCCCCATTGGAGTGCCGCAGAAGTAGTTGCCTTATTAGATCGCCCTACAAAAATTGATAATTCAACNGGTTGCGGAAACAATAATTTTAGGTCCACTAGTTCTGGAGGTGGAATTTTATATCCTGATGGTATATATAGATCTAGCGTAACTGGGTACTATCGTCATGAATCCAGACACTACTGGGCCAGCGAAGATAATGAAACTTTACTAGCTTATTGGAACGATTGGCTTGGTCTGTCAGCTGATATTGAAGATGCTTTGGATAATTATACTAAGATAAGGCGTGTCCATAAACTTATAAAAGAATACCAAGATCATTTGGAACTTAGCGACGCAGAACTCGAATCGAAATTCGCATATTGGGGAGATGAAAGTGTACAAATAATTAGAGAGAAGATACAAAGTTATATTGATATATGGGTCGGTGAACGTGATAACACAAAAATAACTTTTTCTGGATATCCATTAATCTATCCAGATAATGGCACAAAAAAATTAAAAACTTCCACTTTGATAAAAGATGTTGGCTATTGGGACTTTTCAGAAACTGGTGTTAACTCGGTTGAAGGAGGGTATGACTGGTCTTTTAGTAGTTCTGTAAAAGATGTTGATGCTTACATTCATGATGGAATATTGGATGTACCATACCTTCCTGCAGGAGAAGGATGGGGCGTAACTGGTAGTGTCAACTTAATGCCCAGACAGACTATTGATAAAAGTCTTGATCGTCAGGCATTCACTTTAGCATTTTCTGTGTTACCTGAAAAACTGCGTGAAGCACCAAACAACGAGCGGATATTATTTGGTTTAGGCAACTGGTATAGATGGCTTAATATATATGTCAACGGGGAGTGCCACCTAGAGGCCAATCTCAATCTCAGTCCCTATGGTGACTACCGTTTGCATAAGAGTGTTTATTTGGTTTCAGATGTTGAAATAGATATTAAAAATTGGAATGAAATGCATTTCACTATCGATATTCCTAATAAACAAGCTTCCATGACTGTTTTCAGTGGATCCGACAACCAGTCTTCTACAAAGATAGTTACAGAGATATTTACTCTTCCCGATGCCTTTGAATGGAGTTTTACGTCTGATTGGNAGACCAGTTCCTACTGGGGAAACCTGGATAATGTCAGCTATGTTGATAATAATCTCGGTATCTACAGTGGTAGTGGTTCAGGAAGTTTTGCAGGTAAACTTGACTGGATTTATCTGGCTAACGGGGTTATAGATCCTGTAAATGTTGAGAAAAGAGTTGGCCCTCTTAGAGAATCTAATGCAGTAAATAGGAAACATGCGGAGATTTCTGTAGGTTCTGACGGGTATGTCGCCAGTGCGCAGCTATCCGCTTTTGATTACCCTGAGTGGACAGTAGGGGCGTTTATCAATTCTTCGATGCGGAATAATTTATTGAAAAGTGTATATTCTTATTTCAAAGACGAATTTGATTTCATATTCCTCCTTCAGAATGAAACCGAGTCAAACCTTGGATACCATGGCAAGTATATTGGTGTGTCAAATGATGTTATGGGAATTAGTGAAGATAAGGAGGGGTATGATGCAACTAAATATACTGGCTCTAATGGGAAATTGAAGGCGGCGATTCACTTTCCCAAAAAAACTGGAGTTCAATGGGGACCTTCGTTACATGAACTGATGCACCACTGGGGTAATCATTCACTTAGCACAGGAANTTTGGCAGCGTATTCGTTTGATACAAATGTGCAGCTTCCAGAAGACGAGCTTAAACAAATCAATGCTGGTTCACACTGGGGTATTAGCAGTGTGAATGGNCAACTTGGAGGATTTGATCTCAGTACCTTACAAGAACTNGGAGGTAATTGGTACACCGCTAATCGTTTTGGCACATATGCCAACGGTGGCAACTCAATACCTTACGGGAATTTTGAACTCTATTTGATGGGTTTGATTCCACCAGATAATGTTACGGACGTGGTTCTGTTTAAGGGATTAAAGGCAACGGCAAAGGACTTCCTTGAAGACGGTAAATGGTACGCAGAGNAAAAAANGACCGTATCAGTCGAAGATGTNATAAATAAATTGGGATCTAGGGTGCCTGANTACACGGCTTCTCAGAAAAATTTCCGGATTCTCACACTNGTACTGACTGATGATAACCTAACTAATGAAGAATGGTCCTACTTCTCTGGTCAGGCACAGTCCTTCCAAGATAAATTCTCTTGGGCAACAGGAAATAGAGCTACAGCAACACTTGGTGANCTAGATTCCATAGTAAAATAAANTANCGATCTTTCTCTTCTTTTATGAGATTTCTTCCTTCAATAGCTTTATTCCTAAAAGTAGTTCAAATAGTCAATTCCTCATCATGTCAGAACGCACAGGTTTGAGGGTCTCTCAGGTCACAGATGAGGTCCTATACACTGGTCTGGTTGAGATGCAGGAGCTGGATGAACTTTAGGAGTGAGGTGGGGGGTGAAGCTCAGCATACAGACCCCCCGTGGGGCCCGCTTGTACCTCCCCATAAGATACTTAAAGTAGTTACTCGCATTTATGCCTAGATGCTCAATCAGATGGCGCCACCAGTCAGACAACCTTCAAGTAATATCCTAACTTCCTTGCAATCCACACCAAGTTCTGGTATATAATTGGTCCTAGTAATCCGCCGAAAGGGAACCAAGTGAAACATCTACTCATAACAATACTCTTTCTACTTTTATTCACTACCCCTCAGTTTGGGCAGCCCAATGAAACAGGTGTTTTATACACTTGGAAAAACGGATCGAGCTATAAGGGTGAATGGAAAGATGGAAAAATGCATGGTCAAGGAAAATTCACTTATGGAAAAGGGCGCGGAGAGGAGTATGTAGGGGAATTCAGGGGTGGATATAGAAATGGTCAAGGGAAATATTTTTGGTCTAATGGAGACAAGTATGAAGGGGAATTCAAAGATGATAAACCAAATGGTCAAGGAACATACACTTGGTTTGATGGAAGAAAGTATGTAGGGGAATTCAAGNATGGNAGAGAAAATGGTCTAGGGACATGGTCNTCAAATGACGGAGAGAAGTATTCTGGGGAATGGAAGAATGGGAAGAAATATGGTCAAGGGAAACTCACGTTTTCTAGTGGAGACAAGTATGTAGGGGAGTTCAAAGATGGAGAATATGATGGTAAAGGAANACATACTAGCCCTAATGGAAGTGTGTATGNAGGGGAATGGAAAGATGGGATAGAAAATGGTCAAGGTACATGGACTTCAACTGAAGGAGAAAAGTACTCCGGGGAATGGGAGGATGGAAAGATATATGGCCAAGGAACATTCACTTGGCCTGATGGAAGAAAGTATGTAGGAGGATTCAAAGATGGGGAAANANATGGGCAAGGTACATTCACTTGGCCTGGTGCAGAGAAGTATGAAGGGAAATGGAAGGACGGGAAAAAACATGGGCAAGGGAAACACACTTACCCTAATGGTAGTGTGTATGAAGGGGAATTCAAGGATGGGGGAGAAAATGGTCATGGTACATTATATTACACTGATGGAAGTGTTTATTTAGGGGAATTCAAGGAAGGGAAAAAACATGGGCAAGGTACATGGCTTTCAAATGAAGGAGAAAGGTATTCTGGAGAATTCAAGGAAGGGGAAAAACATGGGCAAGGNACATATAATTGGTCTAATGGAGAGAAGTATGANGGAAAATGGAATGAAGGGAAAAAACATGGGCAAGGNACATGGTCTTCAAATGAAGGAGTTAAGTATTCTGGGGAATGGGAGGATGGGAAGATATATGGTCAAGGAACATTATATTACACTGATGGAAGTGTGTATATAGGGGGATTCAAAGATGGGGAAAGAAATGGNCAAGGNACTTNCNCTTTTCCATCTGGAAGAAAGTACGTGGGGGAATGGGAGGATGGAAAGATATATGGTCAAGGAACATTGTATTACACTGATGGAAGTGTGTATGTAGGAAGATTCAAAGATGGGGAAAGAGATGGTAATGGAACGTGGTCTTCAAATGAAGGAGTTAAGTATTCTGGGAAATTCAAGGAAGGGGAAAAACATGGGCAAGGTACTTTCACTTGGGCTGATGGAGAGAAGTATGAAGGAAAATGGAGGGACGGGAAAGAAAATGGTCATGGAACATACACTTGGGCTAATGGAAGAAAGTATGTGGGGCAATTCAAGGACGGGGAATTTCACGGGCAAGGAACACACACCTACCCTGGTGGAGAGAAGTATGAAGGAAAATGGAGGGATGGGAAAAAACATGGTCATGGAACATTTACTTGGGCTGATGGAAGAAAATATGTGGGGGAATTAGAGGATGGGAAAAAACATGGGCAAGGTACTTTCACTTGGGCTCATGGAGAGAAGTATGAAGGAAAATGGAAGGACGGGGAAGAACATGGCCAAGGGACTTTCACTTGGGCTGATGGACGAAAGTATGTAGGGGAATTCAAGGATGGGAAACCCTGGAACGTAATAGGAACAATTAGCTATCCATATGGAGAGTTTGTAGGGGAAATCAAAAATGGGAANCATTATGCTCNAGGAAAAGAAACTTATTCTAATGGAGATTATTATGAAGGNGAATGGAAGGATGGTAAAACATGGAACGGAACAGGATACGACAAAGACGGAAATATCCAATACAAGTTGGTGAATGGAGAAATAANAAAATGAAACACCTACNCATTCTAATCATTTCAATACATCTTTTTTCTTCNAGTCTGAGTAACCNCNNCTAATTCTTCANANNCAGANANCCTCCAAGNAANNTNCCCANCTTCTTGTAAAACAAACCGATTGATGTTATAAATAGTTTCCCAATAATCAGCTATTAGGCAAATTTGTGAAACACCTGCTCACCCTACTCATTTCAATCCTTGTTCTTTCTTCCCCTGTGATTGGACAGGAAACTGGTGT
>NYXK01000060.1 GCA_002685535.1 Deltaproteobacteria bacterium
CTACACCACCTTCGCCAACGTGATGAAAAGCGCCGGCTACTCCACCGCGATCGCCGGCAAGTGGCAGATCAACGACTTTCGACTCGAGCCGGAGGCGCTTCGCAAACACGGCTTCGACGACTGGGCGGTCTGGACCGGCTACGAGACCGGCAATCCGCCGAGCAACGAGCGCTACTGGGACGCCTACATCCACACCCGCGCCGGGAGCAAAACCTACAAGGACAAATTCGGGCCAGACATTTACTGCGATTTCCTCATCGACTACATGAAGCAACATCGGGACAAACCAATGATGCTCTACTTCCCGATGGCACTCACGCACGGCCCGCTCGTACCGACTCCCGACGAACCGAAAGTCACCACGAACAAAGACAAGCTCAAGGCGATGGTACGCTACACCGACACCCTCGTCGGGCGCCTGGTCAGCACGCTCGACGACTTGAAAATTCGCGACCGTACCCTCGTGATTTTCACCACCGACAACGGCACCAGCGGCGGGATGCGCGGCACGGTCAACGGTAGGCGGCCAAGCGGCGGCAAAGGCTCCAAGTTCGAGGGAGGCGTCTGCCAGCCGTTCATCGTCAACTGCCCCGGCCTTGTCCCCGGCGGTCGCGAGACCGACGCGCTGACCGACTTCTCCGACCTGCTACCGACCTTCGCCGAGCTGGGAGGCGCGAAGCTGCCCAAGGGCGTCACGCTCGACGGCAGGTCGTTCGCGCCGCTGCTGCTTGGCCAGGCGGACAACTCGCCGCGCGACTGGATCATGGCGCTTGGCCACGGCGCCGGAAGGCTCGACAAAAAAGGCGTGCGCGGCACCAACGACTTCGCCGACCGCGTCCTTCGCGACAAACGCTACAAAGTCTGGCTGGAGCACGAGCCGAAGATTACCGCGCTGTACGACCTCAAGAGCGATCCGCTCGAGCAAAAAAATTTGCTCAACAGCGACAAGCCGGAGCACTTGGCCGCGCTGAAAAAATTCCGAGCCATCATTGGCAGCCAACCGAAGATTGATGGCCGCCCGCTCTATCGCCCTCGCAAGGCCAACTCGTGGGACAAACAATTACAGGCCAAGGTGGAGAAACCGGCGGCCAACAAGCGCGAACGTCGACGAAAACGCAAGGCCACCCAGCAATAAACCGCATGCCCGAGGCGACGCGCATCAAGGATTTGCCCGACAGCGAAAAGCCGCGCGAACGTCTTCTGGCCAAAGGCGCGGAGGCGCTCAAGGACAGTGAATTAATCGCCATTTTGCTGCGCACCGGCACACAGGGCTTGTCGGCAATCGATGTCGCCCAGTCGCTGCTCAACAAGTTTGGCTCGCTCGACGCCCTGGCCAAGGCGCCCATCGAGGAACTGTGCGTGAAAGGCGTCGGCCGCGACAAGGCGGTCACGTTGAAAAGTGCGTTCAGCCTGGCCAAGCGCCTGGCCGACGAACTGCGCCATGAGTCGCCGGTGCTCGACACGCCGGAGAAGTTGGCCAGCCTCCTGCGCGAGGACAACCGGCTGCTGGAGGTCGAGCATTTTACTGTCGTGCTCGTGAACACCAAGCGGCGGCTCATTCGCGTCGAGACGCTCGCCCAAGGCACGCTCGACTCGCTGGTGACGCATCCGCGCGATGTCTTTCGACCGGCCATCACCGCCAACGCCTCGGCGCTGTTCCTCGCGCACAACCACCCGAGCGGTGATCCCACCCCATCCGAGGACGACATCAAGTTTACGCGCGACATCATCCGCGCCGGTAAGTTGTTGAAAATCGACGTACTGGACCACATCATCCTCGGCCACCGCACGGCGGAGCGCGGTAAGGATTTCGCCTCTCTGCGCGAGCTTGGTTACTTTTACGCATGATCCACCCCACTGCCATCATTCACCCCGGCGCACAGTTGCACGAGAGCGTGCGGGTCGGCCCGTACTCGGTTATCGACGAACACGTCACGGTCGGCGCGGGGTGCGAGCTTGCCCCTCATGTGCACCTCACCGGCCACACCACAATCGGCGCGGAGAACCGCTTCCACACCGGCTGCGTGATTGGCGACGCGCCGCAGGACTTGAAGTACGGCGGCGAACCGACCCGGCTCATCATCGGCGACCGAAACCTCTTCCGCGAACACGTCACCGTTCACCGCTCCAACACACCCGGCGAAGACACGAGGATCGGCACGGAGAATTTTTTCATGGCCAACAGCCATGTCGGCCACAACTCCATCATCGGCAACAAAGTCATCCTGGCCAATGGCGTGTTGATCGCCGGCCACGTAATGCTCGGCGATGGTGCCTTCATCGCCGGCAACGCCGTGGTACACCAATTTTGCCGCGTCGGCACGATGGCCATGATGCAGGGCTGCGCCGGGGTGAGTCTCGACCTGCCGCCGTTCACGATCGTGCGCGGCATCAACGGCATGTGCGGCCTGAACAGCGTCGGCCTGAAACGTGCCGGTTTCTCCGCCAAGGAACGGTCGCAACTCAAGAAAGCTTATCACGCGATTTTCCTATCCGATGACCTGCTGAAAGACGCGCTGAAAAAAGCCCGCGACGAGTTCACCGGCGTGCTGGCTGAGCAGTTGATCGACTTCGTCGCCACCAGCCAGCGCGGCACCTGCTCGCACACCAAGCGCTGAGCTACTCGACCAACACCGGGCGGGGGGCGATCAGGGCTTCGATTTGCGGCAGGTCGAACGACTCCAGCAGGCCGAAGCACATCATCTCGGGCAACTCGTTCGCCCCTTTGTTTTCGCGGATGATCTCTTTGAGGCTCCGCATCGAGTCGTGCATTTTCAACGCACTGATCGCTTCACTCTGCACCGCCGCGAGCCGCGCCGCCACGCTGAGTCGGCGGCCGACGGACTCGAGTTCCACCGGCTGTCCGAATTGCCGCGCCGCCCAGTTGGCCACGGCCGATATTTGCCCGGCTTGCACGCCCAGCGCCCGCTCGCCCACGGCGTGCATGAGGATGACATGCAGAAAATCGCGGCTCACGATTTTCGACTCGCCGAAGAAAAACGAATCGAACGCCACGACGCGCCGGCCGTTGGCCAAGGCCNCCTCGACCCGCTTGGCCAACGCCTTGCGGCCGGCGTCGGCGATGAGCAGCGTGGTGGNCTTGGGCTCGTCCGGCGTGAATACCGTGCCGGGCACCGTCCAGTCGCCACCGATNCGGAATTGATAGTGCNCGACCTCCCCTTCGCCGCCGACACGCTTGGCCAATGCGGTGTAATTCTTGGCGTTGATAATTTTGAGCAGCCGCTGCCGTTTGTCGCCCTCGAACGGCTTGGGCAGAGTCTCCATCAGGCCAAGCGCAATCGAGTTGAAATCGCCGTTGCCCTCGGGCAAATCCACCAGCAATTCGTCGTAGGTTTTCACTTCATCGGCGCTGGGGATTTCCTGCCACGAGAAGTCGCGGCCGTCGTAAAAAACATCGCCGATAAAGCGGTAGAGTTGCTGACGGTTATCAATCTCGAAGTTGTGAGTGCCGGGGTCGTGATTGATGTGCGAGCGCAGAAACTCACCGCGGCCAAGCAGGTCAAAAATCGGCTGCGCAGCATCGAGCAACGGCGGCTGCGCGTGGCCGGCGGTGAAGCAGCATTTGTCCTCTGCATTGTTTGTAAGCAGCGCGGCGCGATTGGCCAACATCGCGGTGAGATGCGTGTAGTCCGCGTATAGCGCGAGGTCGTTGGGGGTTTGCTCGGAGTCGCCAAGATCCATGCCGTGCCGGGCGCGGGTTTTGAAACTGGAATAACCGGCGACCGGGTTGGCCAGCGTCACGCGTTCATCGAGCGAGCTGATAAAAATCGTCTGCCACCCTCCGCCGGACAGGCCGGCAACGGCGACTCGGGTCGGGTCAGCGTTCGGATGCGCGAGCAGGATGTCGAGGCCCTTGCTCATGTTCAGAAAAAACGGCGCGATGCCGGCCGTGCCACACAGATCCATTTGGTTCATTTGATAATGGCTCATGCGACTGGCGAACTGCCCCATGCCGATCCACTCGACGTTCAACGCGATCATGCCACGCTTGGCCTGGTTGATGCAGCGCAACTGTTTGTAGTCCGCCGCCTTGCCCTTGCCGTCGTGGCCGTTGACGTTGAGCACGACGGGGCGTTTGCCGGAAAGTTTGGTCGGCTCGTAAAGCAACGCGGGAATCCACCAGCCGGGCACGGCTTCAAATCGCAGTTTGCGGATGCGGTACCCCGGCAATCCTTCGATCGTGTCGCTCCATTCCACTCGAAGCGGCGTGTCCCGCCACTTGGCCGCCTCGCCGCGAAAGACCACTTTGTCGAGAATGTTTCGGCGATACTCGCTGTCCTTGGCCTGCCATTCGGCGGCGGTGCTCACGCGCGGCATGTCCGGCACACGCGTCTCGTTGAACACGCGCACCTCCTCCAGCGAAAGAGCCGGGCCGATGATTTCCTGCGCGAGTGCCCGCTCGACAGCACTGACCGGTTCAGCCGCTTGGCCAACGATCCCGCCAAGTAAGCAAACAATGGAAACGGTTTGTTTCATAAGAATTGGGCCGCTTGGCCAAGCGCTTGGCTAAATCTTCACCTTGAACTGTTCGCCTTTTTTCAACGACTTGGCGAAGCCGGCCATGAGCTGCGGGATCTGCTCGAGATCCTTCAGGCTGACCACCTCGACCGGTGAGTGCATGTAGCGGTTGGGCAGGCTGATGAGGCCGCTCGGGATGCCACCGCGTGTCCAGAAAACGGCGTCGGTGTCGGTGCCGCTGGTGGAGGAAATGGCCTCGTGCTGCAGGTTGATCTTCAGCCGCTTGGCCACTTGCTCGACGCGCTTGATGACTTCGGGGTGGTTGCAGTTGCCGTGGGTGACGGTCGGCCCCTGGCCCACCTTGATATCGCCGTGCTGCCGCTTGTCCACGGTCGGGTAGTCGGTCGCGTGGGTGACGTCCATCACCAGCGCGACGTCGGGGTGCAGCGAGTAGGCAATTTGCCGCGCGCCGAACAGGCCGACTTCCTCCATCGTGTTGGCGACGACGCACACCTCGGCGTTGAGCTTGACTCTGCCGGTCTTGAGCAGGCGCAGCGTCTCCGCCACAGCCCACGTGCCGACGCGGTTGTCGAACGCCCGCGCCACGACGAGGTCATCGCGCAGAAGCTCGAACTGGTCGTTGAGCGTGATCGGGTCGCCGACGCGGACGAGTTTCTCGGCGGCCTTGCGCGAGTCCGCGCCGATGTCGATGAACAATTCGTGAATCTTCGGCACCTTGGGCGCGCCGGTATCGGTGCGCATGAGGTGCGGCGCGACGCTGCCGACGACCCCCTTCACCGGGCCTTTGCGGGAGTGAATGATGACCCGCTGAGCCCGGGTGATCGCCGGGTTGGTGCCGCCAAGCCGCCGCACGTACACGTAGCCGTCGTCGTCGATGAAGTTGACCGTCATGCCGATCTCGTCGGCGTGGCCGGCGAGCATCAACCTCGGGCCGCCACCCTTGTTGAGCACGGCGACACAGTTGCCGTATGCGTCGGAATAGGTCTCGTCGGCGTACTGGCTGACATAGTCCATCCAGACGCGCAAGCCGCGTGATTCATGGCCGGAAGGGCTTGGGGTGTTGACGAGAGTCTCGAGAAACTGGAGCGATCGCTTGTTCATGCGCCGCGATTAGGGGTGACGAACGGGGCTATTTCAAGTGCATTGTGGCTTGCTTTTGGCAGGTGGCTTGCTTTGAATCGCCACTCGGTTTGGTCGCATGCAAAAAATTGCAAAACAAATCCAGGAACGTCGCCGAGCCTTCACGCTGATCGAGTTGCTGGTGGTCATTGCTATCATCGCCATTTTGGCCGCCCTGCTGCTGCCGGCATTGGCCAAGGCCAAGGCCAAGGGGCAAGAAATATACTGCCTGAACAACATCAAGCAATTGACGCTCGCCGCCAAAATGTACAGTGGCGACAATGGCGATCACTTTGCCTGGACCTTCACGCTCGTGGGCAGCCAGCAAAACCGGACATCGTGGTTCAACTATCTGCTACCGTATCAGGAAACCAAAAAGACACTTCGCTGCCCCAGCAAACCGTTCAATACCAAGGAGACGATTTACGACTTTGACCGAACCACTAACAACTACTCCGCCAATTTCCGGCTCGGGGGCTGCAACTGGCCCGGTGTCTGGGAATATGCCCCGCTCAAAGAGAGCGCGGTGCGTAGTCCCTCCACGCTCGTTTACAA
>NYXK01000061.1 GCA_002685535.1 Deltaproteobacteria bacterium
GAAGCATAGTTATCTACAGTATCTCATCTCGGAGGTCTTAATCTTGATTGTTTCCCGCACCCAGCTGTGGTCTTGCCGTTAATTGTGCAAGTCAATGAAGTTTGATAGAGGCAGTGCAGGATTATGTACCCGGGGAAACTTTGGCATACGTTCGGCGCCCCTATAGACAGTCAAAATCCGCCCCACAATGATGTTGCACTAAAGTTGTGACTTGCTGGCGTGGTCGACCTGACTGAACGATCATACCAAGGATGGCAAGGTGGTCTGTTCGCTGACCCGCCCTAAGTTGAGGGCAGTGACGACCCACCTGGTGGTAAGTTTAAACGAGTCTTGTCCCACTCAGGTCTTCAGGCCGTTGACAATTCGCTTGCAATACTTGGCGTTGTACGCTAAGTTGATCAGCAAGAGTATTTAGATATCCGATATAAACATGCAAGACATACGAGAGTCTCCTTGCCTTCATTCAACCCAACAATATGGTACACGACAGCGATACAGACCTCGAAAGGTGGGCAGAGCGACAAGTCCTCCGGGTAGAGAGTCTATCCAAGCAACAAGTGCTTCTTGAGCTACTCGGTATCATGGAGGGGTATAGCTACTCGTGGCATTGCATCAATGAGTTTCTTCAAGCCCGATTCGACGAGGGCAGTCTTGAATGCTCACCGGTCGATGGAGATGTTTTATTTGAGTGGAACAATCTCTGTGATGAGAAGCGAACGTGGGAGGAAAATGGNTGTCTATCAGTCAANGATGCAGGCTTCAATATGGATTGCTTGGTCAATCTCATNATATTACCAGTCCAGGCGGGNCTTGGTAACGAAGGTAAGCAGGCCCCTTNGTCCTCTTGGAGCATACTAAGNGAATAGCNCTACGTCTTGTCACTAGTAATAGAGACAAACCCGGTGCTTCTATCGCAGTTTTGGGGGTAGGTCCTAAGGACTCGGAGAATCTAAGGTCTCGGGCGGNTTCATGGTTTATGNCCGACAGTGACACNTCGTCATTAGAGTCTGAAGATAGCGAATATGTGGATGACGAAGTGGAGACAGATGATGAAGGGTCTGAGCACGTGGGTGTCGAGAATCTCAGTGGAGGCGAATCTGATGAAGCGCGGAACGAAGATGAGGCCATGGGCATTGGCTATGGGAATTTGAGTGAGAATGGATTTGACGAAGGGGAGAGAGAAGATTCTGGAGAAAGCTCTGTGGAGACGGAGTTTGAGATCGACGATGAGGATGTTGGAGGTNTTGGTGTGCAGATTGTGGACATTGATGATGATGATGATGATGATGATGATGATGATGTCTCTGACTTCCTGCTCTGAATTCCCGATTTAGGAATCTCGTTTAGATATCACTCATGTCGGAAGACTACAATTGAACCAGCTTTCTAAACACTAAAGTTCTATTTGGGCGTCTCAAATTCATCCATCTTGAGGCAGAGTAACAAGGCAGCGGAAAAGACAGCCTGTCCACAATGTATANCCTCGAGAGGTCGGCGGTCACGCCGAATCTGCTATCGGTCGAAATTTCCCAAATCTGCATTAATCATGTGGGGTCATCAAGGAGGCAANATATATATGGTCTATGTTCATCAGAGGCAGTAAGAAGATGGCCTGATTGACAGCTGCGTTCCAGNGTTGGTGAATTATGTAATCCATCTTTGGGGTGGGCTCGGANGGGTGGNTTGAGAACCACCCTCCCTGGTCTCTCTACAAGTTACAGTCGACTCAAANGTTCCTTCNTCCCGTCTACACCTCAATTCCAACTATGAGTAGCAGTATTAACGATGTTTTGGACCAAGCTGCTGGGAAAGCGCAGAGTTCCCAGGGCGAGTCATTAGCAACCTTTCTTGCATCTCTTACAACATCTGGAGCAATTCTTGCACTGGGGCTCATGGCGTACATACTTCTTCGATGGAAATGTCCCGAGTACTAGTAGGTTTTCTCAATGAGTTATCAAGACATCATGCTGATCTTAAGTCATCAACGAGCTTGTAAGGTCCCGGGGACAAAGTGGAAGCCAGTTCCATTACAGCTGCGAATACTCTTCTCGCCGATTCCAGACCCAGAGCTGAAACATGCGTCTGGGTTCCAAAACTACCTCTTCGACCGATACTTACAGACTGTATTGAAGTTTTTCATCGTTCTTGGACTGGTGTTACTGCCAGTGCTTCTTCCTTTGAATGCGGTTGATGGCAGGAATGAACTTGGAGGTGTTCGAGGGTTGGATCGCTTAAGCTATTCCAATATTGGTCTTTCGCACACTGGAAGATACTGGGTCCACCTGATACTCGCCACTTTTGTCATCATTTTAGTATGTCACACCATTCAGAGTGAACTCTTGGTTTATGCTAGACTCCAGAGTAGGTTTGGGTGGGACGGCTGCAAAGGATCTTGTCTCCTCCTTACCTCCACTTCAGCAAAGCAACTCTCCGCCAACACAATCAAGCGACATTTTCGTAGTATATGTGGGGGCGTACATGGAGTAACAATTAATCGAGATCTTTCTAGTTTACGTACAAAACTATGCCGTCGAGATGCGTTGATAAGGAAGTTGGAAGCTGCAGAGACCAAACTCATTGTCAAGGCAAATCATCAGAGGAAGGTTCTTCAGCGATTGGAGGGTAACGACCCTGNCGACGATAGCACATCTTTGCCTCCTTGGATGAAGTACCTGCATCACGATGATCGCCCGTTCCTGCGACTCCCACTCTCCCCNTGGCTGCCGGTCATACCTCTTCTGGGCCCTCGCGTGGATGCTATCCATCATCTGCGTGCGGAGGTTGCGCGACACAATCTCGAGATCGATTGGTATCAACTCCACCCAGATGAGTTTCCTCCGATAAACTCAGCTGTGGTATATTTCAACAGAACACTTTCAGTACCGCTTGCGGCTCTGGCGCTCAAGGCTCGAGTTCCCCCAACATGGACACTCAAGNAGGGAATTGTGGCGACCGATACAATCTGGCNGAACGTGTCGATAAGCTGGTGGCAGCATTGCATCCGAACATCCATTGTCTATTCCCTCGTCGCCTTGCTTACCGNTGGTTTCGCGTTCCCCGTTACAATCATAGGGTCGATTTCTCAGATCGAGTACCTGGTGAAGGTAGTGCCATGGCTACGATGGATCGATTCAACCCCNAGTTGGCTAGTAGCGACCATTCAAGGAGTCTTGCCTCCTGCAATGCTAGCNCTGATCACCGCCGCGGTCCCAGTTGTGATACGCCTACTTGCTAACATACAAGGACATCATTCGCGTCAAGTTGTCGAAAACCACGTTCAGATCTACTACTTTACGTTCTTGTTTGTGCAGGTATTCCTCACCGTTTCCCTCTCAGCAGGTATCGCAACTCTCGTCGGAGACTTGAAGGACAACATCGCGTCGACGCCGGTAGTCCTTGCCCAGAATCTGCCAAAGGCATGCAATTACTTCTTCTCTTACATCCTGATACACACATTCACGACCGTTGTCTCGACGCTCGTAGAAGTTAACAGATTTCTGTCCGTATTNATTCTCTCCCCTCTATTTGATAAGACGGCCCGAGACAAGTGGGCAAGAAGCCAAAATGTAGGCCTGCAGAACTGGGGAACGTTCATACCCGTACTCACGAATGTTGCATGCATAGGTTCGTCCCTCCGTTTTATGCTTCAGGGTTCGACTGACATTCCTCCCGGCATTATATATTCAGTGATTGCCCCTCTTATTCTAGTCTTCNGTATCATCTACTTTGGGAGTCTTTGGNTGCTCTATCGATCCCATCCACCGAAGCTCACAGAGGCGGGTCTCACTCCTAGTGGTCTGTTTTACCCTACTGCAATACGCCAGCTGTTCACAGGCCTCTATTTTATGGAACTGTGCTTGACCGGATTGTTCTTTCTTGTGCGCGACACGGACGGCAAAGCTACTTGCACTGCGCAAGCAGTTCTCATGATATTCGCCACATTGTTGACCGCATTGTTCCATTGCAACTTGAACCACGGACNTAAGCTACACTGGCTGCCGTTTGTGAGGGCTATCAAGCAGCCAGCGGATCAAGCTGATNTTCAAGGTAAGGCANACTGGAGCCACGGGGTATCGGGGAATGCTGACGAGATCAGCAGTCTTGCCCAAGAGATCTCANTCGGACTCCAGAGATGAAGCTCTGACCTCGGCTCGTCCTGTCATTTGGATCCCGAAGGACGACTTAGGCGTTGCTGATGATGAGATCATCCATATAAGGAAAACTTACGATAATATCTGGATAAGCAATGAAGGCGCGTCCCTTGATGCGCAAGGCAGGCTGAGAGTTTGGGGGGATCCTCCAGCTAGTTCGGAGGAAAACTGTCGATTCCAGTATTGATTGGACGCAGCCCATATGCACGGGCCACCACAGGAAACTTTCCTATCATGGCTCGTGCATNAGTCCTCAGTCCAAGACAAATTGCTCTCTTATCGATGCCAACATCTATTTGCTACATGCGCTGCAAACACAGGTTTTTNCTTGCCCTCGCAGAAAGTTGGTTCCGCAGAAGGCAGTGATTTCTTCATCATGTGATATGTCCCTGACTGCAACAATCATTTGTCTCCACGTCCCAGATATCTTCATTACCTTGAACTCTGCTGACGGATCGCACGAGTGATTNACTTTTCTAACCCAATTTCCCATCTTTTTGGAATAGATCTGCGCGACAGGCTCGTCGCTAAGATCAGGCCTTCTGAACTCCATGGCCCAGCCATCATTAAATGTGTCAAGAGGCACAAACTCTCCAAGAAGCTCCCCCAAGATTTGGTCTTTTCTGTATATACCAACCGCTCGAACGCCTTGGCCCTTTCCAGGCTCGTTACTGATTCGAGGTCGAGTCTGAGGCAAGCATGAAAAAATGCAATTGCAATCTCCTTCGCTGCAGAGATCACATCGAGGATCAGAAGGGGGAACCCAGCTAGGGGATCTGGGCCATGCCCAGGGCCAACAGTCGGGCTTCGGCCATTCATATTTCGCGACCTCGTTTTCTCCTATCANATGGAACTCCCGCATAAAGGGAGCTAGCTCCTTAGCGGATAATCGATCGAGTTCNTGGGGATCCTCGCTCTCCCATTCGAATTCTGGAATCTCTGTGTTTTGCCAGATCGACATTTGGAGGGTGTTTCCAATTNGAGATAGAGGCATAGATTGATCGGAGCTTAACAACGAGTGGAANTGCTGTATATCGTGCTGACTTAATTCATAATATATACGGCCGGAAATCCTTTGAGTGGCTTCCCTATCTTCTCGATTCGGTGGAATGAGACACAAGAGGCCGTCGAAATTGCCGCAAAGTCTTCTCCATCGCCGGCCTTCCTTGAGGTAATCATGCAAACGCGTGCGGTTCCGCTTCGTTCTTGCCCACTTCAGACCATCCATGAGCTTGTTAAGNCTCGCTGGATCTGCAGAACTACGGCCTGCCTTTTCGCTGTCTATCACATCGGCCAGCTTAACTTTCGCGAAGCGGATCAAGAATTCAATAAGCGGTGATCTTCCCTCTCCGACGCCAATCACTCGCACAAGTTGCACGGCAACTTCGTTGTCCTTGTTGAGGTCAAATAACGGCATCGACCGGTCTCTCCAGCTGCGAACTAAAGTGCGCAGGCGGCGGAATGCCTCCTTTCCGCGTACTGCCTCGAAGAGGATACTGATTTGGGGCGCAACTTTCGCCTTACTTGGCTGGATCTCGGTCTGTGTGGCCTGCCTCTCTTTTCGAGTAAGGGCTGGAGGCTCGTCCAGCGGTGCTGAGACAGTCTTCGTGTTTGTTCGGGAGAGCCGATTGTGAGTAGCTACAGGCTTCCTTAGAGGACGCAGTGCTTCACTGGATTGGGCTGCTGGTAGCACTTGATCTTGGACCGCTAATGGAGTTGTTGGTCTCGCATGCGGGTCGCGACCTTCCTGACAGAGCATACGTGCCTTTTCTTGGTTCTTCATGGCAGCTGGGGGCGTTGGTTCACAAAGGATTTGTGTGTGAGCACCCCCTCGTGTCTCGTTTTCGATCATAGCATTCGCCATGGTATCAGCCGGCGAATGGTAGTTGTCGCTATGCATACGTGTGCTGAGCGTCGCCTTGACAGTCCGCAAGTCGGCTGAAATATTATCTAGGGCCTTGCAAAGTTGCGCCATCCAACTCGGCTGCTTGCACGTATGCATTGAGCGGTGGTCTCCATTCCAGAATAATGTCTTGAAATGTTCGACCAGTTCATTGAGTCGACTCTCAATACTTTCAACTTTCTCCGCCACGTCTTCCATCACCACGTCTTCCATCACCACGTCTTCCATCACCACGTCTTCCATCACCACGTCTTCCATCACCACGTATCGATAAGTAGTACAAGCTGCGGCTAAAATTATTTGCCGATCGAAGCAAGATAGGGCAATATTCTCGGACGTAAACTGAGGTGGATCGNACTGTGTGAGAAGTCTGGTGTATGGGAAGCCTTGTGTACGGAAACGGAACACAAGAACTTACNTTTCGTGGGAACTTGGAATCGGTAGCGCTTATATAAGCAGTTAATACACTCCGTCCTTCGCTTAGGCACAACCCATAACTAGATCCCACGGATATCTCCGGGATCACGTTGAGGACTTTCAGGCCCGTATCTGCTAAAACATAATCTGAGAGCCGGATGCTGAATGATTCTCCAATGGTCACATCTCGACGTTGATGTGAGGAGATACTTTAAATTAGGAACGCCCCCCCCCCTTCCCCAAATACATCCATAAACAGGAGGGCAGATGCAGTTGATTTTTATTTTTGCCCCTTGGTATTTGAGAGTTCTTCTGGGGTCTTTGGCACGGTGAAATTCGAGTATCACGCACACCCAAGCAGAATATCTCGACACTACTCGCAAGTAAACCTTGAAGTGATTTCAACCAGCAAGAGCCCGTAAACGTGAATCGCTACTACTGTACCCAACCACTCAAGCACAAGCAGACTAGTAGGTCCGAGCCGCGATCGTCATACTTACTACAATCTAGAAGCAAGGAAGTTAGCTAGGACCAAACACTCGTGGTAGAAGCAACAAGTGGAAGTTCAAAGATGGTCTACGCATTTGGCGAGAGTCCCGTGATGATCGGGAAGTAGGTGTATCACGTACGGGGTAAGACTATCAAGTATTGGATAAGAATAATACCTGAAGCTGACCACGAAGCTCTCTTCTACATAGAACCTCCGTCATCCATAGGGCCGGCCGCTGGGGTCTGGCGGTGTTGGTGGCATGTATCACGTGATCAGAGGTCGTCCATGAAGCCTGACGTGGCCGCCCACTCCACCGCTCCCTACATCGATCCATGCTCTCCTTCAAATCAAAACAGGCAACTCTTCACTTCCACGTCACAACATTGTCACCCACGACATCACTCCGTGGTCAACATTGTGAAATCATCTTATCACCTCACATGCGAACCTATTATTATCGTTATACCCTGTCACCAGCCGTTTGGTGGCATCGGAAGGTGTCTAGTAAGCTTACATCTTAGCATCGCCTTTGCCTACTCCTACTCTGATGTTATGTTTTATTTGCTTCCCAACTAGTATGGTGTAATCATCCCGCTAATCATCCCGGATGAAGGTAGGGGACGAGATCACCGGCTTTCGCCAGTTGTTGAAGCCTTATAACTCCGAGATGGTTCAGCCAAAGGGTTAAATGAAAGCCGTAAGTGCCCGATCCTCCATTACTCAGGCATCATACTGACTTAAGGTCTTCCAAATAGCGGATGTTAGCGATTCGCTTCAGAATAAAATCCTGCAGCATGCAAGTATCGGCACCTTCTTGAAATACTACCTCAATGACATCAACGTGGACCTGCAGGGCGTGTATCGAAGGCTGGACATTCAAAAGGACCTAATGCAGTTTGCATGCTCCATAAGCCGCTCGATCGATCCCCGGCGCCTGCGGAAGCTGACACCGGAACAAACTGCGTCTGTGAACGACCTTCTATACATCTTAAAGCTGCACAAACGAGTCAACGACCTGTCTAACGCTCCTGTTGGGAGCCGGAAAGATGACAGGCTCCAGAATGCCACCAAGCGATTGTATAACGAGAAGCAGCGGAAGCGGAGAGAACTCCTCAAGGACGTTAAGGAACGGTACAAGTCCGAGCAGCCGGTAAAGGATAGCGAACGGCAGCTGTCAGGCATAGTGGTCGATGAGGACACACGAGACGCCTTAGTCCAGGCAGACATGTCGCCAGAGCAGCTTGGCTGGATAAACGCGATCCTTACCTTGCCTGGGAAGTCACCCGAACAGGAACTGCAACAGAGAATCACGGCTATCAACGTGGTTACGTTGTACTGCGGCGTAGAAAAGGGGGCACTGTCTCGCCATGTTCGGCGTGGTCCTCCCGGCACGGTTGTCAGTCCCTTTGCAAGCCGTTAAGCCAGATGTCGCACTCCGCTACACGATATCTTCGATCAAGACTGACAAGAGGCCCAAAGTATGTTTTGTGTGTCTTGGGAATCCGCACTGACAATGCGCGAGAGGGTCGCCACATATTCAACCCCGGGTTCCCTGAGTCGACACTTTCTGAGGAAGCATGTAAGCAAATTGGACGATGGGTAGTTTATTGATTGCATGGACTGTATTGTGAGGCTCAAGACCAGAAAAGAATTGCTGATCCACGCAGAGAGATTTCACGGGACAGTTTCACAAGTTCCGGCCGAGCGGCTGATTGTTTAGATTGCCGTTTGTTTCTGGCTGCCATGACTTTGAAGGCAAGGATGAGACGTGAATCGTGCAGGGCTGTTTGGCTACTTTCTTTCTTGTTTTGGTTTCATTAGGCGCGCAAATTGTGATCTCATTGTTCAATTTCATTATCGCGTGCTCTGCTGTGTGGGTTGAGGTATTCGCTCCATGATCATGGCCTGAATATTTAATCAGGACATCACGGATGCCACTCAAAAGCTTTCAATCTTAGCAACACGCTTCACACTGAAGGTTGTAAGTGAAACGGATGCAAGTTGGCCTAAACCTGTTTCAGCCAACTTTTGGTTCTGGGAGAGCATTCAAAGGGACAGGCTAGTCACTTCCTATAGTTTCTAATACTAAAACCAGAAATCGGGAATTCGAAAGTTGTAATGTCGACATCGTTCTACAAGTAGAACTCTATGAGGCCAAGTTTAAATACGTTCCCCGGAAGCTTCTTAAATATTCCGAAGCCTGGTAGAATTCTGCTAGTGCCCGTGGTGCAAAGTTAAAGTTCACCTTTTCCGATTGTCAAATGTCAGTCAGCTGCGCTATTCCCGTTTCCCGACATACGAGTTATGGTTATTATAGGAAGAAGAAGAAGGAAGGAAGGAAGGAGGTTGGTGAGCGAGATTTTATCTCAATAAGTGTTTGCTTTCGAGGAGGGTCCGTACACTGTGAGCAACGCAACCCAACCACGACAAAATCAAACAATTTTGATCTCACTTCTACTTGTACACACGACCTTCAAGAGACTCCGAGCCAGCATCTTCCCTGTTAAGCGAACTGAACAAAAGGGGCAAGGTGGAACGCTCATGCTTGAAGATAATGAGGGGCAAGGTGGGGCTTATCCAGCATCCAAGATAGGGCTTAGCCTCGCCGAGGTTTGACTGGGAGGTTCAAAGCCGCGAATCGTCTCCCGTCCCGATCTAGAAGCGGCACTATTTAAGAAAGGATACTAATGAAGAATCATACTCTCGAATAGCAGACATCCATACATATAAACAATATAGCCCGGGCCCTAAGGGATTTTCTTCCCTTCTTTAGTCTCACCCTTTTGTACCTAGAGTCATACCTGCCTCTACCCATGACCCGTGGAACAGTATTGATCTTGCAAAGGCCGAGTCAGCACCGTGCGGCCTCCGCAACTTCTCAATCAAATATAGTATAATGCTACATTGGCCGACTACGAGTTATTAAAAGGTTTGACGTGCATGCAATGCCACGAAAGCTCACCGGTGCAGCAACCTGCTACTTACAGCCGCACATACCGAGTAGCGATAGGCATTGAACCGGGATCTCTTGCAGGAGTTAGGCTGGAAGAAATCTAGTGCACTTCATCCAACTGCGAGTTCTCTCATTAAAATGCGCTATCGTGCCGCTCAAGACAATGATAAAGCCGACTCAATCTATCATTTGACATCATAATATCAACCCACTGGTCTTCAACCTAGACAGTACTTTCATCGCATCAAAGGACTCCCACTTAACCCGTCCCACTCGACCGCACAAAGCAAGTTCATCCTCAAGACAATGGGGGGACTCAAATACGAACGTCTCAGGACACTTCCTGGAGGAATTCGAATCCTCCATATCAGCAGGCCAAAAAGAGACAATGATCTCTTTGAGTGCACTCTCCGCACCATAGAATACGAGCGGATTCGCGAGACCTCTTATCAAGCCCTATCTTACGAATGGGGAAACGAAAACAAAGACGACGACCCTCATATCATAGTCAACGGCTGCCGTGTTCAGATTCGAAAGAATCTTCATGATGCTCTGGAACAGATCTGGAAAACCTCCAAAGATGGAACTATGGGCCTGTGGATCGATGCGCTGTGCATCAATCAGGCGGATGCCGCGGAGACGAGCCAACAGATTGGCTTCATGGGAGAGATTTTCAAGAACGCGCACTGCGTATTCGCATGGTTAGGATCAGAGAGAGAGAACAGCAATTTTGCAATGGATTGGATGGCTGACAGATCCCCTTCGAGAATCCCCTTGGATCCAACCACTACGGAAGCCATGGATGCGATTTGCCACCGATCTTTTTGGCAGCGCGTCTGGATTATACAGGAACTATTCTTAGCCCGCTCTTGCGTGGTGCTATGTGGTGATAGGAGTATCTCTCGGGATAACTTCGAAAGTTCCTTGGGTGATCTGAATGCCACACGTTCGCAACAGGACCTGGTCAAGAATCCGGTCGTTCAGCACATGTTACGACGCAACACTGGCACCACCAAGTATAATACTTTACGGACGTGGCTGGGCGCTTGTATCAGAGGTGGCTTCGAATGTAGCAAAGAGCACGATCGAATCTATGGGCTGCTGGGAGTTGCTGGCGACTGCAAAGGGGGCAAGATTGAAGCTAAGTATGATAAGCCATTAAGAGATGTGTATCTCGAAGCCTTAGCAGTTACCAGCCCCTGGAAGCCAAATTGGGATGAAGAGAGAATAATGATTCCACTGGCAAAGCAAATGAACCTAGAGGTGAATGCAGATCTGCAGTACTCTGTACAGATGAAACTAAGCACTAGGTTTCATTTTGGATTTGGGCCTAAGCAGGATCAAGTTACCTAGGATCAAGTAGGATCTTCAGACGAGATGCCAGAGGTGGACTGAGGAATATGATTGACTATTTGAGTGAGGGATAGGGAGCCTTCATTTTCTATCATAACGCCAAAATTCTTGTTTTCGCAGTTCCTCACAGCAATTGAATTAGCATCAGGTTGCAGCCAAAATTGTCCTTTTGAAAAGAACGTTCCACATCCTTCATCCATTGCACTTTCTGATCCAATGCCGGTCAAATTCTGTGTACACCTATGACAATCGAGCTTCGCGATTCAAAGCATGTGATTTCAATGAGCAACCCGTCACTGACCGACAAGACCCTCGCGCAGTTGGGCGTCAACGATTTAGGCTGCAAATGGTAGACCACGGCTTCGAAGAACGACAAGTCGTCTGATCTTGTGTGCAGCCACCATAAAATCCCCGTGATGTTGGCCTCTTGGCAGAATTCGCATCAATTAAGAAAAGTGTCTGATCTCCTGCAATTCCGTGGTTTGACTCCTCCAAGTGGTGGGGCTTGGTGCCACATTCTGGCCGACTGATGACAGTTCGGCATTGCGGCGGCGTAATCTTGTTGCGCCAACAAGAGGTCGACCTCCGGTGGCCTTAGGTCCAATGCACACGACGTGTCAACGTGTGACTGGCAGCGATATCACCTGCAGTCGTTTGACAGGGCATGTGTGCTTTTGAGGCATGATTCTCGATAGGCTCTTGATAGGCCTACCGAGGCAAGCGAAATTTGATTTGCTGTGGGTAGTGTTGGATGATTGTTGCTTGATTTGATAAGCTCGATATTGCAGGCCGGTATGTGTATTCCGGTACCAACAGCTTTATCGAATTCGTCCGCAAACAAATTGCCTTCTCTCCCGTGGCCAACAAGCTAATATAGCAATAGTCCCTTATTGATGCTCTCGGCGGCTTGCTTCTCGACCTGCTGTTACAGGTATCAAATCCTGCTACCGAGTAGCAAGTGACCAGTTTACGTGATGGATTCCAAGCGGACCGCTGTTAGCTTCACATCTGTTCCCGCCTTGCAATTCTTTATATCCAGCCTTGTATTTACCCCTTATAATTACGAGAACAACGAGGATCGAATAAATTATTACCCGCGTGACACGGCTTATTATTAACGGCATTCTTGCTTGCAACATGGCTACTGATTATTGGTTGTTACTGGTTAACATTGTGCGGCCGACTCGACGGGGTGTGTTAGATATCTGCTTTTTTTAGTGGCACCTTTACTAGAATTCAATGTCTCAATTTGGAGTTTTGCCGAGGAGCTGCAGAAAGCATTTATGATAGTGCTTGATAGAAAGACCGAGCAACTTCGGTGGCGAATATACGCAAAAGCGGAAGCGGGAAAAAGTTTCGGTGTTAAAGGCATGAATGTAATTCCGCTATGTGAGGTGTATCTATTTCAACAATATGTGTCTAAACATCGAAGCTAGGGAGCCCACTGTAATGCTGGTGAGCTTGGCACAACATGCTTACCTGCGGGACGGCAACGAAGGCTAATGTTCTCCACTCACCTAATCCGTCGAGCCGACTTCCAGTCTAAAGTCATGACTAATCACCAGAGCCTCTTGGAGGGGTAAGGCTTGGTTGAACTCGGGCCAAGAAATAAACCGTTACGTGCGTTGGTGTCACTGAACAAATGCCCCACTGTTGATCATGGCACGCGAACGATCACCGAAATCTGCTAAAGCTCAATCAGAGCCTTCGACGAACCGAGCACCCAAAAGGAGGAAGAAGCAAAAGCTCATCGTGGACAGAAACGAGTCAACAGCGAGGAAAGGTCTGCGACTCAATCCAGAAGAACGGCTGAGAAGCCGTTTCTATGAGCCATTAGTCAGTCCTACATCTTATGGACCGAAATGGTGGGTGAGCTTCGACTCTCACGCTGCCCTTTAAAGGATCGAGCCACAGATCATCTACAATTGCGTGAACTGAGGCGGACATTCTTGGATCAACTTGCTTACGTTTGTGACCACGTCAAAGACGGGGATACTGTTACAGCAATTGCCCTAGAAGCACTGCCGTCTGGTGTTACTTTTGGGTTACCTCTACCAATGTTTCGGCAGTCACAGCCTCTTTTCTCCATGGGATATTGAGCACCTTGCAAAGCTTTACATCTCATCCACCCGACAATTCATGAACAGAGAATGACCTTTCCCAACGGTGTGTTGACTTCAATCTCAAAAGGACCAAAGCGTATTATCACCTCCTGCAGAGGCCGTTCAGACAATGCTTGACAGTGCTGAGAAGCTCGGACAAAGCTCGGTTCAATATTTTGCCCTAGTAGTGATCAAACCATACTGTACAAAATATGTCTCTCGTTTGAACTAAGTTAAATTATAGTTCCCTTTTCAGCACCGACGTAATGGATGCGCCAGTGTCAGGGAGCCGAATGACGAGGGAAGATAATGTAGTTGCAAAACCATTCCCCAAATTTTTTGGCATCCATAGTAAGTTCCGCTCTGTATCTGCCACGATGCAACCGCAGTCTACTTCAAACGACGTGACGACTGATTCGAGATTTGAGTGGTCTCCGTGATATCGAGCAGCGGATTCGCCAGAAAACGCCAATCGTCCGATTCGATTGGAGATTGGAAAGCTGCGCTTATCTCTTGGCACTTACTTTATTCCTGAAATCATTCCCCACCCTCGCCGAATGTAGCTAGGTCAACCATTCTCCTCGTGATTGGGTGGGCGCGTTCAAGATAAGGGTTCATGACGGGCATACCGCCTAGTTAGGTTGAGTGAGGCTCGGCCGCTTGAAAATGATCACACTCTGAATATGGTTGAGATGTTAGTGGATAGATGTGTACAAGGGTAGAAGCAGAACGCTTAAAGAGGAAATCTTGAGGTTGGTAACACCTACCACAAACGTAGGGCTGTCCAACTTGCGTCCTCAATATAGCTGTATTGTGATCGCAGATTTTTCCACCCCTCTCTTCTAGCTAGGTCTCCTATCCCCAATATTCTTAGCTACCGCTTGCTTTATAATTTAGTATCTTTACGGCGTTTTGAATTACAGCCTCTGCTTTTAAACATTATCATGTTCATAGCCTCGCTCCCAAGCGATAGCCTCACGTCAGCTTACACAGTTCGAGCAAAGGCTGTAACGTCAGATTATTTTATTACGCTTAGTATTACCAATATCTATTCCACCTATACAACAATCATCCAGTTAGGAAATGGGCAGATTAACCCAACTGAACAGGCTGCATCACCAACGCCTCAGTCCACTTCTTCCATCGAACCCATTGCTCATAGCACGACCAATAGTATCTCTGGAGGAGGCATTGCGGCTATAGTAGGATGTATTCTTGGAGTTCTCTTAGTACTTTTGTTGTTTTGTACTAGTCGGAGGGGAAAGCGGGGAAAGCGGGGACCACGAGGACTGCCGGGAGAACTAGGAGCACCCGGTCGAGATGGACGAGGTGGAGCGCCTGGTAGAGATGGAGCACCTGGTAGAGATGGAGCACCTGGTAGAGATGGAGCACCTGGTAGAGATGCAGCACCTGGTAGAGATGGTCGAG
>NYXK01000062.1 GCA_002685535.1 Deltaproteobacteria bacterium
TACCATGCTCGAATGGTATCGTTCCAACGAAGCATTGGAAGTTTTGATGTCGGATATTGAGCTGATGGTGCTGCATCTCAGCAAAACTATTACGGTAGAAAACTTTGCTGAAAATATACCGCCTCCACCCTGGCCGCGTGTGACAGTCTGTTCTTTATTTAAAAAACATTTGAACATCATTTTGGACGGTAGCGAATCTGCCTCACAATTAAGGGAAAAAGTACAACTATCCGGACATGCGGAATTGCTGGTTGATATTTCAACACAGCCAGACCTTACAGAATTACTGGCTTATGAACAAATATTTTTCCGGCTCTGGAATCATATCGAAGCGGAATTTGCCGATTCTACTCCATTGTTTGTTTATGAATGGCCATTGCCGCTGGCAAGTCTAGCCCGTCCCTGTCCGCAACGTTCCGGATTTGCTGAGCGAGTTGAACTTTATGTGAACGGTATGGAATTGGCAAATGGTTTTGGAGAATTGACAGATGCTGCNGAACAAAGACGGCGCTTTGAACAGGATTTGAAAAACAGACTTTCTGAGGGGCGAGGCTCTGTCCCCTTAGATGAAAAGTTCTTAAAATGTCTTGAACAGGGCCTGCCTGAAAGTTCTGGCATGGCTATGGGAATTGACCGGCTGGTCATGTGGCTTTGCGGTGCAAAGCAGATTCGTGAAGTGCTGTGTTTTATTGAAGATGAAATATAAGAATGAGAGCTAATATGCTGTTCCGCTTTTGGAGCAAAGAAAACAGTAATCCGAGAACAGGACAATAAATGGAACGCAGCATTATTCATATGATCCTCCACTTTTTGGTGCCTCTTATGGTTGCCAAAGCTGCTTGGAAAGAAAACTGGTTCCGCCCCTTTATGATCATGGTGTTAACAATGGCTGTAGATTTGGACCACCTGCTGGCAGACCCAATCTTCGATCCAAACCGCTGCGGCCTTGGTTTTCACCCCCTTCACAGTTGGCCGGCTATTGCAGTTTACCTCGCTCTTTTGCTTAGTCCACGTTTCCGGATTCCCGCTTTAGGTCTACTGATTCATATGCTTTTGGACGGCACAGATTGTTTGTGGATCTTCTGGATGTGAGTCNACATNCCCCTCAGTAAAAATTCTTCAGGAATATATAATTTGAAAAAAACAATCTTTTTTTAAAAAAAAGCTTGACAAGNTACNAGCACTCTTGTAAAGTGAGTGCTAACAANTTATGAATTNATNCTTCGGGTAGTCCCGGCAGAGGGNGGAANNNTTTTTAGATTCGTNTGACAACTCAACGATTCAGGGCATTCGAAATTTAATTATCAANAANTTTTAATTATTAAGAGGAAAAATATGGCTAGAATGGCTAAAAAAGTAAAAGAAATTTCACACGAAGAAATCAGTGATGCAATGTCCCGTTTTCTTAAAAAAGGTGGCGTGATCGACAAGATCGAATACAATGACAACGGTTTTTTGTTGAGTAATGATCTTGCGTTAGATGATTCCTATACAGAAGCATCTGATACAGTGATGAGTCAATTGCACATGGACTTTGAGCCGGAAACCCGCATCTGAAGCACTGCTTCTCAGGAAGACAAAAAATTCGGGCGGATCTGCTAAGTATCCGTCCCGAAACCTCCCTTTATTTTCTACCTCTCATTTATCTTTCCAGCAATTCTTTACAAAAGATCAACTCTTGCGTATAGTCTTGTGGAGGATGCTCAAGAATTAAAGCGCTTATATTTTAACAAGTGGATTTGCCGGCTTTCAGGCTAGGAGGCTAAATCTTTGAAGGAATTCAAGATTTTTCNAACATTGGCACGAACGGAAGGAACGTCAAGATTGTTATNGTCGAAATACGGATGATCGTCTGCGACACCAATGCGTTTCATGATTTTTTGAATAATAACACGCTCCTCGTCCTCAAACACACCGTCTGATGCTGCGACTAAAGCCATTAGCTCAACAAGTGCGTGCTTTGCTTCTNNAGATTGAATGTGTTTTAACATTTCTTCCAGAGAAGTGTTTGCCTTCATTTGCTCCTGTTCTTCCGGAGTAATTGCAACNGCCTTGAAGGTAGCAATCAGGACTTTCTTTTCGGCAACNTGCATTTCTCTTTCAGCATGAGCTAAAAAGCTTACAACAGTTAATACATTAACAAGTTCGTCGCGACTGATAGGCATTATTATCCTGTCGAATTATTCAAAATCTTTGGAAAAAACTATTACGAAGTAAAATTCAGCTAATTATGTATAACCAAATTCTCATAGAACGTAAAGAGATATTTTTCCACTCTCCGAGTCTGGAAGCTTAAATGACTCATGATTCTCGCTATCACCCTGAATGGGAAACGGTTTCACGCTATGTAAGAGAGTTATTTAACTACCATTGTNCGAGGTGCGATAAAGACTGTAGANAAACAAAAAATGCTCAANTGGTTTTGCANGTTCACCATATTGATGAAAATCCGGCAAATAANGCTCTCGAAAATCTTATTCCNCTTTGTGCCAGCTGTCANCTTAAGATAGAAGGGGAGGCACGATTACATGCACCTTACCGTGAAAAACAACTGGAATTGTTTGAAGATCACACCTACATGAGCAGGATGAAGGAAATGCGTGAAAATGCGTTAGCAAAATACGGATCAGAAGTTAAGCCGGAAGTTTCAGGCNTAGATGCAGAAACTTATGAAACANACGCCATCGAGTGGGAAATTAACGAACCCTCTTAGTTTTCAGCAAATATTATTTCGGCACGCCTTTCAGTTGGTAGACTGAAATTTTTTCAACGCCTTCTCCGTCCAAAACCTCCAAAGCCAAATCCACGTCTACGGCGGCTTCCACCAAAGCTGAATTTTCTCCGTGGTACAAGTCTGCGTTTTGAAACAGCGGGTTTTCGCTGTGATGTGCTGCCGAAACCACCTCCGGCAGTTTTACGGCTGGTGGAGCGGAATTTTGTGCTCTTGATATTATTTAGGGATTTTTTTGAAGTTGAACGGAACTTGTTTGCCGAGACACTTTTCCCGCCGGCTGTTTTTGCGGAAGAAGATGAGGGTGAGGCTTTTTTCATTTTTGAAGTGGATGCTCCTCGACGGTTTTGAATTGAACTAACTGTCCTCGCACCGCCGTAACCATAACCATAGCCGTAACCACCACCCCAGATATATGGTGGCCTAAAGAGCATTGACATCATCATTGATGTCATTAAGAGATTCGTCATGCTGTATCCTGTACCATAATACGGAGCATATGGTGCACCGGCTGACTGATACATCTGCGGATTTGGAGTAGACTGCATCGTCATCTCATCACCTGTNCCGCGTACAACAGAGGCGGTCATGATTTCGATGGATTTATTTTCCGCAATATCTTTCCACGCAGNCTGATCTGTGCTTGAAGGCAGCGTGCCAACTAGACTGGGATCCGGAACCAAAATTGAAAATAACAGAAAATCCTCATCGCCTTTTTCGGTTTGAGGTACAATCAAAACATGATCCGCCATTCCGTCCTGATTCAAATCGATTGTACTTATATCACGCACTTTGTTTGATATTTTGTTGACCAGAGTTGGTAGGAAATCTTTATCGGCAACCTGCGCCATTGAAGTTTCTCTTAAAGCTTCTGATGTGATTGCAGGGATTAATTTAGGATCAAGATGTTCCGTTAGATCAATCCCCAGTTTTTCGATAGCTTCCGCATTAAGTTGATTACTGACTCCAATTGGAATATTTTGGGAAGAATAATTGTAGCGTGCAGATTCCTGGCTTTTGTCTTCGCCAAAAAATACCCAGTAGAAGCCTAAAATCAAAATTGCGATCAGGATACCCTGGGTTGAAAACAATTTTTCTAAACCGTTAGGCGGTTCATTCTCTTTGTTGGCCATAACTCGTAATTTAATTAATTCAGGAATATTTTAATTATTTTAAGCTATTGAAACTTTACTGCAGTGCGCAGAAGGCGCAAGTTAAAACGAAAATTAGAACNGCTCAGTCTGCGGGTGAGGCCATAAAATCTTTTTTAACTGACATGTCATGAGTACTTATTTTGAGATAGCAATAGCTGACCCATTGGGTGAAAAAAGTGTTGCGGTGAGAACGCCAGCGGTTGAGCGGTTCCATAAAATCAAAATTTACGGGTGGCGGTACGTCCGGATTCCCGTGGTCTCGCTTTGCTTCGTCAGCCAGTCTGGTAGCGTTGTATTCAGGATGCCCCGTATGNGCAATGAAACGGTCATCGGAGGTTGAAAAAATTGAATAGCCGGCTTCCTTACCGTAAGCCAGTAATTTCAGTCGACCGTCGTTTTCCGCCTCTTCCATGGCCTCGTCCGGAATCCCCGCATGTCGGCTTTGCGGACAGAAAAAGACATCGTCCATTTCTCCGATAATTGGATGGGCAGGGGCAAGATTTTTCAATTCAAAAACNCCAAACAGTTTTTGATCGTAGTTAAATTTGTTCACACCTTCTAAATAAGCCATCACAAATCCAGCCCAGCAGAGCCCAAGTGTNCTGGGAATTGTTTGACGTGCATCGTGCAGAATTGCACTGATTTCGTCCCAGTAATGCACATCTTCAAAATGGACAGTCTCAACCGGCGCACCTGTTAAAATTAAGCCGTCAAGCGACTGCTCCCGATTTGCCTCCTCATATGTTACATAAATGTCATCCACATGCCGTGGTTCCCAGGTTTTGTAGTTATGTGACTCCAGACGTATCCAAACCGGTTCCAGCTGCAAAACCGAAAGTCCNAGAGGGTGAAGAATATTAAATTCGTATTTTTCTCCAAGCGGCATTATATTGAGAATACCTATGCGCAAAGGACGAATATCCTGACGCTCCGCCTGNGAAGGCGGGATCCAGCGGATACCATTTTTTTCGAGGATTGGAACTGCGTGGTAATCAGGAGGTACAATGAGTGTCATAACTTACTTTCAAAAAAATAAAGGGGCATGGTGTGAACTAGCAGTGTATTAAAACATGGTGAACATTTCATGATAAAACTCGAAAAGCCTTAAAGTGTTTTATCTGTAAAAAGCCATTTTTCGGTGAAAAACAAATCCGCATTGAACAAAAGTCTTATTCTAATGAAAAAGACAGGCAGAGCTTCTCCACATACNGGAAACAATATCCCGGCGGATTATAACTCAAATAGNTAAACAGGATAGACGAGAATCAATCAGGTGGGCCACTAAAAGAGGCGGACCGGCACTTTACTCGAATCGAGTCGTATCGACTCCCTTCCNGAAANTTCCGGAGGGGCTGGCATTAGCACCTTGATGCGGAAAAAGGATGCTCGACACTTCAAAGGGCCAGATCCCTCTGTGTCATCTGGATACAAAGTTTTATATAAATTATCACAATCAATGTTAAAGTCAAACTTTTTCAATCACTTAATATGAATGTAGTGATATCAAATTTCAGAGGGACTCATCAGAGCCTGTTTGAGGGATTCCTCAAAGTTTGATTTGAGTAATTTTTCATGATCGTCAGTAGTAATGTAAAATGTATCGATAACTTGATGTCCAATAGTTGTAATGACGGCCTGCTGAATCGATACTCCTACCCGATCAAATGCACTGACCATTTTGTAATAAACCAGGGGGGCGTCTTCTGCAGTTATTTTAATGCGAAGATAATTTTTATCACGTCTCGAAAATTCAGTTTTATCACCTGAATCTCCTTTCCACACCGGNAAATCAGCAGAAGACACATTATTGGTTTCTTTGACCATGTAGCCTTTTTTATCATCTTCGAGGTACTCCAGTTGAAATTTTGTGTTGTAGAGAAAAGTCTGAGGCTTTATTTTCAGTGCAGGAGGAGTATTTCTTCTGATGGAAGTTTCCAGCTCCAGCGGAAAAATAACATTGTCCTCTTCTCTTTTCGAGACTTTCAAATAATAGCAAAAAGCAACTTGACCGCTCGCAAAATTTATTTGGTTGATTTTTGCAGATCCAATGGTAAGGTGCTTTAAGTTCAAGGTGTAGGCGATTCTACTGTGAATCTGTGGCAGGTCATGCACATAAATCAGTAGGGCGTTAAGTTGACCTCTTGCATTGGTGATGACATTTACAATTGCGGGACGTTCAAGTTTGTTGAAAATAGTCAGATTCTCCGCAATCATTCCCGGAGAAGAACTGAGCAGAAAACGATTCGGAAATGAAGCAAAAAACCAGTTTATTAAGGGGCTGTATAGCTCTGTCAGTGCCACTAAAGTTTCATTACTTAGAGATTGCCGAATTGTGCGGATAAATTTCTCTGTAGTCTGGTCAGTACCAAGTTTATCAAGTGAACCCAGCTTAAGGTCACGCCACAGCACTTGTAATTGATCTTCTGATTTTTCAAGCAGTTTTTTCTCTTTTTTGTTTATCTGCAACAATGGGTTGAGCAAAACAGAATCCAGGTTTTCACGGAGACTTCTGTTAATCAGCAGATTAATTCGTGTGTCGGATTCAAGGTCATTTTTTTTATTATCCAGGTATGTGAGAATGAAATCCATGGAATCCTCCTGTTTTTGGGAGGAGCGCATTTCGGCAAAAACGCGGGATGTCTCTTCAAAAAATGTTCTCAATACGCGTGTTGCGTGTGCGTTGCTGTCGCTCACAGAAATGTAATCGGAGATATTGCATAGAAAAAGTAAAATGACATTTATCAGGTTACGGTCTGCAATTTCAAAAAAACTTTGCAGAGCCTGATCGAAATAGGCGGAAGTTCTGCTGAGTTGCACGACTGTCGTGTGATGCACAATAAGCAGTGATACAAGAGTAAATAATTCCTGGTCTTCATAACCGATNCGCTCCAGAGCTTTGACTGCAATCGAAGTCCCGGAAACTTCATGANCAGTCTCAGGATCTATTTTTCCTACATCGTGGAACAAGATGCCCCACTTGAGAGCTAAGATGTGTTTTGGCTCAAGATACTGATATAATTCTTGATAATCTTTTTTTAGTCGATCCAATTCTTTTTGTGTACGATCCAGTGCATTCAGCGTATGAGTGCAAACTGGGTGTTGATGGTAAACCAGATTACGGAGTAAAAAACGCATCTTATTTGTTTCCGGAATGAAACAACCCATCAAAGTTCGCGGTTGATTTTCAGCATTAATCGGTTCACAAATCTCGAACATAATTCGCCAGGCACATGCCGCAAACGGAGTCAGCATAAGTTTCGTAAAACGTTCTGCAATCTGTGCGCGGTGAGTATCAATCACATCCGGNGTGATGATCCTGATCAGATCCGCCATTTCGTCCTTTAGGTCAAAAGACAAATCATANTCGGACTGNCCTACATATTCAAAGAGCTCGAGCAATGCAGTTGGATCGTTGAAGATCAGCGACATCGGAACCTGAGGCATACCTTCAAGCGCGTTTACCTCAACGATTTGACGCTGACCGAGATGGACTACAACCTGGAAATTTGAAAAAGTCCTCACTATGGTGCGGTCCAGCAAGCGCTGTAAAATGGCCTGTGAAAGATATTGAATATAATCCACCATCTGCAGACGATAGCGGTCAAAAACGTCAATAGTCTGGAAACGTTTTTTCTTGAGCAGGTAAAGCCGCTCTGTTGCGTCATTGATGATATTAATCTGGATGTCTTTTTCAGAAAGACCTCTTTCACGTGCTTCATCATCAAAATGAAACTTCTCTCCAGTTGCGGAAAAGTTACGTAAGTCATATAAAAATTCCAGTGCCTGACAAAGTTTAAAACCTTGTCTCGGTGAAATTATACGTTTTTGAATCAGCAGGGCCAGCATATCTGCAGTTTGATTTGGGAACACACCAAAAGTCGCAGCTGCCAGCCAAAGCGGGATTTGCAGAGAGCGTAAACCACCTTGATCTTCCTTGAGATTCATCTGGCTCAGTCCGGGGACTGCACGATCATGGTAATCTCGTATCTGACTCAGGACAAAGGTTTCATAGGGCAGGATTTGAAAGAATCTGCGTTTCAGGGCATTCGCCAAATTATTACTGCCTAGTAGAACTCTGCTTTCAAGGATGGAAGGTATGGTATGAATGGTGGCGGGGTCTTTAAAACGGGATAAATCCTCGTTTAATTCAAAGTATTGATGCGCCGTTTCTATTCCTGCGATCCGGAGTAAATGCTCAATATGTATGATGAACTGCCGGCAAATCTCAGCTTCTCCAGTACTTAGCTGCTGTGTATCAAGACAATAGCCAAGATCTCTATCTGAGGCGAAACTGAGTTCCGCACGACCGTATCCTCCTCTGGCAAAGATCACCAGATGATTGAGCAAAAAATCACTATTAAATTCAGCTTGTTCAGCAAGTGGCATATGTTCTTTTAGGTACTTCAGCCGCTCATTGAGGTCCGTTGTCTCCTGAGTCAAATCTGNCTCAATACTGTTGTAATATTTCAGTAACTGTCTTTGTTCAGGATCTTCCGGGTTTGATTCAATCTTCTCGATTTGTTTTTGCGTCAGTTTGAGTTTTTGCTGATTTTCAGGTAGTATCCTTTTTTTGAACCGGTACTCTTTTTTTAGTTCTTCAATTATTCTTACTTTGAGAGTTGGCAGATCTTTAAAGGCATATTCGAAAGCAGTATGGATGATACTGTCCAGGAGGCGTGTGTTTTGAGCGAGCGTGGTAAAGGAACTGTCGGCACTCAGACTCTTTTCTACAATTATTTTATACTGCTTCTCATAATATTCTGCAGTAACAGTTGCAAAAACTTCTTCACGTGCAGAAAGATATTCCTGGGTCTGGCTGTCCTCTATATGCAGAGGCATCCAGGCTTTAATCAGTTTTTTTAGTAAAGCTTTTTTGTGTTTTTCTAGTTTTTGCGGATCCTCTGTAAAGATGAACGGAGAGAGGAAGGGATAATTTTCAATAGGAGAAAAATTAGTATCCATAATTAAAACAGCTTGCTGTAGANGAGAATGATTTTTTGTTCAGCACAATCATGTCCACTCGGCGTGATTGCAGATACATGGATTTTTTCAGTAGAATCCGGCAAAAATTCAGCATGAGCATTTGAGAAAAGTTGTGCGAAAATTCTCGATTGAAATATTTCAGAAAAGAGTTTCTTGTTTTTTAGGAGGTACTGAAATTCCCAAATGCTGATATGCCCTTTCGGTCGCCATCCGTCCACGCGGAGTACGCTGCAAAAATCCTTTTAGCAGTAGAAAAGGCTCATGGACATCCTCAATCGTGTCTTTTTCCTCTGAGACAGAAGCAGCAAGGGTACTCAGTCCGACAGGGCCTCCGCCAAATTTTTCAATTATGGCTTCGAGGATGAGACGATCCATTTTGTCCAGCCCCTCCAGATCGATTTTCATTTTATCGAGACTCTTCTCGACCAGGGGCAAAGTGATCACTCCGGAAGTTTCCATGTCTGCAAAATCACGGCAGCGTTTCAGTAAACGGTTCGCGATTCTGGGTGTACCTCTTGCTCTGCGTGCAAGCTCGAGGGANGCCTCTTCCACAATTTCAATTCCCAATAAAGCAGCCGCNCGCAGGATAATTGTTTTCAGTTCTTCCGGATCATAAAAATTAAGGCGGAACTGAATCCCAAAACGTTCCCTCAACGGAGAAGTAAGCAATCCGGCCCTTGTTGTTGCACCCACCAGAGTAAAATGCGGCAAATCGATTTTTACGGTACGGGCACCTGGACCTTCTCCGATAATAATATCGAGGGTGAAATCCTCCATTGCGCTGTAGAGTACCTCCTCCACAACTCGGTTCAGCCGGTGAATTTCGTCAATGAACAAAATTGTTCCAGGCTCAAGATTGGTGAGAATAGCTGCTAAATCACCTTGACGTTCAATNACAGGTCCGGAAGTCGCACGCAGTTGCACCTCCATTTCACGTGAGAAAATATTCGCGAGTGTAGTTTTTCCTAATCCCGGAGGTCCGCTTAAAAGTACATGATCCAGCGCATGACCACGTTTTTTGGCAGCTCCGATAAAAACAAGCAGATTTTCCTTAATTTCCTGTTGACCTATATAGTCACGTAAACGTTCCGGACGTAAAGATTGATCAAATTGCTCGCCAAGTTGTTGTTCAGGAGCAACCATTCGTGCTTCAGTATTTTCCGGAAAATCAGAGGACTCAGTGTCCACAGTTAGTTCCTGCATTGGTGTTCAAGAAGAGGAAGAGAGATATTCCGGGTTTTCCTTTGAGGCTACTTCCGGACTGATACGCCAAGTGTAAAGCGGTGAAAAAACATATAAGATCAGGTAAGCAAGTGCGGCATGCCCGAAATATGGTGTGAAAGCGAAACCGATGATCAGCAGGATAGTGAAAATTAAAAATTTTCTACTACGGCTCATTAAGCGGCCGATGTGCATATAACGAATAGGAAAACTTATCATTAAGATGGCTGCGATTATCATTAAGACAAAACAAAATTGTGCCCAAAAAACCAAGTCAGCAGAATTTGTTTCAAGCGCGTTCCCAAGCATTATGAAAGGAGCTGCAGCTAACAGGGCTGCTCCGGGAACAGGGATCCCTTTGAAAAATCCTGGAATACTGTTTTGATCCAGAATAAATAAAACTAAACGTGTCACACCTAAGACAACATACATAATTGCAATCCATCCATAAGGCAGTGCCTGAATGGATTCATCAGCAACTTGTGACATCAAGATGTAAAATATAACGGCCGGTGCAATGCAGAAACTGACTGTGTCGGAAACGTCATCAAGAACACCACCAAGGGTTATGTTATATTTCCTGGGCTTTGCAGATGGAAGAGGCGTTGTGAGTCCAAGTTTTCTGGCGACAGCACCATCAAGTTTATCAAAAAAGCCTGCTCCCAGCAGAATTAGGTAAGCTTCCTGAACTCGCCCACGATAAGCAAAGAGCATGGCCAAAATACCCATCAGCGCATTCATCACGGTCAGTGCATTCGGGAAAACGGCTAAAATTCTGCGGCGTAAAACCTCATCATTTAAACAAAGATCATCAAGGCATGCAGTACCGTATTTTCGGCAATAACCTGCAATTGAGCCAAAATTGATGATCAGCAGCAGGATTTCCAGAAAGAATAGCTGCTGAATCGGAATTGCTCCCAACCAACTGATCCAGGAATAAAGTGATGAATCCGGTCCTCCGGGCACGTAAAAAGCGTGAATGTAAAGTACAACTCCAATCGGAGCAGCGACCATTGTACGGAGTCTGGTGACTTCCTTCATTTCTTCTTCCCCGCCTTTCCGGAGCGAAAAATTTCTCATGAAGTGCGCGAAATTGTCACGCATTAAAACTGTTACGCACAAAACAAATACAAAAACGACGTGCAGCATTTCCAGATGAAAATTGGCGCTTTCTGCTAAAGCCTGGTAGCGCCACATCATTCCCACTGCAACCATTGGAAAAACNATCGCATAGACGACTTTATCCATGATCCTGTCCGCTAAATGTGAGAGTTTTGCCTGTGGTCTGAAACGTGCTGCAAACCAGCCGTCAATTAAATCAAGGATCATTGCGGCAAGTAGAAAAATTNCTCCGCTATAGTAAACATATGGATTCCGGTCCAGCATCACGCTGATGGCACAGACCATACCGGCAAACACCATCGGCGGTCGTCCATAAACGAGTAAAGCCGCAACATTTGTTGAAATAAATTTAGGGTTGGACATGTTTGTTTATAAGATTAAAAAACTTTTTCTGCATTAACCGGCTTTTCATGCAGCAACGGCGGCGGTAGTTATTTTAATACTCCCTTAAGCGATGTGCAACATTGAAGACATAAAGTAGAAGCGCCACTCTGATATAAACGCCGTTACGCAGTTGTCTCCAGTACATGGCGCGTGGATTGGCATCGACTTCCGGAGAAATTTCGTACCGTCTGGGCAAAGGGTGTAAGATGATGGAATCTNTTTTCATTCGGCTGACATTATCCGTAGTCAGACTATATTGCGAAAAATCAATCAGGTTGGATTCTCCGGAGAGATCATACTCGTCCTGAATTCTTGTCATATAAATGCAGTCGACACTTGAGATAACACTTTCCAAGTTATCAGTTTTATGAATTTTTATATCCTGTGAGAGTAAATATTCTTCCAGATCCGCTGCAATCTGAAAAGAAGAAGGCGCAATAAATTCCATTTCGACATCTTTATATTGACTTAATAACATCACCGAAGAACGCACCGCTCTTCCCCGAAGTAAATCTCCTACAAACGCATATCTTTTTTTGCGGATTCCTCCCGATTCCTGAAAAGAACGGTGCATGGTGTAAAGGTCAAGTAGTGCCTGAGTTGGATGCTGATCTTTTCCNCTGCCNCCATTCATGATGGGCACGCTACGTCCNGTATTGTCCAGTAAATAGGCCATATATTCGCAAAATCCAGGCTTTGGATCGCGCATGATAATCATGTCAAAATAACTACTGAAAACCCTGACACCGTCTTCCTGACTTTCCCCTTTGTATTCTGAAGATAAAGACGGATCACGGACTTCTCCNGTGTCCATACCGACCATCTGGCAGGCAGTTAAAAATGAGAGNAAGGTTCTTGTTGAAGGCTGGGTGAAATAGAGCATGGCCTTTTTGTGGCACAACAAGGATTTCAAAAATTCGATCCCGTTTGGTTTACGTGTCATTTCCTTGACGTGATCCGCAATATCAAATAATTCTTCCATCAGGCTAATGGAAAACTGGTGAGAGAGCATCACATGCTGGAGGCGTCCTTCTTTTTCATAATGACGCATACGTACTTCCACTGCTTGTGAAAAGTACTCTTCGTAGGTTTTTAAAGATTCTTCCATTTGTGAAGCAAGGCCGAAGTTTTAGTAAAACAAACTATACTAGCCTAAAATTCTATTCTGTAACAGTCCAGCGTGAAATTGTGATCGACACGAAATCCACTAATAAAAGCTCTAACTTAAAGGCTACTTTTACTTGGACTATCCAATAGCTGGGGGATGGTAAAAGACAGGACTGATAAAAAGCAGGAGCGTCTCCAAACAAGGACACGCTCTTGACAAAATATTTACTTGATTTCCGCGCTTGCGCCGGCTTCTTCAAGTTTCTTTTTGACTTCTTCTGCTTCTTCTTTGGAGACACCTTCTTTAATTGCTTTTGGAGCAGCTTCAACTGCTTCCTTAGCTTCTTTCAGTCCCAGTCCGGTGATACCCCGAACTTCTTTGATGACGTTAATTTTCTTCTCACCAAAGCTGGTCAGAATTACGTCAAATTCGGATTTTTCTTCAGCAGGTGCGTCAGCAACTCCGCCGGCAGCGGCAGGAGCTGCTACTGCAGCAGCAGCTGCACTGACACCGAATTTCTCTTCCATTTCTTTTACCAGCTCAGACATTTCCAATACGGACATGTTGGCGATAAAATCAATTACTTGGTCTTTTGTGATACTTGCCATTTTATTTCTCAGACAAAGGTTAAGTTCATCTTCCACACTAGCATGGGAAGAATGTTAATAAACCGGATTGTTATTTGCTATCCCGGACTGCAGCCAGAGTGCGAACAAATTTCGCGGGAACTGCGTTTAGAGTACGAACAAATTGAGTTGCAGGTGCTTGCATCAAGAACAGCAACTTCACGATGAGCTCTTCTCTTGAAGGTAATTTGGAAAGTGCTTCCACTTCACCTGTATTGAGGATGCTAGTTTTGCTGTCACCAACAAGGATTCCAGCAAGGATTTTCAAGTTTTCTAAACTTTTAGCGGCCTCAGACAATACTTTAGCCTGTTGAACCGCATCACCGTCACTGTAAACAAGCGCACGGGTCTGCGTGAACTGATCTGCAAGTTCTGCAAACGGAGTGTCTTCCGCGGCAATACGCGCCAGCGAGTTTTTGATAACTTTCATGGTGGATGATGCATCATTCAGCTTCTTTCTAAGTTCTACAACCTGATTTGCTTCAATACCACGATAATCAACCAGTACCCCTGCGGACATACTATTAAAGATTGACCGAAGTTCACTGACTTGAGCTTCTTTTTGGCTTCGTTCCATGGAACCTTTCCGATATGATTATGTTAAAAAATTCACTCCTGCGGTTTATCAAAGAAGTGTTTTAAGACACGCACTTCCAAAGAAAGCCCGAAAGCCGTTGCTATTAAAAACCGAAGATTGAGATAAAAATTGAATAAGACAGAGGAAGTAACACANCAGAAANTTGCTGNGTTACTTACGGAAGCTGTGTCTCGGCAGGGNATGAATTAAGCCGTTAGGCCCCTACTGTCTTAGACAAGAAAAATANAANTTTTTCAGATTTTAAACTGTTTGCGGATCCACCTTAAGGCCGGGACCCATTGTAGAACTCACACTAAAATTACGCAGATAAATACCTTTTGAGGCCGATGGTTTCATCCTTTTGACTGTGTCAACCAAGGCAGTTACATTTTCACAAAGCTTGTCTGCATCAAAGGAAACTTTCCCAATAGCAGCATGCAGATTACCTTGCTTATCGGCACGGAATTCTACCTGACCTGCTTTAATATTTTTAATGGCAGTTTCAACTTCGAAAGTTACTGTACCGACTTTTGGATTTGGCATCAGTCCTCTTGGACCCAGTATTTTCCCTATCCGTCCTACAACTGCCATCATATCTGGTGTTGCTACAACACGGTCAAACTCGAGCCAGCCTTCCTGAATCTTTTTGGCATAATCTTCACCGCCCACATAATCCGCACCGGCTTCCTCTGCTGCAATGGCTTTATCTGCTTTTGCAAAAACCAGCACCCGGATTTCCTTACCCAGACCATTTGGCATAGAACATGTTCCACGCACCATTTGTTCAGCTTTACGTGTGTCAACTCCAAGTCTCAAAGCAACATCAACTGTCTCATCAAATTTGGTGGCTTTGACTTCTTTAAGCAAATCAATTGCTTCTGTCAAAGGATACAGTTTTTCTGCGTCCACTTTATCTTGAAAAACTTTTGTTCTTTTACTCAATTTTCTCATAATCCCTCAGTCAGTACGCCCATGCTCCGGGCAGTTCCTGCCACGGACTTCATGGCAGATTCCAGGTTATAACAATTCAAATCAGGCATCTTCTGCTTGGCAATTTCCTCCAGCTGGGTTTTTTTCAATGTACCAACTTTTTCCTTATTTGGAGTCGCTGAACCTTTATTCAATTTCAGGGCTTTTTTGATCAGCACCGGTACCGGAGGTGTTTTGGTAATAAAGGTGAATGAGCGATCATTGTAAACAGTGATCACCACCGGAATGATTGTATCTTGTCCCTGGGTCTGTGCGTTAAAAGTTTTGCAGAACTCCATGATGTTTACACCGTGCTGACCCAATGCGGGGCCAATCGGCGGAGATGGGTTTGCCTTGCCTGCCGGAACTTGAAGTTTGATGAATGAGGAAATTTCCTTTGCCATGGTTTTTTTGTCTTATTCTACTACGTGTTTTACTTTTTCGAACTCCACCTCCACAGGTGTGGGACGGCCAAAAATACTTACAAGTACTTTTAATTTTCTGCGTTCGAGATTTATTTCGTCGATTGTACCACTGAAATTTCCAAAAGAGCCTTCGGTGATTGTTACCTTTTGTCCAAGTGAAAATTCTTCTTCTGTTGCTTTCTGCTGGAAGCGTTCGTTGACTTGTGAACGGATTGCTTCAAGTTCACGCTCATCCAGAGGTAACGGGTTTTTTTGCGTGCCGCCAATAAACCCTGAAACCCTGTTGACATCCATCAAAAGGTGCCACAATGCCGGGGTGAGTTCCATGTGGACCAGTACATATCCAGGGAAGTATTTTTGATTGACTTTGCGTTTTTTGCCATCCTTAGTGCGGATCACATCTTCTGAAGGAATAAATATTTCGTCTACCAGATGCTCAAGACCTTCAATCTTTAATTTTTCCTGAATCGTTTGCTCTACGCGTCCTTCATAACCGGAATATGCCTGGAGGATATACCATTTTGCATTTGGATTTTTCGGTTTTTCAGGAATTTGTGCTTCAATATCTTCAGCCTCTTCAGCCGTATTATCAGCAGCGAGTCCAGCTTCGATCTCCTGGGCTTCAGTCTCATCAGCACTTACTTCCGGGATATTGCCCTGTGCTTCAGTCTCATCAGAGCTTACTTCCGGGATATTGCCCTGAGCTTCAGTCTCATCAGCACTTACTTCCGGGATATTGCCCTGAGCTTCAGTCTCATCAGAGCTTACTTCCGGGATATTGCCCTGAGCTTCAGTCTCATCAGCGCTTACCTCCGAAGCATTGCCCTGAGCTTCAGTCTCATCAGCGCTTACTTCCGGAGCATCATTCTGTTGCTCTCCCAAAGTACTGTCTTGAGTTTCTGCTGTCTCTTTTTGTTCTTCCAATACCATTTCGGTTCCAGTTTGTTCTTCCACTATTTTATCCGGCAATTACCATTTGCATGATGTCCGAAAGTCCTAAATCGGCGATTCCCAGGTAGAGAGCCACGGCTAAAGAGACGCCTACAACTACTGAGGTGGATTTTATTGTTGCCTCACGTGTCGGCCACTGCACGCGTTTAAATTCCGCAATGACATCTTTAAAAAACTGTTGGATTCGTTTGAACATAATCAGATTTTTGGATGAATATTAAACATCCTGATAAATTTATTTTCTACTACTGTTATTAAATGCTACTGTACAAGCTCAAAACTCAGCGCCAATTTTTTCTGGCAGGGCAGACAGGGGTCGAACCTGCGACCTTCGGTTTTGGAGACCGATGCTCTACCAACTGAGCTACTGCCCTATCAGGACGCAAAATTTAAAAAGGAACCTTTTACTTTGTTTCTTTATGCAAAGTATGTTTCCGATCCCACCTACAATATTTACGTACTTCCATACGCTCTGTTTTCAATTTCTTGTTTCGGGAAGCTGTATAATTTCGGCGCTTGCACTCAGTGCATTCTAGGTGAATCGTGTCTCTCATGATTTCTATACTTAAAAACTAAGATAAATTATTTGGAGCCTGAGAGCAGGATTGAACTGCCGACCTCTTCCTTACCAAGGAAACGCTCTACCACTGAGCTACCCAGGCTTAAAACTCACACCGTAAAAGCTCGTCAAGCTGTGGTGGGGAGAGAAGGATTCGAACCTTCGAAGGCGAAGCCGTCAGATTTACAGTCTGATCCCGTTGACCGCTTGGGTATCTCCCCATGCTGGAGCTGGCAATAGGACTTGAACCTAC
>NYXK01000063.1 GCA_002685535.1 Deltaproteobacteria bacterium
ATTTTCCACAAATCGAATGAGATAGCCCTGAATCGATTCTCCCAGAGTAGGCACAAAATTATTGAAGACAAATGATTCCAATTCACCCCGCCAATCCTGAAAAACAGGAAAAAGAGAAAAGACAGAAAATATGACCGCAAGCAGCGGTACGATCGACAGAAGGGTGACNAATGAAAGATATCCGGAGNAGACTATGANCCTGTCTTCTTTAAAACGCTNNAAAAGATAGTTGAGATATTTTTTGATTATGTCAAATGTTGAAGACCAGTCTTTAATCATTTGCTATTCTGTTCTTGTATTATACTTACATTTCAGGACTATTTTAAGAGAAACTATTCCAATGCTGTACGATAAAACTCTACATCTTCTGGAGGAAGCGGTGAATTTCCCAAAATCAAATCTGCCGATTTTTCGGCCAGCATCATCACCGGCGCGTAGATATTTCCGTTGGTGATATAAGGCATCACGGAAGCATCTACCACACGCAGGTTTTCAACTCCATGAACCTTCATGCTTTCCGGATCAACCACGGACATGCTGTCAGTCCCCATTTTACAGGTACATGAAGGATGCAAAGCGGTTTCGCCATCTTTGCCCACCCATTTCAAAACTTCTTCGTCACTTTCAACTTCCGGACCGGGTGACAACTCTCCGGCATTGTATTGATCAAAGGCCGGTTGATTCAAAATATTACGTGCGCAACGCACTGCTTCGCCCCACTCNCGACGATCCTGCTCAGTGGATAAATAATTAAAGCGCAGTTTTGGATATACTCTCGGGTCAGTGGACTGGATTTTGACGGAACCCTGTGCATCNGAATACATCGGNCCAACATGGACCTGGTAACCGTGTCCTGTACCAGGAGATGAGCCATCGTAACGGATTGCGAGGGGCAAAAAGTGAAACATGATATTTGGATATTTTTCCTGCTCGTTACTGCGAATAAAACCCCCAGCTTCAAAATGATTAGTGGANGCAGGACCTTTACGGTTAAAAAGCCACTGATAACCGATCCAGGGTTTNTTGTACCATTTCAAGGCGGGAGCCATTGAAACCGGTTTTTTGCAAGCATATTGGATATATACTTCCAAATGATCCTGCATATTTTCGCCGACGCCCGGTAGATCCTGCATAACTTCAATACCGAGTTTTTTCAATTCCGCNGCATTGCCNATTCCGGATAGTTGTAAAAGCTGNGGGGAGTTGATTGCGCCTCCGCAACAAATGATTTCACCGGCATAAACTTTTTCGGAACGCCCCTGACTTTTGGAAAACTCTACTCCAACAGCACGCGTTGTCCCTACGGGATTATTAGTTTCAAACAAAATTTTGGTGGTCAGTGTCCGGCAATGAACGGTGAGATTCGAACGCTTTTTGACCGGATGTAAATATGCTCTTGCCGCGCTCATTCTCCGGCCTCGATGGAGATTTCTGTCAAAGCGCGCGAAACCCTCCTGTTTGTAACCGTTTACATCATCGGTCAAGGGATAACCTGCTTCCTGTACTGCTTCAAAAAAGGCACTGAACAACGGATTTTCGCAGGGACCTCTTTCCATGATCAAGGGACCTTCAACACCACGNAAATCANTTCCGCCTGCTAAACAGTTTTCCATGCGTTTGAAATATGGCAGNCAATGTGTGTAATCCCAGTTTTCCATGCCGGAATCAGCGGCCCAGCGTTCATAGTCCATTGGATTCCCTCGCTGAAAAATCATGCCGTTGATACTGCTCGATCCTCCAAGCACTTTACCACGTCCATGAAAAACACGACGGTTGTTCATGAAAGGTTCCGGTTCAGATTCGTAACACCAGTCATAGTATTTGTTACCGATGGGAAACGTTAANCCCGCAGGCATGTGGATAAAAATGTCCCAGATATAATCGGGACGTCCTGCTTCCAGAACCAGTACTTTGTGGGAAGGATCAGCACTCAAACGGTTGGCCAGGGCACAACCCGCAGAGCCTCCGCCGATAATGATTGTATCGTATTGTGTTTTTGACATTGTTGAACTTTGTTTGCTGAGTTAATCATTTAAGCCTTAACACATAATAGGAACCTCCANTAACTCGCTTTTCCCATAAACATTAAATAACTAAACCTTTCNCATTTCGTCGGTTNAGCGGAGTCGAAACTTGAATCAATCCCTAATATTCNTTCAACTCCGNTCAGGGAACGNTTTATAGAGGTGNCCTTAACTGNTTTTGAAAGAGACTGCCGAAGTTTTCAGGGGAATCCTTAATTCCGGACAGGCGCAGTAAATGCCAGGCCAACGCATGGTTGCTGGACGTCACNGGTTTTCCTAAACGTGCTTCTGCTTCTTCGATGACTGACGCCACTCTCAAATTTGTACAAGAAACAAAAACACCGTCACANTCCGTACTTGCACCAATTTTTTCAATAGATTTAAGAATTGATTCAGAGGAAATTCTACCGACAACAAAATCGTCAGTTTCAAAAAATGATCCNGTTACTCGAATTTCAAAGCCGGANTCTAGAAGATTGTCNCGCATTTCCTTTGTAATAGCCGGATGATACGGCGTAAGCAGGACAACCCTCTTAAGTCCCAGCGCACGCAAAGCAGCTTTACAGGCAGTCAGAGGATTTGTGGTCTGAGTTTCAGAATGTACACTCTGAATTGCTTTCTCAACTCGATCTTCTCCAATGATTGTTGCTCCTGAAGTACAACCGTAACCAATCGCACTAAAGTTAAATGACTCAGGCAATAAAGATGCNGCTACCGGCAGGTCCGCTTCCATTTTTGCCAACGATGACTTCGTTATCTCCATCTCATTCGGAATACGCGAATGATAAAGCGTAACACCTTCAAAGTTCAACAGAGTACGAAATTCATACTCCAGTGTTTGATCCGAGCTAAGCACAATTATGCCAATATTNGCCCGCTCTCCGAGCCCTGAATCAGTCTTGTGTGCTAACTCAATAATTTGATCATNTNTAAGCTCGNCTGTGCTCATTATCCCTTACGTTAGTTCATTANTTTCCAAAGCTTCACAAATATACNATNTGCGTCATTATTATCTTGAAATGCTGACTGGAATCTTAGCAATCATTTTTATCAAGCACAAGGTGGAATCTAAGCNCGTAAAATAAGANAATTATTGTCACAGTACCAGCAATATAAAGGCGTTCGAACATCTCTGTTAGCAGTNAGANAGAAATCGGAACTGCATATTCTTATATTTTTCAATTCGGAACTCATAGTTCCGTATTTTTATTTTACTCCTACACTGAAATAAATATAATCCATATACTCATAATACACTAATTTTATTAATGTATTTAAGTACTATCTGCCCGATAATGTGGCCGCAGTTTTTACTTTTTAATTATTAAACCGAAAATTCAGTTTAAAAGCGGAATCAGCAGTTCCTTTTTTTAAAATTTTATAATTTTTATTATGTATTATCAATATGTTATACCTTGGCATCCAGTATGCAAATGTGCTACAGTATTAAATTTATCACATGAAATTAGGGTGACATCAATACAAGCATTATTATGCGTAACAAGTACCAAACAGCGTAAAAACAAACATGACTGATCGAGGAAGAAAACGGGGCGGAGGAAGAGCGGCAAGACAGGCTTCGGTGAGCACCCCCGAAAAGCAAAGCGCGCCTTACATTAGCAGAAAAGTCCCGGCTTACGAAGTGCTGGATGAAGAGGGTTTAGCCTTGATTGAAGCGAATGCGGAAACTATTTTGCAGGAAATTGGAGTAGAGTTCAGAGGCGATGCGGAAGCAATTGAAATTTGGAAAGATGCAGGAGCAGACATAAAAGGGGAACGAGTCAGAATTCCAAAAGGACTTTGCAAGAAACTGATTCAGAAATGCGCACCCGCGGAATTTACGCAACATGCCCGGAATCCTCAAAAAAGTGTACGGATCGGTGGAAAGAATACTGTTTTGGTGCCGGCATATGGTTCTCCTTTTGTACGTGATCTGGAAAAAGGCCGACGTTACGCGACGATTGAAGATTTTCGAAATTTCGTCAAGCTCGCATATTCTACTCCCTACTTGCATCATTCCGGAGGAACAATTTGCGAACCAGTTGATCTACCGGTTAACAAACGGCATTTCGACATGGTTTATACGCACATGCGCTACAGCGACAAACCATTCATGGGTTCAGTCACGGCTCCGGAACGGGCGCAGGATACAGTTGATATGGCCAAAGTTTTGTTTGGTGAAGAATTCGTGCGCGACAATACGGTCATCACCAGTTTAATAAACGCGAATTCACCCCTGGTTTGGGATGCCACAATGATCGGCGCACTAAAAGTATATGCCCGAAACAATCAGGCGTGTGTAATTTCACCTTTTTGCATCGCAGGAGCAATGTCTCCGGTCACAGTCGCAGGAACAGCAGCACAGCTTTACGCAGAATCGCTTTCCGGAATGGCCTTTGCTCAGTTGGTACATCCGGGAGCCCCGGTGATATTTGGCACTTTTTCAAGCTCAATGTCTATGCAGTCCGGAGCTCCGACTTTTGGAACACCTGAACCGCAATTGGTACTTTATATCGTGGCGGCTTTAGCTCGTCGGCTTGGTGTACCATTCAGAAGCGGCGGAGGTTTAAACAGCGCGAAAATTCCGGATGCACAAGCGGCTTATGAAGCGGCAAACACGTTACAGCACTCCATGATGGCCGGAGTAAATTTTATGCTGCATACCGCTGGCTGGCTAGAAGGTGGATTGTCGATGGGCTACGAAAAATTTATAATGGACATTGATCAGGCCGGAATGATCCACCGCTTTTTAGCAGGAGTTGATCTTACCGAAAACGGACAGGCACTGGGCGCAATTCGTGAAGTTGGCCCTGGCAAACATTTTCTAGGCTGCGAACACACACAGTCTAATTTTAAATCCGCGTTTTTCCGTTCCAGCGTTGCAGACAACAACAGTTTTGAACAATGGGAAGCGGACGGTAATCTGGATACCGCACAGCGTGCTAACGTGATCTGGAAAAAAATGCTAGACGAATACGAAATGCCGGCGATCGATCCTGCCGTGGATGAAGCATTGCTGGCTTTTATACGCCAGAGGAAAGAATCATTTCCGGATGCTAATTATTGATATAAATGAGTTCGACTGACCCTTTACTGCAGCCTTTTCAGCTCAAGCATTTGAGCTTGAAAAATCGGATTCTGAGTACGAGCCATGAACCGGCATACTCAGAAGATGGATTGCCCAAAGAGCGCTATCGTTTATATCATGAGGAAAAAGCCAAAGGAGGAATTTCCTTAACCATGTTTGGCGGTTCAACGTTGGTGGCTCAGGATTCGCCTCCGGTATTTGGAAATTTGTATGCGGGAAATGATGAGATCATTCCGTATTTCCAAAAAATGGCGGAAGGGGTTCATCGGCACGATGCAGCTTTGATGTGTCAAATTACACACCTCGGACGTAGAAGCGTTTCCAACGCGAGTGACTGGTTGCCGATTGTGGCACCGTCCTGTGTACGTGAACCCGCTCATCGGGGTTTTCCGAAAATTGCAGAGGAAACAGACATACGCCGAATTGTCAAAGCTTACGGAGCCGCAGCACGACGCTGTCAGGAAGGAGGAGTTGACGGTGTTGAAATTGAGGCTTACGGACATTTGCTGGATGCGTTTTGGTCACCAAGAACTAATTTCCGCACCGATAGCTACGGCGGAAGTTTGGAAAATCGGGCACGTTTCGCTTTGGAAGTTTTGGAGGAAATCCGGAAACAGGTCGGCAGTGCTTACATCGTTGGGATACGTATGGTTTTTGACGAAGCTCTGGACAGCCACCTGGACGGCGGTTTACGTTTGGAGGAAGGCCTCAAAATCGGAGAAATGCTGGTTAAAACCGGAGGTTTGGATTTTATCAATGTTATTCAGGGCCATATTGATACACAGGAAGGTTTGTCACACATTATTCCAAACATGGGAACTCCGGCAGGTCCGCAACTTGAATTTGCCGGTGCGGTAAAACGTGAATTTGAACTTCCTGTTTTTCATGCCGCACGCATAAACGAAGTTGCAACCGCACGGCACGCGTTACGTGAAAACTTGCTGGACATGGTCGGAATGACACGGGCACACATGGCCGACCCTTACATTGTGGCAAAAATTGAATCCGGCGAAGAAGAGCGAATTCGGCCCTGTGTAGGCATGGGTTACTGCCTGGACCGTTTGTATGAAAACGGTGACGCACTTTGCGCACACAACGCAGCAACCGGGCGAGAACAAACGATGCCGCACCTTGTTCCGAAAACTTCCGGAAGTGCGAAAAAAATTGTTGTAATCGGTGCCGGACCTTCCGGATTGGAGGCGGCACGTGTTTGCGCGGAACGTGGACACAAAGTAGTTTTGTTTGAAGCGAATGACCGTGCAGGAGGCCAACTTCTTTTAGCTGCGAAAGTTGAACGGCGACGTGAAACAATCAGTATCGCGGATTGGCTTTTCGCGGAAGTGCAACGTCTCGGTGTGGAAGTGCGTTTTAATTTTTATGCGGAAGTTTCCAACGTGCTGGCGGAAACTCCGGAGGTTGTTATCGTTGCTGCCGGGGGTTTGCCAAATACAGAATTTTTGCGTAATGGAGCAGATTTGGTGGTTCCGAGTTGGGATATCCTGGCGGGAACAGTTAAAGCGGAAAAGAATATTTTGCTCTTTGATGACAACGGTCAGCATCCCGGAATTTCATGTGCGGAATTTTTAGCAAATTCCGAAACTAAACTGGAATATGTAACTCCGGAAAGGATCATTGCTCCGGATGTAGGCGGAACAAATTATCCTGCGTATTTGCGTGCGCTTCACCTGAATGAGGTGAAAATCACACTCAATCATCGTTTGACGGAAGTTCACCGCAACGATTCCGGATTGACTGCTGTACTCTACAACGAATACACGCATGCAAATATTGAGCGTTCAGTAGAGCAAATTGTGGTGGAGCATGGAACTTTGCCGCTCGACGAACTTTATCTGGGCTTACGTGAACAGTCGAGCAACGGCGGAGAGCTAGATTTGGAGGCGTTGATTTCCGGAAAACCGCAAAATATTATTTGCAATCCGGAAGGCAATTATAAACTTTTCCGGGTGGGTGATGCTGTCGCCAGCCGGAATATACACTCGGCGATTTACGATTCTTTGCGCTTGTGCAAGGATTTGTAGTTCAACTGAGTGAAAACCATAACCAACCTCAAAGAGGCTGAAATGAGCGAAGAAGAAAAAGACTTGATTGAAGACGAAGAAGAGTTGGATTTGTCCACACTTCCGGACGAAGAACTCGTTCTGCAAATGCATGATGACCTTTACGATGGCCTCAAGGAGGAAATCGAGGAAGGCACAAATATTTTACTCGGACGCGGCTGGACACCGGACAAAGTGCTCAGTGACGCGCTTGTGGAAGGAATGCGTATTGTGGGTATTGATTTCCGCGATGGCATTTTGTTTGTTCCAGAAGTCTTGCTTTCAGCAAATTCGATGAAAGGTGGAATGCATATTCTGCGGCCTTTACTCGCTGAAACCGGAGCTCCACCTGTAGGAAAAGCGGTCATCGGTACAGTCAAAGGTGACATTCACGATATTGGCAAAAATTTAGTCGGTATGATGTGGGAAGGCGCCGGTTTTGAGGTAATCGATATTGGTATCAACAATCCAGTCGAAAAATATTTGGAAGCAATCGAAGAGCATCAACCAGATGTTTTAGGCATGTCGGCATTGCTCACCACGACTATGCCTTATATGAAAGTCGTAATAGAAGAGTTGGGCAATAAAGGTATACGTGACGATCTGATTGTGCTCGTAGGCGGTGCTCCGCTAAACGAAGAGTTTAGTCTTAATATCGGCGCTGACGCATATTGCCGTGACGCTGCTGTAGCAGTTGAAACAGCAAAAATGATGATTGAACAACGCCGCTCCGGTTTGAGCACAATGGAACAAGCTGCGGCATAAATTTTCTTTTCATTGAATGAACATGAATGGTTTGGAAAATCAACGTAGGCGTGGACGGAACA
>NYXK01000064.1 GCA_002685535.1 Deltaproteobacteria bacterium
ACCGTTGAACTTTCTCCAAGAGGGCTTCGGTATCTCCATCGGAGATTCTGAAAACAGAACTCGCATTATTTCATGGTCGACTCGCAGCCCGGTTGTGGATCTGATAATTCAACGTACTCCACAGACTCTTTGGGTCGTAGGACTTTCTTATTTATTTGGCATATTGATAGCGATTCCCATAGGTATTATCTCGGCCTATAAACAGTATTCATGGTTTGACCAGGTTGGAACATTTATCACGATGGTTGGATTTTCAGTACCAACTTTCTTTACAGGCATGGTAGCAATTATCATTTTCAGTGTGCAGTTAAAGTGGTTCCCAATGATTTATGATACGACTTTGGAGGTTAATAGTTTGGATAATTTTATCCTGCAGGTAAAACAAATGTTCATGCCGGTTGCTGTTCTTGCACTTTACAACGCTTCACAACTAAGTAGATTTATGCGTGCTTCAATATTGGATAATCTGAATTTGGATTATGTTCGGACTGCGAGAGCCAAAGGACGTTCTGAACAGGTGGTATTGCTGATTCATGTGCTACGCAATAGCTTGATTCCTGTGGTTACCTTGATTGCCCTTGGTATTCCAACAATCTTCAGCGGGGCTATCATTACAGAGCAAATCTTCAGGGTCAATGGACTTGGACAACTGCTAATCGTTGCTATTGAAGCAGCAGACATACCTCTGGTACAGACTTTGACTTTCCTGTTTGCTGTATTGATTGTTCTTTTCAATCTCATCGCCGATGTGATCTACGGTATACTCGATCCAAGGATACGTTATGATTGAAAAATCANCGATNTCAGAAACAATCGACTCTACCACTCAACATCGCTCACTCTGGGNAGATGTCTGGAGGCAATTCCGTAAACACAAAGGTGCGATGACTGGTGTGATTGTATTTATGTTTATCACCATTTTGGTCTCAATCGGCCCCCTTATTCACGATATTGAACCCAGTGCAATCAATTTTCGTGAAAGAAATTTAGGTCCAACTCTGGCTCATCCTCTCGGCACAGACAATATCGGGCACGATACTTTGGCACAAATGCTGGCAGGAGGACAAGTTTCATTAGCAGTNGGTTTTCTGGCCATGATGATTTCACTATTATTGGGAACATTTGTGGGAGTTCTTGCCGGATTTATCAAATCCCTGGACGGACCGTTGATGCGCTTGACGGACTTATTTCTTGCTTTACCGATCCTGCCTTTGCTGTTGGTAATTATTTTGCTTTTCCGCGATACTCTGCGTACACTTTACGGACCCGAAGCTGGAATTTTCATGCTGATTGTTTTCATTATCGGCATTACCAGTTGGATGCACACTGCCCGGATAGTNAGNGGAGACGTGCTTGGAATTAAGGAACGTGAATTTGTCACAGCCGCTCACAGTATAGGAACCAAAAAAAGNCGAATCATTTNTCGGCACATCTTGCCTAATATTCTCAGTCCGATAATGGTTTCTGCGACATTGGGTATTGCCAATGCCATCATCACAGAATCAGCCTTATCTTTCCTCGGTCTCGGCTTTCCCCCTGATTTTCCAACTTGGGGTAGATTGCTTTACGATGGAGCAAACTTTATTCAGATAACTCCGTCACGTGCTATATGGCCCGGACTCTTCATCGCGCTTACTGTCCTCAGCGTCAACTACATCGGAGACGGTCTACGGGACGCGCTTGACCCAAGATTGCGTGGACGATGAAGTGCCTGTATTATGCCCAATAGACTTATATAAGACTGTCTCTAAAATAATCCTAAAACCGTCTCATTTCGACCAGAGCATGAAATCTTGAATAANCAAGCATTCTAAATCATTAAGATTTCTTCCTACGTTCGAAGAAACAGATTGAAGTTTTTAGTCATTTTTGTATATGGTTTGTTAAATTTATCCACCATTATTTTTCTCCTAAATATAATTAAAACATCCCCATAAAACTCTCATGAAAAATTCTGTTTCCAAATCCAGCGGAACTCCCGCTTCAATTTCTCATTTAGACACACTGCGCTGGCGTAGTATCGGCCCTTCCCGCGGAGGACGTGTAGTTGCCGTGGCAGGAGACCCGATCAATTCACAGGTGTTTTATTTTGGCGCGGTGGCAGGCGGTATCTGGAAAACCGTGGACGGCGGGACTTATTGGGAAAATGTGTCTGACGGCTTTTTGAATAGTGCGGCTGTTGGTGCTTTGACGGTTGCCCCTTCAGACAATAATGTAATTTACGCCGGAATGGGAGAATCCACCATCCGGATTGATGTCTCGTTCGGAGACGGAATTTACAAATCAACCGATGCAGGAAAAACATGGAAAAACATCGGACTCCAGAACACTAGACATGTCAGCGAAATTCGTGTCCATCCGGAAAATCCGGATTTGCTTTATGTCTCTGCCTTTGGTGATGCATTTGGGCCAAACAAAGATAGAGGAATTTATCGTTCAGTAGACGGTGGTGAAAACTGGGAACAAATTCTTTTTCGTAGCGAAAAAGCNGGTGCCATCGACTTGAGCATGGATCCTAACAATCCAAGAATTCTTTATGCTTCTTTCTGGGAAGCCTACAGAAACTTTTGGAGCATGAACAGCGGCGGTAAGGACAGCAGCCTTTACCGCTCAACAGACGGCGGGGANACATGGACTGANATCACAAATAATCCCGGGCTCCCGAAAGGTNCAAAAGGGAAAATCGGGGTCTGCATTTCTCCGGCAAAAAGTGAACGTATCTGGGCCATTATCGAGGCAGAAGATGCAGGACTTTACCGCTCAGATAATGGTGGTGAAAGCTGGGTTAAAACTTCCGGGAACCGAGACCTNATTCACCGCCCCTGGTATTATTGTCACGTTTTCGCNGANCCTCAACACGNNGACACNGTNTATATCACCAATCTGCAAATGTGGAAATCAACNGACGGNGGNACTAATTTTTCTGAAATCACCACTCCGCATGGTGATAATCACGACCTCTGGATCGACCCTAATAACGCCCAACGCATGGTGCAGGGCAACGANGGTGGAGCTTGTGTTTCCTATAACGGCGGAGAAACGTGGTCCACAATTTATAACCAGCTCACTGCTCAGTTTTACCGCATCGACATTGACAATGAATTCCCCTATCGCGTTTATGCAACGCAGCAGGACAACACAAGCATCAGTGTTCCAAGTGCCAGTGCTTACGGTGCAATTACGCTTCAAGAAAGCACTTTCCCCGGAACAGGTGAAAGCGGATTCATCGCTGTCAAACCTGATGATTCGNACATAGTTTACATCGGGGCCGTCGGNAGTTCTCCAGGGGGAGAAGGGGCGTTACAACACTATAATCACAAAACAGAACAGCTGCGGCTCGTCAATATCTGGCCCGAAGAAAAATACGGCTGGGCGCCAAAAGATTTGAAATACCGCTTTTCCTGGACCTTCCCGATTGCCTTTTCTCCACATGATTCCGGAATAGTCTACGCCTGCGGTAATCATGTCTTCCGAACAAATAATGAAGGACACAGTTGGGAATCCATCAGTCCGGATTTGACGCGCGCGGACGAAAACAAACTTAATGTTTCAGGTGGTTTGACCATTGACAGCAGTGGTGCAGAACACTACGCGTGCATTTCAACTTTTGCAGAATCCCCTCACCAATCTGGAATTTTCTGGACGGGTAGTGATGACGGACTAGTCCATACTTCACGTGACGGCGGAAAGAACTGGCAAAATATCACTCCCCCCAATCTACCGGAATGGTCCTATATTTTCTGCATCGAAGCATCAGGACATGATCCGAAAACTATTTTTCTTTCGGCAACACGCTACAAACTGAATGATTACCGCCCATTGCTATACAAATCGACAGACGGCGGCAAGAAATGGAGCAGCATCAACGGTGACTATCCGGAAACTGAAATCAGCAGGGTAATCCGCGAAGATCCAACTTGTCCGGGATTGTTGTTCGTCGGTTCTGAAACCGGAATTTTTATGAGCACCAATTCCGGAAAAAACTGGCAGAAACTTGGCGGTAACTTTCCGGTTGTTCCGGTTTACGACATGAAAATTAAGCAGGATGATTTGGTCGTCGGCACACACGGACGCTCCTTCTGGATTCTGGATGACCTGACACCACTGAGGAAATTTGCCCGTAAAACATCCGGAAAGAAAAAGAAAGGTTCCGGAGAAGTACAGTTTTTCCCGCCACGCACAACATTCCGCCGTACATTGAACTGGAGTGTAAATCTGTTTCTCGGAGACGGCAAAAACTACAGCCCTGATTTCGGTATGCCCGGGACACATTACGAGGAAACCACGCCGGAAGGAGAAAAACGATTCCGATATTTGGATATGGGAGAGAATCCTCCGGAAGGTGTGATTGTGAATTATTTTCTCGAATCAGAACCACAGGAACCTTTGGAGTTAGTTATCTTAGACGCTGGCGGTGAGGAAATCGAACGCTTTACCAGTAAGAAATCCGCCACGGATCCAAAAGACATAGAGAGCAAAGATGAGGACGAAAAACCAAGTTTGCCCGCAAAACCTGGATTTAACCGCTTTGTCTGGAATATGCACTACCCCGGACCGGAAGTGAAAATTGATAAAGCACTTGAAAAACCTGCTTATAAACCTTTGGGACGTGGAGAAGGTTCTCCGGCAGGAGGACCTGTTGCTCCTCCAGGAAACTATCAAGTACAGATGAAAACAGGGNCGGCTGAAATNACACATTCTTTTGANATTACTAAAGACCCACGTTTAAAAACCTCTGCGAAGGATTTTGCCCTGCANTTTGAACTATGGTCAAAAATCANAAATCGAGTTTCAGCAACTAACTCCGCANTCAACAAAGTGCGGAANATAAACCTNCAAATTACTGAATTACTTGGACGTGAAATATTCACCCGGGCAGCCCCTGAAAAGTCATTAACCGCCGTCAGGAAAGCCGCGAAATCACTTATGAATAAACTCAGTCAGATTGAAAATCAATTGACGCAAAACCAATATGAAACTCCTTCCGACCGACTGCGTCACCCCACCATGCTCAAGCAGAGAATGGAAGCTTTGGTGAGCGTAGTTTCTATCTCAGACGCNGCTCCTCCTCAACAAGCTTATGGAGTTTATGAAGACTTGAGCAGCAAAATAGACGATCAACTTGCGCTGTTGAGCAAGCTCGAAAAACAAGATTTGCTNCGTGTAAACAAGCTGATCGAACTAGCCGGAATTCCTAAACTGCAGGCTTGAGATGTTAGGCATTTCCGGACTACTCAAAATAAGCGCAGCTGATTTCATTGTCCGTACTGCCTATCAAATGGGCAAGACACCGCTGTTGCCGCTCTTCGCAGCCAGCCTCGGTGCAAACGCCACTATTTTGGGACTGATCGTTTCGGTTTCAACTTTAACCGGAATGCTGCTCAAACCAATCTTCGGATTCCTCTCCGACCGTTGGGGGCGCTGGATTTGGCTTTTAACGGGGACACTGCTTTTTGCCGGAATTCCGTTCCTTTATCCATGGGTAACGACTCCCGAAGAATTGCTCATTTTACGTCTCATTCACGGGTTGGCTACTGCGATTTATGGCCCTGTAACAATTGCGTGGGTTATTGAGCAGGGCCATCAACAAGGAAATTTTGCTCGAAACCGCGCCGAACGTTTGGGCTGGTTCGGCATGGCCCGAAGTGGTGGTTACCTGCTTGGCCCAACGATTGCTGCAGCACTTTTGTTGGTCTTTGAACCATCAACAGTTTTTACGCTCATTGGTCTTTTAAGCTCCACTGCGTTGTTGCCCGTGTTGTTACTAAAAAAAACAGCTCCGGCTAAAATACCCTGCTTTACTTTAGGGCAACAAACAAAATCCGCATTCCAGGCAGGCATCAAAACTNCGGAACTATGGNTGGCGGGAAGCCTGGAATGTGTAATCTATCTTGGCATTTACGCCACAAAAACTTTTTTGCCGCTCTATGCACTGGAATCCGGAATTTCGATTTTGTGGGTTGGACTTTTCTTTTCGGCTCAGGAATTAATCCATTTGATCGGACGTCCATTTGGTGGACGTTTGAGCGACCGTTTAGGTTATCTGCCGGTTGNTGCTTCCGGAATGCTGCTGGCTGCAATTTCTCTTGGATTGTTACCTTTGGCAAACAACCCTCTCAGTCTACTCATACTCGCAATTGGTTTTGGACTTTCGCAAGCCTTAATTTTCCCTTCAACACTGGCGCTCTACGCGGAGAAAATGGATACACGTCACACCGGAACAGGTNTGGGAATGATTGGCGCCTTAAAAAATTCTGCTAAAGTAGCAGGACCGATTCTCGGAGGATTGCTCATACATTGGCAAAGTTATGCCTGGATGTTTTGGAGTATGTCGGCTTTACTTGCTCTCTGGAGCNTTGCTTTGTTGCTCAATGTGCGCAGTGAAAAAACAATAAATCCACAAAGAGAGTACGGCAGAGCGTTTCCGGTTAATACCTAAACTGACCTCAAAAAGTAAAAACAATTCCNCTCAACCNTAATTTATACCTTTCTGCTCACAAGTGTCTTGCCTTGCATTTGCAGAAAAGCTTAACATGTAAGTTTCGTTTTTAATAGAAAAACACAGTTTAACTAAAATAGATAATTAATGACTACATTATATTCAGGCGGATTGGTTTATGACGGCAGCGGTAATTTACTGGAAGATCACGGAGTATTGGTAGCTGGAGAACGGATTTCCAAAATAGCGCCCAGCAGTGAGTTTGAGGGCTACAGCGGTGAAAAAACTGACACTAGCGGCGGAACTCTTTTACCTGGGTTGATCGACTGTCACGTCCATCTGGTTTATTGCGGAGAGGCTGATCCAAAGTCGAGTCTGCTGAAATTGGGTCCAGGTCAGATTGTGATGAACGCATTCGAAAATGCTCAGAAAACTTTAAGCAGCGGTGTCACCTCAATCAGGGATTTAGGCGGACGTGATTATTTGGAATTTGCTGTGCGTGATGCGTGCAATTCAGGAAAGCAGCTTGGTCCGACAATTATGGCCGCAGGTAAAATGATCTGTATGACCGGCGGTCATGGAAATGCTTTTGGTAGAATTGCNGATGGACCGGATGAAGTTTTGAAAGCAGTACGTGAGCAAATTCATGCCGGATCTGATGTGATCAAGTTGATGGCCACCGGTGGTGTGATGACACCAAGAGTTAATCCGGAAGACGCGCATTATACGGAGGAGGAGTTGCGAGTCGGCGTCAATGAAGGACATCGTTTTAACCGCANATGCGCCAGTCACGCACAGGGTACAGCAGGAATTTTGAATGCGGTACGTGCCGGAATGGATTCGATTGAGCACGGAATTTTCATGACGCAGGAATGTCTTGACGCAATGCTGGAAAAAGGGACATATCTGGTGCCGACACTTACGGCGGTCAATAATATTTTTCTCAATCGAGACTACGGTATTCCGGCTTTTATCGTGGAAAAAACAATCCGTGTGCGTGAACGTCACCATCAGTCGATAAAAATGTTTTATGAAGCCGGCGGTAAAATGGCGATGGGTACCGATGCTGGGACTCCATTCAACGTTCACGGAGACAACAGTCAGGAACTGCAGTACATGGTTGATCTTGGTATTTCAAACAGTGATGCACTGAAGATTTCAACCGCAAATGCCGCAAACTTGATGGGAATGGAAGATAGAGGGCAGATTCGTGAAGGTGATTTTGCGGACTTGTTGATTGTTTCCGGAAATCCGTTGGAAGACATTTCCGCGGTTGCTGACCGTGGTAATCACAGAAGTGTCGTTAAAAATGGTTCATTAGTTCAATTTAATTAAGTTGTCCAAGGAGTAGCATGACAGTGATCAAAGAGATTAAACTGTTACATGATGAAATGACAGAATGGCGTCGCGACATTCACCAGCATCCTGAACTTAAGTTTGAGGAAAATCGCACTTCGGATCTGGTCGCAGCAAAGTTGGAGGAATTTGGCATAGAGATTCACCGTGGGCTCGCGAAAACCGGTGTTGTAGGAACAATCCGCAACGGTGACGGACCTTCAATTGGCTTGAGGGCTGATATGGATGCTTTACCATTAGAAGAAAAAAACACATTTAAACACGCTTCAAGCAATCCCGGCAAAATGCACGCATGCGGTCATGACGGCCACACTGCGATGTTGCTTGGCGCAGCTAAGCATTTAGCCGCCAGCAAGAACTTTAAAGGCACTGTTAATTTAATTTTCCAACCTGCTGAAGAAGGCGGCGGCGGCGGTGAATTGATGATAAAGGAAGGTTTGTTCGAAATGTTTCCTGTTGATTCAGTCTATGGCCTGCATAACTGGCCAGGTATGCCTGCCGGAACTTTTGGAGTTGGTTCTGGACCAATCATGGCCGCAGCGGACATGTTTGATTTAACGATAAACGGCCGCGGTGGACATGCTGCTTTGCCTGATCAGTGCATAGATCCAATCGTAGTTGCATCACAAGTTGTGAGCGCACTGCAGACCATTACGAGCCGCAACACTCATCCCGTAGATTCTGTGGTGATCAGTGTCACACAAATACATGCGGGTGATGCCTACAACGTCATTCCGGACAGTGTACGGATGCATGGTACTGTACGGACATTTCAAACAGAAACACGCGACAAAATTCCTTCGTCCATGTTACGTGTAGCAGAAGGTGTCTGCGCAGCCTACGGAACAACTTGTGAACTTAACTATATGTCAGGTTATCCTACGACCATCAATTCAGTACCGGAAACAGAAATTTCCGCAAAAGCAGTTGTAGATTTAGTTGGTGAAGATAAAATCATTCTAAATCCAACACCCAGTATGGGAGCAGAGGATTTTTCATACATGCTGGAGGCTCGTCCGGGCTGTTATGTCTGGCTTGGTATTGGTCCCGGAAAAGGTGAAGCAGGCTGTATGCTTCACAGCTCACGCTATGATTTTAATGATGACGTCCTGCCAACCGGCGCCAGTTATTGGGTGAAATTGGTGGAAAACGAACTTCCTGCTTAACTCGAAATTAAATTAATTTTATAATATTATGGAAATCAAAGGTACAATTAAAAAAATATCAGCAACAGTACAAATTTCGGAACGCTTTCGCAAACGTGAGTTTGTGGTTGAGTATGCAAGCAATCCGGATTATCCACAACCCCTGCAGTTTGAAATGGTGCAGGACCGCTGCGAATTGCTGGATCCTTTTCAGGAAGGCCAACAAGTTGAAATTTCTTTCGACTTAAGAGGACGTGAATGGACCAATCCACAAGGGCAGGTGAAATATTTTAACACCCTCCAAGCATGGAAACTGGTTGCAGAAAAAAGCTCAGCAAATCCTGCTGCTCCAAAACCAGCTAAAACCGAAACCGGACCGATACCGCAGGAACAACCCGGCTGGCTGGAAAATGAGACCTCTGATGATTTACCTTTTTAAAAAAGTTCACTTTCTACTATTTTCTTCAAATCAACAATCAGTAAAATAATCAATGTTAGTCATTTTAACCCCGGACACTGACGAAGCCAGTGAAGAATATAAACAAACGTGGAAACATCTTCGCGGTTTAGAAGATATACGTTTAAAAAAACACAAAGTGCAGGGCAGAGGGCAGGGTTTGACCGAAATTTATTTAATCGGTAACACCGCCAAAGTAAACCAGGAAGAAATCGAATCACTGCCTGCAGTTGAGAGAGTCGTCCGGATTTCCCACGACTTCAGAATCCTGGGGCGACACTCACAGGAAACTGGTTCAATTGATTTTGAATACAACGGGGTTCGTTTTAATCAGGACAGCTTTCACATTTTCGCCGGTCTATGCGCCGTTGACAATCCGGCAAATGTTGAACGTATGCTGAAAGCACTGCAGGAGAATGGACAGGTATGCACCAGAATGGGAGCATACAAACCGCGTACAAATCCCTATTCTTTTCAGGGGCATGGTAAAGAATGCCTGCCCTATGTTTTTGAGTTGGCAGGGAAGTATGGGATCAAGGTGGTTGCCATGGAAGTAACCCATGAGGCACACATTGAGGAAATTGATGACTGCCTGGAAAAATTGGGAAGACCAACCGGTGTGATGCTGCAAATTGGTACACGCAACACGCAGAATTTTGAATTATTGAAAGCAATCGGACGTCAGCACACATTCCCTGTTTTGCTAAAACGCGGATTCGGAATTTCTTTGAGTGAGTCTCTCAATGCAGCGGAATACCTGGCCAGTGAAGGAAACAACCAGGTTATTTTTTGTTTGCGAGGGATGAAAACATCATTCAATGAGCCGCACCGAAACATGGTCGATTTTGCTCATTTACCTATCGTCAAACGTCTGACCCGTATGTCGGTTTGTATCGACCCTTCACATTCCGTAGGTACAAGGGATTCTTCACCGGATGGTGTTTTGGATGTTTTACATTCAACATCACAGGGAATAATTTCAGGCGCGAATATGGTGCTGGTGGATTTTCATCCTTCACCAACTGAGGCTCTGGTGGACGGCCCGCAAGCGTTGACTCTGGATGAATTACCAAAGTTTATTGAAGATACCAGAATTACAAGGGAAGCCTACAAACAACGTGTTGCACTTTGGAAGTAGAAATAGTCCTTACTTTTCATATTTTATAAAGTGTTTTTATAAAGTGATTTAGTTTTGACTCAGGTAGTCTGCCTCCGCACGACCTTTTTCTTCATCGACGAAAATGAACAGCACTGCGCCGATCACAAATAGCACAATTATCGAAGCAATGCTCCAGCGCGCCGCCTCTTGACCAACCTTTGTAATTTGTTCCGCAGTAGGAGATTCCGGCATGAGCGCATTCCGCATCATCAATCCTACTATACCCATCAAAGCCGGTCCAATAATCGCGGCGAATTTGCCGAGCATATTGTAAAATCCGTAAAATTCCGCAGCCTGATTTTTAGGGATGAGGCGGGAGTAATAGGAACGGCTCAGCGCCTGGATGCCTCCCTGTACCAGACCAATCACTATTGCCAGCACATAAAATTCATATTTCTCACGCATCATCGTGCCCCAGATTGTCACGATTATATAAACTCCAATTGCGAGGAATATTGACGGCCGTACACCCCAGCGTTCCCCTAATCTTCCAAAAATGAGTGCTGATGGGAAACCTACAAATTGCACTATCAACAGGGCAATGATCAGATCATTCGATGCAAAACCGATCGATATCCCATAATCCACCGCCATCTTAATGATCGTATCTACACCGTCTATATAAAACCAGTAGGCCAGCAAAAACAACAGTACAGTTTTTAAATGACGTATCTGCTGAAAAGTTCTATAAAGTTGCTTAAATCCCTCAATGATTGAACCTGCCTGCCTCTCCTTTTTTCCAGTTTCCGGTTCTGGAACCCATGCTATGGTAATAAATGTAAATGCTCCCCACCAAATCGCCACACTCACAAACGACCAGCGCACCGCCTCACCTGCATCAGCAAGTCCGAAGATCGTGGGTTGGAGAGTCATCACAACATTCAGTAAAAACAGCAACCCACCACCGAGGTAACCCATGGCAAATCCTAAACTGGATACCGTGTCTACCTTTGATTCATCCGCCACACTGGGCAGCAGTGAATCATAAAAAATATTAGCTCCGGAAAAACCGATTACTCCCATCACATAAACAAAAACCGCCATCATCCAATCACCTTTTCCTACCAGATACAGGCCTGCAGTCATCAAGACTCCTAAATAGGCGAAGAAAATCATAAATTTTTTCTTCATGCAACCTCGGTCGGCAATTGCTCCAAGCACAGGTGCCATCAGGGCAACAAGCAAACTCGCGATTGAATTTCCGAAACCGAGCATCGCGGTACTCTGATTTACATCTGTGCCGACACTCCAATACTGCTTGAAAAAGATAGGGAAAAAACCTGCCATAACAGTGGTGGCAAAAGCTGAGTTTGCCCAGTCATACATGGCCCAGCCCCAGATTATTTTGCGTTCCTGTTTCATCTTATGTCCTTAGAATGGTACTGAAGTTAATTGATTTTGGCAGCTTCCGGAGTCTCATGATTTTCTTTAACTTTTTGCTGAATCAGCTTTGAAATCTCGAGTGCTTCATCATTCGTCATTTCAATGGCAGTGACTTGGTGTATCCTGCCGTCCACTGACTTAAGTGCCAGCAAAACACCGGTGGGACATGTTCCGACTTCCAACTCCATTTTAGCCATTAGTTAACTCCTTGATATATATTTAAAGCAAAAAGACAAAATATTTAGTGGATTTTGACTATATTCACATTTTTCTACAAGCTGAAACGTAAAGGATCTTTCAATTCTTTGAGATATTTGCCGGATTCTGTTAAAGTTATACTCAACTTTTAACTCATCTTTACAGCCGCTAAATTGCTTATTCATGGATAACGTCTTTTATCTACTTTCTGCAAGCTCTTCCTGCATAGAAGGCATTTCTCTGAGCAAAAAAAACAACACTGTCTTCATCACAAAAGACAGTGTTGGATTTTCCGCATTGAGCGAAACGAATTCAGAGGAAGAAAGAGGCACTGATTCAGAGCAGTGGATTAAGCGGATCGGCAAGTTTTTAGACAGTCAGCAATGGCGGAATCACGCGATAACTTTTCTGTTGCCTGCTGAAGATGTGACTTTCCGCAAAATTACTTTTCCATTTCAGGAACGTAAAAAAGTAGAACAAGCACTGCCTTTTGAGTTGGAAGAGGATTTGATGGGTGACCTCGCGGATTCCGCATACAGTGTGCAGGTGCATTTGATGTCAGAGCAAAATTCAGAAGCCCTGGTTTTGTTGATGGAACGTGTGCGTTTAGAGAAACTGCAGCAGCTATGTCTGGAGCGTGACTTGTTAATCCGGAACATTGATTGTGCCGCATATGCGCTTTTCCGTTTAAAAATTAATGATAATTCAGCCTTGCCTGAAGCTCAGGACTTGTTTCAAATTTACCTCGGCGGTGATGAAACTTTCGTGAACACTATCAGTGACGGTCGTTTAGATGAAATCAAGATTTTTCCCAATAGTATTCCTGAAATCCTCCGGAAACACTTCTCTGCCACGGAAACAACCCTGCCGACTCTCCTGCAGGCTTTCGCCAAAACTCAGGACATGCCATATAATGCGGAAAGTAATAATGCAGAAGCTGAAGTTTTTCTCCAACTCAAAGAGGAATTGCGCTGGTTATGCGCACAGCTTACCCTGCATTTACGCATAAAAAATTACAGTTCAGAAAGTCAAATTGAAGTCCATGGAATCTTTGGACCGCTGATTAAATGGGATGGCGTTGTCTTCCGGATACGTTCATTCCCACTGCCTGAAGCACAAGCTTTTGCTGAAAGATCGGGAGACGCTTTAAACTTTTCCGCAAGCTCGGATGTTGAGTTAAAAGAAGAAAAATCAGTTGCTCCAAAGCTGGATGCAAAAACACCGGACACGCTTGAAGAATTGATGGTTGAGGCAAAGCAGCGTGAAGAATCAGACGAACAAACGCAAAACGACAGCTCAGCGACTGAACTTAATGACGATGCTGAAAAGGCGGAGGAGCAACTGTATGAGCAGGAGAATCAGTCTGCTGAACTGGATGCTGTCAATCAACAGGAGTCTCTGCTTTCACTGACTGCACGCAAACATTGGGGGATACTGGGTGAGTTGCGTAAAAAAGCAGAAATTTTTCTGGAACCACACAAGCTGAGTCTCTATCACGAAAGTACTCCGTGGAGACGTTTTTTACGGAGAAATCGCGGCGCGGTAGCTGTTGCGGCAATTTTAATGATTACAATTTCAATAAGTTTTGTCTGGCAGACAAGTACAAAATTAAACCTCCTGCAGCAGGACATATCACGCGCGGAGCGTCTGGTAAAAGCTGAACTGCGTAGAGCTTTACCCCAAACTTCTGCTTCAGGTGTTAGTGCCTTGCTGATGGAACTGCAGGAGAAAATAAAGAAGCGCAAAGACTATATTGAAAACAGTATAAGATTTGAGAAGCGCGACTATTTTAATTTGAAATTTCTCAATAATATTTCCACCCTGTTGGATGTAGACGCGCCTTTTCAAGTGGACAGTTTAGAATATGCGCCCGAACGCTTTTCACTCAGTGGTACTATTGACAGTTATGACCGGCTTCAGCTTTTAAAAAATAATTTGCAGGAATTTGAAGAATTTAAGGGCCGGAACATTATCGAAAGTAACCGTAAAAGTCCGGAAGGAATTGTTTACAGAATTACAATTGAATTAAAATAAGCAATAACATTTTAACTATTTTTAAGTGCACGTGAAATCAAGTATAAAGAACTCCAACAAACAATCCCCTACAGTAAACGGAAGCGGACAAGGCTATTTCACCCAGCCTACAGTATTCCAAAATCAACTCGTCTTTGTCAGTGAAAACGACTTGTGGCAGGTTCCTCTTGAAGGAGGACGTGCCCAACGCTTGACCAGTGCACGCAGTGAAACTCATTCCCCCTCCTTTTCTCCGGACGGACACTGGATTGCCTGCTGTACCATGGAAGAAGGTGAACATGACGTTTATTTGATGGAATCCAGCGGTGGGCCACTCCAGCGGCTGACATGGTTAAACAGTGTGACGCATATCGTTGGTTGGTCACAGGACGGACAATATATCTGGTTCCGCAGCACGCACCAGGCTGTTCACAGTCGGGGCAGCGACGCCTGGCTTTATCAGGTCTCACTCAACGGCGGCCCTGTAGAACGCCTGCCTTTCGGTCCGGCAATGACTGCAAATCAGCAGTTGAGCGGAAAAAAGGGCATCGTTCTGGGACGCAACACCCTGAATAATTCACGTTGGAAACGCTATCGTGGGGGAATGACCGGCGAAATCTGGGTTGACGCACAGAATACAGGAACTTTTAAACGTTTGTTTGGTGATCTTCAGGGAAATCCAGTGCGTCCGTTTTGGTTGGGAAAAAGGCTGTGGTTTATTTCAGATCATGAAGGTCTCGGTAATTTGTATTCCTGCACTGCTCAAGGCAAAGAATTACGACAGGAAACTTTTCAAAAAGAATACTACGTACGTTTTCCAGTAACAGATGGAAAAACACTTGTTTATCACGTTGGTGGAGAACTATGGAAACTTGACCCTCAGGAAAAAGCTTCTGCTAGACGTGAAGCACAAATAAACATAGGCTGGCATTCAACAAAAACCCGTTTACAGCGCCGATTTTTTTACGGCGAAACATACTGGGAAGAAACCATGCTCCATCCTCAGGGACATGAGATCGCTTTAACTGCCCGTGGAAAACTATTTTCGATGCCGCTTTGGGAACAGGCTGTTCGTCAACACGGAATTCGTGACGGCGTACGTTATCGCTTGCCCTGTTGGCTGCCTGACGGAAATTTGGCTGCAATTTCGGATGCATCCGTAGTACAGAATAAAACAACAAAACTTTCTGCTATGGAAGAACAGCTTGATATCTTTGGAGCATTTCCGTCCGAAACACCTGTTTGTTCGCACAAACTTCCTCCGGGACGTATCCAGGAAATTGCAGTTTCACCACGGCATCCGCACCTCGCGTTGACTACCAGCCGGATGGAACTTTTTTTAATCAACGCAGATAGCGGACGTATTAACAAACTTGATCACTCGAAGGTACGTGAAATCCGTGAAATTGTTTTTTCTCCTGATGGAAGATGGGTGGCTTACACAAAATATTTGAGTCTGGAATTAACCGCGATTTTCCTACTTGACCTCAAACCTTCTGCAAACGGCAAACGTGTAAAACCGTCAGAAGCGTTTCAAATTACACAGCCGGTACGCTACGATTTCAGTCCCTCTTTTGATCCGGATGGGCGCTGGTTGTTTTTTCTTTCATCCAGGACATTCAACCCTATCTGGGACACTGTCCAAACAGGCACCTCATTTTCCCGCTCAATGAAACCTTATCTGCTGACTCTGAAAAAAGACGCGCAAAATCCTTTTATAGCAAAACCGCAGGCCCCGGGACGTGAATCAGCTGAAACGGAAAGCGGAGTAAGTCGGGCAGCGCAGGATGATAAAAACCTAAAAAATAAAAAATCTCCGGAACAAAAAAACCTTGCAGTTGAAATAGATTTAGACGGAATTGCGGATAGAATTATTGAATTTCCAGTTGCAGAAGGTGTTTATGAACAAATAACAGGTCTTGCAAACAAAGTTGTTTTCAGCGAATTCCCACTCTCGGCAAGCTTTGATGATCTTGCGGCTGAAGATGATCTGGAAAAAGATGAAGGTATCTTGTGGATGTATGATTTTGAAAAACAGGAAATTGAAACAATAGTCGACAATGTCGGTTTTTTACAAATTTCCTCAGTCGATGACGCTGAAAATTCCGCACGTACCATGCTCTACAGTTCAGGTGATCAGTTGCGCGTTTTGGAAGCAGGAATTCCTGTTCCGGAAGAGCTTAAAGCAGAAAAACATTTTTCCAGAAAAAGCGGCTGGCTGGATTTGAGCCGTATCCGCATTTCGGTGCAGTATCAGGAAGAATGGACACAAATGTTTCAGGAATCATGGCGTCTGCAAAAAGAGTTTTTTTGGACTGAAGACCTCTCCGGAGTTGACTGGGAACGAGTTTACCAACGCTACGCACGTTTACTGCCGCGAATTGGTTCGCGTTCAGAACTCTCTGATTTAATTTGGGAAATGCAGGGTGAACTGGGGACATCTCACGCATATGAATATGGTGGTGATTATCCGTATGCACCGCGTTATCCGGTCGGATGTTTGGGTGCGGATATCGTTTTTGACTCGAAGCGGCGCGCGTGGATTTTTCAAAAAATATATTCAGGTGATATTTGGAAAACCAACGAACATTCACCTTTGGCAGAACCAGGCGTTCCTGTTTCTGAGGGTGATCAACTTTTAGCAGTCGGAGGAGTTCCGCTTGATGAACACAAAACTCCCGGAGAATTGCTCGTGCATCAGGCAGGTCAGTTTGTCCCGCTTACCGTGCTTGAAGGCGGCAGCAAAAAGAAGGGTACAAAAAGAAGCGTAACGGTTACACGTCAAGTCGTAGTAAAAACCCTGATTGGTGAACAGGAAGTGCGTTACCGAGAGTGGGTCGGGAATAATGTGAAAAGCGTTGACTCGCTGACTGCTGGACGCGTCGGATATCTGCATCTTCCGGACATGAGTACCCACGGAATAGCGGAGTTTCATCGAGGTTATTTAGCCCAGGTTGACCGTGAGGGTTTGATCGTTGATGTCCGTTATAATGCAGGAGGTATGGTGTCACCGCTCATTCTGGAAAAATTAGCTCATCGGCACTTGGGTTATGACGTACCACGCTGGGGATCACCGGAATCCTATCCTTACCACACTCTACGCGGGCACTTGATAGTGATCGCCAATCAGTTCACCGGCTCTGACGGTGATATGTTCACGACAAGTTTCCGGCAACTGCAGCTTGGACCTCTAGTCGGAAAACGCACGTGGGGCGGTGTGATCGGTATCGACGGACGTTATCAACTGGTGGACGGAACAACAACAACTCAACCTCAATATTCCATCTGGTTCCATCATGCGGGATGGACGGTTGAAAATCACGGTGTTGATCCTGATATTGAAGTGGAAGACACTCCGCAATCTTTTGTTAAAAATGAAGACCCAATGCTCGCACGCACTGTTCAGGAAATGCTGCGGCTGTTAAAAGAAAAACCTGTCCAGTCTGTAAGTTATTCGCCATCACCCAGACGTTTACTTCCGGATTGAGATAAATCTGCAGAGTAACTGATTTAAAATACTTTAAAAAGTTAATCAGACATTGTACTTGTAAAATTAACCATTTTTTGAGAGAATGTAGGGATTACAAATAATTATCGCCAAGACTCTTCTTTGAAAAATCATCCATGCAACTAACTATTCAGCCCCTGATTGATCTTGCCAATACTGATCTGGAATTACAGACAAGCATTTACTCCCGCTCACATTTGGAACGTCAGATCGATTCTGCAAGATCGGTTGTTGACCAACATCAGAAATTATTTGAACAAAAGAACAACGAGCTTGAGCTCTTAACCAACGAAGGTAAAGAGGTAAAAAACAACATCCAAATTCAGGAACAGTTGATCTTACGTCTCGATGAACAAGTACCGAAGATTCGTAACGAGAAAGAATTTGCCGCAAGCAAAAACCAGCTTGAGGAAGCCCGCAAAATGTTAGGTTTACTGGAAGACAAAATGCTTGAACTGGATATGAAAAAAGAAGATCTGGATCAGGAATTAGAATCTGTCAACAGCGAACTTACTGAATCCAGTTCCGCATTTCAGGAAGAGACATCCGGGCTCTTGAAAAAACAGGAAAAAGCAGAAAAGAAGATCGCAAAACTGGAACCACGACGTAACCGTCAACTGAAAAAAATCCCACAAAACATCAAACGTTTTTATGAGCGTTGTCAGGAAAGCGGAATTTCGACACCGGTTTGTGCCATTCAGGACAAAAGCTGCAGTGGTTGTAACATGGTTTTATTACCACAGTTGGTCAACGAATTGATGGCAAATCCGAATGCACACAAAAACTGCCCCTACTGTTCACGCATTTTGTACTTTCCGGAAGTTGAGGAAGAGGAAGAGTTAGAGTCTTAAGCCGAATTTTCACACACCTTTGTATTTAAAAGTTGAGCCGCTTTTGTTTCAACAAAATACAATCATGAAAAGAAATGTTGCACTGTTTTTATTTACGCTCACATTTTTTTTCGGTTGCGGTACATCAGCACCTTCCCGTTTTTTATATCCTGCAGAAAAATCGATGGAGGTACGCTACCTCTGTCGACTGCCTTATCTGGACACATCTGCTCCGCATCAAGCCTGGAGCAAATCAACCCCTTCGTGGATCTTTCTTAACGAAACAAAAGTCATCGTTTATTTTAAGAATGACCGCACCTTTGTGCTAGCCCGCACTTCAGAAATCACTCTTCCTCCAGGAAAATACCGTTGTATACTTTGAAATTTACTGACTGATTTTATTCTTCAGTCTGCATAATTTTCTCCATTNAGTATTTTGGCAAAAACATCACGATCCACATTACCGCCGGAAGCAATAACNGCCACTTTTCTGCCTATATTTTTCGCTGAGTCNTGTAGCGCAGCAGCAATTGCAGCAGCTCCTGCACCTTCGCAGACATTATGAGTGCACTCATACATCATCCGCATTGACTCCGCAATTTCTGTATCGCTGACCTGCACAATCCTTTCAACACCTTCCCAAATCAGTTCCAGTGCAGACTTTTCCGGCACACTGCAGGCCATTCCGTCTGCAATCTTAGTACTGACCGGAGACTCAACGGGACTTCCGGAACTGAATGATTCAGCATAAGCACTGGCATGTGCGGAGACGACTCCGACGATTTCAGTCTTCAAGTTTAATGCATCACGAGCCGCAAGCATTCCGCANATTCCGGAACCTAAACCGATAGGAACGTAAGCAACATCAAGATCTTTGACCGCTCGCAGCAATTCCAGACTATAGGTTGCAACTCCGGCAACTAACAGCGGATCAAAGGAAGGCACCATTTGCAAAGATTCTTCAGCNGCCAGGTTTACCGCAAATTCACGCGCGGTCTGAAATTCATCACCATGCTCCAGCAGTTTCACACCAAGCGCTCGCATGGCGGCATTTTTCTCCAGACTGTTTCCGTGAGGAACCACGATAGTGGTTGGAATTCCGTGACGCTTTGCGGCAAAACCCACAGACTGACCGTGGTTTCCACGGGTCGCGCAGACCACACCTTTCGGGATTGNAGAAGAGTTTGCAAGATGTGCAAAATAGACCAAACCACCGCGGATTTTAAAAGNACCGTTCGGTGTATGGTTTTCATGTTTAACCCAGACTTCTGTACCTAAACGATCACAAAGCAGGGGCCAGCAATATTGAGGAGTCGCCTGCATTTCCGCATAAACGATATTTGCTGCTGCTGCTATTTCATCAAGTGTAATTTGCTNCATACTTATGAANCTTATTTGTTATTTGACACAGCAGTCAGTTCCGCCATCACCTTGTTGATCATCCGTAATCCGGACTGGTCTTTGAGCGTCANAATAGATTCCGGATGAAACTGTACAGATGCCACTGCTAAAGTTTTGTGACGCAGTCCCATTATCAAACCGGAATCAGTTTTCGCGGTGACTTCCAGACATTCCGGAAGTGAAGCCGAATCAACATACAGACTGTGATAACGTCCTGCACTGAATGGGTTCGGCAGTCCAGCATAAAATGAATCTCCGCTGTGCATAATCTCTGCAGACTTACCGTGAACCGGATGTTCAAGAGTCAGCAATTTTCCACCAAAATGTTCTGCAATACCCTGATGTCCAAGACACACGCCAAAAATCGGAATGTCCCTTTTGAGTGCTTCGCCGACTAATTCCGGAACTTTTTGTTCACTTGGAAATCCCGGACCTGGTGAAATGAAAAGTAAATCAGGAGAAATCTCATCCAGCATCTGATACGGAAATCCGGAACGGAGAGTGATTACAGTAGCTCCGGTTTGTCTGACATAACTTGCTAATGTGTGGACAAAACTNTCTTGATTATCGACAAATAAAACCGTTTTTGCCTCACCTGTCTGCGGCAAGTCAAAATCAACTGAAATCGGCGGCTTGCTGCCTAAAGTCGCGCCCAAAAAGGCTGAGGCCTTTATGTGCGTTTCCCGCTCTTCTGTGGCAGGATCTGAGTCATAAAGCAAAGTAGCTCCNGCTCTTACAGTGGCTTGTCCGTTTTTCAGATGAACTGTGCGCAAAGTCATTCCGGTACTGACATAACCATTAAACCATAAAAATCCGATACAACCGCTGTACCATCCACGCGGTGAATTTTCCATATTTTCAATGGTCTGCATGGCAGCAGGTTTTGGTGAACCGGTCACGGTACAAGCCCACATGTGGGTTAATATCGCATCNACTGCATCCCTGTCTTTGTTTAAAATACCTTCCAAATGATCTACTGTGTGAATCAGCCGCGAATAACGTTCCAGCAAACGCCGGCCGATTAAGTGCACACTGCCCGGTTCACAAATCCTCGCCATATCGTTACGATCCACGTCGGTACACATCGTTAGTTCAGATTCTTCTTTTTCTGAAGAAATAAGATCTTTTATCCTTTCCGCTGTTTCCATCGGATCATTACCGACAGGTACTGTTCCGGAAATTGGGCTGGTTTCAAAACGATCTTCTTTAACTCTTACATACATTTCCGGTGACGCGCCTACCAGTTGTTCTGCACCCATGTTGATCAGAAAACTGTAAGGACTGGGATTTTGAGCACAGATTCTTTTGAATAAAGTTGAGGGCTGCTCTGCGAAAGCCGTAGAAAATACCTGCGAAAGTACAACCTCAAAAAAGTCACCACGCCGGCAGCCTTCTTGTATTTTTGCTACTTTCTGCTCAAACTCACCTTGAGTGTGATCACACTTTATTTTCCCATCCGCCTTNGTTGAGACAAGCGGAAATTCAGCACCGGTATTCCACCANCTTTCTGTCATACCCTCCGGTGTATCTATATGATATTCAATTTTGTATGCCTCTTCCTTTTGCCGATCAACTACCACCAACTCAACCGGTAAAAACAAATGGCAATCTGTTTGTTCAGGATCACGTTCGTGTTTTGCTTCAATATTTTCAAATTGATAAACCAAATCGTAACCAAATGCNCCGTACAGCCCCAGATAAGGGTCAACGCTGCGGAACAGTTCAAATATTTGGCGAATCACAGAAAATACACTGGGCTGGCGGCTTCTTTCCTCTTCCGGGAAAAAATCTGGTCTTGGCTTCACTGTCCCTGAAATTTGTACTGCAGGTTGATCGGCAGCATCTTCAAAAACCAGTGTCTCTAAATGAGGATGATTTACCAAAACAGGTGCAATCAATTTCAGCAGTCGTGTTCCATTTGGGTTGAGTGCGTTAATTTCAAACTGTTGTTTCCTGGCAATCAGCTCCAGCGCAGGATGTACAAAGCCCAAATCCCAACGTGAATACCGATCCGGAACTTCGTAGTTGCTAACGAAAAGCGCACCTTTTTTAATATCAATATATTGATATATTTTATCGAGGGCATGTTCTGCATCCAAAGGAGTAATCGCCTTTTCGATTTTAATACCACCCTGAGTTGTAAATGTAGAGTTGTTCATGATATTTTTAAATTGTGTCACTGCCCGATTTCAGGCATCAAAAAACTGCTGGCTTATTGTATCAGAACAGGATTTATCTGCAACCTGCAACATCCGCTATTTGCNTACAAAATTGCGCACAGACCGAACCAATACCGTTCAAGAAGGACGCTGGTGAAAGTCCTCTCAGCAGTAAGGTTTGAGATAGTATTAACTGTCTCCGGAATTTCTAATGTTATTGATAAACTCTTTTACTTTCAGCAGATCTTTAATTCCAGGTTCGCTTTCAACTCCGCTACAGACATCCACACCCCAAGGACGTACTTTATTGACGGCGTCTGCGACATTTTCAGGTGCCAGCCCGCCCGCGAGAATCAACTTTCCCATTGCGGAAACAGTTGAAGCAAGCTCCCAGTCAATTTTTTGTCCGGAACCTCCGTAATGTGTTTTGCTGTATGCATCCAGCAAAAAAGTTTCACCACCGTAATCCTGAATCCGCTGCGGCTGAAAANNCGGAGAAACACGGAAAGCTTTAAACCAGGGCACAGTTATTTTTTTGCAGCTTTCAGGCGTCTCGTCGCCATGCAACTGCGCCAGATCAATGCCTGTTTCACGCATTATACTTTCCAGAGTATCCGTAGATTCATTAACAAAAACGCCCACGGTGCTCACTGATTCAGGAAGTCCGTCGACAATCTCCAGGGCTTTTTCCGCTGTAATGTAACGTGAAGAACCGCTCCAGCAATTAAGTCCCAGCCAATCCGCACCTAATTCAACACATGACAAAGCTTGTTCAAGACTGGTCAATCCGCATATTTTAATGATGGGAGAAAGAGTAGAATTATTCATTTTCATTTGCTTCTGGATTGGTTTTTTTCTATTGAAACACTATAATGTAGAGTTGTTCTAAGATACGGTGACTCACAAAATAAGCAACGGATAATTCAAGATAATCTTATGTCTGCTCAAAATTCTGCCTTTTCATGGCAAGAAGACAAGCTTGTTCTGCAGATTTTCCTGCAGCCGAGTACCTCTCAAAATGAATGGTGCGGACGTCACGATGGTCGAATACGTNTACGTGTGACTGCTCCGCCGATTGACAATCAGGCAAACGTGGAATGCGTGAAGTTTCTTGCAAAATCCTTAAAAACCGCAAAGACAAACGTGAGTGTGATACGTGGGCAAACCAGCCGGGCAAAAACTGTTGAAGTGCTNAANCCTGACCCTGACTGCTGGCAAAAAATTTTAACAGAATTGGTAGCTGATTAAACAGGCAAGCAACAGAGAATTCACTGTTGTAAAACAGACATAACAATTAAAACTGATCATTAAGCTAAATACGTGCTAAAAAACGCTGCAAAATATTACTCGAATAAACGCTCCGACATTATTGCTTTTTTGCTGACAGTCTTTTGTTTTTTCCTCACCGCATCTGCTGCGTCTGCACAGTGCTGGACCAGCGACTTGAGCGAAGAAGAACAATTGGCAGTGGCACGTGAGACATATGGAGATGGCCTCTACTCAGCGTCCATTGAAACCGCGAAATGTTATCTGGATCAATTTAAGGAAAGCGCGGCACGTGAAGAGATATTATATCTGCGTGTAAAAGCTCTACGAAAAGGTGGTTACATTCAGGCATCAATCGAAGCTTTTGATGAACTGAAGAGAAATTTTCCACTCAGCAAATCATATCTTGATGATGAAGTGCTGCAGCGGGGTATTATTCTGGTACGGACCAGAAAATATCCACTCGCAATTAAAACCATGAATTCACTGTTGCAGGATTACCCTACTTCAAAACTCAGAGATGATGCTCATTATTGGCTGGGTTATGTTTCTTCATTCAGTGCGGAACTTTTACGCAAAAAAAATAAACAGCAGGCACTACAGGAATATAAAACTTCCATTCAGCATTTTAAGAATAGTGACCCAACAGCCTTAACCCAAAGTCAACAACAGGAACGCTGGTATTTAATCGGACGTGCATGGTGGTTTCTGGATAACATCTCGAAAACAGAGGATGCGTGGCAGCAGTATTTGAAACAATCAAAGTCCATCAAACCAGAAAAGGCTTTGAATCTTAAATATCAGTTAGCNGCTAAGTTTCAGCANANCAAAAAATATGAACAAGCTGAAAGCTGGTTCGCACGGATTGTCAAAGATCACCCTGACTCAAAATTAGCTGCCGGATCTGCATTTTGGCGGGCGGAAATGGCATACGCTGCATCACTTCAACAAACAGAGACTGCTGATCTGGGACCAAAATCAGTCAGCCGTTTGGTGAACAATTATAAAATATACTTAGCAAAAAAGGATAAAAAACACCTCCCGCTTGCTTATTACCGTATTGGTGTTTTAGAGCAAAAACACCANCCGCATGAAACAATNATTGCTTTTCAACAATATTTAAGTACGAAGGACAAAACCTATGCGAGTGAAGTTCAGTACCGTTTGGCTTACCTCTATATTGAAAGCAAACAACTTAAAAAAGCAATTGAGACNTTCAGCAATTATTTAGCTACGAAGGACAAAACTTATGCAGATGATGCGCAATATCGCTTAGCTTATCTCTATATTGAAACTAAAAAGCCTGAAAAGGCAATTGAGACATTTAAAAAATATCTCAANAGCGGTAAAGGAAAATATGCTGTTGAAATCCAAATCCGGCTGGGTTACCTCTATATCGAAACTAAACAACCGAAAAAGGCGGTTGAAATTTTTAATAAATATCTCGCNAGTGGAGACACTGAACATCTTGCGGAAATCCAAATCAGGTTAGGCTATCTTTATATTGATACAATACAGCCGAAAAAAGCGATTAAGATCTTTGAAAAATATCTCTCAGGCAAAGATACAGAACATGTTGCAGAGATCCAAATTCGGTTGGGCTACCTCTACATTGAAAACAAGCAACAAAAAAAAGCAATTAAGATCTTTGAAAAATATCTCGCCAGTGGCGTAACAGAACATTCGGCGTCAATTCAACAGCGGTTGGCTTACCTGTATGTTGAAACAAAACAAAATTTTCTCGCAATTTCACTGCTNGAACAAGTTCGGAAGCATCCTGATTACCAGCAAAATCCGGAGCTTTTGCAAACATTGATGGTGCTCTACCGGGAAACTGTTTCAAAAGAAAAATTCGTTCAATTCCTCTTGAGTGTCAGAAGTGACCCCAAGTTGGATGATCAGGTGCGTCACGGATTTCAAACTCAACTGTTGTTCACTTACTTTGACCAAAACAAATGTGAAGAACTTATTGCGGAAATAAATGACAAACCCGGTTATCTGCAAAAATCCAAAAACACAAACCCAGAAGAATGGCAACATTTACAGTACCTAAAAAGCACTTGCCTGCTTGAAACAAAAAAATGGGAAGAGGCACGCATAGTTTCCCGTAATATACTTGAGAGTGAAAAATATCGTCAACAAGCAATCCAGATTTTGTTGGAATCTCACAAACAGTTGCAGGACTGGAAAGCCATTACCTGGGAATTTCAGGAAATTTATGACAGGAAANCNCCTGCNNTGACCATCTCTTATTTTCAACTTTGGATTTTCGCTGCTCAACGTAGAACAGATTTTCAACGTCTTGAACGTATAAAAATTATTGCTGAACGCTGGAAAAAAGCATTTCCTGAAGATACACAAAATTTGACACAGCTTAACCTCTACATTTCCAGTGCACGTTTACAGGAATTGACAGCACAGGAAAACTGGACAGGTGTCTCTACTTTTTTACGCAGTGAATATAAGGCAGGAAACATCCCGCTGAATGAACAGTATTTCCCCCAACTGCTCTTTGCAGAACAGAAGCTAGGAAACTGGGGCGGTGTTTTGAGTGCATACGCACTCTTGCGCACACATGATCAACAACGTGCGGATAATCTGGATGCACTGATCAGCCAAGCCAAAGCTGCAGAGAAACTAGGCAAGAAAGAGCTTTCAATTTCATTCTATCGAAAAGCCTTAAAAGTAAAACCGCAAACTGAAAAAGATAAAAGGAAACAGGATGAAATCCGCAAATTCCTCGCACAAGGTGCTTTCCAGCAATGGATTGAAAAAGCAGAATGGTCAAAAGTCACAAAAGCAATTCACCAGCAAGTAAGAGCAAAAAAGAGAATCCTGGATGAGCAAAATTTTGAACTGCTGATTTATGCCGAAAACCAGAAAACCGGCAACAAAAAATATAATGGAATCCTCGAAGCATATGCGCTGCTTGCTATTTATAACAATAAAAAAACAAAAACTATCGAAGCAAAGATAGTACAGGCAAAAGCGGCAGAGAACGCAGGCAAAAAAGAGCTTTCGCTCAATTTTTATCGTCAGGCTTTAAAAATAAAGCCGCTCAACGAAACAGACAAAAGCAGGCAGGCTGAAATCAGAAAATTCCTCGAGCAAAGTTCTTTCCAGAAAATGATTGACCAGAAAGAATGGTCTAAAGTCACCAAGACAATTCACAAAGAAGTGAGGGCAAAAAAGAGGGTGCTGGACGAAAATAATTTTAAAATACTNCTTTTTGCTGAAAACAAGAAAACCGGCAGTGCAAAATATAATGGGATCCTCAATGCATATGCACTAATGGCAAATTATGATAAAAAAAAGACACTGACAGTAAAAGCACTGATTGATCAAGGTTATGCCGCAGAAAAATTAGGTGGCTATAAACGAGCAAAAGGATACTATAGAAGTGCTCTTAAAAAAGTGCCTGATAAAAATGTGAACCTTGTCCTGCAGTTGGTTGAAGAACTGACCCGGCTTTATGAACGTTCCAAGGATTATAAAGCGCTGGTACGTACATACAAGCGGGCTTACAGTGTGCTCAAGAAAAGTTCACGACCTAAAAAGGAGTATCAAACTTATGCCTACCTGATCGGTTACCATCAGTCGTCTCAGCTTAAACAGACTAGCAAAGCCCGGATATGGATGCTGCGCGCAGATGGCGGAGGTAGCTCCAACCAGGAATTACAGGCCGCTTTTTGGGTGGCCCAACTTGACCGTGAAGCAAACAAAACGGACAAAGCACTGAAACGTCTCAAAGAACTGGCCGGCAGGAAAATCCCGAAAAACTCGTCAATATACATTCAGATTCACTTTGAACTTGGCACAATATATCATTTCAAGGAACAGTGGAAATCCGCGCTACGCCATTACCGGCTGGTTGCAAAAGCTCGTGTTCCTTCAGAATTAAAACAATTTCAAAATGCAGCCAGACAAAAGGCAAAAGAGATCGACAATTATCTTAAATCTATCGAAGCTTCTCAATAATTAAACAGTACTTAAATCAACAATATTTTCTAAACAGCAGCGTGGCAATTTTCGGTTTTGCACTATACAGACTTAAACAACAGCTGAGGCGAATTTGCCTGCATGGAATGTTAACACTGTTTACGGTTGTACTGCCTTTCGGCGCATATTCAGCAGATCCTTCCGCGCCTAATCATCTGACAGTGAAAGGGCAGGTGAAACTCTCTTCCGGAGCAGAAACATCTCCGGAAGGACTTGACGTGATATTATTGAAATTTGTNCTCAGTCCTGAAGGAGAGGTAACTCCTGCCGGACCTCAGGGCCGTGTCAAAACCAATAGCGGCGGCGAATTTGAGTTCCTTAAANTCAAGCAGGATTTACGTGCAGGTTATCAACTGGGAACACGGGTGGAAGGTGAATTATACAGTTCAAAAATATTTTTCATGAAAGCCGGAGAAACACTCATTGAAACAAACATTATTATTCCGGGCATTTCTACTGCAGTAGAGAAACTGGAAACCTCCCAAGTCTCACTTGTGATTGAATCCGGATTAGGAGCGGTTACAGTGACTGAGGTTTTAGTGTTCCGTAATTCTACAGCAGACAAAATTGATACCAGCACTCGGCCGCTTGTGCAGAAACTACCTGCAGGAATAGAAAATTTCCGCATGATGGACAGTAAGTCTGGCAACTCAATGAAACATCAACTGGAAAAAAATGTTTTAAAAATAGCCTATATTTTCCCTAAAGGAAGCACCCAAATTATTTACCAATATATCCTCCCTGCCTGGTTTGGCGGATTAGAAATAAACAGGGAATTTGAGCATTCTCTGGACGTAATTGGAGTTTTTACACCAATCGAGCGTTTGCAAATCAAGTCCGACGAACTGANTTTTTCCGGTAAACAAAATTTAAATGAAACAACCTTTCTAAGCTGGAAAAACAAAGCATCCGCTTCGAACAGACTGAATTTTAAGATCAGCAATGTTCCAACAACATCTCTGCAGTATGCAGGTGTTTCAGTAATAATCCTGGTATTATTGTTTAGCACTGTAGCCTTGTTTTACCGGCAACGCTTAACAAAGAAAAACAAAANTATGGTGGCTCTATAAANAAGTCCCAAAAACGTGTCATTCGTGAAAAAACCGAATTGACAAATTTATACAACGGTTTCAACTAATATTAAACTTACTGAGACAAGACATGAATTTAGCCGTGGGTTCTGGTTTTTCCACTACAGAATGGAATAGTCCGCAGACACGAAAAGTAATTTTGTCGGTGCTGATTTTAGTCCTGGCTTCTTTGCTTTTTTACAACTTTATGCTGGCTCCGGAGTTGAAGCTTAAAAAGCAATTGGCTACTCGGATTCTGCAGACANATGCCAGTCTGAATAAAGTTAAAAGTGCAGGCACAACATTTAAACAAGAAAACAGCTTTCAGTCGCTGCAGGACAGGGAAAGCGTTTTAAGACAACTTCTGCCTGCTGAATGGCAGCGTGCCGAATTATTACACTGGCTCACAAACACNNTGCAGAAAAATGGACTGCAGCTCGAAGAACAGAGCTTTGAAGAAAACAACGCGCAAACTTTGCTTCAGACACTGAAAATTAATTTAAAATTGAGCGGTGAATACGCAAGCTTCCTGCGGTTTATGCAAGAGTTGAAAGACGGACCTCGGCTGCTGCTGCTAGAAAAACTGCTGCTGGTAAATCCTACNCCTGCTCAACAGGAACCAGAACTGAGAATTGAAATGGTCTTAGCAGTATACAAAAGTCTGCAAATTCCACTAAAAGAGAATAACTTATGAAAATTGGAGAGCCGAAATTGATACTGTTCCTTCTGTTCTTGTCTGTGTTTCTAACACTGAACAATGCAGCAAGTAGTTTGGCTGCTGCCTCCTCAAAAGTCGCACTGANTAATAATCCCTTTCGCAGTTTGCTGCCTGAAAATAATAATTCAGTTTCTCTCACTCAGTCTCTTTCAAAATCTGTCCTAACAAAAAAACAAAATCCTGCCCGGAAAAAAAAGAAAGTCCCAGAAAAGCTAACAATTTCAAGCGCGGCAACTCAACTGTCTGAAGTCAAGACTACTACCAGAACAGACATTTCTTCACGAACTAAACAATTAACTGAAGCTCTGATTCTGAAAGATATCCTGGAAACTTCAGANGGCCGTTACGTTTTTATTGATGAAAATAANGTANCTTATGTCGTNCAGGAAGGAGAATGGCTGGAAAAAGTCTTTGTCAAAACAATCTATGATAATAGCGTGGAACTGCAGGAAATTGATGGAGACACAACCATTATCTTAACACTCCAACCCTGAGCTTAAAGATTATTTTTGTTGAATCAATCATGATGGCTTTGTAAAAACTCCTAAACTAATTATTTGTCATCACGAACGAAGAGAGGGATCTTAATAATATCAGTGCTTAACATAAGATAGATTTCTCGCTTCCCTCGAAATGACATGATATTATGAATTTATTACTGGTTCATCAATCACGTATCATCTGCTTAACTGAGCAGTGAACTTATTAGAAAAACAACAGAGCATCCATAATTTACAGCATGAACACCTACCACCCTGTAGTTGATATTTTAGTAGAGCATTTTGGAACATCTCCGGAGTCATTGGAACCGCTGCATGAACAACTGCTTGCTTACCGTGAAAGTACGGACGGTCTGAAAGAAGCGCTGCTGAAACATAATGTGACCAGTGAAACCGCGTTTCAGCAGGCAATGGCCTCCTATTTTGAATTGGAGTACCGGGAGAATTTTGATGATATTCCGGTGGTGCGTGAATATACTGAATTAATTCCGATACGATATGCCAAAAAAAATATCTTCTTCCCCCTTAAAAAAGAGAGCAACACGCTGGAGGTTGCCATAACAAATCCGGAACTTTCACAGCCTCTGGACGATCTCGCCCGACATTTTAAGTGTCATATAGAACCGATTCTATCACACAAGAAGGCTGTGCTGGATCTGATCAACCGTGCTTATGATGAATCTTCCGCCACTACTGAAGAAGCCGTGGATCAGCTTGATTCAGATGAAACTTATGAAAACATTCTCGCGGTAGAAGAACCGGAAGATTTACTTGACGCAACTGATGAAGAACCCATAAAACGCTTAGTCAACAGTCTCCTCTGGCAAGCGGCAAAAGATGAGGCCAGTGATGTACACATCGACCCGACAACCCGTGAAACCATTGTGCGTTACCGTATTGACGGCGTCCTCCAGCAGGTCACTGTTTTTCCGCACCAGGTGCATGTGACTGTGGTTAACAGAATTAAAGTCATGTCCCGCCTAGACATTGCCCAGAAAGGTATCCCGCAGGACGGACGTTCGATGGTACTGATTGCCGGCAGGAAAATTGACATCAGAGTCTCAACCGTACCGACAATTCAGGGTGAAAAAATTGTCATGCGTATGTTGTATCAAGACGAAAAACTGATGCAGCTGAGTCAACTTGGTTTAGCGAAATACATCTCTAAACCGTACTCAAAACTGGTGCAGAGCAGCGGTGGTATCATCCTTGTTACAGGACCTACCGGAAGCGGAAAAACAACGACCCTTTATGCCTCTTTGGCTGAAATCGATAATGAGGCCCGCAATATAATTACCATTGAAGATCCTGTTGAATACAAACTTTCCGGCTACAGCCAGATCGAAGTTAAGCCGAAACTCGGTTTGACATTCGCCAACGCTCTGCGTTCAGTTTTGCGGCAGGATCCTGATGTTATCATGGTGGGAGAAATGCGTGACACAGAAACCGCGCAGATTGCCATTCAATCCGCATTGACCGGACACCTGGTTTTCAGTACTGTTCATACCAACAATGCTCCGGCCACCATCACCCGTCTCATTGACATGGGAATTGAACCTTTCCTCGTTTCCTCAACAATCATCGGCGTGCTTGCACAACGGCTGGTGCGCCGTATCTGTCCGGATTGCCGTAAAAGCTACAAACCTCATCCGGAACAACTGCGGGAGTTAGGTATCAAAGAAGAAAGTTTCAGGAAAATCGGCCAAAGTTTCTACCGTGGCACAGGCTGTACTAAGTGCAGAAATACCGGTTACCGAGGACGGTTAGGAATTCACGAACTGCTGGAAATGAGTGAAGGCCTCAAAAATACCATTCTCGAAAGCAGTGATTCCGATTCCATAAAAAAACAAGCTTTGAAAGAAAAAATGATTACTTTACGGCGTGATGGTGTAAACAAAATTCTGCACGGTTTAACAACTGCTGAAGAAATTTTGTCG
>NYXK01000065.1 GCA_002685535.1 Deltaproteobacteria bacterium
TAATATGTTAGATATATCTATTAACCTAGATCATTCTCATTTATGGGATCCACTATACCCAACAAATAACATTAATCGGATTGTTTTACAAGAATATGGGAAGATTGTGGAGGGGTGTCTGTCTCTGTGAAGAATTAGTGGGGGTTACTTGGAGGGAGTCTGACTGTGAAGAATTAGTGGGAGTTCCTTGGAGCCTGTCTGACTCTGTGAAGAATTAGTGGGGGTTACTCACAGGAGATGATGTGAGTAACCATACCATGAGGATTAGTGTTTGAAGATTTTAGTGACTATTGAGATCTGTATTCAATACTTGCTCCATACCCCGCAATGTTGTCTTTTCCATCCTTGAACCAAACATAAACAAATTTCACTCCATATGCAGAACTTAAGGTAAAACTAACATCTGCAGAATAACTGGTTGTTGAAGTGATACTCACCCAACTTGTAGAATCAGTTGAAGGTGGTGCACTACTCTCAGATGCAAGGTATCCTACAACCCCTTTATTGTCCGTTGCTGTCAAATTCAATGTAACACTACTTGACGTAGTAGTCGTAGTTGCATTGTCAATTTTAAGAGTTCCTGTTGGTGCTTCATCGTCAGGGAACTCTGCAATCCAAAATATGTTGCAATTATGTTGCAATTAAACATTGAAAGTTGGCGTATTAAAACGCTTCAATGCCTGATATTCCTGGACTTGACGAGGGGGAGATTTTGGAGGTAAAGGGCCTAGAAAGTTGAGAAAACCTTTCCAGCAAGTGCAACATAATTGCAACAATTACCTCAGTAACACTTTATGATATTGAAGTAATACGTTCCAAATGCTGGTGGGTCGGCGGGGGCTCGAACCCCGGACCACCTGATTAAAAGTCAGATGCTCTACCAGCTGAGCTACCGACCCACAAGGGGGACATTAAATATTATCAGAGAGAGGGCTAAAAAGTCAATTGGTATTTGANTTTATTACTCATTATTTGAAGAACTATTCACCTTCTAAAACTTTTACCAGATTATCGGCAATATTATTAAATGCCGTGGTAGCAGGTGAGTCGAGGTTGCTTGCCATCAGCGGTTTTCCTTCGTCTCCACCTTTACGCACCTGAAGTTCAATGGGGATGGCGCCTAGGAAAGGTGCTTCCAGTTTCTGGCAGGCCTCTTCAGCACCGTGCCTGCTGAAGATTGGAGTTTCTTCACCGCACTTGGGGCAGGTGAAAAAGCTCATATTTTCGACAATCCCTAATATGTCAATTTCGACTTTGCTGAACATTTGCGCAGCCTTTACTGCGTCAATCAGNGCGACATCTTGAGGGGTGGAAACAATAATTGCTCCCGTAAGTTCACATAACTGTGATAAAGAAAGCTGNGCGTCTCCGGTGCCGGGAGGCAGGTCAATGATCATAAAATCACCGCCGGGCCAGTTTGTATCACGCAACAGTTGCTCAAGCGCCTGGTGAACCATAGGGCCGCGCCAGATAACCGCGTCATTTTCTTCAACAAGATTTCCAATAGACAAAGTATGCATTCCAAATGATTCAAGCGGAATCAAACGATTTTCTGACACAGAAGGTTTTTCTCCTCTGCGTCCGGTCATGATAGGCAAACTTGGTCCGTAAATATCCGCGTCAAACAAACTGACTTTATAACCTTTTTGAGCAAGTGCGAGGGCTAAATTAACCGAAACAGTTGATTTGCCAACACCTCCTTTTCCACTTGCCACCGCAATTACAGCTTCATAATTTTGCAGGTATGCTGTACGTTGTGGTTGTTGCGGTGTAGCCTGTGCAGGTTGTGCAGGTTGTGATTGTGAGGATTCATTGTTTTCAGGCGGAACCGCTAAAACTTCAATCGCGACTCTNTCAATCTGCTCTATTTTTTTTATTTCTGCTTCTACCTGTGCAGGCAGCGAACCGCGCAAAGGAGAATCATCCGGTAAAATAAGCGTGATTTTTGCAAAATCGTTATTAACCACACAGCCATGCACGATTTCCGGCTCTACGCTGACGAGGGGTTGTCCATTGTCCAATGTGATGCTGGAAAAAGCAGCTTCAAACTGTCTTTCTAAGTCCATGTTTTCTTTCACTACTGATTGATNATAAAATAAANGGTATGACAAAATTATATACATTTGGAGAAATGAAGCAATTATTAAATGCTAACGCAGAGAATATTAGCGAAAATAATTTGGTGAAAGGTTTCAGTATTGATTCACGGACACTGAAAGACGGTGATTTGTTTTTCTGCATCAAAGGTGAAAATACGGACGGACATCATTATATCCCTCAAGCACTGGAAAAAGGAGCCTGCGGGATTGTAGCCATTCCGGAAAATATCCCGCAAACTTTGAGAAACCGTGATTTACCGTGCATCTTAGTTTCGGATCCTAATAAAGCATTGCGGGAATGGGCCGCAGATGTTCGAAGGCAGTTCAGCGGAAAAGTTTTGGCAATAACCGGAAGTAATGGAAAAACATCAACCAAAGATATTCTCGCCGGTTTATGTCGTTATATCGACCCTCAAGCTTACTCAACCCCCGGAAATTATAATAACTTCATAGGCGTCCCTTTGACCATCCTGAGCGCAGTTCAGAAAGCAAAGTGGTGGATCATAGAAATCGGCACAAACCAATTTGGAGAAATTGCGGAATTGTCAAATATTGTCCAGCCGACAGCAGGAATTATTACCAATATCGGAGAAAGCCACCTGGANTTCCTAGGGAGTACAGCAGGAGTNGCAAAAGAAAAATCCGGATTATTNGCAGGCATGAATCCCGAAAGCAATGTTGTTATTCCGGATTCATTACTGCATCAGCAAATAGTGGAAGAGGCNGCAGCAAAGGCAGGAGTCAGCATTATAAAAACAGCTCAGCTTTCAGAAAAATCTCCGNCTGGANNAAACAAGTTCNGCCTTTTTGAGGAAGAGTTTGAAACTTCAATNGACAGTCCGCTTTTAAAGCAGAACCTGATTTTGGCTTTGACACTNTTGCATTTGGAAGGAGTAGCGGTTTCAGAACTGCAGATNGCGTCNANCTCCCTTGANNTGTCTGTCAAAGGTCGTTTTCAGCAGATAAACANGGATGATTGGATATTGATTGATGATACGTATAATGCCAATCCGTCGTCCTTTCAGAGTGTACTCGAGAATCTAAACAAAATGTTTCCGGAGCGTCGTAAAATTGTAGTCTGCGGTGCGATGGCGGAACTGGGAGATTCAAGTCCGGAGTTTCACCGTCAAGTTGGGAATACTATGTTCAACNGTGGTGTTGAGAAGATGTACGGACTTGGCGGAGAGNAAATAGAGTTTTACCTGGAAGGCTGGAANAACGCAGGAGGGGAAAAAACAGCNGCAAGACACTTCAGTGAATTAGCAGAATTACTGCCCGCATTCAAAGCAGAGCTGCAGTCAGAAGATGTTGTGCTTGTTAAGGGTTCACGTTCNGCGAAGATGGAGAGATTTGTGGACGCGATGTTATGAAATTTTAAATGCAATATTCAGTCGGAAACATTTTCTTTTAAATCATCAATGAGATTTCCGGCTTTTTCTGCAACCTGTTTCTCTTCAGCAAGTTCAAGTGTTTTGCTGAGAGTACTTTTTAATGTTTCAGTAATTTTATTACCTTCAAACCAATCTGTAATGTTTCCCGGAGTAATTCCCTGGATCCCNGCATAATAGGCAAAAACAGCTACAAGACTTATTAAAATAATTCTTTTTATCATAATCTCATACCATGCAAAATATATAAATTATAGCCATAACTGGTCAGGTTTCAAAACAATTGATTCTTCACGTTTAGGACCCGTAGAAATGATTGAAATTGGCGCCCCCACAAGTTCTGATAAGCGCNCAAGATATGCCAGCATTTCCGGAGGAAGTTGATCATAGTCCGTGATGCCCGCAGTTTTGCAGTTCCAACCAGGNATTTCTTCATACACAGGAGTCACATTCTCTAGGGATCTTGGAAGATCTTCCGTAAGCTCTCCATCTGCCAAACGATAAGCCACTGCGATTTTGAGTGTTTCAAATTTGTCCAGCACGTCAAGTTTCATAATTGCCATACCGGTAACTCCATTGAGCCTCACAGCCTGACGCACAAGTAATGCATCAAACCAGCCACATCTTCTGGGACGTCCNGTGGTTGCGCCGAATTCCTGCCCTTCGGACTGTAGTAATTCACCGTCTTTATCAAACAATTCTGTCGGAAAAGGACCGCTTCCGACACGTGTAGTGTAGGCTTTGACAATGCCTAAAACGNCTGTGATACGTGTCGGGCCGATTCCTGCACCGGCGCATGCGCCTCCGGCTAAGGTGTTGGAGGAAGTTACAAAAGGATAAGTCCCGTGGTCAACATCCAAAAATGTACCTTGAGCTCCTTCAAATAAAATGTTTTTACCCTGCTCAACTAACTGATTGACGAGCAGTGGTGTATCGCAAATGTATGGTTTGAGCTTATTCAGATAAGCAGTAAATTCTGCAAATATTTGTTCAGCGGAAAAAGGCGTTTCTGNTGACTTATATAAGTGCTCCAGCAGTTGATTATTTTCACCAACTAGGACTTCCAGACGACTTCTGAAATGTTCCAGATCCAGTAGATCTCCAACTCGTATTCCTGAACGTCCGATTTTATCTTTATAAGCAGGTCCAATTCCTCTACCNGTAGTACCAATTTTATTCTTACCTTTTTGTTCTTCTCCGAGACGGTCAAAGGTTTTGTGCCACGGCATCACGAGTTGTGCACGGTCACTGATGTGCAGATGATTTTGGACAGCAATTCCCATTTGCTCTAGTTCTTCAATTTCTTTAATCAACTCAGCCAAATCGATGACAACACCATTTCCGAGAACGGAGGTAGTTTTTCGCAGGATTCCTGAAGGCACAAGGTGTGTAACGAAGGTCTTGTCGCCGAACATCACTGTATGTCCGGCATTATTCCCACCCTGATAACGCACAACTGCATCTGCACGCTCTGTGAGTANGTCCACAATTTTACCTTTGCCTTCGTCACCCCACTGAGTGCCGACTATAATTACACAAGCCATGTTTTTTTAAGAAGCTGAATATTTAAATATAATTATGAAGAAAGTTCTTTGGCCCGTTTATAAGCCAGCTGGATTCCGTCTTTGATTGACTCTCCAACATTATTCTCCTGAAAGTGATTTAGCGCAGCCAGTGTTGTTCCACCNGGAGATGANACTTGTTGCCGCAGGGTTTCCGGAGAAACCTGTTGTGATTCCCAAAGCAGGGTTGCGCCGCGAATAGTATTTTGCACAAGTAACTGGGCATCTTTTTCTGAAAACCCCAGTGACTTCGCTGATGCGGTCATTTGCTCTGCAAAGTAAAATAAATATCCAGGGCCGCTTCCGGAAATCGCAGTGGCGGCATCAATCGCGTCTTCATCTTTTGCCTCGAGACACTTTCCACATGCAGAAAAAAGAGTCTTTACCCATTCACGTTCCTCTTTATCAACTTCGGTTGAAGCAAAAAAGATGCTCATGCCTTCCGAAATCAAAGTAGGAATATTGGGCATTACCCGTACTAATTTTGTCTGTACCAGCGCACTCTGCATTGTTTCAAGTGAAATTCCCGCCATCACTGAAATAACCAGTTGATGGGGTAAAATCCACTGGGCAAGCAGTTCCATTGCCGGAGTCGCTGCCTGCGGTTTCACCGCAATTAAAAGCAGGTCATATCCGCGTATAGTTTCGTCAATTTCCGCTTGAGAAACGCAGTTGGCTGTTTTAGTCAAATTATCGCGTTTTTCTTTATCCGGCTCTATTAATAAAATATTTTCCGGAGAAACTGCTTCTGCCTTTACCAAAGCATGAAGGATCGCGCCTCCCATGTTTCCACCACCAATAATTCCTAAACGCATAGACTAACTCGATTCCACTTAATTTGATTAATTAATGCTATAAGGTAAACCCTGAGTATTATACTTTTATCTTTAGTAAAAATCCAGTAGATTATTTTAGGTAAGGTCGATAAAAACTAAAATATGAGAATTTATAAATAGCTGATTTAGCATTATATATTACATTTATGAATAGTAAAGNGATGGCCGNAATTAATGTTCCTGAACCGGAGGGNAATCTGTATATTGTTGCAGATTCTCATTTGGACGAGAGCATTACGCCGGCAAAGGAATTTGTTGAGATGCTGTCACAATTGGAAAATCCGCATACTGTGGTTTTTTTAGGTGACCTTTTTAAGATATGGCTGGCACCGCAAAAATTNTGGACAGCCTTGCATCATGAGACTATGAAAGGATTTGAACGTCTGCGGGATAGAGGCAGCAATGTCGTGTTTATTGCGGGAAACAGGGAGATGTTATTACCACGCAAATTAACTGATCGCTGGAAAAATATTATTCCGTTTACTCATTTGTCACACAGCGACTGGTTTTTAAACTGGGGGGAGAAACGTTACGCTTTTATTCATGGTGACACGATAAATTATAACGACAGTCAATATCTGCGCTGGAAAGCCTTTACACATAACTGCATCTTTGAAGCCTTCTTTCGCCTGATTCCGGGAGCGTTAGCACGATGGATTGCTGGACGGATAGAAACAATGCTTGTAAACACAAATCAAGAATATAAAGTCCATTATCCAGCTGCAGAGATACAGGAGTTTGCCGAATCTGTACTTCCGGAAGTTGATCAATACTTTGTGGGGCATTTTCACCTTGACCAGGAAATTAAGGTGGAAGGATCTTCNGGAGTTTTAAGGATTGTACCGGACTGGCTTTCGCAACGAAAAGTTTTTNAGCTCAATCCANCAGGAGAACTGGAAGTTTTACGTTTTGAAAACGGATCATTNAATCCGGAATTCTGAAAACAGATCATTGAATCCGGAACACGGAATAATATTTACTGATCACTCAGCAGTGGCTGCATCTCAGGTGGTGTGTTGAAATCGAGTGGTTTCAATGCTTTTCCAGGTGTTTGTATTTCACTGAAGACCATCAGCCACTTGTTGTTTCCGGAATAGTCCTCTATGCTGATTTTTCTTGGAAACGGCAGATTATAATATTTTTGATAAAGCGGAATTGCGGCACGGTACTCCAACAAACCATCGAGAGATTTCCGCATCGATACAATTTGTCCGGAAATATTATAGTGAATACGTATTTCGGAAACGCCTTGTATGAGCTGTAAATCACCGGTTGGGAGAATTTTACGCTGCCAGTCTGGAGTTTTTTCAGGAAGTTTGCCCAGAATCAGCCATCTTAGCTCTGTCAATGTGAGATCCATCCCCAGCCATGTTTGACGGACTTCCCGTTTGTTTTCAGTAAGAACGAAGTTATTTTGCTGATAATTCAGGATCAAAAACTTTTTGGAACTGGCACGCAGTTCATAAATCAATGAACCAACCAGTGGAGTAAAAATACTAAGTTTTAATTCTGAGCCTCTGGAAATCTGCAACTGCATTTCACCGCTGTGCTTTCCTTCAGGATGCTTAAAAAGGATCCTTCCGGAAAGAGAATAATCTCCTCCGGATAATCGCAGGGTTTCGACTTGTGCAGGGGAAAGTCCGGCAGGTTCGGGGCCGGAAAATGAAGAGCAGCCTGTTAAAAACAGGATGCCGGCAAAAACTAAGTTGAAAAGCCTCAAGGAAAGTCTGAGGTTCAATCTTCGTCTTGCATAAACACCTTCTCGGCTACGAGAAAGATGGAGACGTATAGACCTGCAATCACAGCAACTGTGACCAGGATATTCATTTCATGCATGATTCCTCTTAACATGTTGTTGCTAAAATGTTAGACTTTATGCTAGCTATTATTTTGTGTAGAAGCAATTAAATTTTGTCGAACTTAAGATATTTGTAAAAATGAAAAGAGATTTTATTTCAATTCTTGATTGGACAAGTGAGGAGATACGTAATAATATTGACCTTGCTGTTGAGTTGAAGCAGCAAACAAAAGAAGGTCAGTGCCCGCAGTTATTGCAGAGAAAAACCTTTGGACTCTTTTTTCATAAGCCTTCTTTACGGACACGTCTTTCCTTTGAGGTAGGAATCGCTCAGCTTGGCGGAGCATCAATGGTGCTTTCTGAGAAGGATTTTAAAATTGGCGAAAGAGAAACCGTGAGTGATGTCGCCAGAGTTATGTCACGTTTTGTGGATGGAATCCTGATCCGTACATTTTCGCATCAATTGGTATTGGATTTAGCGGAACATGCGACTGTGCCTGTAGTTAATATGCTGACTGATTTCAACCATCCCTGTCAGGTGATGTCGGATATGCTGACGATCAAGGAAAAACTGGGGCGAATCGATAATGTGCGCATCGCATATGTTGGTGACAGTAATAACATGACTATTTCCTGGTTAAATCTCGCCGCGCGTATTCCGCTTGATTTACGGATTGCAACTGCGCATGAAACAATGCCTGATATGAAACACGTCAATGAAATAAAAGAACTCGGCATTTCAACCATCAAAGTTACTAACTCTGCAAAGGAAGCTGTGGATGACGCGGAAGTCCTCTACACTGATGTCTGGGCCAGCATGGGGGAAAAAGATAAGATTGCGGAAAGGGAGCGTGTTTTAAGAGATTTTCAAATTAATTCAAACCTTTTGAAATATGCAGCAAAAGACGCGCTTGTGCTACACTGTTTACCTGCTGAAAGGGGCAAGGAAATAACTGATGAAGTGATTGAAGGGCCCCAATCAGTAGTTTTTGATCAGGCTGAGAACAGGTTGCATGCGCAAAAAGCGATTCTCGCACAATTGGAAAAATGGCGTACAGTTTGACTCAATTATTTAACAACTATTAAGGTTCATTATGTCTGAAATGGCTACACTAAATCTACCGGACGGTAAATCTTTGGAACTTCCGGTTTTGACAGGTACAAAAAACGAAAAAGCAATCGACATTTCAAATTTACGTAAGAAAACCGGACACATCACTCTTGACCCTGGTTTTGTCAATACAGGTTCCTGCGAAAGTGCGATCACTTTTCTGGATGGAGAACAAGGAGTATTACAGTTCAGGGGTTATCCGATTGAACAATTGGCAGCAAAGTCGACTTTTATGGAAGTGGCTTATTTGCTGATTCACGGCGAACTGCCAAATAAACTGCAGTTAGAAAGCTTTGCTGATCGTGTCAGTTGGCATGCAATGATTCATGAAGATATGAGGCACTTCTTCGATGGTTTTTCACAAAACGCCCATCCTATGGTGATTCTTTCATCCATGGTTTCTTCACTTTCTGCTTATTATGTAGAAGCATCCGGAAAAGCGTCAATTGAAAACCTTGAATTAAATTCCGCTCGTTTGATTGCTAAAGTTACTACTATTGCAGCATTTGCCTATAAAAAAAGTGTAGGGCAACCTTTTGTTTATCCTAGAGATGAGCTTTCATATTGTGCAAACTTTTTAAATATGATGTTTGCAGTACCTGCTGAACCTTATGAATTGGATCCTGAAATTGAACGTACACTTGAACTGTTGCTGATCCTGCACGCTGACCATGAACAAAACTGCAGTGCATCTACGGTGAGGGTTGTAGGGAGCAGTATGGCTAATGTTTATGCGTCTGTGGCTTCAGGTATTTTAGCTTTGTGGGGGCCATTGCATGGTGGCGCCAATCAACAGGTTGTGCAAATGCTCCAGCAGATACATGAGGACGGAGCAGGAATTTCAAAATATATTGAGATGGCTAAAAATCAGAAATCGGATTTTCGCCTGATGGGTTTTGGTCACCGTGTATACAAAAACTTAGACCCGCGCGCCAGTATACTCAAAGATGTCTGTAACAGGCTGTTGAACAAATTAGGTACTAATGATCCGTTTCTTGAAATTGCGCTTAAACTGGAAGAAACTGCGTTGTCGGATGATTATTTTATTGAACGCAAACTGTATCCTACTTTAGATTTCTACACAGGAATCATCTATCGGGCAATGGGCATCCCGACTAATATGTTTACTGTCATGTTTGCTTTGGGACGTATTCCGGGCTGGATTGCACAGTGGAAAGAGATGCATGATGATCCTAAACAAAAAATCGCCCGCCCGCGTCAGTTGTTTACCGGGCAAACTGAGCGTAGCTACAAGCCCATGGCTGAACGTCTTTAAGAAAAAAACAAGGATCAGCTCACATTTTATTTAGTTGAACACTACTTGCATAGTTATCCTGCTTAAGTTCCAGGGCAACAATCCCCGGCACTTTTCATAAATAAAACTAAATCTATAAAAAAGGAAAACATGGGTTCTGTTTTGTCACAGGACGAGGTAGATGCGCTCCTGCAGGGAGTAGCAGGTGATGATGTAGTGAGTGATGAAGAAGGAAATGATGACGAGGAATATGATCCTGAAGAAATAGTCTCTTTTGATCTGACTGCTCAGGACCGGATCATCCGTGGACGAATGCCTACACTGGAAATAATTCACGATCGTTTTGTACGTCTTTTTCGGTTAACTCTATCAAATGCGCTGCGCAGGGTTGTGGACATCAATGTACGCTCAACTGAATTAATCAAATTCGGTGAGTTTATCAAGACCTTACCTGTTCCTACTTCCATGAATCTTTTCAGGATGACTCCACTGCGTGGAAACGCAATGATGGTCTTTGAAACCAGATTGGTTTTTACTCTGGTAGAAATGTTTTTTGGAGGTTCCGGAGAGGTTGACAGCAAGGCGGAAGGTCGAGACTTTACCGAAATTGAAGCACGGATGATCAAACGTGTGATTATCAGCGGGCTTGAAGATTTACAAACTTCGTGGCGGCCTGTTTTTCCAGTTCAGGTTAACTATTCACGTACTGAGGTTAATCCGCAGTTTGTCTCAATTGTTCCACACAGTGAAATTGTAATTGTGGTGACTTTTGATATAGAAATCGGACGCGCACCAATGGCAATCACGGTATGTGTGCCTTATTCGATGATTGAACCGATCCGTACTAAACTGAATGCCGGTTTTCAAAGTGAACAGGACGAGAAAGATAATACCTGGAGCAATCGATTTAAACAAAACTTGCAGAAAGTCCATGTAGAAGTAGTTGCAAAACTAGGTGAAATGGATATCTCGGTACGTGACTTTTTGAATTTGCAAAAGGATGATGTCTTGTATTTGGAACATGAGGTGAAGGATCCGATTTCGATTGAAGTTAATGGAATACAAAAATTTACCGGATTTCAGGGTGCCTATAAAGGTAAAAAGGCAATTAACATTGATGAGCTGATTTATGAACCCGTTCAGGGTGATGATATGCTCGCCTGACTTGTTTGATAGTTTATTCAAGCTGATGGGTAACTGCATCAGTTCCGGTTGTCAGTTCTTTTACAACTAGTCTGGGTGGTTCGAGTCCAACTTCATCGATTCTCAGCAGTAGTTGTTTTCCGCTTTCATGCTCAGTTAATCCTGCCACGGGTACCGTGCAGTCCAGTAGCAGCAATTCTATTTCAGTATTATTGTTGGTAAGTTTTTTCCTTACTTTTGCTTCAAAATTATCTCCCAGATGTTGTTGTAAATATTTTAGTTTCCAGTACTTAATAATATCTCTCTCCGCGCGGCTGTATTTTCTGTGACGCAGGCTGATTTCTTCAGACCAGCGCATCATGTCTTCTTCACTGAATACAGGCTCCTGCTTTTTAATTAACAGCTTCAAATTCTGCTGAGTTACAAGGTCCACAAATCTTCTGATAGGAGAAGTTGCCTGCATATAAACTTCGCAGCCTAAACCTGCATGTTTTCCGGGAAGAGTGCTTAATTTTGCAGGTTCTATCCGGATATTTTCCATTGAAAGTTCTGTACCTTCTGCTACTTCTTTAATTATCTCANACGAAGATTGGGTNCGGTATATCCCCGGAAAATCTGCCTGCTGAAAAAGNCGCCCCGTTTCANTATTAACNGAAATTGCGAGTTCCTCAATTATACGGTTGGCAGCACTGTTTCGGTTGAGNGCATTNATTTTGATATCTTTTGGATCACTGATGTCAAANTCGAATTCTTTTCTGGACAAATTGAGCGCACCGTTATCCAAACGTTGTTCAAGGGATCTCTGGCAAAATTTGTTGAGTAATCCCCAGAAGTCACGCTCTTCTTCAATTAAACGGTCAGCTTCATCGTAACTTAAATTTTTCTGGACCCGTATTATTTGCGGTACAACTTCAAGCAAATTCCAGTTTCCATTTGCTGAAAGCTGAAAGATAAAACTGAGTACATTCCTGTCCTTTCCTGCTTTTAACGAAAAAGTATCGCTTGAAAGTTCAACGGGTAACATCGGGATAGCTTCTTCCAGTGAATAAACGGAAGAAATCCGTGCTTCTGCTTCTTTGAAGAGTGAGTCTTCCGGTTGCACGAAATCACTTAAATCTGTGATATGTACCGCTATCACAAGTCCGCCTTTGCTCCATTCCATTACAGAAAGCGCATCATCATAATCCCGTGTCTTTTCCGCGTCTATAGTGAAGGTTGGAACTTCAGGAGAAAGCATTTCCAGTTTTCCCTGCGGGATTTTTTGCACACGTTCTACTTCCTGATAAATTTCTTGACTAAAATGTTCCCGAACATTTGCACGCAGAAGCGTCAATCTTGATGTTGAAACAGCAGAACCTGCTCTTTCAAGCCAACGTTTAAGTGAATTTTCTTCGCCTATTCCGAAGGATGAACCCCAATCCAGTAGAGTAGATATTTCCTTCCAATACTGAGAATCAGTACCTTCTGTAAGCAGATTAAGTAGTTGATCCAGCCATTGCCTCTGCTCAGTTGAAATTTCGGAATCTGCATGCCAATCTCCGGATTCAAGATTTTTAATCCATGTTTGAATATTCAGCGCGCGATCTTTAAGTTCCTTCTGCCGAGCCAACTGTACTTTCAGCTGTTCCAGTTCTTCTTCAGTTCTGGGGGTATAAGTTAAATTGCGGTTATGTTTGAACCAGAAAGAGTCCGCTCGAATTGCGAGGAACAAACCAAGTTTGCAGATTGAGTCTTCTGCATCATCGAGAAAATCAACTGCCAGTTCCTCCAGAGAATATTCTTTTATTTCATCCAGCAGAGAATGCATTGTTTCCAGTTCACAGCTTTGTTGGAATTGCTCTGCTTTTTTTGTCTGCTCTACAATTGACTCATGCGCCGCATCAGCATTTAGTGGTAATTTGTCATCTTTCCAACTGAACGCAATTCTGTTGCCTGCTAAAAATTGTTTTTTACCATGAAGCGGAACTATGATTAACTTGTTCTTTTGCAGTCCTTCGATCCAGCCATATTCCATCTTGTTATCACGGAAAAACACGCAATAGTGAAAGACCAAAGATTCAAACATGATGAAAAATGAGGATGTTAAATTGTTGATAAAACAAATACAGAGTCTGTAGTCTACTATTTATGAAAAAATATCTCCATCACGGTGATTAAATTTGATTGTGTTTTATTGAATTATAATTGTTTTGCACTACATAAAATCATTGTGAGCATGATCGTAAAATTACTTATATTGAAGAAAAAAATAATGTGTTATATTAATTCTCTCATTTACCACAACTGACAGGAGTAATGATGATCATTGGAGTTCTCAAAGAAATTCATCCCGGCGAACGTAGAGTGGCAATGGCGCCTTCTGTTGTAAAACAACAGTGTCTGAAAAATGTTCACTCTGTTCTGTTAGAGCAGGGAGCCGGAGTAATCGCAAATTTTACAGATGACCAATATAAAGATTCCGGTGCGGAAATAGTTGAAACCGCTCATCAAATCTGGGAGCGTGCGGATGTAATTCTCAAAATCCGTCCACCCGAAGAAAATCATGAAACAGGCGAACATGAGGCGGATTTACTGCGTAAAGATGCTTGCCTGATTTGTCTGTTAAATCCAGGACGTAACTCNGATTTATTGCAAAAACTCGCAAAAACTGGAGGTACAGCGATTGCTGTGGATCAGATTCCCAGAATTTCACGTGCACAGTCTATGGATGTGCTGAGTTCCATGGCGAACATTTCCGGTTATCGTGCAATAACGGAAGCAGCTCATCATTTTGGCCGTCTATTTACCGGGCAAATCACAGCTGCCGGAAGAATTCCGCCAGCCAAAGTTTTAGTGATTGGAGCGGGAGTGGCCGGACTTTCCGCTGTTGGTGCCGCACAGAGCTTAGGTGCTATAGTGCGGGCTTTTGACACACGATCTTCTGTACGTGAAGAAATACAAAGCATGGGTGCGGAATATTTGGAAATGAATTTTGAGGAAGACGGCAGCGGTACTGGTGGTTATGCCAAAACAATGAGCAAAGAATTCATTGACGCAGAGATGAAATTGTTTGCGGAANAGGCTAAGGAAGTAAATATTATCATTACTACCGCTGCAATTCCCGGGAAAAAATCTCCAGTTCTGATTACTAAAGAAATGGTAGACAGCATGATTCCCGGCTCTGTNATTGTAGATTTAGCTGTAGAGGGAGGCGGAAACTGCGAACTGACTCAGCCCGGAGAAACATGTGTTCATAAAAAAGTCACCATCATCGGCTTGACAGATCTTCCCAGTCGACTGCCTACCCAGGCAAGTCAACTTTTCAGCAACAATACCGCCAAGTTGATTCAGCATCTTAGTCAGGACGGAAAACTTAAACTTGATCTCGATGATGAAATCACTGGAGCAATTACTGTTGTTCATGATGGAAACGTAATCTGGGATCCGAATAAAGTGAAAGCTGTTNTTGAAAAACCTGTTCAACCTGTGACTCAGGAACATGTCAGCAAAGAAGTAGCTGTGGAACCGGCTGTTAAAAAAACTAAAAACAAAACAGGCTTAAAAGTTCTAGCTTGGATAATGGCGGCAGTACTCGCGGGCTTGATAGGATTTGGAGGTTCATCAGAATTTCTTTCCCACATAACAGTCTTTGTTCTGGCCTGCTTTGTAGGATTTATGGTGGTCTGGAATGTTTCACCCGCATTACATACACCGTTAATGAGTGTTACGAACGCAATTAGCGGAATCATTGTGATTGGAGGTATGATTCATCTCTCCGGAGATCAGCTCATCCTGCCTGCTATTGCAGTCTTAATCGCTACTATTAACATTGTCGGCGGTTTTATGGTTACACACCGTATGCTGGAAATGTTCCGGAAATAAATGTGTAAATTCATTTTTCCGCAAAGTGGTCTCCGCCTTTGCTTAACCTCTAAACATTAAATCATAAAATGCCAGAAGGTTTGATTACTGTCGCCTACATAGTCTCAGGTGTATTATTTATCTTAAGTTTGAGAGGACTTTCCAATCAAGAAACTGCGAAGCGTGGAAATCTTTACGGTGCTGCCGGAATGATCATCGCGGTTTTAGCGACAATTCTCGGTGGGCGTGTAGGAAGTTTAGGAACGTTAATGCTCGTGATGCTGGTTGGAGGTGGAATAGGTATGTTTGCCGCACGGCGTGTGGCCATGACTGCTATGCCGGAACTGGTTGCCATTCTCCACAGTTTTGTCGGTGCTGCAGCGGTTTTGGTTGGAATTGTAAGCCATCTGGAATCAGGTGTTTTATCAGGTTCTGAACTGCTTATACATGAAATAGAAATCGTGCTTGGTGTATTTATCGGTGCCTACACTTTTACAGGGTCAGTAATTGCCTTTCTGAAATTACGCGGAAGTATTGGTGGAAAGCCGCTGACTTTACCTTTTCGACACTACTTAGACTTATCACTCGTATTGATCAGTGTATTGTTTGGAGTATGGTTTGTTAACGGAGCACCGGATGAGCAACTGATGTACCTCTTGATTATAATCGCCATAGCATGTGTTCTTGGGATTCATATGATCATGGCGATAGGTGGTGCTGACATGCCTGTTGTTGTTTCAATGCTTAACAGCTATTCCGGCTGGGCTGCCGCCTCTGCAGGATTTATGCTCTCCAATGATCTGCTGATAATTACTGGTGCATTAGTAGGAAGCAGCGGTGCGATTCTGAGTTATATTATGTGCAGGGGGATGAATCGATCTTTTATCAGTGTGATTGCAGGAGGATTCGGCGTGGCGGAAGGAACAGTTGCCGTGGCTTCGAAAGAGGATGAAGGCAAAGAAGCTCAAGCTACTTCTGCTGAAGAAACCACAGATTATTTGCGTAGTGCAAAGCAGGTTATCGTTGTTCCAGGCTATGGAATGGCGGTGGCTCAAGCACAGCACATTGTACATGAAATTACTAAAAATCTGCGCAACCGAAATGTGAGTGTAAAATTCGCTATCCATCCTGTCGCGGGACGATTACCTGGACACATGAATGTTCTGCTTGCCGAAGCAAACTTGCCTTATGATATAGTTTTTGAAATGGACGAAATCAATTCAGAGTTTAAAGCTACTGATGTGGTGCTGGTCATAGGCGCTAATGATATCGTCAATCCTGGAGCACTGGATGATGAATCAAGTCCGATTTTCGGGATGCCGGTATTGGAAGTCTGGGACGCCAAAACCGTGATAGTACTCAAACGCAGCATGGCCACCGGATATTCAGGAGTAGGAAATCCACTCTATTTTAGGGGAAATACCTGGATGTTATTTGGAGACGCAAAAGAAAGTCTGAACAAGGTNNCCGCTCTACTGAATTGAAAGAAGGTTTTACTTTAAGTGCAAAATTGATCATCAATTTTTACCTGTTTATATATATTTCTGCTGTTTTTTAATTTATTTTAATAGTATTTCTTCTGTTAGTAATTTCCTGCTATTTTCAATATATTTTAATGATTAGCCCAAGTGGTGAATGGAAAACGGTGTTACGCATTGTCAGTGGTTTTAATTGCTATATAAACNGTGTCAAATTTTTATCTGATCAATAATNTTTACATAAAAAAAGGATGTCATGAAAAAAATATTACATATTATTTTCATNAAGGTTGGGATTGATTGGAAGCTTATGTGCGATACCGAATATTTCCTCCATTCTTGACGCATCACGTAATAGTTCAGCCTCTCCACGCGGNCGTCCAACTATTTGTAATCCNACCGGGAGCCCTTTTTCAGTAAATCCACAGGGGAGANNAAGTACAGGACATGANGTCATTGTGAGAGCAAATGTAATTGAAAACCAATCNATGTATGTCTTGCATGGTTGNCCATCAATTTCAGTAACGTATCTTTGCTCAACNGGAAAAGGAGAGATTGANGCCGCAGGACAAATCAAGTAGTCGTGAGTTTCAAAGAAATCAATCATCCTTTGATAGAGTNNCCATCTTATGCGCTCAGCCTCAAAGAGAGATTGAGGTGTAACTTCAAAACCCATTTCAACGTTCCTAACGATTTCTGGAGCAATTCTGTCTCGATGCTCGTAAAGCAAAGGTCCCATCATGGTACCTAAAAGAACAGCACGCAATGTCTGGAAAGCATCAAGAGTTCCGGAAAAATCTGGAACCTCATCCGTAATTTCTATACCCATTTGGTTGAGTTTTTTAGAGGAATTTTCAGTGATATCTGCTATTTCTCTGGAGACGTTAACTACATTAAGATCTTTGCTGAACGCGACCCTTTTTGCATTTCCCTTATTTCTTAGTGCACTGCTATAAAGCAACCCTGCGTTTGAAAAGGAGAGAGGATCTTCTTTTACGTGTCCTACACCTGCATCCAACATTAAAGCCAGGTCTGATATGTT
>NYXK01000066.1 GCA_002685535.1 Deltaproteobacteria bacterium
TTTACCCCCTTTTGAATATCATGCTCCAAGCAGCATCGCTGAAGCAGTTGCGTTGAAAGCAGAACACGGTGATTCGGCGATGTATTCCGCCGGAGGGACGGACTTGTTCCCAAACATGAAACGTCGTCAGTTCACGCCGCAGAATCTAATCGGTTTAACGGATCTGGAGGAACTACACACCATTTCCGCGGAAAATTCAGCAAATGGATTGCTCATCGGTTCCGGAGTTTCGCTGAGTGAAGTAGCGCAGCATGCGGGAATCCTTAGGCGTTTTCCAGCATTGGCGGCGGCGGCGGCTTTGGTTTCTGCACCGCAGCTACGGAATATGGGAACGATTGGCGGGAATTTGTGTCTGGACACACGCTGCAACTATTACAATCAAACATTTCAGTGGCGCAAGGCATTAGGTTTTTGCCTGAAAAAAGAAGGTGACACCTGTTGGGTAGCACGCAGCAGCCCGAAATGTCTGGCGGTTTCATCGTCAGACTGCGCTCCAGTCGTACTGGCCCTGAACGCGGAATTTAATTTGGAGGGTACGGAAGGTCAACGGACGGTTCCGGCAACGGAATTTTATAAAAATGACGGTGCTGATTTTCTTAACAAAACTCCGGACGAATTGCTCGTTTCTATTCGCCTGCCTGAACATGAAGGCTGGAAAATGAATTATAAAAAATTACGTAGACGTGACTCTATCGATTTTCCAATTCTGGGAGTGGCAACTGCGCTGCGTCTTGAAAATTCCGGAAGGTCTGGTGCCGACGGGAGCACAGTGTCCACACTTGATTGTGCTGAAATCAGGATTGTTTTGGGGGCGGTTGCTTCAGCTCCTTTGAGGGCCCATGAAGCAGAAAAAGTGTTAGTTGGGGAAAGACTCACTACTGAGCGGATTGAAGCCGCAGCACAGCTTGCGGCAAAGTTGGCGAAACCAATGGACAATACGGATATGACACTGGGTTTCCGTAAAAAAATGGTAACACACTTTGTGGCGGAAGCCTTGAAAGAGGCTCTTAATAATTGAGTGATATGGGATCCAGGAAGTATTTTTTGTGTTTGACTTTAGTTAATGCTGATTTCCCTGTTTAAGCAAATCCAGTACATCAAAAGGTTCTTTGACAATGGCAAGTGCGCCATTGTCCCTCAGCTCTTCTTCAGTACGAAATCCCCAAAGTACACCAACCGGGAAACATCCTGCCGAAACCGCGGTTTTCATGTCAGTCGCAGTATCACCAAGATATAGGAAAGCATCTGATGGAATGTCCAATTGTTGACAAATTTCCAACATCCCTGCAGGATCCGGTTTGGGTGCAACACCTTCGCGCTGTCCCAGGATCATTTCAAATTTCCAGTCCGGTAAAAGGTGTCCAACTGCGAGCAGAGTAAATTCATGTGGTTTGTTGGAAAGTACAGTCAGTTGAAGTTGACGTTTCTGCAGTGCATTAAGTAATTCAGGAATATCTTTGTAAGGAACAGTTTGCTCATCCCAGCAGTCACGATAAGCAGTTTCAAAATCCTGTCGGCATTCTTCAATGAGGGTTTCCTTACGGGCTTCTTCAGGAAGGACACGGGTCATCAGCATTTTCGCTCCGTCACCTAAAAAGTAGCGATATGCTTCCTCAGGGTGTTGCGGGAACCCGCGTTTTAAGAGTATTTTATTCGTGCAATTTGCCAGATCGGCTAAACTGTCAAGCAATGTGCCGTCTAAATCAAAGCAAACTGCTTTAAAATGCATGAAGGTTTTATGACTTAATTTTTATTGTTTAACTCATCACGCCAGACTTTAGAAGGATGAAAAGTCACCACACGACGTGCAGAAATTTCATAATCCCTTTTTGATTTAGGGTCACGTCCGGGCCGTGCCTTTTTGTCGTGTAACTCAAATTTGCCTAAACCTGTTATGAGAACATCCTCACCTTTTTCTAATTTCTCTTTGATCATTTCCAACATATCATTGACCAATTTTTCTGCTTCACCGAACTGCAGATCAGTTCCAAGTTGGATTGCCCTCACGATGTCTACTTTTACCATTCGCTCCCCCGATTTGTCGTAAAATTCATGGATTTGTTTTGTTGAGATATTTTATTGCATTACCACCCGCCGGCATTCTCATCCAAAGACGTCTTTAACTTCTTCCAGAAGCTCGGATTAGCGAAGACATTGAGAACGCTGTAGACATACTATAACTATGGGTAACGTCTTCTACAATACATTTTTTAAAAAAATCAATTAAATCAATTTAAACTGGCAAAGCTCTTCTCTCAAGAACTGAGAATAACACTCAAGGCGTATTATTCAAGTTTTATTAAAACTGTTCAAAAAGTTGGACATTGACCTGATTGTTTATCTATAGTTAAGAGCCACAGCTTAGCCGCCGAATTATACCACAGGAGCATTCAGTCATGTCTTTGATACGTTACAAACCCTTCGCCGTACTGGGTGTTGTCATAATTATTCTGTTGATTCTTACTATTTATTTCCAGCAAATGAAGCGCGAAGAATTACAAAATGAACTCAGCAAAGTTGAACTTCAGGATGTCAGGATAGGCGCAGGGACTTCCAAAGGTAAGTTGGGAACAGCGATTTTTGGTATCATTTCGAATAATGGTGAACGCACTATTAAGATTGCGACAATGAGTGTAGAGTTCTTTGATGAAGCAGGTGAACGTTCAACGGTACACAAATTTTTTCCTGTCAACAATTATTCATTCAGTGATTCTGCTGCATTGGAACCAGGACAGTCAAAAGAGTTTGGTTTTCCGATAGACGAAATTGTTCCGGAAAACTGGGGAGGCACTATCACGTCTAGGTTGATCGATTTAAAATTTAAATAAAAAACGGAGAAAAAATGTCCACGCCTCTTTGGCAGCCAAGTCAGCAAGAAATAGAAAAAACCCTGCTCACACATTTTTCTAAGAAAATTCAGCAAAAATACAAACTGCCGAATATCAAATATTCAACCCTGCACCAATGGTCAATTGAGTTTCCGGAACTTTTCTGGGAAGAAGTCTGGCGTGATTGTGAGGTGCGTTGCTCTGTGCCCTGGAGTAAAGTGATGAGTAAAACAAGCTTCAGCGAAAAGATCGGAACTGAACCTTCAGGCTGGTTTACAGGAGCAAGGTTGAATTTTGCAGAAAATTTGCTGGCACAGGGAAAGGCGGAAAATGAAGCACTTTGTTTTATTGGTGAAGACGCTTCAACACGTTCGCTGAGTTATGCAGACCTGCGAAAAGCGGTAGCACAATGTGCTTCCGGAATGAAGGCTCTCGGAGTTACAGCAAATGACAGAGTGGCGGCTGTACTGCCGAACTGTCCTGAAGCAGTTATCGGTATGCTGGCTGCAGCGAGTCTGGGCGCAATTTGGTCTTCCTGTTCACCTGATTTTGGTATTAACGGGATCTACGATCGACTGGGGCAGATTTCACCAAAAATTTTAATCACAGTCAATGCGTATAATTACAACGGTAAAGAATATCAATGTTTGAAAAAAATCCGTGAAATCAGTCAGCGCATTTCCTCCATTGAATCCGTGTTTGTTGCAGCATTTACTGAAACTCCGATGGAACTGCAGGGCAAAGAACAGCCTTGGGAAGCGCTGCTCGATACTTCCGCAGGGCCTTTAGCATTCGCACAACTGCCTTTTGATCATCCGCTTTACATTCTTTATTCATCAGGTACAACCGGTTTACCGAAATCTATTGTACACGGTGCAGGTGGAACCCTGCTCAAGCATCTGACAGAACACCGTTATCACGCGGATGTACAGTTTGGTGATCGTTTGTTTTATTTTACCACCTGCGGCTGGATGATGTGGAACTGGCTGGCGAGTGGTCTTGCGTCAGGTGCAACACTGATTTTGTATGACGGCGCACCTGGTTTCCCGGATATGGGTCGAATGTGGCGTTTAATAGATGATCAGCGCATTACGCATTTTGGCACAAGCCCGAAGTTCCTTGGTGCGGTGAACAAAGCCGGTTACTCACCAAAAGCAAATAATCAGCTGAATTCACTGCGGGTGATTTTGTCAACCGGATCTCCGCTGCCGTCGGACTTATTCTCATGGGTTTATGCGGAAGTTGCTTCGGTCGCGTTGATGTCTGTCGCAGGCGGAACAGATATTGTCGGTTGTTTCATGGGCGGTAATCCTAATCTGCCGGTTTACTCGGAGGAACTTCAGTGCAAAGGTCTGGGTATGGATATTCTTGCTTATAATCCTGAAGGGAAATCAGTAGTTTGTGAAAAAGGCGAACTGGTATGTGCTACCCCTTTTCCGTCAACACCAATTTGTTTCTGGAATGATAAAGCTGCTGAAAAATATCATCAGGCTTACTTTGAGCAGTTTCCCGGAGTTTGGACGCATGGTGATTTTATTGAAATTACGGAACGCGGAGGTGTGATTATTTTCGGCAGAAGCGATACTGTGCTTAATCCCGCAGGTGTGCGAATTGGCACTTCTGAAATTTATCGTCCAGTGGAGGAAATGTCGGAGATAATGGACAGTCTCGTTGTTGCACAGCCCTGGGAAAGTGATGTACGGATCGTGCTGTTTGTGGTTTTACGTGACGGTCTTCAACTTGATGCGGAACTGGTAGCAAAAATAAAAGCGGCTGTTCGGCGGGACAATACTCCGCGTCATGTGCCGTCTTTGATATTAGCAATTCCGGAAGTGCCGCGAACGATCAGTGGAAAAAAAGTGGAAAAAGCTGCTTTGCAGACTATTAAACACGAAATTGTTGAAAATACCGCTGCTCTTGCTAATCCGGAAAGTTTGGACTATTTTTCAAAATTAAGTGAAGAATTGAGCCAATGAAAAGGCAAATTCTTTAACTCAGGTGTATTCGTAAAAATCACAAAAAAGTGTCATTTCGAGCGAAGCGAGAAATCTATTTTATGTTAATTGCTAATATCATTAAGATTCCTCTCTTCGTTCGAAATGACAATTTATGGTTTTCAGAGTTTTTAAGAAACCATCACCTCTACGTTTTTTGAGAAACTTCGTAGACACGATCGCGGAGTGTTTGCAGGAGATCAAGAATTGGCATGTCAGGAATTTCTGACCACTCCATTATTTTCAGCACATAATTTTTCAAGCGCTTCCTGGATAATCCTCGTTTTTCCCAACCGGCATAGACTTCCTCAATTTCTCCTGGTAATGGTCTACCATCTAAAGTACGTCGTAAAAGAAATTTTAGCGTGCTGTCAGCATACTGCATCACAAATTTTTCCAGCGAAGCATTTGTTATTTTTTTGTTGCCAAACACCACATCGTCATCTTCAGTATCATCCTGTAGCAAACCATCATCATCATCTTCAATGAACTCCTCGTCTGCGGCTTCATCGAGGTCACTCAGCAGGTCCGCGGAAGAAAGGCTTGGTTGAGGTGCTTGAGCTGTTGAATTATCGTCAAAAATAGCACTTGCTGAAATTTCCTCATCTTCTTCATCTTCTTCTTCAGTTGGAGTTACGGAAGAATTTAGTTCCTGCAGATTATCCTCTGGAACTTGCTCTGCATTATCTCCTTCAGCTGTTTCAGCAGAGACTGCATCTGCAAATTGTTCCAGCTCAGGTTCAAGAACAATTTCCATTTGCTGCTCCTGCTCATCTACGGCAGAAGTGATTTCCGGTTCGTCATCTTCAATCGTGTTTTCCGGAGTTTGCTTAATGTTGGGCAGGATAGCTTGCGGCACCTTTCCGCTAGTTGAAGTTTGTTTTGAGGGCCGGATAAATATAATTGGAGGGTATTGTCGATCTTGTTTTTTCTCTCGCGGCAGTAGACTTTCCGGAGAAACTCCGCGGGTCTTCGCGATATGCTTCAGGAATCCCTTAACTAGTTCACGTCCTTCAAGGCGTACTTGAAGTTGACTTCTTAACTGCATCAAGTCTTCAAGTTTGTATTTCATTGTTGAAAAATCCGCCTCCTCTGCCGTGTCTTCGGATGCTGTCTGCTGCTTAGCTAAAATCAGGCTGTAATAGGTTTCAATGTACAAGAGCAGATCATACAGCGCATGCTTTTCAGGTTTACGCAGAGCTTGCGCGATGTTATAACGGATATTGAAATGATGATGTTTACCTTTTGCTAACCGATCAAATGCTTTCAGAATTCGTAGACAAAGTTTTTTTTGCAGTATTTCCGCGGACCAGCCGAAATTATTCAGATAATCATAAAAACTGTTGAAGCGTTTCCTCGGGACGAGTTCACGAAGCATTTCTGCTTCCTGAGCAAAAAAGTCACGTATCACCGAGGCCCCGGATTCAATCTCAGTTTCAGTCGAATCATGAAAAACAAATCCGGATCGGAAAAGGTGCTCGCAGAGTTGAATCAGCAGAGATTCCTGATCCGGAAGCCGCGGATCAAAATTTCCGCTGTACTCCCGGATGGTTGCATTACGGAGCATTAGACGTTGATAGTTTATTGATTATAAATTAAGTCACAACTCAAGATAACTTAATATCCTACACTCGGCAACCCCCGAGTAATAAATTATTAAGAACTTAAGTCCGGCTTATATTCAAGGAAGTCTGTACAGCAGTATCATAGAATTCCATTGAAATTCATCAAGTTTTTTTCTAAAATAGCTATTCTAGAATCATCCTGTAAAACAAGCTTAAAAACTGTTGGATTAATTTGTTTTCGTATCAAAAGCAAAGGCAGTTGGACATTGGTGCAGTAATAAATAATTTTAGCATTTAAAAATGAAATGATCAGCATTGCTGACTTAGCCATGCAGTATGGCAAAAAGACACTTTTTGAAAAATCTACAGTCACTTTTGATCCCGGAAAAAGTTATGGGCTTGTAGGAGCAAACGGTTCCGGAAAATCTACTCTGCTGCGATTGATAACCGGAGAAGAAAAACCGTATTCCGGAACTATTTCAGTGCCCCGTGATTTGAAAGTAGGTGTGCTGCAGCAGGATCATTTCAAGTTTGAAAACAATCGCGTAATTGACGTGGTTTTGCTTGGACGGCCGGTCTTGTGTGAAGCGCTTTTTGAGAAGGAGAAACTGCTTGAGTCAGAAAATTTCGACACTAAAACCGGACACAGGCTGGGGCAGTTGGAAGAAATAATAGCAGAAGAAGAAGGTTATGTAGCGGAACCTTTTGCCGCGGAATTATTGTCCGGGCTCGGTATCGGTGAGCGTTATCACACCGGTCCGATGAATAAGCTTTCGGGCGGATTTAAATTGCGTGTGCTGTTGGCGCAGCTGCTTTTTCAACAACCTGATGTGCTGCTGCTTGATGAACCGACAAACCACCTGGATATTGTTTCAATCCTCTGGCTGGAAAAATATTTATGTTCACAGTTTGCAGGCACATTAATCTTTATTTCGCATGACCGAAATTTTTTAAACGCGGTTGCAGGGTATATCGTTGACATAGATTACGAAGAATTACGACTTTACACCGGAAACTATGAACAATTTCTTCAAGCAAAGGTGCTGGCTGAAACACAAAAACTGAAAGAAATAAAAAGTTATGAACGTAAAACTGCAGAGCTACAGTCTTTTGTCGATCGTTTCCGCGCAAAAGCAACTAAAGCCAGACAAGCTCAGTCACGTGTAAAACAACTCGATAAAATGGATGTGCCTGAGGTAAAACGTTCCTCGCGTATCTCTCCGGATTTAAGCTTCGTGCAGTCACGGCCCTCCGGAAGAACTGTACTTACTGTAAATAATGTAAGCAAAAAATTTGCTGATACAGAGGTTCTGAAAAATATTTCTTTCGAGATTCAGCGTGGAGAAAAAGTCGCTATCATTGGTCCAAACGGTATTGGAAAATCGACTTTGCTGAAAATAATTTTGGATCAGCTGACTGCAGACGAAGGTACTTTCGAGTGGGGTTATGAGGCACATATTTCTTATTTTGCGCAGGATCACCACGAGCAGCTGCGTGGAAAAATCAGTGCTTATGACTGGCTTTATGCAACTGCGCCCCATGAACCGATCGGCGCGATCCGCGGATTACTAGGACGTGTTTTGTTTTCCGGTGATGAGGCACTTAAACAGGTTTCCGCCTTGAGTGGCGGTGAATCAGCACGTTTGCTTTTTGCACGTATAATGCTGGAAAAACGGAATATTCTGATCCTCGACGAACCTACAAATCACATGGATCTTGAAGGTGTCGCTGCGTTGGGGGATGCCTTGAAAGCCTTTGAAGGTACAGTGCTGGTCGTCAGTCACTATCGGCATTTTGTCTCGAAGGTAGCAACACACATTCTTGAGTTAACTCCTGACGGTGTCAGAGATTTTGCAGGGAGCTATCAGGAATATCTGGAAAAATTTGGCGATGATTATCTCAACCGTGAGCAACCACTTTCGACGACAATAGCACAAACCGCCACGCCGGAATCAGTACCGCAGGAATTGAGTTATGATAAACGTAAAAAAATGCAGCGTGAAATTTCTAAATTAAAAAAACAGGCGACACGTTTTGAAAGTTTGGTTGAAGAGACTGAACTAAAAATTTCTGCAATTGAAGCGAAATTTAGTATTGAGGATTTTTTCCAGCAAACTTCTGCAGATGAAGTCCAGAAATTACAAATCGAAAAGAGTGAATTGAATGATCAACTTTCAAAAAATCTCCGACAGTGGGAGACTTCTTCGCAAAATTTGGAAAGTTTAGAGGAACGTTTCGGGGCTTAATTTTCCTGCAAAGCGCGGCGCCTGTTTTTAATCATGTTTTCCTTTTTTAAAGCATGAATTGAGAGAGCTTTACTCTGGACATTAAGTATGTTTAAGATGCAGTAGCATTTTTTCAAGCATTTGTTTTTATGATAATTGGCAGAAATGTCGCAAAATGATGTACAATAGACCATTATCAATTACTAAAGAGGTCCATATGCGTAATATAAAGTCATTCTTAAAGCCCGTAATCACAGGACTATTGGTTGTTGTTTTGCTAATGCTGACTTTTACCGACACTACCTTTGCTCAAACAGCAGCGGAAAAAGCGGAAGAGTCATGGAATTTACGTCAGACGGAAATTGAGCAGCTTTATCAGGAAGGCAACCTCAATGGTGCTTTGGATTCTGCACAGCAGGCAGTAAGTCTCGCCGAAACCGCTTTTGGTTCCGGCTCCTTAAAAGCTATTTCAAGTTTAATGCTGCTGGCGCAAATACATACAGAATTAGATCAGCTAGAAGAGGCGAACCAGATTTACCAGCTGACACTTGAAACAAGCGTTGCCTCTTTTGGAGAAGCAGCAACGGAGACACTGTTGGTACTTGACAATTACGGGGAGTTTCTTAATTCTATTGATGCTGAAATGGCAGAACCGGTGCTACAGGAAGCCCTCCGGCTTTCTCCGGAAGACGATCCGCAACGTGCTTTCAGGATGAAATCAGTGGCCCTGAATTTACAGGAGTTGGGACGTATCGCGGAAGCAGAGGATATGCTCAGTCAGGCACTGAAAGCATTTAAGTCTGTTTTTGGTGAAAAAGATTCAGACACTCTTGAAGCAATGGTGAAGTTAGCACAGTTGTATTATTCTCAGGGGAAATTAAAAGAAGCTCAGGTATTATTCGAAACAGCTCTGCCTTTGATGCAGGAAGTTCTGGAAGAAGGCAATTTTATAATTTTAGAAAGCAAGGAGAACCTTGCAGAGATTTATCGTCATCAGGGCAAGTATAAACAGTCAGAAACGTTATTTATAGAAAGTCTTCAGGGTGCGGTCGCAGCATACGGAGAAGAGGATCCGCTTGTTGTACAGGTCAAAAGTCATTTGGCTCAGCTTTATGAAGATACAGGCAAGCTTAAAAAAGCCTTGTTGTTTCATCAGCAGGTTTACGAAATTGATCTGGTATTACTTGGAGAAGAACATCCAAATACTGCGGGAGACCTGAATAATCTTGCCAGCGTCCGCCGACGCCTTGGCGATTACCAAAAAGCAGAAAAGCTATTCCGGAAATCCCTGAGTCTGATGAAAAAAGCACTGGGTGAAGAATCTCCGCAGTCCGTTTCTGTGATGAATAACCTCGCTTTATTACTTGAAAATCAAGGTCTTTATGACGAAGCAGAGCCACTTTTCAAAAAAGCGTTTGCCATCTCAGGGAAAATTCAAGGAGAACGTCATCCCACCACACTTGCTTTGCTCAACAACCTGGCTTTTCTTTATGAATCTCAAGGAGAATTTAAACGTTCGGAATTGAATTATAAAAACGTAATTCAATTAAATACCGAGATTTTTGGGGAAACACACACCAGCACGCTATCCAATCAAAACAACTTAGCTTACCTTTTCCTGCGTGATAAACGTTTCGAGGAGGCACGACCAATTTTCACAAAAGTTCACCGGTTATGGAGCGAGCAATTGGGTGTTGATCATCAGAACACTCTGAAAGCTTTAAACAATCTTGGCCGTGTGCAAAAGTCACTTGGTAATTTAAGTGAAGCAGAACAGCATATCTCAGCGGCATTGGCAGGAAGGACAAGAGTTTTTGGCAAACGTCATGCGGACACCCTGCGCAGCATGAATGACATTGGTGAACTGTATGTGGTTCAGGACAAAAAAGACGAAGCGCTTAAAATATTCCGTGAAACACTTAAACTTGAAGAAGAAGTACTAGGAGAGAATCATCCTTATACTTTTGAAACACTGAACAATCTGGCAGACCTGCTCAAAACAATGGGCAAAACTGAAGATGCTTATGACGTTTTCAAAAAAGGATTTTCACGGCGTAACGCCTTTTTGGATCGTGTGCTCTGGGTAGCAGGAGACAATACAAGACAGTCTTATATAAGTCTGCACAGACCTGAGCAGCATGCTCTGATACGTATGCTTTTGAGCATGAATGATGAGCGCACCGCAAGGGATCTTTTTGATGTAAGTTTGCGGCGCAAGGGTCTGCTGCTCAAAATTACCAGTGAAACTCAACAGGTAGTGATGATGTCAGGCGCACCCGAGTTGCAGTCAATAACCGAAGAATTGACTCAGACCAGAAAAAAACTGGCGGGACTCACTCTGGCAGGGCCAACTGAAGAAAACAGAGCACAGTTTCCACGAATAGTTTTTGATTTGGAGGAAAAAGTCAACATGCTCCAACTTCAACTTGGCGAACAAAGCCAGCGTTTTCGTCAATCAACCAAGCAAGTAACCGTAGATGAAGTAGTTGAGGGCATGGGTGAAAATGCGTTGGTTGATTTTATAAGTTTCCGAGATGAAAATGATGAATATCGTATGTTGGCAATTGTGGTTAATCAGGGAGAGTTCAGTTTTGTTGAATACGAAGATTTAGAAATAATCAGCAGTATGGTCATGGAACTGCGCGAAATTGTTCAAGATGAAGGCGCAGAAGATGAGGACGTCAAAAGTGTTGCCACAGAACTTTGGGAGGTATTATGGCAACCACTCACAGAAGGATTGGGCGAAACAGCCTCAATTTTTATTTCTCCAGACGGCCTGCTGAATGTCCTTCCGTTTGATGTCTTGACCGATGATGACGACAGTTACCTGCTCGAAAATTTTGATTTGCGCATTATAAGTTCTGCACGTGATTTAGCATTAGATCCATTGCTGGCCGCTAAAGGTGAATTGCTGATAATTGCAGGGCCTGACTATGATTCAGATAAAATACTCAAAACACCTGCTGCACGTGAAGTAACCAACAAACGTTCCGCTAGTGTTGCTCAGGGCGCAAGGATGGGTTCAGGGTTACGTGGACTTAATTTTGATCCTTTGCCCGGGGCAGAAAAAGAAGGAGAAGTCATCAAAGAAGTTGCTGACACTAAAGATCCTAGCTCCGATGTTGGTCGTACAAGCACAATTTATTCACAACGCGTTGCGGAAGAAAAGTTACTCCGCAAAATGTCCGGCGCTCCGGAAGTTCTGCATATTGCAACCCACGGTTTTTTTCTTAAGGAAGACGAAAAGCTGAAAAAACGTCTTCAGGGCCTCAGCCGCGGTTCGAGCAGCGTTCCTCCCCCCGCCGATAATCCTTTGCTGCGTGCAGGGCTTGCTTTCGCGGGATTGAACGCAAACGCTCCCATGCTTGGTGAAATTGATACAGACAACGACGGTGTGTTAACCGCTATGGAAGTTTTAAGTTTGGAATTAGCCGGAACCCAATTGGTCGTGCTTTCCGCCTGCGAAACCGGACTGGGTGAAATACACGAAGGTGAAGGCGTTTATGGGCTTCGTCGCTCGTTTCAGGAAGCAGGTGTGAAGAATGTCATCAATTCATTCTGGGAAGTCAGTGATGCGGGGACGCAACTGTTGATGACCAAATTTTACGATAAATTCCTTACCGGAATGTCGGCGCGTAAGGCGATGCGTGAAGCACGTCTGGAAATGCTAGATGATGCACAGTGGAGTGCACCGTTTTACTGGTCTGCTTTTGTGATGGTTGGACGCAACACATAAAAAACATGGAGCAGTTAATCATCCATGGCGGCGCCGGAAGTCTGGAAGGCAAACTTGCTGAAGCGCAATTAATGCACGATTCCCTTTGTAATATCTGGGAGGAATCATTTGTTTTGCTGCAAAAAGGCACGGCTGAAGAAACTGTGCGCCACGCAATCCGGATGCTGGAAGATGATCCTGTTTTTAATGCAGGAACCGGATCCAAACTGCAGGCTGACGGACAGGTGCGGATGAGTTCGGCTTTGATGGACGGGACTAATAATCGCTTTTCGGGCGTTATTAATGTACAAAATATCCGGAACCCAATTGAAGCTGCAGCCTTGCTGTCCAATGAAGAACATACAGTTTTGAGTGCTGATCAAGCTACAGAATTTTGCCGCAGAAACGGAATGGAAGATTATAATCCGATAACTCCGGAACGGTTGGAGGAATACGAAAGACGTTGTTCCGGAAAACACGGAACAGTTGGAGCAGTGGCACTTGACAAAGAAGGCCACATTTTTGCCGGTACTTCAACCGGTGGAATTGGCTGTGAAATTCCCGGAAGAGTGAGTGACTCCTCTACCGTAGCCGGAACATATGCTTCTACAAAAGCCGGGGTTTCCTGTACAGGCATTGGAGAACAAATCGTTCAGCAGGCGGCTGCGGCCAGAATTGTAACACGTGTTGACGATGGTATGCCTCTGCACGACGCGGTGGCTGTAACCATGCGTGAGAGCAATAAATTCAATTACTTGTATGGATTGATCAGTCTAAATGCGGAGGGTCACGTTGAGGTCGGAAAAACAGCAGCTTTGAATGAAGTCTTTTACGCATTTCACGATGAGAGTAGAATCCGAACCTTTTTTGTGTAAGTAGTTTTTAATTCTCTTTTCCCTCAGCAAATCTCCTGCGTTCCTCTGCCAACCAATTCCCAAGAAACAACTGTTGTGAATCTGGCATTTTATAACGTTGTTCAAGGATGAAATTTTCCAAAAATGGTGCTGTCTGCAGAATNAATTCATGCTGCCANACCTCACTGCGTGACAACTTTGCGTCATAATGTAANTCGCCAATTCCGAATTGCCTTCGAAAGCGGAAACGCTGCATGNTGTATGCTGAGGCTACAAAAGTCAAATCTATGGCGGTTGCCTTAAGGTCAAAGCTAATGCGGAAATTACCGTTCTTGTCCGGAAAAAAAACTCGTGCCTTTGGAGAATAAAGTGGTGATTCGTTTTCAAATTTAATAAAGTTTGAATAGTATTCAAGAACGATGATGAAGGGCTGTGATTCTAGCATTTTAGCGTTTTCTCCCCGCACAGTACCGTCAATCGTGCTTGTTGCCCAACCGGGGCTGTAATTAAGTGATTTCGGATAACAGCCACCCANCAGACCAGGCANNAGGAGTAAAAACAGTAAATAAGCCCGCATAAGTCAATCATNTCAAAAAAAAATTTAAGCTGAATTGAAGATAAGCTAACCCCCCGTAATTGCAAGTTATTGTTCAGCCTATTAGTTGTTGTTCGGACTTCGTNGTTCTTGACCCGGAAAGCCNGTTTTGCTACAATTGNACTACNGGATTTTAGTTGGACTGATGATCTCAACGGGTAAAGCACANAGCAAAAAACGCTGNCCTCAANCAAATTACACTCTCGCCTTCAGCCAACCGTCCTCACCCTACCGAAAGCGGTACAAGGAAATTATGTGGAAAAATGTTAAAAAAATATTTGGTGACGAAAATACAAAAACACTAAAGTCTTACCAAAAAGTAGTAGACAAAATAAATGCGCATGAAGGTGAAGTGAAGGCGTTGGCGGATGAAGATTTTCCTGTAAAAACAACGGAATTTCAAGCAAGACTGAAAGCAGACGAAGCACTGGATGACTTGATCCCTGAAGCTTTTGCTCTCGTGAGGGAGGCCTCACAGCGTGCAATAGGTGAGCGTCACTACGATGTGCAGTTACTGGGAGGCTTGGCTCTGCATCACGGAAACATTGCTGAAATGGCGACCGGTGAAGGAAAAACTTTGTCCTCAACCTGTCCGGTTTACCTTAATGCTCTTGGGGGCAAAGGTGTTCACATCATTACACCGAATGACTATCTGGCGAAGCGTGACAGTCAGTGGATGGGACAGATCTTTGAATTTCTCGGTTTAAGGGTTGGTTTGATTCAGCACGGAATTTATGATGAAGGTCGCCGTGATGCTTATGCTGCGGACATTACATATGGTACAAACAACGAATTCGGTTTTGATTATTTACGCGACAACATGAAGTTTTCTCTTGAGGATTATGTTCAGCGTGATTTTAATTTTGCTGTGGTCGATGAGGTAGACAGTATCCTTGTTGACGAAGCACGTACACCCTTGATCATCAGTGGACCTACTGAAGATAACATTGAAAAATATCATCAAATAAATAAATTTGTATATGGCCTCAGTCGTGAAATCCGCAAGGAGGAGGTAGGGAAACTGCCTCAGGATCAAGTGCATAATATCGCAGACAATCTGGAAGAAATGGAAGACCATGATATTGTGCGTGACGGTGACTTTGCTCTTGATGAAAGAGCACGCAGCATTAACCTAACCGATCAGGGTTCAGTCAAAATCGAGGAGCGTCTACAGGATTTGCTGGTAAAGGATACGAGCCTGTTTGATTATGAAAACATGGAAATTCTGCACCATGTTAATCAAGCTTTGAAAGCCCACTACATGTTCAATAAGGATGTCGATTATGTAGTACAGGAAGGTCAGGTAATTATCGTTGATGAGTTTACCGGTCGTTTGATGCCGGGACGCCGTTTCAGTGACGGGCTGCATCAGGCCTTGGAAGCAAAAGAAGGCGTAACGGTTGAACGTGAAAACCAGACACTTGCAACAATTACTTTCCAAAATTATTTCCGGCTTTACAGCAAACTTTCCGGAATGACAGGAACAGCAGAAACGGAAAAAAATGAATTTAAGAAAATTTATAATCTAGGCGTTGTTGTAGTTCCCACCAACAAACCTCTTGCACGTAAAGATCTTTCGGATGTAGTTTTCAAAACTGTGGAAGCGAAATATCGGGCAACGGTAGAGCGTATCAGTGAACTGAATCAGAAAGGTCAACCGGTTTTGGTTGGCACAGTTTCAATTGAAGTTTCTGAATCAATCAGTAAACTGCTAAAGCAAAAAAACATCCCTCACGAAGTTCTTAACGCAAAACACCATGAACGTGAAGCAGAAATTATTTCAAATGCAGGTCAATTTGGTGCAGTAACGATTGCCACAAACATGGCGGGACGCGGCACGGATATTAAACCATCTCCGGAAACACTTGAAGTCGGAGGATTATTTGTGCTCGGTACAGGCAGGCATGACAGCCGCCGGATTGACAATCAGTTTCGCGGACGTTCCGGACGGCAGGGTGATCCAGGAGCATCCCAGTTTCTGCTTTCGCTGGAAGACGATTTGCTGCGGATTTTTGGCGGTGAGCGGATTTCAAATCTGATGGATAAACTGAACATTGAAGAAGACGAACCGATTGAACATGTCTTCATCACCAAAGCCATTGGCAACGCGCAGAAAAAGGTAGAGGGATATCACTTTGACATACGCAAGCATGTGCTGGAATACGATGATGTGATGGAAAAGCAGCGCTCCATTATCTACGGAAGGCGCCGTGAAATTCTTGGAGAGGGTGTGCAGAATCTTATTTTAGAAATGTGTGATGGTATAGTTGATCGGGCAATGGATCAACATTGTGCAGATAAGTATGCTGATCAGTGGGATGTGCAGGGTTTTAACCGGGCTTTTGAAAGCGTCTTTGCCAGAGTGCCGAACGAAAAATGGTATGAAGAAGAACTCAAAGCAGATGAACATGCAGAAAAATTTTACAGTTGGATTGAGGATCTCTACAAAGAAAAAATCGATTTTTTCCGTAAAGTGGCAGAATTTAATTTTGAACCGGAAGTTTCCGCGGAAGAGCGCAAAGAGCTTTTCACCCAAATGATTCTTGATCTGGAAAGGCAGGTTTTGTTGAAGGTCAACGATAACCTCTGGAAGGATCATCTGCTGTCAATGGATCATCTACGTGAAGGTATCGGTCTGGTTGGTTATGCACAGAAAAAACCACTGGACGAATATCGAAAACAGGCATTTGAAATGTTTTCAGATTTAATGAACAGGATTGATCTGGAAGCAATCAGCACATTTTACAAATTAACAATTGCCCGTCCCATGGCGGAACCTGAACCGGCACCGCTGCTGCAGGATGTGGAATTCATCCATGGAGAAGTTGAAAAACCTTCCGAGGAAAAAGGAAAAAAGAAAAAACCACAACCTGTACGTGCCCAGCCCACGACAGGGCGTAACGAACCATGCCCTTGCGGAAGTGGTAAAAAATATAAAAAGTGCTGTGGAATGGCTAAGAAAATAGCCTGAACTACCTGCGGGTGTGGTAATGGAATTGGCCCATCTGGGCCTGATTTTCAAAACTTCACCTGTACGAATACTCAACTTTATTTAGAGTTGCAGTTTCTCAATTATCCATCCTAAATTTCACTTTGAACAAATTAAAAATGAGCTCATTAGCAAAAGCCTACGATCCTCAAGCCTTTGAGAAACAAATTGCAGAGCAGTGGGAGTCTAGTGGTGCTTTCCGTGCGGACGCAAATTCCGAAAAACCTGCTTTCACAATTTCAATGCCTCCGCCGAATGCTACCGGACAACTGCATGTCGGACATGCGGTGATGCTGGTTCTGGAAGATATTTTTATTCGCTGGCAGCGTATGGATGGACACGAAGCGCTTTGGTTACCGGGAACTGATCATGCGGCGATTGCGACTGAAAATGTGGTGCTGCAACAAATCAAAACTCAGGAAGGAATTGCTGATCCACGCGCGGAATTGGGACGTGATGAGGTTTTGCGGAGGATTGCGGAATATGTCAAAAATTCGCAAGGCACAATCCGTAACCAGGTCAAGGCGCTTGGTTCAAGTTGTGACTGGAGCCGTGAGCGCTACACGATGGATCCGCAACTTAACCGTTGTGTGAATGAGACTTTCAAACGGATGTACGAAGATGGTTTGATTTTTCGCGGACCGCGTATTGTTAATTGGGATCCTCTGTTGAAAACTAATGTTTCGGACGATGAGGTGGAACGCAAAGATACTAACTCGCCATTTTTCACTTTTCAATATGGGCCATTCCAGATCGGCACGGTACGTCCGGAAACTAAATTTGGTGATAAATATGTCGTCATGCATCCGGATGATCAGCGTTACATGCAGTACAAACACGGTGAGACTTTTGAATGTGAATGGATCAATGGCAAGATCACCGCCACGATTATTAAGGATGATGTGGTTGATCCGGAATTCGGCACAGGCGTGATGACGATTACGCCATGGCACGATCATGTGGATTTTGGTATTGCTGAAAGGCATGGTCTGGAAAAAGAACCAATTATTGATTTTGAAGGAAATTTGCTGTCGATTGCCAATGAATTTGAAGGTATGTCGATCGATGAGGGACGTCCGCAAATTGTGGAAAAACTGAAGTCCAAAGGCCTGCTCGTAAAAATAGATGCGGACTACACACACAGCAAAGCTTTTAACAGCCGTGGCGGTGGTGCGATTGAACCGCAAATCCGCGAGCAGTGGTTTATTGACGTGAACAAAGCTGCAGTGGAATGGAAAGGGAAAAAGCATAGTCTCAAAGAAGTTATGATCGACGTGGTAAGTTCCGGAGATATTAGCCTGGTTCCGGAACGTTTCGATTCTACTTATTTTTACTGGATTGATAATTTGCAGGACTGGTGTATTTCACGTCAAATTTGGTGGGGACACCGCATTCCGGTTTATTACCGTGATGCTGAAACAAAGGTGAGTCTGCAGCAGCTTGACTCTGCGGAGGGTTGGGAGCAGGATCCGGACACACTCGATACCTGGTTTTCATCCGCACTCTGGACATGGAGCACGCTGGTGGATCCTGAACTGGCAGATGATTTTTCTCTGACGCTCGAAGAAATATTGGAATGCAGTCCGGATTTTCAAAAATTTCATCCTACGAATATTATGGAAACAGGTTATGATATTCTGTTTTTCTGGGTGGCACGGATGATTTTGATGACGACTTATATGCTTCAGGATGTGCCTTTTAAAACAGTGTATCTACACGGACTTATCCGGACACGTGACGGCAAAAAGATGTCAAAATCTGAACCAAAAACTGTCATTGATCCTTTGGTCAGTATTGAGGAATACGGCGCGGATGCTTTAAGAATTGCCCTCATTTTAGGAACAGGTCCTGGACAGGACTTACGGCTTTTTCCGGAAAAGATGGAAAGCAGCCGTCGTTTTGCTAATAAAATATGGAATGCCGGAAGATACATTTTGATTACAATTCCGGAGAATACTCCGCTCGCTGCGCCCCAAAATGTTAACTCGGAACTTGCACAATGGCTGCTACACGGACTGAATGATTTGATTAGTAGTACGCAGACCGGTCTTGAAGCACATCGTTTGTCGGATGTCGCGGATAATTTAAAAAGTTTCTTCTGGGGCGACTTTTGTGACTGGTATCTCGAAATGGACAAAAATCCACAACGCTCAGCAGAGGATAATCAGGTGCTGGCTTATGCTTTTTCATCTCTGATAAAGCTGCTCCACCCTTATGTGCCCTTTGTTACAGAAGCGCTCTGGGGGCAATTTAAGCAACCCGAAATGCTGGTTGTCAGCGAGTGGCCCCAATTACAGCCTTATCAATTTAAGGAAGCACACGGCCGCATTGAAATCATCAAGGAAAGTATTTCGCAAATCAGGGCCCTGCGTGAAAAAGCCAAGATCGGTCTTGATAAAAAAGTTTCCGTGACGCTTGATTCCGCCAAACATGCTGAACTTTTTCGCGAGCATCATCAATTGATAATCCGGCTCGCCCGCTTGAGTGAATTGAATATCAGCGAAAAAACACCTGAAGCAGTCAGTGACATGCTCAGCGCATATTTTCAGGATACGCTGGCCAGCATCGAGGCTTCTGCGCTGGACTGGAAAAAAGAAATCGAGACTCTGCAGAAGAAACTCAAAACGGAATCCGGTTTTGTCCAAAAAAGCCGCAGCAAACTCGACAATCCTGGTTTCCTCAAGCAGGCTCCCGAAAAAGTGGTGACAGAATTGCGCGATAAAGTAGACGCTACCGAAAAAACTCTGTCTGCACTCAAACAGCAGATTCTTGAATTAGAAAAACTCGAGGGTTGAATTTTTAAAAAACTCGCAGTATTTTATGAAACATTACAAACTGGTGAAAAAATGTTAAAAACTGCTGTAATAGGTGTGGGCTATCTTGGTCGCTTTCATGCTCAAAAATATGCCGGGCTTGCTGACTCAGAATTGATTGGTGTGGTTGATGTTGATCCGCAACAGGCTCAAAAAGTAGCGGATGAACTTGAGGTTCCGTCTTATACTGATTATCACGAGGTGCTGGATCAGGTAGACGCAGTGAGCATTGTTGTACCGACGGTGCATCATTATGAAACGGCAAAAGCATTTATGGAAAAGGGCGTTCACGTTTTACTCGAAAAACCATTTGCCGCTACAATTGAAGAAGCAGAAGAGCTGGAACAGTTGTCAGGCGACAAAAATCTACGCCTGCAGATCGGACATCTTGAACGTTTCAATCCTGTTTTTACAGAATTTCAGGAGTTAATTGATCGGCCAAAATTTATTGAGAATATCCGTATTGCTCCTTTTCCAAAACGTGGAACTGATGTTGATGTTATTTTAGATTTAATGATTCATGACATTGACCTGGTGCTGGCGGTGGTTGGTGAATATCCGGAATCTGTTGATGGTACAGGTGTTAATATCGTCACCTCAACCGCAGATTTGGCAAACGCGAGACTACGCTTTCCTTCAGGCTGTATTGCAGATTTAACGGCCAGCCGTGTTTCAGATAAAGCGGAACGTAAAATGCGGATTTTCCAATCCGGGTTATATCTCTCACTTGATTACGGAACAGGTCAGGCACGCAAACTACAGGTTGATTCAAACGCGGTTCCTGATCCGGAAACTTTAAAGCCTGAAGCATTTCAACTGGAAAAAGGGGATGCTTTGTTAGCAGAAATTGAAAGTTTTTTGTCTGCGGTACGTGAAGGGAAAAAACCAAAAGTCACCGGTCAGGACGGACTCAACGCCATGCGACTGGCATGGCAAATCAAGGACCAGCTCTAACATATCTTTATGTTGCTCTCTCGTTCAATATTTTTACAGCTGATTTTTCCGTTTATACTGGCTTCCGGGATACTCACTTTCATCCTTTCGATGGAAACGGTTTATCGGCTGATATATTTAATTGTGGAACGTGGAGTTAGCGTTTTTAGTGTTGGTCTGCTGTTGCTTTACCGCCTGCCACAGTTTTTGTCTGTGACCTTGCCTTTAGCAATTGTGATTGCGAGTGTGGTGCTGATGGTACGTCTTTCCACGGACAATGAAATTTATGCGATGAATGCAATAGGCATAAGTTATTGGCAGATTGGACGTCCATTTTTTTTATTCGGCATTGTTACAACAGTACTTGCGTTGAGTATTACGCTTTGGCTGCAGCCTGCAGGATACGCTGCTTTCGAGAAAGAAAAACTGAGGGTGCTAAAAACTCAGACTACGAAAACAATTCAACCTTTAGTACTGAATTATGATTTTCCGGACAAGGTTTTACACGTTCAGGACAAAGGCGAAAATGAAGATTTGAGCGGTGTTTTTATTACCGACAGGGAGTTTACGGCGGATTCGATGGTTACACTTGCGGATCGTGGGCGTATCAATGTTCGTGAAGGCGAGCGCGATTTGGTTTTATCGCTTGAAGACGGGCGGATTCATTTGCAGGGTTCTGCGGAAAATTACCGTACGATCGCGTTTGAGAAATTCCACTATATCTTCCGACCACTGCAAATAGTGCCTGAAAAAAAAGATGGACATATTTGGGGAGTTTCTACCAGTGCTCTCTGGAGAAATTCCAGTCAACCTTCGCAAATAGAACTTTTTTTAAGGCTGACCACACCCTGGGCTTGCGTGGCTTTTGCTGTAGCGATGGTTCCCTTAGGTCTGGTTAATCCAAGGCGTGGACGTTCCGGTGCGTTTTTGCGCGGGCTGATTCTAGTGGTCTTCTATTATATCCTCTGGATGGGAGCAAAAGAAATGACCCAGAACCTGAATTATCAACCTCACGTATTGTGGCTGCCGCCTCTGTTGATCTGGTTTTTTGGCTTATACAGCTTATACAAAAATAACCTAAACCGGAGCAATATAATCGACTTGCTGAACTCTGCTGCTAAAATAAAGCCAAGAGCAAAGCAATAGGTTTCTGTTTGTTAAAAAATTAGCTCAATAATTAAATGAAAAAATATAAACTTATACTAAGTTTCTTTTTTTTAGGAGGAATTTCAGCTCAGACTCTTGCGGGCGAAGCCAATCTGCTACAACTTATTCAGACGCAATACCAGAGCATTCTGAGTTTTTCAGGGCATTTTACGCAAACCAGCTTTCGGGCAAATTCTGAAGTCGCTCCCAGGACAGCAGAGGGAGAGGTTTCTTATAAACGTCCGGGAAAAATGCGTTGGCTGTACGCTGCTCCGGAAGAGCAGTTGCTGGTCACGAACGGTGAAACCTTGTGGCTCTATGATACTTTGCTCGAAAATGTGACTATTCAAAAACTGGAAAAACTAACTGACGGAACTGCGCTTTCTTTTCTGCTCGGTTTAGGTGATTTGAATGAGGATTTTAAACGACGTAAAATCAGCAATTCTTTGCTGAAAAGTCCGCAGGGTTTGATCGTTGAACTTGAACCTCATAAAGAGACTGCAAATTTAGCTTTTATCCAATTAGAGGTTGATCCGGGAAGTTACAATTTACGTACTATAGTACTGATGGATCAACATGGTAATTACCGGACAATCGCTCTGGAATCAATGAGCTATAACCTTGCACTGGAAGATAAATATTTCGAGTTTGAAGTTAGTGCTGAAATGGAAGTAATTGAAGCCGGAAATTTATAGTATCAGGATGACTTAAAGCATGTGTGTTTTTGAGGTAAAGAGCAAAAAATAACCACCTGGAAAAAGATGCTCAAAAAAGAACTGACATTACTCAATGTGTACGCCATTGCGACCGGGACAACCCTGAGCGCAGGTTTTTTCCTGCTGCCTGGAATTGCCTTTAACGAAGCAGGTCCGGCAGTTGTTTTGAGTTATTTGATTGCGGCAATTCCTCTTATTCCCGCAATGTTCAGCATGGTTGAACTCTCAACTGCAATGCCGAGAGCCGGTGGAGCATATTATTTTCTTGACCGTAGTATGGGGCCGTTTGTCGGTACCATCGGTGGACTGGGAACGTGGTTGGCGCTGGTTTTAAAAACCGCTTTTGCCTTGATCGGCATGGGAGCTTATATCCGTATTTTTTGGCCGGATGTACCGGTTGTGACGTTGGCAGTATGTTTGGCATTCTTTTTTGGTGTAGTTAATCTTTTTGGAGCAAGGAAAACAGGAACGTTTCAGGTCTTCATGGTTTTTGCTCTGTTGCTGATTTTGTTTGTTTTCATCGGCGAGGGTTTACCGCAAATAAATTCACAGAATTTTGATGGATTTTTTGATAAGGGCGGTGTTTCAATTATTTCAACAGCAGGGTTGGTTTATATCAGCTACGTAGGAATCACCAACATTGCAAGCGTTGCAGAAGAGATTGAAAATCCTGAACGGAATCTTCCTCTTGGAGTTTTTCTTGCGATTGCAACTGCGATAGCGGTTTATGCTGTAGGGACTACGATCATGGTTGGTGTACTGCCTGCAGAAAAACTGGCACATGATTTAACACCGGTTGCATCCGCAGCAGAAGTATTGTTTGGAAACTGGGGAAAGATAGGAGTGACAGTCGCAGCTGTAATTGCTTTTGCTTCAGTTGCAAACGCTGGAATTTTGAGTGCGTCACGTTACCCTCTGGCGATGAGCAGGGATCATCTTATTCCAGGGAAATTTTCAAAACTAACCCCGCGAAATATTCCACATTATGGAATTGCCGTTACAGTCGGATTGATTATCTTTTTGGTGATGAGCTTTGATATTGCAAGTATCGCCAAGCTGGCGAGTGCCTTTCAATTGATGATGTTTGCGCTCATTTGTTTTGCTGTAATCGTGATGCGTGAAAGCAGAATAGAGGCTTATGATCCGGGATATCGTTCTCCGTTTTATCCATGGATGCAGCTTTTTGGAGTTTTTTCGCCTGTGTGGCTGATTGCGGAAATGGGGATGGTACCTATTTTATTTTCACTGGCACTCGTCACTCTTGGAACAGTTTGGTATATTTCTTATGCACGTGAACGGGTTGTGCGTTCAGGAGCTATTTATCATTTATTTGCCCGTCTTGGTGAACAAAGATTTGAAGGTCTTGATCGAGAATTGCGCGGCATTATGAAAGAAAAAGGGGTACGTGAAGAAGATCCCTTTGATGAAGTTGTCACACGTGCGGAGGTAATGGAATTTTCGCAGAAATACCTTTTTGAGGATATTACACATGATGTTGCCAAAGAACTAGCTCGTAGTCTCAGGATTCCTGCAGATGAACTGGAACAGGGTTTTATGGAGGGTAGCAGAATTGGGGCAACTCCAATTTCACACGGTGCTGCTTTACCGCACATACGTCTTGCGGATATTAAGCGTGCCGAAATGGTGATCGTCAAAGCGAAAGAAACATGTTTTGTTGAAGCACCAGATTTTTCAGGAAAAATATCACTTCAAGGGCCGATACACGCATTTTTCTTTTTGGTCAGCCCAAGCGAAAATCCAGGCCAGCATCTGCGGATTCTGGCTCAAATTGCAGGAAGAGTTGATGATGAAGATTTTCTCAAGGACTGGCTGGCAGCAAATGATGAACAGGAATTGAAGGAAATTTTATTGCGTGATGAAAGATTTTTATCACTCCGAATTCGCAGTAATACACCGTCGTCTGTGCTAATTGGGCGTTCACTGGGAGAAATTCGTATGCCAGAAGGAAGTCTTGTGGCGTTGATCAGACGAAAAGGAGAAACAATAATCCCTCGGGGGCAAACAGTTTTAGAGGAAGGTGACCGCCTTACTGTAATTGGTGACGCACACGGAATTGAAAAATTAAACAATGAATATAGCTAATAAAATGTCAAACACACGAACCGACGGACGTGTAAATAACGAAGCACGACCTCTGGAAATAACTATTGATTATACAATGTACGCAGAAGGGTCAGTTCTTATCTCTTCCGGGAAAACCAAAATTATCTGTACTGCATCTGTTGAAAATAAAGTTCCGGACTGGCTTTTGGATAAAGATAAAAAAGCAAGACACGGATGGCTCACTGCAGAATACGGAATGCTGCCGCGCTCAACCGGAAGTCGACGCAAAAGGGAAACTGCCAAAATAGATGGTCGTACTCAGGAAATTCAACGTTTAATAGGCCGTTCGCTGCGTTCTGTTGTGGATCTTGACGCACTTGGAAATCACACGATTTGGATTGACTGTGATGTGATTCAAGCCGACGGCGGCACACGCACCGCATCCATAACAGGTGGCTTTGTTGCACTGATTTTAGCTTTACGGAAAATGTCTCAGGCAGGACGCATTAAAGAATTTCCGGTAAAAGAATACCTTGCCGCAATTAGTGTTGGTATTGTAAATCAACAGTCCATGCTCGATTTGAAATATGATGAAGATAAAAATGCAGAAGTCGATATGAATGTCGTTATGCTGGATTGTGGAGAATTTGTGGAAGTTCAGGGAACTGCAGAAGGAAAAACTTATTCTCGTAAAGAGTTGAATTCAATGTTGGATTTGGCCGAACAGGGCATCCGCTCACACATTGCTGCTCAAAAGGAAATTCTTGGGAATACACTTTCCGGATAACACAGTTTCATAAATAAACATGTATCCATATATTTTTTCAGTTGAAATACCCTGGTTCAACATCACGTTGGAGCCTCGTTTTTACGGTTTATTTTACGCAATGTCGCTGTTGATTGCCACGCGAATTGTGATTGCGGAAGTTACAAGGAGACGTATAAATCTCAGCGAAGACGAAGCAATGAACATGACGATGCTGCTCTTTTTTGCAGGCTTGGCAGGAGGACGTGCATACGAAGTAATTTTCGAATGGCCGAATTATTATGCATTCCAACCATTTTGGAAAGTATTTGCAGTTTGGGAAGGCGGTTTGGCGATTCACGGAGCAATTCTGGGCGGTATCATTGCGTATCCGCTATACTGCAGAGTCAAAAAACTATCTTTGGCAGCTATGTTTGACATCAGTGCGATGTGCATGATTTTAGGACAGGCGATAGGCCGCTGGGGGAATTTCACCAATGGTGAAACCGCTGGGCCGGTTACTGATTTCTGGACAGGCATTGTTTTTCCAGCAGGTACTACAGTCGATCGTTATGCTCATGGAGCGCCTGTTCATCCCACGATGATTTATGAATCGCTGGGTAATTTTCTGATTTTCTTTCTGCTTTGGAAACTGCGTCTGCGAAATTTCCGTCCTGGTTTGCTCGGTGCGGTTTATTTGCTCTCTTACGCAGTTTTGCGTTCATTGTTAACTCCGCTGCGTATGGACAATCAATATTTTGTGATTGCTGATACGAAGTTCTTAGCTGCTTATGCCATCAGTCTTCTGCTCTTTTGCGCAGGTTTATTGTGGATTTATAAGCAGATGTTATGGCTTCCGGATGAAGACTTAATCGAAAAAATAGCGCTGGAAAGTGTTGTGCCCGCTAAAAGCAAAAAAGGCGCTAAAGGCGCTAAAGGTGTAAAAAGCGTTAAAAACAAAAAAGGATGAAGATAGAGTTTGCTGAAATACTCATGCATCCAGCCACGATATTAGCCTTGATTTTCGGGCTGGATTTGCTTTTTGGCGATCCTGTTTATCGTCTTCATCCTGTGCGTTTGATTGGCAAGTTATTAACGTGGTATGAAAACAGACTGCGCAAAATCGGACTGGATGGTAAATTCGGCGGAATCTTGCTGGTGCTGCTTTTGTTAGCCAGTTCGCTGGTGATCGGATGGAGTATTTTTTACTTGCTGGCGTCTCTGCATTGGAGTTTAGGCTGGCTCTGGTCCGTGTACCTTGGCTGGAGTTTCCTAGCGTTAAGTGATTTGCTGCGGCATGCAAAACATGTAGCAACAGCGATTAAAGAGGCTGATCTTGCTGAAGCAAAACGACAGGTTGGGATGCTTGTTGGACGTGACACAAAGCAGATGGATTTAGCAGCATGCGGACGTGCTGCGGTTGAAAGTGTCAGCGAAAATTTGAATGATGGAGTGATTGCACCGTTGTGTTACTTTTGTTTTTTCGGTATTCCGGGCATGCTGTTTTATAAAGTTGTGAGCACCCTCGATTCAATGGTCGGTTACCGCAATGAGCGCTATCAGGATTTTGGCTGGTGCGGAGCGAGATTTGATGATTTGTTGAGTTGGATTCCTGCAAGGCTTAGTTGGCTTTTACTTTCCGGAAGCGCCACTTTATTTCCCGGATTGTCCGGCATAAACGCATTCAGAGTCGGCTGGCAGGATTACTCAAAACTACCCAGTCCAAATGCAGGTTGGTGCGAAGCTACTGCAGCGGGCGCGTTGAAAATAAAACTTTGCGGACCGGTTTGGCGGGAGGAAAAACTGGCTCACGATTATTGGCTCGGCAGTCCTGATGACAGAGAAGGAGCGACTTACAAGGACATTCAACTTATGAATAAATTTGCTTTAGCAACAGCATTGCTTGGAGCATTCATTTCCGGAAGCTGTTTGTGGTTTTCCGGATTCACCCCATTTTTCAGCACATGAAAATTCTGATCACAGGTGGAGTCAAAAGCGGAAAGTCACGTCAGGCGGAAATGCGTATGCTGAAAATGGCCCTGGATCAGGAACCTGTTTATCTGGCGACTACAGAACTACTTGATCCGGAAATGGAAAAGCGCATTGAGAAACACCGTCAGCATCGTGGTGAAAAATTTTGGACTGTTGAGGAACCACTGAATTTAACAGAGGCGCTTGCTGAAACAGAGGCGCCTGTGCTGATTGAATGTATGACCATGTGGCTCAACAATGCTTTGCATCATCAACTTCCGGAAAGTAAAATATTTGCAGAAATTGAGAGTTTGCTTTTGCTTGAGAACGACATTGTCTTTGTACTGAATGAGGTGGGACTCGGTATCATTCCGGACAATCCTTTGTCCCGCAAATTTGCGGATTTGTCCGGACGTATCGCACAAATGCTCGCAGAAGCCTGTGATGAAGTAAACTGGTGTGTGGCAGGAATATTAGTAAAGATTAAATAATTATAAACTCCTATGAAAACTCTTAAAGTTAATTTGCCCGGTCGAGAATACCAGATTGATATTGGTCTGAATATTCTCGACAAACAACTTCTGAAAGTAGTTAAACTCAACGCTGCTGAGCATGTGGTTGTAGTGACAAATACAACTTTGCATGATCTGTATCCGGACTTTATTTTCAATGTTTTAGCAGTTTCCGGAGTTAAGGTTTCAACCTGTGTACTGCCTGATGGTGAGCAGTATAAAAACCTGGAAACGCTTTCGCTGATATTTGACTTTTTAATGAATGTCAGTGCGAACCGGAAAACCCTGTTGATAGCTTTCGGAGGAGGTGTAATCGGAGATATGGCTGGATTTGCCGCTTCGACTTTTGTACGCGGGATTCCGTTTATTCAGGTACCGACAACTTTACTTGCTGACGTTGACAGCAGTGTCGGTGGCAAAACCGCAGTTAATCATCCTGCAGGAAAAAATACGATTGGCTCCTTCAAACAGCCGGAATACGTTTGCATAGAGCTCGCATTCCTGAAAACTTTGCCTTCACGTGAGTTGAAAGCAGGCTACATGGAATTGCTCAAACACGGATTGATTCAGGATGCGGAATTTTTCAACTTTACTCAACAGCACACCCTTGAACCGCTTAATTTTGACTATCTGGAAGAGGCAATTTTTCGTTCCTGTGAAATTAAAGGTCGGGTTGTTGAACAGGATGAGACAGAAAAGGGTTTACGTGCAAACCTTAATTTTGGTCACACACTGGGACATTTAATCGAAACTCACGCCGGTTACGGTAAGTATCTGCATGGAGAAGCGGTTGGTACAGGAATGTTATTTGCTGCATTTGTCTCATGGCGCTGGAATGAACTTGCGCAAAATGAGTGGGAGCTTATCAGCAGCTCACTGACACAGAATTTGCTGCCGGTTAAACTGCTGAAACTGGATTATGAAACTTTTCGGAATTTGATTCTGCACGATAAAAAGGCACAAAAACAGGCAGTGAATTTTATCCTCTTAAAAAAATTAGGGGAAAGTTTTATCCTGCCGGAAACCTCAGTGGAAAAATTGTGGGATGAGTTCAAGCTGTTTGCACAGAAGTTTCCTGGAATGATAAGCCTGGAATAAATTTTTAGACCATGCCTGTTTGAGAAAAAGTAGTGGTCAGCAGGTCAAAACCAAGATTTTCCATGGTTGTATCCCAGCGTAGTTTGTAGTCCAGTTCCAGCAGCAGTGTTTCGTCAAGCGGACCGAGCCACCAGGACTCCTCCTGAATTTCACGGTCAAGCTGCCCTGCGCCCCAACCCGCATAGCCGCTGCCGAATTGATAAGACTCCACCGCCTGTCCTGCAGCAAGCGGAGACAGAATATCCTGTGCGGAACTTAAATTTATTTTTGGTGAGAGGATGGTAGTTTCTTCTACTGAAAAATCAGCACTGTGAACTGCCCAAAACGATTCCGGTTGAACAGGTCCTCCAACCAGTAAAGGAATATCGAAGACAGCATTTTCCTGCAGCTCTTTGGAGAGCACCTCTTTTACCTGAGTTGTAGAGGGATGATTCATAACTAAACCGAATGCACCTTCTGCGTCATAACTGCACAACAGAATTACTGATTTCTCAAAATAAGTATCTTTGAGTGCGGGCATGGCGACGAGGATACCGGGGACTTCACTGGCCAACATAATGCTTTTTGTCTGAAAGAAAAAATTAATAATTATGGTTAGTCTACTGTATCAAAATCAAGATCGCAATTTGCTAACGCAGTTTCTTCGCACGATCCATTATCAAAGCTCATCCGGAAAATCGACATACGCAAATGCTCTGTCTACCCTGCACGCAATTTTTGAAGCATCAGGACAACAGCATTTGCTTTATCTTGTCAAACTACGCAAACTCTGGTTTGCAGAGATTGACAAGTTTTTGGCCAGGAACGCATACCCTCGTAATATTTCAGTCCTGCGCCAGTTCTCGGTGAATGCGGATTTTACTGAAGAACTGCTTAGAGCAGGAGTCTCTGCGGATTTTCTGCAGGCGGCAGAAAAATTAAAGGGTGAAAGTTTTAAAGGATCAGCGCAATTGAACGGGAAGTTACAAAAGCAACTGAAACGTTTATTGTCAACTGAAGAAACAGAACTGCTGAAACACAAGGTCAGATTCAAGCCTCAGCAGACAATTCTGCACTTAACAGTTTATGACGGCAGCATCTCCCAGGCCTTACGCTTTGAAACTGAAACTTATCTTCGCATGTTTCAGCGATTGTTGCCAGAATTAAAATTAGACGATATACGCTGTCATGTCGGCGATTTAGGACAGGCGCAATTTGATCAGACTCAGGTTGCGTCACTGGCGAAAGACTGGCATCTGCTCACTCCTGAAGGAGTACATCAAAACTGTATGCCGGCCTTTCTCCATCGTGTTTCAAGAGCTCACGCAGTTTTAGTGCTTTATGTTTCATCAGCGGAACGTTTGGAGTTGCTGAATCGTACACCGGGGGCAGAGTGGCTTGTTCAGCATCTGTATAAACAACGTTCTGAACTGCAGGATGTTCTGCAGAAAATCGCATTTGTGCCACGGCCTGAACTTGATCTGGAACAGGTGCGTTTGCGGTCTTTTGTGCTTGGTGATATTCCGTTGGAAAAGTCTGCCGCGGAAGCAACACAGGAAAGTAGTGCTTTAACTGCCGATTCTTCAAAAACGTCGATCTCAGCGCAGCAACAGTTTGCTAAAATCAGCAGGCAATTAAGGGCTAAGCCCGCGGATACACAGACTTAAAGTTAAAGAGAATCATAGAGACTGCAGTAGCTGCGGTAGCGTTGTTCGGTGATTTTTTCTGCAGAGACAGCTTCTTTAATAACACACTGCGGTTCATGTCGATGGGAACAGCCTTTAAATCTGCATTGTCCGAGAAACGGATTAAACTCGATAAAATGTTTATCCAGTTCCTCCGGTTTAACCAGTGGTGCAAATTCACGGATTCCGGGTGTGTCGACGATGAATCCACCCTGCGGAAGTGGAAACATTTCTGCCATTATTGTAGTGTGGCGGCCTTTTCCGGATTTTTTACTGACTTGACCGATTCTGATTCCCCAATCAGGAAAAAGTGCTGCTATCAGCGAGGATTTTCCAACACCGGAGTGACCTGAGAGCACGGATATGCGATCGCGCATCAATTCACGTAATGAGTCCAGCCCCCTGGATTCAGGCACACTGGTCACCAAAACAGTACAGCCCAGAGATGAGTAAAGTTCTTGGATTGGTGTTATTTCTGCGCAGGTCGATAAATCAGCTTTGCTGAGGATAAGCAGTGGTTCCAGACCACCGCAGGAAGCTGCTACTAAAAAGCGGTCAACTAAACCTTCTCTGAAAGCAGGATCCCGCAAAGAGGCAACGATCAGGAGTATTTCCGCATTGCTGACTAAAACCTGTTCCGGAACACCTATGGCAGGTCGGCGTGCAAGTTTTGTCCGGCGGGGAAGCAGGCTGAGGATCCATCCCGCATCTTCTGCGACATTCAGATCAATTTCTACTTCATCGCCTACGGCTATTTTATTTTGATGGGGGTTACCTTTAAACAAGCTTCCGCGGATACGGCAAAGATGAGGTTCTGCTTCACCAACATCCACGTAGTAGAAACTTTTAGTGCGTCTGATGACGGTTCCTGTCTGAGGCAATGTATTTTTGAAAAGCGTGTGTTCAGTCTTCCGGTTCGAGCTCGAAATCTTCACCTTCCGCTCGATATTCATTGAGTTTGTTGCGTAAAGTACGAATGCTGATGCCTAATGTTTTTGCGGCATGAGTCCGGTTACCTTTGGTTTCATTGAGAGTTTTGAAAATGAAACGCTTCTCTGCTTCTTTCATCGACATGCCTACTTCAATTCCTAAACCTTCATTCTCTGTTGAAATCTGCGTTTCTGTATAAGTCGCAGTATCATCTGCAGATTTGTCTGCAGGAGTATTTGAAGTTTGAGTTTCTATTGCAGCCAGATCTTCGTTGATGGTTGCCTCTCCAAGTTGAGAAGACATGAGCAAATGGTTGGGTTGGATTTCTTCACCATTACATAGCAGCAAAGCACGTTCCATGACGTTTTCCAGTTCTCGTACATTTCCACGCCAATGGTAATTTGTCAGGATGTTTAAGGTTTCACGACTGACGGCAGGGCAATCACGGTTATTTATTTTAGAATGCTTTTTGATAAAATATGTGACCAGTACCGGAACATCGTCCATCCTGTCACGTAAAGGCGGAAGCGCCAGCGGAATTACGTTTAAGCGGAAATAGAGGTCTTCACGGAATTTTCCTTTATCGACCATTTCAATCAAATTTTGGTTAGTTGTTGCAATCACTCTGACATCCACCGGAATCGGCTCTTTCCCGCCAACTTTGTCAATTTGATATTCCTGTAGTACACGTAAGAGCTTTGCCTGCAGGGGTAAAGCCATCTCACTGATTTCATCCAATAGTATAGTACCTGTATGTGCCTGTTCAAACTTTCCTCGATAATCCTGAACTGCTCCGGTAAAAGCACCTTTCGCGTGTCCGAAGAGTTCACTTTCGAGTAGTGTTTCCGGAAGTGCAGCACAGTTAATCGCCACAAAAGGTCTCTTTACACGGTCGGAATTTTCATGGATATAATTCGCCAGTAGTTCTTTTCCGGTACCGCTTTCACTCTGAATCATCATCGTTGATTTGCTTTTAGCAACGTTCCTTGCAACGTCGAGTAAAGACAACATTACCTGGTTCTGCGTGATGATTTCCTTGCTCAAATTTACTGGTTTTGACTTTGAAGATTTGTTTTCTGCAACTGGAGCCGAATTACCTGCTGTACCTTTATAATTCAAAGCTTGCTGGACAATAAACTGGAATGAATCAAAATTAATTGGTTTGCGGATGTAATCGAAAGCTCCGTGTTTCATGGCTTCTACCGCCGTTTCTACAGTACCGTATGCGGTTGCCATGATCACAGGTTTGGCAGGAGAGATACTTTTAATGTCTTTTAGTAATTCAAGTCCGCTGCGTTTGGGCATGGTCATATCTGTAATGACCAGGGAATATTCATTTTGTTTGAACTTCTTGAGTGCGTCAATTGCGTTGTGCGATATTTCTACAGGATACCCGCAGTGCTTGAGAGTTTCGGACATGGCGATGCGCATTTCTACTTCATCGTCTACAATTAAAACTGGTTGGTTAACCATTATTAAATCCTTTCAATCGGTGTCCATTTAGTGATCATCTTCTGTACGTTCCGCGTCATGCTTGGGAACAGGCTCGTACTTGAATTGATGGTAGTTATAAAAAAAATTCAGAGTATGATGTTATCACACCCGGATTGGTTATGCACGATTCATGCGCAGTCATCAGTAATTTGTGATTTACTCGAACGGCCTGCTTCTTATCCTAAATTTGACAAATAGTTATGGCTGAAGAAAGTCAAATTCTGTTGATCCTGCACAAAAATTACTCTCCATATCAGCTCCGTTTAAAGCTTAACAGGAAATCTCGCTGCCTTAAAATAAATCTACTCTTACGATGATTCTGGTTGAATGCCTCCGCGAGCGTCTAAACTGAGTTTTTGTATTGAATTTTACAGGGGCTCTGTTAGTGTTTATAATACGTTTTAAACTATTAATAAGGAGATAACATGGCCCTTGATGACGAGTTCAAATCTGCAACTGAACGTGTGACCCAGCTTACTAAGCGTCCACCAAATGATATAATGCTTCAGCTTTATGCGCTTTATAAACAAGGCAACGAAGGTGACGTTACTGGTGAACGTCCTGGATTTGCCGATTTTGAAGGTCGGGCAAAGTTTGACGGTTGGAACAAACTCCAGGGAAAATCTCTGGAAGACGCAAAGCAGGAGTATATTGCGCTTGTCGAGCAGCTTGAACAAGAAGAAGCCTGATAAAAAAATCATGCTTTTTGATCTTTCTTTAATCGAACTGGTTGAACGCATCAAGTCGGGAGACATACTTGCCGAAGCAGTGATGGGCGCGGTATATCTCCGGATCGATCAATACAATTCCTCGTTGAATGTCTACCGCAGTCTTTTGCCGCGTGAAAACGCAATTTCACGTGCGCGTTTAATTGACGAAAAAATTGCTGCCGGAAAAAGCGTTGGGAAACTTGCGGGAATTCCGGTTTCGATCAAAGATAACATATGTATTAATGATCCGAACTTGAGCAATACGTGCGGTTCAAAAATACTCGGTGAATATCATTCACCTTACAATGCTACTGTTGTAGATAAATTATTAGCAGAAGACGCGCTGATAATTGGAACTACGAATATGGATGAATTTGCAATGGGTTCATCCACAGAAAACTCTGCATTTGGTGTTACACGTAATCCATGGAATACGGAACTTGTCCCCGGAGGCAGTAGTGGAGGAGCTGCAGTTTCTGTAGTTTCCGGAATGGCACTTTTGGCTCTGGGTTCTGACACAGGCGGTTCGGTTCGTCAACCAGCTTCAATGTGCGGAGTCACCGGACTGAAACCGACTTACGGAACAGTTTCACGTTATGGACTGGTTGCGTATGGATCTTCGCTGGATCAAATCGGTTGTTTTACAAAAAATGCTGCTGATTGCCGTTACGCCTTTTCCATTTTCCAAGGAAATGATCCAAAGGAAAGTACTTCCGCAACAACAACATTAGCAACTGCTCCTGAAGTAGCAGAGCTTTCCGGTTTACGTATTTGTCTTCCGGATGAATATCTTGACGCTCAATCCGCAGATCCGAACGTTGTCTCGAGTGTTAATGAATTAGTTGAATTACTGGAGAGCAATGGCGCAACGGTTGAAAGACATTCGCTTGAGTTTCTGAAATATGTGATTCCTACTTACTATGTCCTCGCATTTGCTGAAGCAAGTTCTAACCTCGGACGATTCGACGGTATTCGTTACGGAATAAGGGAGCAGGAAAAGTCATCTCTCAAATCACTTTATACAACATCGAGGAAAGAGGGTTTTGGTGAGGAAGTGAAACGTAGAATTATGCTTGGAACATTTGTACTCAGCTCAGGTTATTATGATCAATATTACGGACGTGCAGTACAGGTGAGAGCCTGGATGGAAAAGCTGGTGGCAGAGCTTTTTAAAAAATTTGATTTTATCCTCGGCCCTGTTTCGCCTTTCCCCGCGTTCAAATTAGGTGAAAAAACTGAAGATCCGCTGGCTATGTATCTGGCGGATATCTGCAGTGTGCTCGCGAATCTGACTCGAACACCCGCAATTTCAATTCCTGGAAAACCGACTGCTGACGGATTACCGGTTGGTTTACAATTAATGGGTCGCCGTTTTGAGGATCATAGTCTCTTAGCAACTGCCGCCGCGATTCAGGAGTTAACCGAATATCATAATCTGCGTCCGGAAAAGTATTTCAGTTGAAATTGCTGAAACTGTAACATCTCCGGAAACGTTTCTAAGCAGACGAAGCGTACAAAATTCTTAAAACCATCAAACCCCAAATTGACTGCAAATGCAGTCAAGCAACTGAAACCTGAAATCTGAAACCTGACTGAATGCTTGATCTTAAATTAATCCGCAGCCAGCCTGAAGAAATTGCGGAGAATTGCCGTAAACGTAACGTTCAGGTTGATATTGAAAAATTGTTAATGCTTGACGAACAGGTCAGGCAGATTACAACTGAAGTCGATGCTGTCAGACAACGGCGGAATGATATTAGTAAAAAAATGAAAGGTAAAATTCCACCGGAGGAACGACAGCCGCTAATTGAAAAGTCGAAAATATTACGCGAGGAAGAGTCTGCGAAAGAATCAATGCTGCGTGAACTGATTGAGCAGCGGCTTGATTTGCACAAACAGGTTCCAAATCTGACTCATCCAGATTCCCCTGATGGTTTTACAGACGAAGACAATGTGCCGATTCGTGAAGTAGGGACAAAACGTGAATTTGACTTTGAACCTAAAGATCACGTTGAGTTGATGGAAGCACTAGATCTGATTGACTTTGACGGAGGCGCAAAAGTTTCCGGTCAAAAGTTCTATTACCTAAAAAATCAGGCTGTGTTTCTGGAGTTGGCTCTGGCACAATATGCTCTGAGTTTACTGCAAAAAGAAGGATTCACTGTACACATAACACCGGATCTGGCTCGTCATCAAATTTTGGACGGAATTGGTTTTAATCCACGTGGTGCAGAAACCCAGATATACTCGGTAGAAGAATCAGAGCTTTGCCTGATTGCGACAGCAGAAATAACTTTAGGTGGTTTGTTGATGAATCAGCTACTAAAGCCGGAACAACTGCCGATTATGTATGCGGGGCTTTCACATTGTTACCGTACAGAAGCAGGCGCAGCAGGACGTGAATCCCGTGGTTTGTACAGGGTGCATCAGTTTTCAAAAATTGAAATGTTTGCCTTTACTCATCCTGAAAAGTCCGAAGAAATGCATGAAAAAATGCGCGAAATTGAGGAGCAGATTTATCAGGATTTGGGGATTCCGTATCAGTTGGTAAATATCTGCGCAGGTGACCTCGGCGGTCCTGCTTATCGTAAATATGACCTGGAAGCCTGGATGCCTGGACGTGGAAAATGGGGAGAAGTAACTTCAACCTCAAACTGCACGGATTATCAGTCACGTCGTATGAACATCCGTTTTAAAGATCCTGCTACAGGAAAAAACCGCTTTGTCCATATGCTTAACGGAACAGCGATTGCGGTTTCAAGAACCTTGATAGCTCTCATTGAAAATGGTCAACAAAAAGATGGCTCCATTAAACTTCCGGGATGCCTCAACATGGCTGATATTCCAGTACCAGTTTGCAGATAAATATTTTTTGTCTTTCAATTGAATAAATTTAGGAATAGTGTGATATTTTACTTTAANCTTTAATCCATAAAAAATACGATGAAAATATTCTCCGTTTTAATCATTTTGCTTCTGTCTTCATATCCATTATTTGCCGAATTACCCATTGGGGAAATTCCACCAAAAATTGTACTTGAAGGGGATTTGGGTGGCCGACTGGATGGTACAGCGTGGAACAGTGAGGAACTGATTTCTGGNAAAGTCATGGTGCTTTTTTACGTTGANCCTGATGAATCAGANCTNAACAATCATGTCAGCGATGCTCTCAAGGCAGAGAATTTTCCCTTAGATAAATACGGTTCGGTTGGAATGGCAAATATGGGTGCCACCTGGTTGCCTAATTTCGCAATCAATATAAAATTGAAAAGTAAACAAGAAAAACATAAATCAACAATTTATGTCAGAGACCTTAATAAAACCGTCGTTAACAAATGGGGATTAAGCGATGATAACAGTGACGTTATCCTCTTCGGAAAAGATGGGAAGGTGCTTTACAGTTATGATGGGAAATTCTCAGACGCACAGGTTAAAGAAATAATTCAGGTAGTTAAGGACAATTTATAGCTGGTTTAACTGTTTTAGGGTGTGTCTGGTTTAATTGGACTTTGCGAGCTCCTTTCTGGCATTAACAGCAAGTTCGTCGCAGCGGTCATTTTCCACATCTCCGGAGTGACCTTTAACCCAGTGCCATGAAACTTCGTGTTTTTGAGTGAGTTCAAGCAGTAGCAGCCAGAGGTCTTTATTTGCTACAGCTTTTCTCCCTTTACTTTTCCAGCCGTTGTTCTGCCAGTTTCTAAGCCAGTTTTTCTCAAACGCATTTTTTACGTAACTGGAATCTGTGTAGAGTTCAACTATGCAGGATTTTTTCAGGGCTTCCAGGGCTTTGATGGCAGCAGTCATTTCCATACGGTTGTTGGTGGAGTCAACCTCTGAACCAGAAATTTCCGTGCGTAGATTGTGTTGCTTGGAAATCAAAACCGCACCCCATCCTCCTGNTCCGGGATTTGGTGAGCAGGCACCGTCGGTGTAAATTATAACAAGATCTTTGGGCATTTTTTTTGTGAATTAGTCTTTTGAAGAATAACAGTATAACAGAAAGAATATTTGACTGCGATTTCAAACTGCTCTTTTTTGGTTTTTTCTCAGTGCTGATTAATGTAGTCGGATGAAACCTGATTTCAGTCAATATGGAAGCTGGATCTATGTGGATCCGGATGAGCAGCAGGTCGAGCTGATTGAAGAAACACTTGATCTGGACATGCTTTGTGAACTGCTGCGCTGCGAGTCTACAGATATGGAAGAATTGGGCGGGCCTTATCTCTCGTATTTTGATGGAGAGGGAGCAGCACAGGAAAGACAAACTGAATGGGAGTTTAACGGAAATGCCTGCTGGGGACCNCTGCTGATTGTTAAAATCGCCAAAGAAGAATCCTGGCTGGAGACATGTAATGAAAAAGACCTGGAGGTGATAGAACCGCTGGTTAAATTTTATGAATAATCAAACAGGTTTCTTTAAAAGACCTCAAACAGTGGCATTGCTTACGAAGATAGAACGCTTGTATAAGCAACGATATAGATCCCCTTTAGATTCCTCGTTTNGTCAGCAATGACAAAGCAGTGATTCAGACTTACAACTACTTTAACAAACAAAATATAGATAAAAACAATTATGAGTGATACCGTTTTTCGTGCTTTAGTGGTCAGTAAAACTGACGAAAAAACTTATACCCGTGAAGTAACCGAGCGTAAAATCAGTGATCTTCCGGAAGGNGAAGTTCTGGTAAGGGTGCGTTATTCTTCGTTGAATTTCAAGGATGGGCTTTCATGCATCGGCAATCCAGGTGTAACCAGGAATTATCCGCACACGCCCGGAATAGACGCTTCTGGAGAGGTTGCGGAAAGTTCGGATTCACGCTTCAAGGAAGGTGACTCTGTGATAGTAACGGGGTATGATTTAGGAATGAATACCTCTGGNGGTTTTGGACAATACNTACGTGTTCCTGCAGATTGGGTNNTTCCGCTTCCAGAAGGAATGACTGTCAAAGAGGCAGCGATTTACGGTGTTGCAGGTTTTACGGCGGCTCTTTCAGTTGATGCTCTACAAAAACACGGTGTCAATCCTGAAGATGGTGAAATTGTAGTTACAGGTTCCACTGGTGGTGTCGGCAGCGTTTCTGTAGCACTGCTTTCACACTTGGGTTACACAGTGGTTGCCTCAACCGGTAAAAAAGAGGAAATTGAATTTTTGAGCGGACTTGGCGCATCCGAAATAATTAGCCGTGAAGAAGTTAACGATGAATCAAACAAACCGTTGCTGAGAGAACGTTGGGCTGGAGCAGTAGATACAGTGGGAGGCACGACTTTAGCTGCGTTGCTTAAGGCGGCAAAACGCGGAGGAGCTGTTGCGGCTACAGGACTGGTCGCATCATCAGAATTGTCAACGACAGTTTTTCCGTTCATTCTGCGTGGAGTAAGTTTGCTAGGAATTGATTCCGGATTTACACCGACAAAACTGCGTCGGGATATTTGGAGCAAACTGGCAGGCGTCTGGAAATTCCCGCAACTGCAAAAGTTGACAATTGACTGTACTCTGGAGGGGTTGGATCCAGAGATTGACAAGATACTCGCTGGTGGTCAGCGGGGTCGAGTGGTGGTGGATTTAGAGTGATATAACCATCTTGTTATGCCTCATAAAAAGTTTTAAAACCGAATCATTTGAGCAAACCGAGAAGTTTTGTAAGAGCTGTTTTAATAGTTTATTATAATTTCTCCCTGTGGTCCTAATGATATAAAGTGGATTTCGGACTTTTTTTAATGCATCATCTTTTATTTTAACATGAAAAATGGAGTCATTATGAGTGATACGATCAAATATTTGCTTCCCGAAACTGAAATTCCAAAAGACTGGTATAACCTGATTGCAGATCTTCCGGAACCTCCCCCGGCAGTTTTACATCCTGGCACACATGAACCTGTAGGTCCTGATGACCTTGCACCGCTTTTTCCGATGTCACTGATTATGCAGGAGGTGAGTGGTGAGCGCTACCTTGAAATTCCTGAACCGGTACGTGATATTTACAAACAGTGGAGACCTTCACCAATGTTCCGCGCAAGGCGNTTGGAAAAAGCACTCGATACTCCGGCTAAAATTTATTACAAATATGAAGGCGTCAGTCCCGCAGGAAGTCACAAACCGAATACCGCGGTAGCACAGGCCTTTTACAACGCGGAAGCCGGNATCAAAAAAATCACAACTGAAACAGGAGCNGGACAATGGGGTTCTTCAATGGCCTTTGCCGGTGCTTTTTTTGACATTGAAGTTCAGGTTTACATGGTGAAAGTCAGTTACCAGCAAAAGCCCTACCGGCGTTCCCTGATGGAATCTTTTGGTGCAAATTGTTATGCCTCACCTTCAGATAGAACTCAAACAGGAAGGGCGATTTTGGAACAGGATCCTGATTCTCCCGGNAGTTTAGGAATAGCAATTTCAGAAGCNGTTGAAGTCGCAGCGCAGAATGATGACACAAAATATGCGTTGGGTAGTGTCTTAAATCATGTTCTTCTGCATCAGACTGTAATCGGTCAGGAAGCAATCAAGCAGATGGATATGGCAGGNGACTATCCTGACATTGTGATAGGTTGTGCCGGCGGAGGCTCAAATTTTGCCGGAATTGCTTTCCCGTTCCTCGGAGAACAACTCCGCGGAGGTCAAAGTGTCAGGGCAATTGCGGTTGAGCCTGCAGCCTGTCCGAGTATGACACGCGGTCAATATGCCTATGATTTTGGTGATACCGGAAACTTGACGCCTTTAACCAAGATGCATACCCTTGGTTCATCGTTTATACCTCCAGGATTTCACGCAGGTGGCTTACGTTACCACGGTATGTCTCCGCTGGTAAGTCATGCAAAGGAACTTGGATTGCTGGAAGCAGTTGCCTACCATCAAAATCATTGTTTTGAAGCCGCAGTCACGTTTGCCCGTTCAGAGGGAATTATCCCCGCGCCGGAAACATCACACGCGNTTAAAAGTGCAATCGAAGAAGCACTGCGCTGCAAAAGAGAAGGTAAAGCAGAAACTATTCTCTTTAACCTGTCAGGTCACGGTCACTTCGATATGGCAGCATACACGGAATATTTTTCCGGTACGCTTCAAGACAAAAACTATGATGAGCAAAAACTGTCTGATGCCTTATCAAGGCTCCCACAGGTTGCTGCATCTTAATTAATGTATGAGGTGGTTTTCGGGAAACTGCTTTAAATCCCGAAGCCGCCTTTTAAAATAATATAAAAATAATGTCAGCCCAAACTTCCATTCTTGATGACGCAAAGCGTAAAATCCAAATTGAGCAAACCGTTCGCGGCTTTCTGGAGTTGTTGGATGAAAATGAACTTGATTTGGAAGATGGACTCGTTGCCTGGAACATGTTAGGATTTACCATTTTCCAAGACACATATCCTGAAGAAAAACATGACGCGATTCAACAGCGTATGAACGAATTTTCACAAGCTCTTTTTGCTTCNGGGCAAATTACCTGAAAAACAGACAACATTTTATTTATATGCGAGCAGTATTTTTGCGTGTATTGCTATTTTTAAGCGTTTTGACGGGCTTATGGATTTTGTCCGCTCCATTGCTCCAAGCAGTGGAGCCGGCCTTTGTCCGTGAAAGTCTGCGTGCCCGTGGTATGGGAAATGCGTTTACCGCGGCGGCCAACGATGAAATGTTGTTCTTTTATAATCCTGCGGGTTTGTGCTCGGTTAATTATAACATCTATGAAGTCGTGGGGTTTAATTTTACCACCAACCAGAATATGCTGGAAATGGGAAATTCCAGCAGCAGTAGTGCCACGCTTGGAGATATTGCAGGCAACAAAATCTATGTTGAAGGAAATCTTGGCCTCCTGAGTCACGTCAATTCACGTTTCGGTTGGTCATTGTTTTCAGGAGTATTGCTGGACATCCAGGTCAGGAACCCTGTTTTCCCATATCTTGAGACAAAAGCATACATGCAAACAGGAATTGCGGGTGGAATGGCATGGAGCTTTATGGATTACCAGCTTGATGTAGGTCTGGGCGCGAAAATTGTACAAAGATCAGGAATCGACATGAAGCAACATGTTTTTGACGAAGCAATCATTGAAGTCACTGAAGAGAATAAAACCACCAAACTTCAGAAAAAGTTCTCAAACAAAGCCTCTTTTGCACCTGATGTTGGTGCAACCTACCATTTTGACAGCGTCCACAACATGGAGCCTAAGGTCGCAGTCAGTCTGCAAAATATAGGCGGTCTTGATTTTGAAGGTGCGGGGAAAGTTCCGATGACAATGAATCTTGGTGTCAGTACAGAATCTGAGTTGAATGGTTTTGATTTCATCCTGGCTGCAGATTACCGTGATTTAGCAAATTCGCAGAATCTGGTTTCCAAAGGCAGCATCATAACTACACGTAATTTAAAACTTGGCGCTGAAATGGGCTGGAACAGACTATTTAACGGACATCATCTTTTCTCACTGCGTGCCGGACGTAACGGTCCTTACAACAGTGTCGGGTGGTCCATGAACTTGTTCGGTTTTAAAATTGATTTCGCAAAATACTCCCAGGAGATAGGGGGCTATGGTGGTGAGCTGGAGGATAAACGAACCAGCATACAAGTATCACTTATTTTTTAATTACAATCTTCGTAAAGCAAAACATCTCATGAGAAATACTACCTTTGTGATATTAGCAGTATCATTTATGTGGTTAAGTGGCTGTGCCACGCAGGGGAGATTGACCTCTTTGACTTTTGAGCAGAGTTTCAGTTATGATTCTCTGCACTCCTCAATGGAGAAACTAAAGAGTCAATATGAGAGCTCTCTGCAGCAGCAGCTCAGCGCTTTAAGGGAGATGCGTTATCTTTCAAAACATGCGGGTGAACCGGGCAAGCGCGAAATGGCTTTACGGGCGTTGACTTTTTTCGCATTTGCGAGCGATGACGGTGATATACGTGACAGGAGCATTTCCCGTCTTGAAACTGTTCTCGAGTCTCCGGAATGGCCTTTACATTTAAAACATACTGTAATTGACAGTACTATCGATCTAGTAACAGGTGAACTTGGATTTCAGGAAACGCATGATGGAATGATCATGCATTTTGGAGTTAAGTCCGCGCTGCGTGAAGACGCGTTGGAATTTCTACTGAATGATTATGCTGCGCTGTCTCCGGAACTTCAGTATCATGCTGTAAGTGCTCTGCGGCGTTTAGTGCTCACAGAACCAACATTGGAGAACTGTCCTGATAACATCTGTGATGAAGATGTGCGGAAAAACCAGGAAGAATGGGAGCTTGGCCGGGAAGTAAAAGTAATTATCCCGGCCAATGCTGATCCAATCGCGGTAGAAGCAGGTGCTTATGGACCGGCCACAAAACGTGAGATCCTTGGTGAACGTGTAGATTGGAACGAGGAAATGGACGAACTGAAGGAAATCGTCTGGGGCTGGATTGAAGATCCCCTGGAAGTTCTGGACAGTCAGTTTTTAATTCGAGGACGCTTGATTCGTTTAGCCGGAGAAATAGAAAATTTTTCGCTGCAGGAAGACATGGCAAATGATTTTCGGGAACAAGTTTCAAAATGGGCCGAAAATGAGGATATTGCTGTTGATTTGAGACAACTGCTTGGTGCGTCTCGTGACAAGGTAAAACTCTATGGCTTTCCGGCAACAAAATCTCCGGTACCGGCTGAGGAAAAATATGCGGAAATTATCAAAGGCCCGGTCAACTTTCTGGAGACTCATCTTGATGCGGTTCTGCACGAGCAACAGGAACGTCAGCAAAGCGGTTTTGACACAGGGCAGCCGGATACAAGTGAGCTGGCTTTTACTTCATTCGAAGAAACAGAAGATGACCTGCTCAAACGAGAAATAATGCTGGAAAATGTCACATCTGCTTTACATAATGGATTATTGGTTGACACTCAGGAAATAACAACACGTGTGGTGAAAGCTATAGAGAGAGCACGTTCAGAGACAGAACTCGTACCTTTGCTGAAAATGGTGGGAGCATTATTTCCTTCTTTGAAAGTGCAAAAACAAAAACCACGTCTTTTATTTGAAACTTTAGTAGAAAAAGCAAATGCCGCGGAAAATTTATCGCAGCGGCGACTTTATCTTAACGCAGTACTTGCAGGCGCAAAGGTTTTTCCGGAAGAGGCAAGTTTCAACCTTGCCTCTGCGGGTGAAGATGATGTGGTGACTCAGCATCATCTTGATACAGAACTGCAAAAAGTGCAGGAAACTCTTTAACAACTTGTGGAAAATTACAATGTATTTACTTTCATCCACAAAAGGCTTCTCATGAGAAATGTTTTCAGTTTGATNCTGTTCTTGCTGCTGTCTTTGACANTTGTTTCGTGTTCGGACAAGCAGNAATCTGCACAAAGTTGTGCGGTTCTTCTTGATAAAGAAAAATATTCTACGGTTGCCGCGAATACANACTGTACAAATTATGAAAGAGGCAGTGCTTATCTGGGACAGGCGGGAGTAAACTTTGGAAATTTTCTTAAAGAAGGAGCTACTGATAACCTGACAAAAACATTGGGGATTAAAAAGCTATCCTCTCCTACAGACTATACAACTGGAAATCGTGGATATTTGACTAATGCACTTTGTTTAATTGGTGCCAATACTTTTACTAGTTCCAGTCGTTGCCCGGGGGCAAGTCCAAGAACGGGCACAAATGGTGAGATTGAAATATCTTTGTTTGCCAATATTGCGGATTTAATTTACCTCAGCTATGGAGTTCTTGATAATGATTCAAACGGTACTATTTCCGACTCTGAGTCAAAAGAATTTGCTGAGTTAAATACTGTAGGAATCACTACTAGTGGAATGGGAACTGGCTTATCTGCATATAATAATAATTTTGAAGTAGTAATTGGTACCAGTCACTTTATAGCGAATAGTGACCTGACAAAATGTGATCCATATGATGGAAATTATACAGACAATGCAAGTTCAAATACTCCTTGTGCTGTTAGGGTTCTTGCACTTGGTACAGAGATTACTGAAATAAGGCCTATTTACAAATTAGACGACATGATAGACATTACTGCCGGAGGGGAATTAAATACAAGGGTTTCAATGCTTAGTGAGCTAACAATGATTTCAACTGCACTCGATTCAGATTTTGATTCACTTGGAATAGGTTCAGAAAATAGTATTCGAAAGCAACTTACTTTTGGACTGAGCAAGGTGGATAACGGAGCAAAAGACAATTACCCAACGGCTAACGAAGCTTGCATTGGAGTGCTTTTATTTGATGTAATGTTCTTACTTGTTAAAAACGCAGCAGATAATAGTACGACTTCATCCGAGTTAAAAAGTGAAAACCTGATAAGTACGAATGATTTATTAACTGCTGTGGATAGCACCTTAAGTCTGCTACCCGCAGGAGCTTCTGATGTAATAGAAGCACTCCCAATGAATTCTGCCAGAATCGTTTATGCCTCCAGTTCGGGTTATACCGATTCATATGAAGAAGCAGAGAGCTCACTTTACGAAGCAATGAAGAATACACGTAGCCTTGGAATCGAAGACAGTGTAACAGGTGACGGGAAAGTCACCTTTCGTGAATTAACTTGTGTCTCTGAAAATTAAAATGCAGCGATTAGTTGCATCTCTTTTGCTGTGGTGTTTATTATTTCCAAACCTCAGTCTTGCAGAAAATCCCCTTTTGATTTTTTCAGGTGATCTGCGTGGAGAAATCAAACCCTGCGGTTGTGCGGAAGAAGGTGACTTGGGCGGACTTCCGCGCAGGCTCACTTTTTTTAAGCAACAGCAGTCTCAGCATTCCAGTCTTTTCTATTTAGATCTTGGCAATAATTTCCCGGAACCTTCCGGACAGGGTGATCTAAAAATAAAACTTATCCAGAACGCACTTAAGAAGCTGCGTCCGCAAGTAGTGCTGGTGGGGCCTAACGAATGGCAGAATGGACTGCATTCGCTTGATCCGGAAATTCCTTATCTACTCACCAATCAAAGCCTCAAGCTTCCTTTTCTAACTTCAAAAATAATTTCTCAAACCGGCAAACAAAGAATCCACGTAACAGGATATTTATCACCGGAACTAGTTTACTTTAATCAGAATGAGAATCCTAAATTGTTGCCTGTTAATCAGGAATTGATATCACGCTGGAAAGACGAATTGGTAAATAAAAAGGCATTTCGGATTCTGTTGTTTCGCGGAAATGCACATGAGCTGCAACAATTTGAGGAGTCTGCCTTATTTGACCTGATTGTCGCGGGCAGCACCAATGATGACGAGTTGAAGCAGGTGATGAAAATGTGGACCAGTTCCTCGGTCTTCCCGATGATTCCAACAAAAGGTCAGGGTATCCTGAGTGGCAAATTATCTGCATCCGGAAGGTTCATTCCTGAGAATAATGTAAATGTACCTGCGGGTTTGACGTTGACCTGGTTGAGGCGCAGCTTTGAGGATGCTCCGGAATTAGCGGAAACATTCCGCAATTATGATGCTGCGGTCAAAAAATTGTTTTTTATAAATTTGGACAGGATGGAAAAACAACGCCGGGAATCTCCATTTGTCGGTAATGGAGTTTGTGCCTCATGTCATGCGGAAATTGTTGCAAGTTGGCAAAAAAGTCGGCACGCTCATGCTTTTGCCACCCTTGAAAAAAAAGGCAAACATTTTGACCCGGAATGTTTAGCGTGTCATGTTGTTGGACTTAAACCGTGGGAGGCTCCTGAAAATGCTTCTGCAACGGATAGAAAATTCGAAGGGGGTACAGGTTTCATGAGTCTGCAGACCACTCCGCATTTGAAAAATGTGCAGTGTGAGAATTGCCATGGCCCCGCGAGGACGCATCTGGAAAACAATAAAATCAAACCTGCGAATAAGGATCCAAAAATGATTTGCGCGAATTGTCACCAGGGCAGCCATTCACCAGTTTTTGATTTTGAAACATACTGGCCAAAAATAAAACACTGAAGTTGAACTAGCTCATCCAGCGGTCACGCTCATTTTTTGCCTGCGTAAGCAGTTCTATTAACTTTTGCTTATCTTTTTCCCTGACAGCATCCTCAAGAGCAGTCAGAACATTTTTAAATGTATTTATCCTGAGCAGCAAATTCTGACTGTTTTCCAGAAAAATATCGGACCACATTTCCGGACTTGAAGACGCAATTCGGGAAAAATCCTTCAAGCCCGCTCCGGAATGTCCAAGCGCATCAGGATTCTCAGAATTGGCGATTGCCTGAATACTCGCGTATGCCAGCAGGTGCGGCAAATGGCTCACCGAGGAAAATATTTGATCATGTGTCTCCGCGTCCATCTCTGAAACAACAGCTCCCAATGAATCCCAAAGCCCACTAACTCTTTCGACAACATCCTGATCTGTTTTTTCATTAGGAGTAAGGATAAAACGTTTTCCGGAAAACAGCTTTTCCTGTGCGGCACGTGGGCCGAAATGCTCTGATCCGGCAATCGGATGTCCGCCCACAAAGAGAATTTCTGAATACTCCTGAGTAGACATGATTTTTAATAAAGGAGACTTTACGCTGCCAGCATCTGTGACAATTGCTGATGCGGAAAGATGGGGACGTATCTGCGCGAGAACTTCTGCAAAGGCTTTTACCGGAACAGCCAGCAATACCAATTCCGCTTCCGCCAGTTTTTCATCCGGAGCAACTGCGAGATAATCAACCAAATTCAGAGAGCTTATTTCTTCAAGGTATGCTGTGTTATTGTCGTAGCCGATTAGCTGATGGGCCAATCCCAAACGCCGCACATCCCTGGCGAATGAACCTCCGATCAAACCGAGGCCTACGACGGCTAATGCCCCAAACGGTTTAAATCCGGAGGAAGACATTTCTTCTACTCAAGAAGTTGCGGGAGCGGTTCCAGAAGGAGGAGCCAACTTTGTCAAAAAAACGGCCACAGGGCTGGCGACATAAATGGATGAGTATGTACCAATCAACACACCAACTAGTAAGGCAAACGCGAAATCGTGAATAATTTCACCACCCAGTAAAAACAAGGCGAGTACCACAAGCAGAGTTGTTCCGGAAGTAATTAAGGTTCTGCTCAGCGTTTCCGTAATACTCAGATTGATTGTCTCTTCAAATGATTTTTTGCGGTATTTTCCCTGATTTTCCCTGATACGGTCAAAAACCACAATTGTGTCATTCAGCGAGTATCCGACCACCGTCAGCAATGCGGCCACAACAGTTAAGGAAAATTCCTTATCCAAAATGGAAAACATTCCGATAACGACAAGCACATCATGTACTAACGCGACAATCGCGCTGACTCCCTGTCTCCACTGAAAACGAATAGTAATGTAAAGTAGAACCAGCCCAAGTGCAATCAAAATGGCCTGTACCGCGCTGATTTTCAGTTCATCACCCACTTTCGGACCGATTGTTTCGATACGCCGAATTTCAAGTTTTGGATGTTGCGGCAGCAGGATATTGCGTAATTCCGAAGTAAGCTGTTCTCCTGTACCAAGCGGGCTGCCTGTCGGAAGCCCAAGTAAAATTTCCTTCTCCGCTGCATCTCCAAAAGTTTGCAGAACAACGTTCTTCATCCCTTTTTCTGCAAAGAACTGACGTAATTGATCCAGGTCAGGCGCAGTCGAGAATTGAATTTGGACATTCGTTCCTCCCCTGAAATCAATACCGTATTTCAAACCCTGGTGCGCTACTATTGAAGCGACTCCTCCCAGTATCAGGATAGCTGAGATAACTGCGGCAAGACGTTTAAAACTGAGGAAGTCTATAAATTGACCTTCTTTAAAATTTAAAAATTGCATAGTCTGTTTAGAGAAATATCTACAGAGTTAGTTAAATCAAATACTGAGTTTGTGTAATTTTGTTTTACGCAAATAAGCTATATCAAAAAAGAAACGTGTCACCACAATTGCGGTAAACATACTGGCAATGATGCCAATTGAAAGGGTAACAGCAAAGCCCTTGATCGGTCCTGTGCCAAACTGCAGAAGTGCGAGTGCAGCAAAGAGTGTGGTAATGTTCGCATCAAGAATAGTTCGGAATGCTTTACCGAAACCTTCCTGAATGGCTGCACGTGGGTTTTCTGTACGTTTTAATTCTTCACGAATACGCTGAAAAATTAAAACATTCGCGTCAACCGCCATGCCGATCGTCAGAACTATACCTGCCATTCCCGGCAGAGTCAGTGTCGCGCCGAACGCACCTAGGATTGAAATAATTAAAATTACATTGAAAATCAGAGCAACTGCCGCAAAAACACCTGCCAGCCGATAATAAAAAATCATGAAAATTAAAACCAGCACACTACCGATCATCAGTGAATTGAGCCCCTGTTCCACGGAGTCTTCTCCGAGACTTGCGCCGACGGTGCGTTCTTCACGAATCTCTATTGGTGCTGGTAAAGATCCGGAGCGCAACACAATTTTTAAAGTGTCTGCTTCTTCGACTGTAAACTGTCCGGAAATAGAGGCTTCACCTCCGGTGATGGCTTCGCGTATAACCGGTGCAGACTGTACCTTGTCATCCAGCACAATCGCCATGTTGCGTCCCACGTTGCGCCGTGTGATTTTTGCGAAAAGATCAGCGCCGATTGAATCGAAAGAAAGCGCTACATAAGGACTGTTATCCCTTGAATCAATACGTACCCTTGCGTCACGGATAAATTCACCTGTCATTAAAATCTTTTTTTCCAATACATAAGGTCGTTTGGAAATCAATTTGTTCGTTGTCTTATCCCAGACTTCTTGATATTTGACGACTTCCGTCAGCCGGTTGTAGGTATTTGGGGTGGCATTACTGTTGACAATTTGAAACTGCAAAACTGCCTGTGGACCAATCAACTCAATGGCGCGATCTCGGTCTTTTAAGCCCGGCAGTTGGATTACAATGTTATTTGCTCCCTGCTTTTGTAGAGAAGGTTCGCTGATGCCCAAACTGTCTATGCGGTTACGCAAAACTTCGAGAGCCTGACTAACGGCGCTTTCACGAATACGATTCGCTTCATCTGCTTTGAGGCTTAAGTAAGTCAGTTCACCCTCCGGCTGTTGATCAAACTGGACCAGGAAACGGTCGTACGGGGCAAGTTCAAGGTTTACTTTCTTACCGGCTTCCATTTCAACAATCAGCGAGCCTGCCGTTTGACGAACCTCTATAAAGTCAACCTGTTCGTCAATCAGCAAATCTTCCAGTTCGACTGCTGTGCGTCTAATAATTTCCTTAACAGCCTCCTCTGCTTTGATTTCAATATCGAGGTACATCCCTCCCTGTAAATCAAGACCAAGATTGACCTTGTCCTCCACTGTCTGCGGGTCGACTCCTGGTTGATATGCTCTGTAAGTGGGGAAAGCGTAATAAAGAGCGGCAATCAAAACGATCAGAATGATGCCTCCTTTGAATTTTATGTCCATGTATTTCGGTTGTATATTTACTGATTAAAAGATTCGGTTTTACAAAACAAACAATAATGCTGCTTAGTTTATGCACAAACATTTTGCTGAAATTATACGCAAAAATTTCCGCGCGGTTTAGAAATCGGATTATTCTTTCTCTTTGTCTTACTTACTTTCTTTCTTAGCAACTTTCTTTTTTTCAACATCATCATCTTCTTCTTTATCCTCTTTGCTTTCAGCAATTTTTTTATCCATCCTAGCCACCTGTTGGCGCTCAATTTGGATTTGCACTTTACTGGCTATCTCAAGGGTAATACGGTCGTCACCGACCTTTACGATTGTACCAAAGATTCCGCCATTGGTGACTACCTTGTCGCCTTTTCTCAGGCTGTCAACCATACTCAAATGTTGTTTTTGCTTTTTTTGCTGTGGACGGATGATCAGGAACCAGAAAACTCCAAGGATTAATACCAGTGGGATAAATTGGAAAAAAGGACTCTGTGGTGCCGCCTCTCCAGCGGATTGGGCATATGCGACTGATACAAATGGATACATGGAAATTACTCCTCGAAAAGTGAATTATTAAATAAAACATTAAAATATAGCACTTCTTGTTAAAAACTTCACGTCTAAATCAACTTAAAATTAAATTATTATTCTCTGATAAAAGTTTTGAATCTTAAAAGATGCCATTCCCGCGAATACGGGAATCCAGGGATACTGCTTAATATCTTGATTCAGACTGTTTGCAGAATCTGGATCCCGGATCAAGCCCGGGATGAAATATTTTCTATAACTATTGTATGGAGTTACTATTGTTCATGCCGTGCAAAGTAGCGGTCACGCAGGAGTCGCAAACCGACTCCCCAACGAAGAAAAGGTTGCGGCGGCAGGAGCATTGGATCCGAGTTAGTTTGAATTATCCGGATCTCATCAGTCATTTTCTCGCTGGCAAGATTGGAAATTTCGGTTCCGAACAGGACGCCCAAACCAATTCCACTGGCATTATAACATCCAGCAGCGAACATCCCATTTTCCAGCTCTGAAAACACATTGGCGTTGTTGCCGCTGAGGCAGATTGTTCCCGACCAGGTGCTTTCAATTATATCGTCCCCAAGCTGAGGGAATCTCCTTTTAATCCCGTTTAGATGTTTTGCTTTACGCAACTCTAAATCCGAGGCGCTCATATTTTGTTCAGGCCAGATTTCGGCCGTATTNCGCATTAAGATCCGTCTGTCTTTTGTCAAACGCACGGTGGCTCCCATTGATTGCGCGGATAAAACTCCCCAGGATTCNGGACGNCCGATGNCNTCATCTTCTNCNNCAGTCAAAGGCCTTGTCATACTCGCAGTCAGAGTCAGCGAAAATGAGCGGTTCAGCTTCACACCGCAGTTTGTCATAAACCCATTCACCGCTACAATCAGTTTNCCGCAGCGAATCTGCCCTTCCGGAGTTGACAATTGATAACCCTCAGAATTGCTCAGTTTGCTCCAGTTGACGACAGGTGAATTTTCAAATAATTCCACTTGCTGCGGAAGTTTTTCGAGCATGCCGCGCGCCAGTTTTGCGGGCTGCAGCATCACTCCGCCTTCTGTCCATAAACCCAAACGGTAATAAGAACTGCCAAGACGCTGCCGTAACTCNTTGCCTTCTAGAATATTGTGATTTAGATCCATCTCAGCCAACAACTTGCTGAAATTTAGAATCTTTTTCTCATGTGACTTGACCGCTGTACAATGAATTTTTCCTTTGGCTTCCAAATCGCAGTTGATGCCTAGATCATCTACAAGACGCCGAACGGCTAAAACTCCGGCACNTTTTATTTGGTATTTTCGCCGATATAGCTCAAGNCCGGCTGCAGAATAATGCCCCTCATTGAGAGTTGAATCCACCAGAAATCCGGAATTCCTGGCACTGGAACCTTCACCGGCACGTTCTGCTTCAAGCACAACAATTCGGGCCTGCGGATGTAAAAGAGCTAATTGCCTCGCAGCCGCAAGTCCGGTGAAACCTGCACCGAGTACAACCCAGTCAGCGTGCTGTTTTCCGGAAAGCGCAGGCTGAGCGCGACGAGGCGGGAGTTGTTTAANCCAACCGCAACCTTCGTCGTTTTTTGGTAGAGCTGAAATGATCTTAGNAGTCATTTTGAATTATTAATTATTATACTCAGTTCCAAAAAAGAAATTATTGATGAAAGTCCCCTCTTTGCTTGAAATGACATGTTCACAGGAATTATTAGGATTACATCAGCAATAACTTAACGCGGAGCAATTATGCACCAGCGGCTGATGAAAAGAGCGTAGGTTTTCANAGTCTGCCGAACAGATTCGATGTGGACGGATTAATCAATTCCATGAATGTTACGGGCCACCGGGCCATAACAGGTTCCTCCTGTACGGCTATAAAAATGAAATGCATGGAGATCGGTGGTACATGTGGAAAGATAATGTTCTGTATCTGTTACAGTCAGGTGACGGTGACAGGATTCAAGCATCCGTATTCCAGGCTGCTCCCAATCAAGTACCCTTCGGAACATCCTTTTTCAGAAAGTTATGCTGATCTGCAAAAGTATTGGTAAAATCCATCTTAGCTGGTCCTTGGTCGCAGGTGAACGTACCAGTGTTTCTCTACCCATTTGAAAAACCAGATGATACAAAAAGTACAACAAAGATAAAAGAATCCTGCAGTGATAAACGATTCAAAAGGCACAAAATATCTTGAATTAACTATTTTTGCAGCGCCAAACAAATCAACAATCGTAATCACTCCTGCGAGTGCACTTCCGTGCAGCATAAAAATAACTTCGTTGCCGTATGCAGGTAAAGCGCGCCGGAAGGAACCTGGAAGGATAATGCGACGGTAAAGCGTGGATTTGGACATTCCACTGGCATTTGCCGCTTCGATTTCACCGAATGGTGTTTGCTCAATCGCGCCTCGCAGAATTTCTGCTGTGTACCCTGCTGTGTTCAAGGCAAAAGCTATAATGGCGGACCAGTAGGCTTCTTTGAAAAGTATCCAGAGCACACTTTCACGAATAGCTTCAAACTGCCCCATACCGTAATATAGCAAAAACATCTGAACCAATAAAGGTGTTCCACGAAAAAAATATATGTAAGCTTTAGCTGAATACCTTAAGATTGAAATTTTTGAAACTGCCATCAAGGCTAAAGGAACTGCTAATCCAAATCCAGAAACCAGAGCGATCACAACCAACTGGATTGTCACTAAAAGCCCATTCAAATAAAGCGGCAGATTGTTAATAATAACATTATAATCCATGATTCAAATTTTGCGTACCCCTACACTGAAACGACGATTGGCCCAACGTAAACCAAGGTCAGATAGCCCGGTAATGCACAAAAACATCAGTGCAACCACGAGGAAAAAAGTAAAAGGCTGGCGCGTAGCCCCTCCAGCAACACCTGCATTGTAAACCATGTCATGCAGTCCAATCACTGAAACGAGAGCCGTCGTTTTGGCCAGTACCATCCAGTTATTACCAAAACCGGGGAGAGCATGACGAACCATAAGTGGCAATGTGATACGAAAAAATACTTTCCAGCCTGACATCCCAAAGGCAAGAGCCGCTTCAATTTCACCGCTGGAAACCGCTAGGATTCCGCCACGAAACGTTTCGGTCATGTAGGCTCCAAAAATAAAACCTATTGTCAGGGTTCCGGCAACAAATGGGCTGATATCTATGTAGTCCCAGCCCAGGGAGTCTCCGATATTGTTGACAATGATTTGACCACCATAGAAGATAATGGTCATCAGTACCAAATCAGGAATTCCCCGGATCAAAGTAGTGTAGACAGTTGCGGCGCTCCGGGCAATCCTGGATTTTGAAAGCTTAGCTATAGCTCCAAAAAGACCAAGAATGACAGAAATTAAAAGAGAAAGTAAGGCGACTTCTATGGTTAGTGCCATCCCTTCTAGAATCATTGGGAAATAACCTTTCAAATCAAACATTAATGAATTGCGTTAGGGTAGAAAGGGAAGGCCACGGAATCCTCGAATTCCGTGGCATAATAAGAAAAAATTCTAACTTGTTAGAAGCATCCTCGGGGTCTTATGATAGCCTCTTCTAAGATAAGTCTTAATAAACGTCAAAGGCAAAATATTTACCGTTAATCATATGATAAACACCATTAGAGCGAATGACTTTGATGGCTAAACTAAAAAGTTTGGCTAATTCTCTGTCACCCTTACGAACGGCGATTCCGGCACCAACACCAAAATATTTTGGATCAGAATAGCCAGGCCCTACAAACTCCCAACCTTTGCCTTTATCAGTTTTTAGGAAACCATCATCCATCGCAATTGAATCAGCCAAAAGCAGGTCAACACGCCCGGCAATCGCGTCAAGATAAGCCTCGTCCTGAGTTCCGTAGCGCTTGATTTCAACNCTGTCGCCAAACTCAGCGGTAATGAAGTTATCATGAGTGGTTGCTCGTTGAACTCCAACAGTTTTGCCTTTCATACCAGATTTGGAAATCGTAATGCCAGATCCTTTTTTGCGGGCAAACTTAGCGGGAGTGTTGTAATATTTGTCAGAGAAGGCAACTTTCTTTTTCCGCTCTTCAGTGATAGACATGGATGCGATTATCGCATCATACTTACGGGCCAGCAAGGCAGGGATAATGCCGTCCCAGTCCTGTGGAACCAGGACACATTCAGCACCAATTTCCTCGCATAGCGCCATAGCGATGTCAATGTCAAATCCTACCAGTGTGCCGTCCTTCTCGACCGAACTAAACGGAGGGTAAGCACCCTCAACACCTATTCGAATTTTATCCCATTCATTTGCTGAAACATTTGTACTTAATATCATCATGGCCATTAAGGCCAATGCAATCAACTTTTTCATAAGTCACTCCATTTAGAAATGATTAACAATTTGCTGGAAAAACTTACTATAAATTTTTCCAGATTAAGCCTGATTGGCCTAATATTACTGCTCGACATATTTTGAAACAAACTGTCGAAACCGTTCTGAGGAAGGATTCGTAAAAACTTCCCCCGGTGGGCCGTCTTCTTCGATACCACCTTCATGCAGAAATACGACTCGTGAAGAAACTTCTCTTGCAAATCCCATTTCATGTGTAACCACAATCATGGTTCGTCCCTCTTCGGCAAGTTGACGCATCACGCGTAAAACCTCGCCTACGAGTTCCGGATCAAGAGCGGAAGTCGGTTCATCAAAAAGCAGCATATCCGGTTCCATAGCCAATGCCCGGGCAATTGCCACCCGCTGCTGTTGCCCTCCGGAAAGGTGCGCAGGATGATAGTTTTTGCGGTCATGAATTCCGACCTTGTGCAACAATGCTTCGGCTTTTTCAAGCGCTTCATTTTTTGGAATTTTGAGAACATGCACCGGCGCCTCAATGACATTTTCCAAAACTGTCATGTGCGACCACAGATTGAACTGCTGAAAAACCATTCCCAAACGTGTTCGGAGACGTTCTACCTGTTTGATGTCTTCAGGAATAGTTTCTCCGTAGCGATCCTTTTTCATGCGTATCAATTCACCGCCCACATAAACCTTCCCGCTGGTGGGAGTTTCCAGCAGATTGAGGCAGCGTAAAAAAGTACTCTTCCCGGATCCGCTTGCTCCCAGCAAGGCGATTACATCACCTTCATGTGCTTCCAGAGAAATGCCTTTGAGAACTTCGTCAGCTCCAAAATACTTATGCAGATCTTCCACCAACAGGGCGGTTTTAGGGGTGTTCAATTTCTCTTCCGGATTTAATAATTGATCAGTTCTGATTGTTTCCTAAAAAGTCTGAAATCCACAATTTAAGCTAACTCTCCTGAGAACAAATGTAAAGCCTTCCCTAAGTCCTCGTGAATACTATCAACTTCTCAGAGAGGAATCAATAAAAGATTTTCAGAATGTCAACGCTTGATTAACTGGCAAAAATATAAAATCGACAATAGAAATTCTTTTTGCATGACTTAAAAAATAGAGAAGTTATTTATTAACCTCCATTGTCATTCAGGGCAAAACGTAGTGTCGACTCGGAATCCGGGTGGAACCGCTTAAAAGCTTGTAACCAAACCTTTTGTGAATCTGGATTCCGGATCAATTCTGGGATGACAAAAAGTTATTTTTCAGGAATCCTTCTGTATTGTTAAACTATGTTCACCTAGTGAATCAAGTTTAATTTGCAAGTGCGGGCAATTCGTTTTTGTTGAGATGAATCTGCCACTTAACTCCGCTGGTGGAAATTCGGGAAATTCCTGTTGCGAGTGTGAATGCATAATCATCGGCACCGTCTTTGGGACGGCGGAAAATCGAAAGACCTTGAGAGGGCTGATGAAAGAGGATGGATTTAGGATCAGGAGAAGTTGATTCCGAAATCAATTTTTCAGACATGCTTTGACGAAAGGCGGAGGAATCCGTAATAGTTTGAGATAGTCCGGAAAACTTTTCGTCCAGCAAATGATTAGCATGCGAAGCGGGGCGGCTGATCTTTTTGACTACGCAAGCACTGGCCGGTGCTTCTACGGAGAGTAAATTATTTCCGGAAGGTTGACCCAGGGAATGGTGAAATCCGCCGGCTCTATCCGGGCGCTGAAGATGGACAAGCGCTTCTTCCAAAGTGTTGCAATCCAAGATGGCGCGGCAAATGAAATGACGGGGAATTCCGGATTGCAGGTCATCAACCCGGATATTATTGATAGTCTGCACCAGACCGTGTGAATTCACGGAAAAGGTGTGCCCGGGCAGCATTCCGGGATAATGAAAAGTTGAAAATTTAGTGCCGTTTGCCTGTGTGACCGTGAGCCATCGGCAATGTCCGTCTAATTCAGGGGGGCCGTCTTCGTTATGTGCGATTAGAGCATCCGCATCTTCTGCGGACGGATAAAGGAGGGTTGTGCAGCCTTCCGGAGCATGTTCCGCGGATTCAGGATTTGCGCCAGCCAGAAGTGGCAGATCTCCACGGCAGTTCCAAATCAACAGACTTTCATAATCCACCTGCGCTCCTTGCGCCATTCCTTCCAGTTCTAAAACGTATGTAGGAAAGACGTTGCGTGCTGCTTCATCCAGCTTTTTTAAATAGCTGCTGCCTTTCCAGTTTCGCTGAGATTGTTGAAATTCTGCCAGTGGAAGCACAGTTTCACGGATTGAGTCAGCCATATTTTTCCCTACTGCAAAGCCGATATCTTCAGGGGTTCCGGAGACTTCAAGTGTTTCAAGTTTATTTAGTGACATATTTTTGACTATTAGTTGCCTGCACTTGCGAGAATCGCATTGAGCAGTACATCCGCACCAGCTGCAACTTGTTCAGGCGTGGTATTTTCCGCCTCGTCGTGACTGAGACCATTTTCGCAGGGAATAAAAATCATGCCTGTAGGAGCAATGCGGTTGATCTGACAGGCATCGTGTCCTGCACCGGAAACGATGTCTCGGTGAGTGTAACCAAGGGATTCAGCAGCATTCCTGACTTTTGAAATACATTCGTCATGAAAATTTAAGGTCGGGGCTTTCCAGATATTTGTGAACTCATTTTCCAGCCCTTCTTCTGCGCAAACCGAGTTGACCAGTTTCATCAAATCTTGATTTATGTTTGCAAGTATTTCTTCATCCGGATGCCTGTTATCAACGGTGAAAAAGACTTTTCCCGGAATAGAATTGATCGAGGCCGGAGTTGTTTCCAGCCGTCCAACTGTACCAACTGCTCCAGGCTGTTTGAGCACGATGTCACGCATTCCGCTGATTATTCTGGCAGCACCCATGATAGGATCTCTGCGGTAATTCATCGGAGTTGTTCCGGCATGCGAACCTTGCCCCTGCAGGGTGATATGTGTCCAGTAAGAACCTTGTCCACCTGTGACAACGCCAATACTTGTATTCTCTGCTTCCAACACCGGTCCCTGCTCGATATGCAGTTCATAGTATGCCCTAATTTGAAATAATTTACATGGGGATTCCCCCAGTTGTTTAGTACGCCGTAGTTCGTCCTCAACTGTGATTCCTTCTGGATCTTGATGTGTGTAAATATCAGCCTGTTCAAAGATTCCCGCAAAAACTCCGGAACCCATCATCGCCGGAGGGAAACGTGCACCTTCTTCGTTTGTCCAGACCGCGATTTCTACCGGTGAATCTGTTTCAACACGATGATCATTGAGGGAGCGTACAACTTCAAGTGCACCTAAAACTCCAAGAATTCCGTCAAATCTTCCGCCTGAAGGTTGAGTGTCGAGATGACTTCCGGCCAATACCGGGGGTGCTTCCGAATTTTTCCCATTTCTGCGGGCGAATAGATTTCCCATTGTGTCCAGGCGAAAAGTACAGCCTGCCTCATCTGCCCACTTCCGGAAGAGGTTGCGTCCCTCGATGTCAGCGTCTGTTAGTGCAAGTCGGCGGCTCCCGCCGCGTTCTCCGGGGCCGATTGTTGCCATTTCCATCAGAGAGTCCCAGAGGCGTTCTCCGTTTGTTTTTAAAATCATTGCTTCCCGAAAAAATAATTAATTAATCAAACTAGCCTTT
>NYXK01000067.1 GCA_002685535.1 Deltaproteobacteria bacterium
ATTGCGGTTCCTGCATTTCCCAGCATCAAAGTCGCCTCTGACACCGGAATTATCCCTCCAGTTCCGGAAACAGAAATGCGGTTTTCAACACGGTTTTCTTCGAACTCAATTCCAAGTTTTTCCAGTGCTTCCACCATCCTCCGGATGTCGTCGCTATCGAGCAAATTTTGAATCTCGGTCTGCCCTTCAGCCAGCATGCTTAGGAGCAGGATTCTGTTGGAGAGACTTTTTGAACCAGGCAAAATGACTTCACCAGAAATTTGCCGGATTGGAGACAAAGTGAGTTTGTCTGATAAAATCATGCGTTTACCCGAATTTTTCGTTCTATGTAAAATTCAGCGGCTTTATATGAGCTGCGGACAAGAGGTCCGGATGCGACATACTCAAATCCCATTTTGTCACCCTGCAGAGCCAATTCATCAAATTCATCTGGATGCATGAATTTTTCGACTTTTAAATGTTTTTTGGAGGGCTGTAGATATTGGCCGATAGTGAGAAAATCTACGCCTACATCACGTAAATCTTTCATGGCCTGCAAAGTTTCTGTACGGCTTTCACCAACTCCGAGCATCAATGAAGATTTGGTGTAGCCATCCGGACATTGTTGCTTGAGGTAACGTAACACATCCAGCGATTGATCATAGCTCGCACGGGAGTCCCGGACTCTGTCGGTCAGGCTCCGGACAGTTTCCAGGTTATGCGCCAAAACCGCGGGTCGCGCGTTTATTACTTGTTGAACTAATTCTATTTTTCCCTGAAAATCCGGCATCAGCATCTCAATCAGCATTTCCGGACAGGCACGTTGAGTAGAACGGATGCAGCGTGCAATGTGCGAGGCACCCTGGTCAGGAAGATCGTCACGGTCAACAGTTGTCAAAACTACATATTTTAAAGCCAGATTGTTAACCGTTTCGGCGAGTTTCTTCGGTTCTTCGGCATCGAGTGCTCCTGGATTTTTTGCAGATTTAACTGAACAAAATCTACAGCCACGCGTACATGTATCGCCCATCAGCATGAAAGTCGCAGTGCCGCCATTCCAGCACTCGCCGATGTTAGGACAATTTGCCTCTTCACAAACTGTACTCAGGTTAAGATTCGCAGCACGTTTTTTGATCCACGAATAACGCTCTCCTCCAGGAAATGGGACTTTCAGCCATGGAGGTTTTTTTGGGGATAATCTAGTCGTTGTTGTTGACACGTATTTCTTCACTTATGATTAGTTCTAAATTAGATAAAAGTAATCTTTCCGCCCTCACCATTCCACCATAACCGTGAAGACTTCACAATTCAAAACCATTCATCCGAAAGTTGTTTTTTAGTTGAAAAGTAGTCGCATTGTTTGGTCTAGCGACAAATTCTTACAAAGCGATGATCACTACAGAACTACCTTAAACAATTTCTAAATTGTTTCAAGTACACTACCTTGACATTTTTCGGCATAAATTTGATACTCCGATATTAAGAGGCTGCAAATAAGCGACTAATTTTGATTTTTATGTTTCATGAGTGATGCAAAAAAATAAAATGAACAAATACAATAATTTCCGAGATTGGGTTCCAGAAGATGCGGAGCATTTTATTCAACAGTATGCAACGAAGTATCAGCAAATGTCTTTTGATGTACTTGAGTCAAAAGCCTTTGCGCTGGTTGATGCGCACGAACAGTTGATGGATCAGCAAAGCATTGTACTTTATGCCGGAACAAATGTGATTAATCCAAAAGCGGCCAAGATGCTTTCATCCAGTATTGGCAACAGAGCAAGTTTAGGTTATCCCGGAGCGAAGTATAATAAAGGTATGGAGCATGCTGATCAGTTGGAAATCATGTTAATGTCGCTGATGAGGAAATTATTTGACGCAAAATATGTTGAGTACAGAGTGCCAAGTGGTTCGATCGCAAACCTCTATGCGTACATGGCAACCACCAAACCAGGCGACAAAATCATGGCTTTTTCAGATTCGGCTGCCGGACATGTGACGCATCATGCTGAGGGCGCGGCAGGACTGTATGGGCTCGAGATTCATGATGTACCTTTTGATTCTGCAAACATGGATGTTGATCCGGAAGCTTTAATGATTGAAGCGAAAAAGGTGCGACCGAAGCTGATAATTGTTGCAGGCAGTATGTGTTTGTTCCCGTATTCGTTGGGTGAAGTCCGGAAGGTTGCAGATGAAGTTGGGGCATTCGTTTTATACGACGCGGCACATATGGGTGGCTTGATTGCGGGGGGTGAATTTCAGCAACCTCTCAAAGAAGGTGCGGATTTGATGACCGGCTCGACTTATAAAAGTTTTGGTGGTCCGCCTTCCGGAATGATTTTGAGCAATTCAGCAGAATTGGCGGAGCGTTTAGATAAAATTGCTTTTCCCGGACTTACCGCAAATTTTGATCTCAGCCGGGCTGCGGCGATGGTAATAGCGGTTTTGGATTTGCTGACACACGGGCAGGAATACGCAAAAATGTGTATTGCAAACGCCAAGGCGCTCGCGGCATTTCTGCATTCAGGAGGATGTGAAGTTTTTCAGGTTTCCGGAAAAGGTTTTACGAATTCACAGCATGTTGCTGTTCCAGCCGGAGCTTACGGTGGTGGAGACACAGCCGCAAAGCTTCTTGAAAAAGCTAATCTCCTCACCAGTGGTATTGGTTTGCCTTTACCGCGGGTTCCCGGGGATTTCAACGCGATGCGTCTGGGAACCCAGGAAATTACACGCTGGGGAATGCATCCGGAAAATATGGAAACAGTAGCTGACTTTTTCTGCCGTGTGTTAGTCCAAAAGGAAAATCCGGACAAATTGAAGTCCGCAGTGATTGAATTCCGGAAAGAATTTCTACAGTTGCATTTCATTCGTGCTTAAAGAATTTGAAAGCAGTTTGTGTTTTTTGCAAAGGAACCCCAAAAAGACTCAATAGATATTCAACAAGCCGACTTTTTTTAATAATTCAATCTCAAGTTCCAGCATTTCCTTAGCTTCCTTTGCGTTACCTTCGTGATCCCATCCGGCGAGGTGAGCGCAGCCATGTGCCAAAAGTCGAATGAGTTCTGTTTCAAAATTCCAGTCGTTTTCCTCTGCCTGCTTCCGGACACGTTCCACAGAAACCACCAAATCTCCTGCCAATTCAACTTCATCTGTGTCCTCAACATTCGGAAAATCTAAATCCAGTTCGTCTTCGGAATATGGCCAGGAAAGGATATCCGTAGGACTGTCTTTACCGCGGAATTGCTGATTCAGTTTTTGGATTTCCGCATCATTGGTGAGGTAAAGCGAAAGTCCACGTTCATTTTTAAACAGGTTTTTCAGAAATACTTTTAAAATTTCCTCGAGCTGTTTTTGATTTGTTAAACCGTCCCAGTCAGCATTCCAGCGGATTTCAATCATGAGGTAATTTCGGAAAAGGAAAAGACACGTAAATGAGCACTGCGGCTCCGTGGATTTTCGGCTGCTTCTTTTGCAGAAGCGTTTACCGGACGTCTTGTGAGAACCCGTCCCAAGGGTTTCTCGCCGCAAATGCAGTAAGGCAAATTAGTTGGACAAACACAGGGATTTTCCCATTTACGGAATTGGTGTTTGACCATTCGGTCTTCCAGTGAATGGAATGAGATGATGGCCAGGCGTCCATCTTGTTTAAAAAGTGACGGAGCCTCTTTCAATAAAGCTCCAAGTTCATTTAATTCATCATTGACCGCGATTCTAAGTGCTTGAAAAGTCAGAGTCGCAGGATTAAATCCTGGCTTTTGGAAACGTCGTGGTATGACGTCACTCACCATGTCGGCTAATTCCTTAGTCGTTTCAAATAGTTTTTTCTCACGTTCAGCGAGGATGGTACTGACTATTTTACGGGCAAAACGTTCCTCACCATAAGCGCGTAATATTTTAAGCAATTCGTGTTCACTGGATTTATTAACCAGGTCTGCAGCAGTGAGGTGTTGACGATCCGGGTCCATGCGCATGTCCAGTGGACCTTCATGCATAAACGAGAAACCGCGTTTTGGACGTGCAAGCTGTTCAGAAGAAAGGCCTATATCAGCCAAAATATAATCAAACTGAGGTACACCCCAATTCGCAAAACGCTCAGGTAATTCCGAAAAAGAGGCTTGCTCCAGAAGTATTTGTTCTTTGTAGTTCTTGAGGCAGTCTGATGTGGCGTTTAATGCTTTTGCATCACGATCAATACCATATAAATTTGCTTCCGGAAATTTTTCCAGCAACCTTCTGCTGTGTCCTCCGCCACCGAGGGTACAGTCCAAAATTGTTTGAGTTGTTTGCGGTGCAAAATCGACGACTTCTTCCGCTAAGACAGAAATATGTTCAAACTCCATTTTCATTTAAAGCGAAACATTTTTTTTGCCGCAGCATGATAGGGGTAAACTTTCCGATAAGCAATGTTGTCCGTGCGGACTATATTTTTAAAAAGGAATTGAGGATTGAGAGTCTCTTTTTGTGAAAACATAAGGCTCAGTAAAGTTGTCGCGAGTTTTTCCGNAAAATCTCCACGCACGACTAAAACNGGATTCCATANNATACCTGTCAATGCTTCAGCTTGATATGANAATGAATTGNCAGGAAGTTTATGTGGCATTAGCCAAGGGAAATTTAAACGCAAAGAGCGTATCAGTTGCTGGTCCAATGCTAAAAGACGGATACCCGCAAATTGCTCAAGCCAGTTATTGATTTCCCGCAAAGGAACTGGACCTGTAACAGCCAGGACTTCTTCAGAAAAACCATCTGTGAAATCCGGAATACTGCTGCCGTTGAACCAGGTTATTTCGCTTTGTGGCGCCAACTTTTTCCAGACTTGCGCAAAGTAGAGCGAATTATCATGCACCAGCAAAGTCTGTGTACTTTCGAGTGAAAGAAACGGTCCCGGAACTGTGCCCAGAACATAAAGCCAATTNTTCCATAGAACAGACAAAACATGCAGTCCGGGATGTTTTTTTAACTGTTCATGTGCGGTTTTTGCGTCAATGATTGCCAGAGAAACCCTGTTATTTGAAAGTTGTGTCAAACGGTTTCCCGCAGAAACATCCGCGCGTATCACAAGTTCCGACTTATTGGTTTTCCGGGATGAAGACAAAAGTCTCGACAACTCATTTGCAAATATATATGAACCTGTAGCTTGTGAAGCAGTCAGGATTATGTGTTGAGGNTTAGCCCATAAAGNCNCTGAAAAAGAACAAATCCAAAACAGTAGAAATATTTTTATAATAATTNTCTTCATAAAATTTACTTAATCACTTTTGGCATTCTGGACAAAAAAATGTGCTTCTCTGCTGCTGAACTATGCGCTGAATTGGTACATTGCATTCCGGACATGCCTTATTATTATTACCATAGACCTGGAGAAATTGCTGGAACGCTCCAGTTTTGTCATCAACTCTGCGGAAATCGGAAATTGTGGTCCCGTTATTCTTGATAGCTTCTTCGAGAATATTTTGAGTGTACTTAATGATTTTNGTCCAGTCTTTTTTAAGAAGCTTTCCGGCAGCGCGTTGAGGATGAATTCGCGAGCGGAACAAAATCTCTGAGACATAAATGTTGCCGAGTCCTACAACGATCTTTTGATCCAACAGTACAGTTTTAATTTCACGTTTGGAAGANGCCATTCGTTTGATGAAAAATTTNGGTTTCATCTCCACAGAAAGCGGCTCGATTCCCAGTTTGAGTAATGACTTTGAATCNGCCAGCTTGTCATATACCTCCAAGGTTCCAAAGCAGCGAATATCATCAAAAATCATCAGCCGGCCGCTTTTTAAGTGAAACCAGACTCGATTATATTTCGAAGGTTCCGCAAGAGGATCACTGACTATGAATTTGCCAGTCATGCGTAAATGAGCAATTAAATATCTTTCCGGCTGTAGATGAAAAATTAAAAACTTGGCTCTGCGTGTAACATCCAGAAAGCTCATTCCGCATAATTTTTCCTGAAACGCGTCCAGGTCTCCCTGCACGATCGGATTTTTGCGAAATATTTCAACTGATGAAATTGNATCTCCNCAGATTCCTTCGCGTAATTCTCTAACAACTGTTTCGACTTCTGGTAGTTCCGGCATTTAAATTTTGATCGGCTAGAATGGTTTGTCTTTATGAACCGTATTNTAACTGAGTCAGATTCGACTCTCAACAACTTTCAACAATTACATCGTTATAATAAATATATTTGCAGAAGAAAATGCTGTTGAATGTAAATATAAAATTACTCTGACCCTAATAAAATATGTTCTCTAAAAATATGAGTTAACTCTAGAGGGAGGATAGTAAGCTATGAAGTAACAGGGACTTAGACTTTAGCTTAAATTAAAGTAGCCGATTGAGGGTGGATATTGAGCGGAGTCGAAAAAGAGTTTGAACCTGCTTCTAACCTGTATGTTTCCTCCTCATTCGCACTGGAATAAATGTATCAGAACGGTAGTGGATTTGCACAGTACTATATTGAATTTATCAGTTAATAAAAGCATTGTATTTGCATGAAAATGTATTGACATCAAGTTTTAAGGGTTGTAGTGTACGGAAAAAAGTCTGTTGAACTTCTTGAGAGTTTTAGCAGGAACAACAAAATTCCAGGTGGAAATGGAGATAAAATTTGAAATGCACTCTTGTAGGACTCTGTAATGGTCTTAGTATTCGGTCAGGATGTTTTTGAGTTTTCTGCTATTATTGAAGTTATGAGTATAGATAAATATATTTAAATGAGCTCAGATGTTTTGATAAGCTACGTTTCAATAATAGATTGTGACTTAAGACAAAGGTTGATTCACATAAAACAAAACTAGATTTTGGAAATATCCTGGTTTTAGCGTAAAATATCATGGTTACTATTGAGGGAAAGAATGGCAGTTGGATGGGCTCGTGAAGGAGCAGTACAGGAGCAAATTGATGCTACTATAGCAGATGCGGTTGAGTTGGCAAGAAGTCGTTTGACTGAAGGGGAAAGCTTNATTCATTGTGAAGAATGCGAATCCTTGATCCCGGAAGCAAGGCGCAAAGCTGTGTCAGGAGTCCGCCTTTGCGTTAGCTGCCAGTCAGAGTTGGAAAAACAACAAACCTCGATCAGTTATTTCAACCGCAGTGGCAGCAAAGACAGTCAACTTAAATGAATTGATCCGAAAGAATGCCGGTTAGAAACGTATTTTTCCACAGGCTGTACCCTTAAGCCGTTGTCCGGCTAGTTACCAACCCAATATAACGCAGATAATTNCCGTAGCAAGTGGTGCTGTTATCTAGAGAACGGGATCTAAATTCAAAGGAAAATTAGCTCTGTCCATGCAATTCTATGTAATCAAAGACCTATATTTTATTTTATTCAGCAGAATTACCATCGACTAATGCTTCCACCNCAAAGATTCCGGATAGAGCGGNCTGCCTGAAATNAATTGCGAATTTAAACTGGGTATTCCCGATGTACCTTTGGAGTCAACTCCTAATAAGGACTGGAAAGTTTTGGAGACAAGTCCCACAAAAATACTGCGCCGGTGGTCCGGATGACTCCTGGGAGTTTACGGATTTTCTCCACCGCATCTGCGGGAAGCTGTGCTGTGGGATGTGGGAAAACGAGTCCTTCCAGCTTTTTTGGAATGTCTCCGGAAAGCTGTACGACAANGTCCGCACCTACGTNTTCAAGCGGAAGGCGCAAAGCATCTGAAGATGCGCGACTGATTGCGGTCGGCGTGACTGCCATGAAAACTACCAACGAAATGCTGACCAAAGTGACTGCGCTTCTGCCGAGGCGAAAAAATAAGTTCTTGTTTGAGGTCATGAAATCGACTCATTCTGAGTAGTTCGAGGTTGAATTTTAAGCCTGATTAATGTTAATGAGAATTAGACTAGCAGAAGAATGTGAAGGAATTTTGAAGAAATTGTGGGAAAGTGAAGGGGCATNCAGATTCTGCTGATATCATGAAATGTTCCAGATNAAACAATTGATCATGTTTTTTGCAGACCCTCCTCAACNGTTCTCNTATCTTCAGATTTGAGCATAAAATCCTCCTCAAGTATGGACAATATTTGCTNAGGCATGATTGTACTGAGTGTTTTTGGTTCATCAAAACCGAGCAGTACCCTGATCAAACGTCGGTAAACTTCCAAGGGTGTTCCTGTCGAACTGGCGCTGAGTTTAAGTTGCCTTTCTATACCTTCTGGTGCTTCGAATCGATGCTTTTCTTCGTTGTAGTCAAAAGGTGCATTGTTGTTATTGTAATAACCGTGTGGNAAAAATTTCAATCTCGCAAAATTATTCAGGAACTCGTGTGTTGTTTTGCTTTTGGATAAATCCTGTTGGAGTTCGTTTTCAAGACCAGCCCCNGGTTTNAAGGAATTTTCCATTTTGTTCAACAAGGTGAAAAAAGTGTGGGTATTTGTCAACACCTGATAGATCATTTTCCCCTCTGATGAAGTCATTGTTTTGCAGGCTTCTTTCAAGGCTGTCATTTCAAAAGGAGGAAAAGGATCATAAAGAGATTTTTTCCCGCCTGAAGAAAATGGCTCGGATTTGCTGGCTTTCGCTGATTTACGCGACGTGGATCTCCTCTGTACAGGTGCTGCCGGTGCTGTTTTGTTAACTTCACTTGCAAGTTCTTCTTTCTGGGCAGCAGCTTTTATTTTCTGAGCTTGAATTCTGGCTCCAACTGGTTTTAACTCTGAACTTAGTTCTTCAACAAAACGCTGTTCCTCCTTAGCGCCCTGTCCGAATATTTCATCAAGAATCCAATTCAGTTCCTCAACTTGTTCTGTACTTTTCTGCAGATTTTCCNCTGAAAATGNGGAATCACGTTCAAGCAGAGCAATTGTCTGCTCGTACAAAGTCGTTGAGTCAAGCTTTTGTTNGCGCAGTTTNCCCAGTTCAAGCCACATNGATTCGACTTCNTTGATNGAACTTTTCAGCAAAACACATGTTTGGGTGACACTGCCNAAAACCATTGCTGCNGAAGTTAAACCAGCATTTTCATCATANGCTTTCTGCAGATAATTATAAGTTTTCCTTGAGTTCCAATCTGCNGCATTCGAAAGTGTTTCCACGAAACCTTTTATTTGTTCACAATACTGCAGCATCTCATTTTTACCTTCTTCCAGTANATCAAGCGCATATAGCATCCCTTCAGTTATTGGAGCGTCAAACAGCTCAACATCTTTTACGTTTTGCTGCAATTGATTAAGTTTCTGCGTCTTTGAGTCAGCAACGCGCCCGCCTTTTTCCAGCATACCTTTGATCAAACCCAGGACTTTAAAGAGGAAAGTGCTGGTGATGGTTTGTGAAGAAGCATTGTGATAGATTTTGCCAAAGGAGATGGAAAGGTTTTGCAGAATACCGGTTACCTCTCTTAAAGTTTCTTCAACACTGCCAAATGTCTCAATAAAAAGTTGTAGATGCTCCAACTCCCGTGTAGCATTATCGTGGAACTCAGCGATGCTTTTTTCAATGCCTNCACTTTCTTTTTGTTCTCTAAGTNTTTCCAAATGTTTNTGGAAAAANCCAAGTGGTTCAAAAGGGATACGCAGCAGATACATACGCAGCAGCANGTCTGTTCGTGAGATTTGGTCCAGTTCCAGTTCCCAATCCGGAACATTTTTTGAGGACGAAAGTTTTACACTTTTCAGATTTCGTTCAAAACCTGAAAGTTTTTCCAGAAGTTCATCCGGTGTGGAAGTTTGCGCTGCAGATTTTTTCTTAAGAGCAGTTTTCAGAGCCTGTTTTTCCAAGTCCTGTATGCGGCTTACGCTTTGGAAAAACTTATAAACTGCTTGAACCTCTTCNATAGTCATTGGGGGATCAAAACTGCTGACATTTTTATTATTCAGGAGGGTTCCGGCTAGTGGTACGACGGCGGAATAGAGTTTCTCAACTTCAGTTTTTGCTGCATCATCAACGGCCGTGTCTATCGGCAAAGATACCCATTTCCCCTGTTGGAGACCGTCACGGATGCTTTTGATCCTTTTCAGCGATAATTCGATGGCTTTTCCTGGGGAGAATCCAAGTGGTTCTGTACCGTAAAATCCCTGATCCAGACTGAGATGGATACAATCTGACTGACGCTGTATTTGATTTTTCATTTTCAAAAAACGATCAGCCTCTCTGTTGAAATGTTCCGGACTGCGGCATTTTTCATACAGCTCTTTGTTGGTCCGGTTTATATCCGCCAGCATGGAGACAATGCACTCGGGTTCACCTGCTTGAAAAATCCANCGGTTTTCTTTGCCCAGAGCAAGATGAACAAACTGAGTTATATCTTTTGCTTGTTTCAGAGCACCNTGAATTTGAGAAACCGGTTTCCTCTCTGCCTGTAAAGAGGATTGGGCATGTTTTAATTGTTCAAGTGTATTAGTGGACATAAGAACATCTCCAAGATATAATGTGCTNAGTTAATAATTTAATTTTCTTCATGCTAACAAACATTTCGGTTCAAGTATAGCGTTTGAACGGAGTATAGAGTAGAAGCGTTACAAGCACTTTTAATTAATATCCCCTGAAGCAAAAGGGGGATTCCAGCATCAAAGTATGAAATCAATATTGGCTAGTATCTCACAACCTAAAGAGATACAAAACTTAAATTTAAAAGAGTTGACACAACTGGCAGCAGAATGCCGNCAGAGAATTATTGAGGTTACCAGTCAACGAGGCGGCCACCTGGCTTCTTCACTGGGCACNGTTGAAATCACAGTTGCTCTGCTAAAGAATTTTGATTTTAGCTCNGACCGAATCGTCTGGGACGTTGGTCACCAGGCTTACCCTTATAAAATTCTTACTGACCGCAATGAAAATTTTGATTCGCTGGGTAAATCCGGCGGTATCAAGAAATTCCTCTCTCGTGATGAAAGCAGCTATGACCATTTTGGCGCAGGGCATGCTTCCACCTCAATTTCCGCAGCCCTCGGAATGGCTATCGGACGTGACCTTCAGCAAAAAAAACACCGCGTAATTGCTGTTATCGGTGATGGCGCAATGACCGGAGGGTTAGCCTTTGAAGCTCTGAATCATAACGGTTCACTCGATAAGAATATGCTGGTTATCTACAATGATAACGGAATTAGCATTGATCCAAATGTTGGTGCAATTTCAAAATTGCTGACACGCTTTGCCTCTTCCAGATTTTACAACAGTTTNCGTGAGGAAACTCTGGAATTCGCGGATAAAGCGCCNTTCTCAGAACGACTTGGTCTGAAANCTACTTTACAGAAATTACACGATTCTGCAAAGAGCTTTTTTTCTCCGCCAAGTATGCTTTTTGAACAATTAGGCTGGCGTTATTTTGGAACAGTTGATGGNCACAACCTGCCGGATCTGCTGGATTTAATAGATCATGTAAAAGATCTGGACGGACCAATCGTGATTCATGCAATCACTCAGAAAGGCAAAGGTTATGCTTTTGCTGAAGAAGATTCCTACAAATATCATGGAGTCACCCCTTTTGAACCGGTTGATGGTANATTTATCAAGAAAAAATCAACCGGAAATACAATAAGTTTTTCCCAGGTTTTTGGTGACAAACTTGGAGAATTAATGGAGCGGGATGAAAAGGTTTTGGTTTTGACTGCCGCCATGCTGAGCGGAACTGGAATTGTTAAACTTCAACCGAAATATCCGGATCGTGTGCTTGATGTAGGAATTGCGGAAGGACATGCCGTGACATGTTCAGCGGGACTTGCCACCACTGGAAATAAACCTTTTGTTGCAATTTATTCAACATTCCTGCAGCGTGCATTGGATCACATTATTCACGACGTCGCGATTCAAAAACTGCCTGTACGTTTTATGCTTGACCGTGCAGGATTTGTAGGGGCGGATGGTCCNACACATCATGGTTTATATGACCTGACTTATTTGCGGATGATTCCGAACATGACAATCATGGTTCCGCGAAACGGTGCGGAATTACGAGGCATGATGGAACTTGCCTGCAACTACGAAAACGGNCCATTAGCAATACGTTACCCAAGAGGTAATACTGCTGAGCTAGATGAAAATAAGAGTCCACAAATTGAATTTGGCAAAGCACATATTTTGCGTAAAGGCCAAGATGTAGCCTTGTTTGCAGTGGGATCGATGGTGGATACTGCAGAAGATGTGGCGGATGTTCTCGAGGCAAAAGGATTTTCGACAGCCGTTATCAATGCCAGATTTGTCAAACCTCTTGATGAAAAAGTGATTGTCCGGTTTGGCGGAAAAGTAAAAATGCTTGTCAGTCTGGAGGAAAATACAATACATGGAGGTTTCGGNAGTGGCGTACTGGAAACTCTGAGTGAGAAAGGAATTTGCGTGCCAACTTTACAGATTGGAGTACCGGATCGTTTTATTGCACAAGGTTCTCCGGAAGAACAACGGCAGGCAGCGGAGTTGAGTCCGGAACAAATTTCTACGCGNATACTTGAAAGGCTGCCTGTGACTGAACAGAAAATTAACAAGAAAAGGACTGACCTGCAAAAGGTTTCCGCCTGAAAAAATTCCTGATTATAAAATAGTTTTTTAATGAAATTTTTTAAATAATATATTTATTGAAGACTGATTTAATAGATAATTATAAGCTGTGAAATACAAAACAATCAGTATTATCCTGTAGACAATATTGTCCCTTTTTGACAGTGTTTACTAAAATGTACGGCTCTTGCATTTTAAGGANGTGCTGAAAGTTTTACCAGGGATCCGGGCCACGAATTCCGGGAGAAAATTGCGTCAACCATTTATTGAAGGAAATTTAANATGTCAAACGATTTACTGAAACAGCTGGAAGGAAAAATCAACGCAGCNATTGAAACCATCGAATTGTCACGTATGGAAATTACTGAACTGAAAGAACAAAACGAGGAGTTGGAAAACCGCTATGTTGACTGGGAAGATAGGCTGTCTGCTTTGATTGAAAAATTTGAGCAGCTGGAAGATGGAGAATCTGTTGAGATTGAAGCAGAAGTAGAAGCGTCAATTCAGAAAGTCGAGGAAGAAGAAGTTGAGGATGTCGCAGCTGAAGAAGAAGAAGCCGATGAGGATGCTGCTGCAGATGAAGATGAAAATGTAGAAGAAATTTCAGCGGATGTTGATGAAACTGAAGGTTCCGTNTTTGGAACCAGTCCGGAGTCATTCACAGAAGCCCCAGAATCTACTCAGCATTACGCATGACGCGGAGTCCGTATTCCGGATCCTCTAGTTTTTTCTACACAGTTTTATTGCCTGCACATCCATTTGCGAAGAATATGTTAATTCAGCTTCTTCGCAAATCACTTCTCTTGTTATTTATCAGCTTGTTTTTCGGTGGACTTTTTCCACCTCCACCACTTCAGGCACGCCCNACAGTAGGAGTCCTTTCTGTAGAAATNCACTATCCCTCAAAGGGACTGAATTGGTTGGGACTTTTTCTTCAGGAAGAGATTTCCCTGCAGTTACAACTTGCGGATCGATTTTCGGTCATTTCTCCGGATTCAATGCGCCGCTGGAATCAGCGTTTACGAAACGCCGATCTGCCGGAGTCAANTTCTGCTGAATTGATAAATTCAGCAATATCACAACTAAAACCAGATAAACTTCTTAAATTGTCCATACAGAAAGTCCTCAACCAACTTTCTGTCAAATGGAGTATCTACAGTTTTGGAGAAAAGGAATCATTTCAAAAAAGACAAAACATTCATTCCTGGATCACTCCGGACAAACTGATTGACTCTCTCCTGCAGGATCTGAAGAAAGGAGATAAATTATTCAGTGATCTTACATATTTTCCTTTAGACTACACATGGGAAGGTGTTCGGAGTTTTTATCGGTGGAGGCTCAAAACTGTTCCGCCAACCAATTCTTCTGCCTGGGAAGAACATAAAGGTGAGTTGGAGGCACTTATCTTGAGTTACCCTTCTCTGGCGGCGTCAATCCGATTTTACAGAGCGGTTTTACTCATTATCGAAAGCAGCGTGATGCGGCCTGCCCACGTTCCTTCTTTGAATTCCGCTGAAACAGATATTTTGGCGGCTATGAAAGCGCATCCTGGAAATGTTGCACACCACAGCTTACTCTCCCTTTTACACTACCTTCGTAAAGAACCATTATTTGCTAAACAGCAGGCAAACATTGCCAACAAGATAAATCCTGGAAACGGTTTGGCTTTAATCCTTTATGGTCTTACTATTGGGAAAACCCCTCAAGCAGGTGCCTCATATATTAAAAAAGGACTCCAGCTTTATCCTTTTGTTGCTGAGCCGAGTGCCGACGGCTGGCAGCCTTATCACGTACTTATTAAAGATTTAGAGCCGTGGCTAGTTGCTTCAATTTCTCAAAATGAATCGAATTTTGAACAATTGATGCGATCCGGAAAAGAGAGTTACAAAGCCCAGCGCTGGTCAGAAGCACGTCAAGCATTTGAAGATGCATCAGTCCTTGAACCGTCTCTTCCAGAGCCCTTGCTGTCGTTGGCACAGTTGAAATTGGCCCAGCAGGATCCACAGACCGCATTCTCACTACTTGCTAAACTGAGAAAGAAATTCCCCAGACATGTTGAGATAAATCTATATTTGGGCTATGCTCACGAGAAATTAAAACACCACGAAAAAGCTGAATCTTTGTATCGTGAGGTGCTTCATCTTAAGCCGGAGCACCACAAGGCACTACTGAGGCTTGGTGCGGTTCTTATCAAACTTGGAAAACGGCAGGAGGCCCGCAGTTTTTTGGAAAGTCTTACTCAAAAATATCCGATGTACACAGTTGCCTGGTGGAATCTTGGTATAATCTATTATCAGCTGGGAGAACTTGAACTGGCAGAATCCGCATGGGAAGAATCTCTGAGGCTTGAGCCGGATAATAATCAAGTGAGGGTACGTCTTGAACAACTTCGTGAAGAGTTGTTTTGAGACCCAGCCTAACTTAAAATTATTTAATGATAAATTTCATTTAGGCTTCACTATTGCAACTTTAGTAAAATAGCAGAGTAGTTTATGCTGATATATATTTGTTATACAGCGCATACAGCAAAATATTACATTAAATTATAGTATAATAACAAAATGTTAGGCGGTCGATGGCAATCAGTGACTGCGGAAAAACAATACGCTTAAAAGAGGTAGATTTTGTAATTGCGGATCCGCAAAACGGTGTTAACTAATGAAAAAGTATGACTGCACGTCTAAAGCAAATTGTCTGAAAATTGATAGTATGAACGTTTTTAAGAGTTCGCTTAAAAAAAAATAATGATAATCTGTTTGGAAAAATTGTTAATATACTGTACTTTAACTTGAAAATAATATAATATACTTTGATTTAGAGAATAATAAACTTGCATTACTTTTATAAAGTCCATAGACTTTCACGCGGGACAGGGCAGGAGAGTCTCCAAGATCAAACAGAACAGAAAAAGGAATTGAACATGAAAAACATTATAATATTAATCATATCTATCTTTTTTTCTGTCCAGGTTTCAGCTCAAACTCAAGAAGTTTTACCGACAGATGAAACTTCTAAGACAAATTTGGCAGGCGAATATGTTTATGCCGATTCATACTTTAAGAAATCCAAAACTGGTGTTATTTTGAAGAATGGACTCATGCTTCCGTTCTTTTACGGGTGGCGTTTTGTAGTGTACAACACAGAAAAGTTTTTTATTGGCGGTTATGGGATGACAGGTCAAACTGGTGGCCCAACCGAAACTGGCACTATGTCACTAGGTGGAATGACAGCTGGTTATGATTTTGTCATCTTTGACGACATATACATGGATTGGGGCTTATCTGCTGGTGGTGCTGGTGGAAAATCGTATGATGGGACTATAGTTACAGATGAAGGTGGTGTGTTCGTTGAACCCTGGATGGGATTTAATCATAAAATTGGAGAAAATACAGACTTTAATTATTCTTTCTCATTTTTTATGATGCCGAACAGTGCTGCTTATAACAATAATCCAGCATTTAATATGCGCATTGATTTCATTATCAATTAATAAGGCCACTGCCAGACAATGCTGATTTGTGCATTGTTTCAATAACACAAAAGCCGGAATTTGTCGCTTTGTCGACTCGACTATTTCATGCGCATTTTTTGGTTTCCGCTTAATTCCTCTATCAATCATGTCAAAATTTTGAAAGTTGCGTCCCCCTGTCATCTTTGCTGTGTCAGACCCAATCTTGCTGCCCTTGAATTCATTCAATCAATTTGTAGAATAGTACCCCTGGTATAATTTACTGACACAGAA